>CAZPBJ010000265.1:641-1502 GCA_964584685.1 uncultured Christensenella sp. | reverse complement strand
ATCAACAGCACACCCTTTGTCACGGGAGTTACCACTTCGGGATACTCCACGGGAACGCTCACCACCCCGGTGAGTCAGTTGCAGCTACAGATGACGGGATCGCTCCCCGTGGGATCATGTCTCTACATGTATGTCTATTTCACCGTGAATGCCAATCCCACGGGAACCATCATTAACAACTGCGCCACCTTTGTGCCGTTGTCGAATCCCCTGACGCTGAACCCGGCGTGTGTCCAGTTCACCGTCGATGCCGGGGCTCCCCTACCCTGTCTGCTGAAGGATATCTGCTCGCCCCAGACGAGTTATGAACCTGGGGATGTGGTCCGTTTCCGGCTGCGGGTCCAGAATATCGGCAGTGCCACCCTTTCCGGGACGACCCTACAGGATGTACTTCATTCCAACTTCACCTATGTGGGCAATGAAAGCTATTATACCTCCTCCTCCTTTAATCCGGGTTGTTCGAGCGGAGGAAATCCTCCATCGGGCGCGACAGCCTGGACAGGGGTATCCCCCTCCCATTCGGGGAACACCCTGACGTGGAGCCTGCCTCCCATCGCCTCCAACTGTCAGCTCTTTTATACGGCGTCCTGCGGTTATTACGGGACTTACGGAATCCCCTATTACTACATAGAATTTGATGCGGTCGTTGACAGTTTTGCCTTGCCGGGGGTCACCCCCAACAATTATACCATCGCGGGAGGGAACCTCACGTCTTCCCTTACCTCCAATACGGTGAATGTGTTGGTGGTAGCCAGTTTCGGGCAGGAAGCCACAAAGCTGATCAGCACTGACAATGGAACGACCTTTGCGGCCACGGGGACCGCTGCTCCGGGCAGTAACGCCCGTTTCCGCCTCAACTAC
>CAZPBJ010000265.1:0-631 GCA_964584685.1 uncultured Christensenella sp. | reverse complement strand
ATCTCTCGAATGTGGGAGTCACCAACGTGCGACTGATCGATCTGCTGGGGCGTGATGATGGCACCAATGACTGGATGATTTTTAGCAGGGGAACGGCCCGTGGCAGCCAATTCGATGTTACTTACGTCGGGAACCATACCACCACGCTGCAGCCGGCGGGCCCGGCCCCAACGCCGGTGCTGCAATGGGCTGCCGGGCAGAACATCTGCCTGCCCCCTTATGTGATAGCCTTTGGCTGTAACACCACCACCTGGGGGTCCACACCCGACAAGAACATCAGGATGGATTACGGATCCAGTTTCTCTTTGGCCCCCTCCAAATATCTGCGGGAGGATTTCGATGTGGGAATCCCCACGACGGCCTCCACCGGGCAAACCGTCTGTAATGCGGCGATTGCCTCTGCCGGGTTTCTGCTGAACGGCACGCCCACCACGGTGGCGCTGACGCCCATCGCGGCCGCGCCGGTATGTCTGACGGTGGGTAAACAGGCCACCTGTTGCGACAGCGTGCGGGTGGAAAGGGCTTCCGGAGCCGATGGAACTCCCGGTTGCTGCGTGAAACTGATCACCACCTGCGATGTGAAGTCAGTGGAGGTGACGGTATCCAACGGCACCCTCTCCACGGCCTCCTG
>CAZPBJ010000264.1:0-1504 GCA_964584685.1 uncultured Christensenella sp. | reverse complement strand
TAAAAAAATAATATTAACAGTAAAAATCAGTTTTCAACACATCATTGCAAGGAGCCTGGAAGTAAAATTGCATGTCACACATAATGAGCCCATTAAATTCAGTTTTATATTTCTGAATTTTGTCCCCGGGGTATCTTTTTGCAGTGATTTTTTCAACTTTGTTTTTCATATTTTTCTCCAGATAATTCTTCACGGTTGAGACTAAAGCTTTTTTTATATTAAGAATGCGATTATTCAATTATTATGCCAAAATTTTCCTGCCGCTTTTACCCTGTCTGCAGGCCTTCAGAAATCAAAAAAATATGGACTATAACGCATTATTATTGCATTAATTACTTCTGTCAGGAAAATTGTGTGGAAATCTTTTGTGAATCAGATGAAGCCCTCACATTAAGTCACTCGCGAATCATCAGGGAATGAGTATCTTAGTTACGTTTACAATACCCGACCGCACAAGGGATACTATATATATACCTGAAGGCAGATCTGAAACGTTGAACTCACAAAGGTTGCCATTCACGAACAGTTCTTTTATCAGCCTTCCGCGGATATCTATAAGGCTTAATCTGTACCCGGTGTAATCCCCTTCGAGAGGGACACGGAGCAGGCCGTCCTGCACAACTGCAACCAGGGGTTTATTTTTATTTATTTTTATCTCGAGTGAACTGCTTACGCCTGAACCATCTGTTGCCGATGCAATGACTGTAACCGCCCCGTCCTCAATGCCGGTCACCAGTCCGGAAGCATTTACAACAGCCTTTCCGCTATGGTTTTCAATAGACCATTCTATTGTCTTGTCAGTTGCATGTTCGGGAAGGATTTCCGTTTTGAGCTGTAGTGTTGCCTTATCAGAGGAAATGACTGCAGTTCCTTCCGCTGGAGTGATTAAAATATCCGAAACAGGTACCTTTTGGTTTGCTATGGTTATTTCAAATATGCTGCTTACGGCCGATCCGTCTGTTGATGAAGCAACTGCAAAGACATTCCCGTTGGAGACAGCCATTACCAGGCCGGTGGGGCTGATGGTCGCCCTGCCTGTACCGCCAGCAAGCGACCATACTATGGATTTAAAGGTGGCATTCGACGGGATGATGGTTGCAACCAGTTGAAGCGTTCCGTTATCAGTGTCGATGGCAGGTGAACCTCCTTCGGCGGAAATGCTTATTCCGGTTACAGAAATGATCTGATTAAGTATTGTAAGGGCCAGGGAACCATAAACTCCCGATCCGTCAGCTGCTGTTGCTCTAACAGTTACAGTGCCGCCTGCAACAGCTGTAACAAGTCCGGTTCCGCTCACCGTGGCCTGACCTGTGCCATTTATTATTGACCAGGTTACTGATTTGTTTGTAGCATTTGAAGGCATTACCTGGGCACTGAGCTGAAGTGACCCCTTGTTAACCGAAATGACTGTAGAACCTCCGGCGCCACTTACTGAAATAGAAGAAACGGGGATGGCAGGAGGGGATCCGTTCCAGCCTGCAAGTCTGGCCCACAGCCACCAGGC
>CAZPBJ010000263.1:0-1508 GCA_964584685.1 uncultured Christensenella sp. | reverse complement strand
GAAAACACGAGAATGGGATGAGACGCGTCATATCCGGACTCGCGCCGACGTCATGATGTATAAGACGGATTGGGAGTCGTTGATTACTGATATCCTCGGCGAACTGAACACCTTTTTTGCATCGGGCGAGTTGCGCCCAGCTGGAATCGGAGAAATCGTCGCCGACACCATCTTTACCGAAATCCTTAAACGAAACAAAGGGATTGTTGCGGAACACCTGCAAGCGTCTGGTATTCGGAACACAACCATCACGGCGCATATATCGCAATGGTGGTGCGGTGTAGAGCGGGAGTACAAGTTCGACCAGAATAACCGATACACCGCCTACGCACAGACCGTCCTTTTGAACTGGATTAACAAATTCACATTTGCTCACATGATTAAGCGCAACCACAGCCCAGCAGAGGTTGTGGAGAGCATCGACGAGAACATGCCGCCTGCAGTCGCATTGCGGGTGTTTAAAGAGATAACCGCCCGGTGCGACTTTTTCAACATATTTGAGGCTATTCCCTACGGTGACGTTCTCCCCACCGCAACGTGGTCTGACTTGACTGATTACAACGCATTTCTTGCAGAGAATGGCTTAGCTGACATCCCACACACAACATTACAATCGGTGCTAGAGAGTAGTGTCAATCAGTTCAAACGCAACGTCTCTGGTGTTTTTACTACACCGCAAAAGCTTGCGAAAATCCTCGTAAATGCTGGAATCACTGACTTAACTGCCCCAGCGATAGACCCCTGTTGTGGCACAGGCACCATTGTAAAAGAAATCCTTGACGCTAAGTATGTTCTCGGCGCAGACCGCGCCTACGCCACCACCTACGCTTCCGACAAATACTCATTTCCGCTTCAGGTATCAAACATCGCTATGACGAGGGCAACTGCTATCAATTTGCCCAGTCTGTTGTTCAGGGCGAACGCATTTAGTTTGCATGAAAACCAAGTAGTACCGATTACTGACCCGCGAAATGGAGAGAAGCGGGAGATCCGCCTTCCTAAGTGGGGTAGCCTTGTGTCCAATCTGCCCTTTGTCGCCTTCGACCAGGAAGGCCGTGAGGAGAGCGATTACATTGAGGCGACGCTTAAGCGAGTCCTCGCCGATATTGGCATTGTCCTATCCGGGCGATCCGACCTTTATCAAGCCTTGCTTCTTCACTTGCACAGACAACTTGCTGATAACGCAAGCGTTGCCGTTATTACGTCCAACTCATGGCTTGGCACCTTGGCGGGACAGAAGTTCTTTCGTGCGCTTAACTATTATTACAGCGTCGAGAGCATTGTCGCTAGCGGTGACGGAAAGTGGTTTGATAATGCCGATGTCATTACACTTATGCTGTTCCTGAAAAGAAAACCGACAGCGAAAGCTGCCAGCGTAAATCATACAATAAACTTCGGCCTAATCCATAAGCCACTCTCGGAGTTGTCTGATGATGATATCGATCAGGTTGCGGATTCCATAAGACTTAAGCGTTCGCACAGTCATGAACTTCTTTCGTTCAGGTCGT
>CAZPBJ010000262.1:0-1510 GCA_964584685.1 uncultured Christensenella sp. | reverse complement strand
GGACGCGCCGCGTAATCCAGAAACGCCGGAAGGAGGTCGAGGATCTGCTGCCGGGCGACGAGCGCCGGGCCCTGGCCGAGTCCCTGGGCTTCAAGGTCTACGCCCTGGCGAAGTCGGCGTTTCCCCGGGTGGACTTCACGCCCGATCCGGAGCGGGACGAGGCGGGTAACGCGGCGTTGCTCCAGCGGTACATGGCGGAGAAGGAGCAAGGATTCCAGATCCAGCTCGAGAAGGAGCGCGTCCGGGACGAAGTGCTGCTCAAGCAGGGGTTTCTGCTCGACTACGCCCTTACGCCGGAGCCCGCCTTCACGAAGAACGACGTCGTGCTGGTGCGCGACCGCCACCGGGAGGCGTTCCTCTGCCTCGACCTGGCGATCGCGCCCGAGACCGTCGACTACTTCGACGCCCACCGCGACCGCTTCTTCATCTGCCTGGAACGCGCCCTCGACACCGCGAAGAAATGGAACCTCAAGCTCCACCTGGCCGACAAACTGAAGACGGTATGACACTTCTAGTCAGAGATTTGTCATTCATTCAACCTTGACGCGACAACGATCCAAAGAATTCTGGAGCCTTAATGAACAAGCGCTATCAAGTCTTCGTTAGCTCGACATTCAAAGATTTGGGGAACGAGCGTTTGGAGGTCATCAAGGCATTGCTGGAATTGGATTGCATTCCATGTGGCATGGAATATTTTCCAGCCGCCAGCGAGGATGCATGGACGTACATATCGGGACTCATCGACCAATCTGACTATTACGTCGTCATCGTTGCTGGGAAATACGGTTCGCAGACTGAGACTGGCATCAGTTTTACTCAAAGGGAATATGAATATGCTGTTGAACGAGGCGTTCCGACGATCGCATTTATCCACGCCTCGCCGGGCGAGCTCCCTGCAAAAAGTGTTGAGCTTGATATCGGATCGCGCGAAAAGCTGGATCAGTTCATTGCCCTCCTGAGGGAGAACCTCTGCAAGGAATGGCACAATCAACATGAGTTAGGTGCGGTCGTCAGTAGAAGCCTTACACAACTCATAAAACACAAACCCCGAACAGGGTGGATTCCTGCTTCTGAGGCAGCAAACCCATCGACGGCGGATGAAGTTCTATTGTTGACAAAAAAAGTTCGGGAATTGGAAGCCAAAGTTCGGGAATACGAAGGCGATTCACCAATCAGTGGAGAGAATTTGGCTGACGGCGAAGACCTCTATGCCGCACACGCCACTTTCTTAATTTGTTATGACGAGGAGGTCCAAGGGAATCGTTGGCCGAGGAGAGAACGAAGGATTCGTTCAAGACATACATCAAATGTTAACCTTTCTTGGAATACAATCTTTCGTGCTATTGCATCAAAAATCGCTCCTACGTCATCCGAGTCCGGCATCCGTAACGCATTAAACGCCTTGGTCGCGGAATCTCTTCAAGTTCCTGAGGGCTTAGTCAAGAAGGGCGATCTGGTGAGCGGCATCACTCTTTGCGCAGAATCATACGACGCAATCAAGGTTCAGCTT
>CAZPBJ010000261.1:0-1517 GCA_964584685.1 uncultured Christensenella sp. | reverse complement strand
GTTAATTTTATGAACTGTCAAAAACCGAATCACGGAGCATCATCCTGGTTTTAAGAACCTTGATCTCCGGCTGTTCCTTTGCTGTGTCGTTCATTCTGTCCAAAAGCATTTTCGCTGCAGTCTTACCTATCTCAGTAAGAGGCTGGGCTATAACACTCAGGTGAGGAACTATTACCTGTGCAAAGGGCATATCATCGAATCCAAAGACCGATATTTCGTCCGGGACAGATATGCCCAGTTCATTGATTGCCATCATCGCTCCGACCGTCGTGTCATAATTCGTGGTGTAGATCTCGGTGGTCGCCGTATCATTAAAAAAAAGACGCTTACATGCCCTGTATCCGCTTTCTATCGTATAATCAGTATGTTCGATCAGATCGTTTCTTACAGAGATCCCTCTGCTTTTGATCGTTGAGATATAACCCGAAAGACGCTCCATCGCCGTCATAACTTCTCTTGGTCCGGCAATGACTCCAATACACGTATGTCCTTTGTCTATAAGATATCCGGTCGTATCCTGTGCCGCCTTCGTGTTATCTACTATCACGGCATCGACTCTTCCTACGCAATCAGCAACTATGCGGTCAAGCAGAACGATAGGTATTTTCTTCTCAAAAGCCAGCGCCAGATGTGAACCATCTACTCCGACCGGCATGTTTATTATGCCGTCAACATGCTTCGCCAGAGAAAACCTGACCAGTTCACTCTCTCTGATGTGCTCAGATCTGGAGTCAAAAATGATCGATGCATATCCGCTTTTGCGCAATTCGTCAACGATGACCGGTATCGTATTTGCTACTAAGACGTTACCGATATCAGGTATGATTATAGCTACCGCGTTGGATTTATTGGTCTTGAGCCCTCTTGCAAAAGCGTTAACCGTAAAATCGAGTTGCTTTATCGCGGCTTCGATCTTCTGCCTGTTTTCGGGTATCACGTTCCCGCCGTTAAGGTATTTGGAAATCGTGGCATATGATAGTCCTGTAAGCTTAGATACGTCCTTGATCGTAGGCATAAAATCTTCCTTTGCATCAACATCAAAACTCAGGTCACAGCGCGAAACGTTTCGCTCTATTTGAAATTTTATAACCTTTTGTGCTAAATGTCAACAGTTTTTTTACAATTTTATTTTTTAGCCTGATATTACTATCATTATCACTGCTTTATCCGCAATTTATCTGCATTTGTTGTTGCTTAAGCTTATATTGACTACATTTATTTGTCATTATGCACAATTACAGTATCCCATCTCGCGGCTGTGACACGACAAATCGTTTCACTCAGGGACGGAGGTAACGTGCAGGTCGCGGGTGCACGTTACCTCCGTCCCTGAGTGAACCTCGGCCGGTTATATCGTTGAGCGATTATACAAGGCATATTAACGATGATCGCGTAAACGATCATGACACACCCTACTCCAAATGGATTCCACAAAAAAAACAATGGCGCTGGCAGCAATGAAAGCCAGTGCAGCAATTCAGCCCGACGCGATTCGAGAATAAACACTTCAAAATATT
>CAZPBJ010000260.1:703-1522 GCA_964584685.1 uncultured Christensenella sp. | reverse complement strand
GTGTCGTAGAAGAAACACCAGTGAGAAACATCGGCGTAGTAGGTGGACTTGTTGCCGATGTAGGTATCATTCAACGCGTCGAAGACCACGGCTTTCCATCCGTCGGGGGCGGCGGAGGAACCGCGCTGCCAGTGCTGGGCGACGGCGCCCTGGCAGACGCCGTACCGAGTCCATTCGTCGCAGTCGCGCTTTTCACTGCGCAACCCGAAGGAAAAGTTGTCGTAGTGCATGTTCATCTTAGCTCTGTCGGTACCGTAGTGGCGCGGATAGTCATCGCCCAGCAAGGCGAGGCCGGCGGGGTGGAGCTTGAGCCTGCTGTCAATGTTGCGGACTTGCCTGAGATCTTTGGGAAGATCGATCTTGGCGAGGAACGAGATGGTGTTATAGACGGTAGCGTCGAAATTGAACGGAAAATCGAGGTAGCAGCCATCGCCCATGGTGAGGGTGATGCGGAGCCCTTCATAGGTTTTGCCGTCGATGGTTTCCTTGACCCGTTCGGGGGTGTATTTTTCGGGGGCGTCGAAGAGGGCGGCCTGGGCATCGCGTTTTGCCCATTGTAGCGGGAGCGGGATGCTCTTGACATCGGCGGGGGCGGCAGCGATGTAGGCATAGACGTCCGTGATGGCGTTGGAGGTGGTGAGGGCGGCGGGGTTGTTGGTGAAGTCGGCGGTGCGAATCCATTGGCGCCGCGGTATGTCCGTGAAGCGCGGTTTGGGCGCGGCACGGCGGAAGAGGAAATCGCAGATCACCCATTCCTGCTCGAAGTCGGGCGAGGTGGCGGGGGCGACCGTGAACACGACGGATCGCAGGCGTGCACCG
>CAZPBJ010000260.1:0-693 GCA_964584685.1 uncultured Christensenella sp. | reverse complement strand
GATGGCGACCTTGTATGCGGTAAAGCCATCGGCACAGCGGGTCGATTTATCGACATCCCTGGAAGTGAGAAGAGTGGCCAGATCGTCCACTTTCAGCACCAGGTTGTGTCCTGCATTGCGCAGGGCCGTGCTCTTGGCTTTAAAGGAGACTTCGATGAAATCATCAGCGGGGACATCGAGGTCGAAAACCCCGATGGTGCGGTTGTTTTCGTCCTTTTCGGCGGTCGGATTATAGTTCGTGGAGGCGTTGGGATTGGCGATTAGCTTGGCTTCGATTTGGCGTTCCAGCATCGTTTTTGCGATGGGCCTGATGCGCAGGGCAAGGGTGTAAGCACCGTCGTATTTGAGCCAAAAGAGGTCGGGAACACGCGTATTTAGGTTGTAATCGCTGATTTCGCGCTTGGGAAACCAATCGGTCGGGGGGGCATACCAGTCCGTTATATATTTCGCTGGCGGCATGGTGCCATGGAGATCATCCGGCATGGAAACAGGCACTGGCGCTGCGGAAAGACGTTGAGACATCAGACACCCCGTCACTCCGCCGACGATACCCACGCAAACTGCAAAAACTGAGTTTTTCATTGATCTCCTTTGTGTAACAAACGAGGCCCTTGCCCCCCCCGCAACAATGCGCCTGACGGCTTGTGTCGCGGGGTGTTTTGTAAGGTGAAATGTCCTGCCGCCAAGCCCAGG
>CAZPBJ010000259.1:0-1526 GCA_964584685.1 uncultured Christensenella sp. | reverse complement strand
CTTATTGTACAAAAGTCCCGTTTTTTATATCTTTTAGGAGCGCTTCATACATCAGTTTTTTGGACAAACCGATTCCGGCAAAAGTGACGCCTAATCCTAAAAGGATAACCGAAGCAATAGCGAGTCCGACGAAAACCCAGAACTCGGGGACATTCATTGTAATTTGAAACTGATTGTCCGCTTTTTTTGATAAGAGTAGAAAGATAATAGAAGTGATAAGTAGAATGAGACCCAAAATGTTATTGGCCATTCCTCTAGCAAAATCATTGCGGCCGCGTTGGAGTTCGGCGTGGCTGGCCCTAGAGAGTGATTTAATACTTTCTTGGCTCATGCCTTTGGTGATCTCGTGACCGCATCGTGGACAAATATAAGAGATTTCTGTTTCTTCGTCTATTTGAACATCGGTGTATTTGCTAAGAGTAGATTTTTTGGCTTCTATCTTTTTTTCATTAATTTTTTTACCGCAGTGGTAACAATACATATTGATGCCTCCTATTATGCTACCCAGGTGATGCTTGAAAGCAAATTAGGGGTGATTTGGAAAGTGAGATTTCCACTAGTGGTACGATGATAGGTGTAAATTCCGCTAATCATGAATGATTTGCCCAAGTATTCTTCCTCGGTGTTCCAAATTTCAGATGGTTTAGATGGATCGAATTTGCACCAGCTAGTATTAGTGATGTAAACGCTGAATGAGCAGCCAGTGAATCGAAGCGTAATCTCATCACCTTTGTCGTTAATGTAGAATGAACTAACAGTCACTGAATTGGTGATGATAACTGGGCTATAAAGGCATTCAAATCCGTTGGCGGATGCGATTGTGCTCATTTGGCTTGATGTGTATTCGAAATAATGCAAATTGTAATCTGTATTAACGTTTTCTTCGGCAGAATAAATGATGAGAGCATCATCTTCTTGACGAAGAGAAGGAATATTAGGGAAGTGACCTTCAGCTCCAGTTAATTGGAAACCAAATGTTTCACTATTTATCGCGAGAGCACAAATTTGCAAATAGGTATTAACAGTCGTGTATTTGGATGAGACGGCTCCCATACCGCAGAAAATGTTAATTCCGGCCCATTCTCCACCTTCGAATCGACCACCATTCTCTTCAGAATAGTAATCAACGAGGTACATAGTGCCATTGGAGAATCCTGCTACAGTGCCAGTAACTCTCACTTTTTGATTGTGGAAGGGGTTGGCATATTCTGGATCGAGAATCGACTTTTCCACCTCAATCTTTAAATCAAGAAGAGAAGTAGTTTCATAATCCCCTGTGTTAAATCCTGGTTCAGGATCGGGAGAGAATAAACACATTTTAAATTTTTCTGCTTGGCGTTGAGCGGCGTAGAAAGTGTCGGAATATTCTTCCATATCTTGAACGTTTTTAACCCAGCTGAGTCCTTCTTGAACAATCAATAAATTCAGTAGAACTAAAGAGTCAGAAGGAGCATTTTTGACTGTTTCATTTATCCAAACCAAGCCAACATAACGTTCGCCGGTCGAATCATGAAGCGGAACACCAT
>CAZPBJ010000258.1:0-1534 GCA_964584685.1 uncultured Christensenella sp. | reverse complement strand
GAAAACCACCCAGAAGGTGAATCTCTACGAAAAAGTGCAGATACCTGCCTTTGAAGAAGCGATTCTCAGGATCAAACGCTTCCTGGAAGACGAAGAGAACCTCAGCAAAGCCGCTCAGAAGATCCTCAAAGACCGTCTGGAGGAACTCGCATGATCGAAAAAATGAAGAAATACACCTTTGTGTTGTATCATCTGGAGTATCCTGATTTCCTCTCAAAACTTCAGGAATTGGGTATGGTCCATATCATCCGTTCTACGGATGAAAAATCCCCTGCTTTGATTCAAAACAGAGAGCTTCTGGATGAGTATAGCCAAGCTCTTAAGTTCTTGCAAAAAATCGAAGCCAAAGATGCAAAGCAGATCACCAGCTTGCCCACAAAAGCACTATTGAACCAGATCAACAAAGCTCGCGAAGAAAAAGACAACATTCTGCGTAAACAAGAAGCTCTGCGTAAACAGATCAAAGATATCGAACCTTGGGGACACTTTGAATACGAACTGGTAAGGAATCTCAGAAACAATGGTGTAGGAGTTCAGTTCTATCACTGCCTGAAAAACCACTTCAATCCGGACTGGAAAAAAGACTACGTGATTCGTGAAATCGCGGAACGCAGCGGAATCCTGTACTTTGTCCTTTTGCACCAGGGTGAAGCACCTGCCTTGGAGGCAGATCGCTTTTCGTTTCACCACAGCACGCTCTTCGAACTGGAAAAAGAACTGGATGAGCTTGGCAATAGAATTCAAGCCATCGAGGATTACTTCAGCGGAATCGTAAACGTTGCCTCAGAGGTTTTTCAAAAAGAAATCCAACGTCTCACAGGGGAATATGCCTACGAGGATGCAAGCCTACAAGGCATCAATGAAGCCGATAATCATTTGAAAGTGATCGGAGGTTGGATTCCTGTAAGTAAAGAAGCCAAGCTGATTCAGTTCATCAAAGAACAGCAACTTATCCATTTCTCGGAAGATGCCAAAGCAGAGGATGATCCCCCCATCAGCCTGAAAAACAACTGGTTTAATCGTCTCTTTGAACCCATCACCAAGATGTATATGCTGCCAAAGTACAACGATTTTGACCTCACCCCGTTCATGGCACCCTTCTTTATGCTTTTCTTTGGTTTCTGTAATGCGGATATCGCTTATGGTGTTGTTCTAATCCTCCTCACCATCGTATTGCGGGCAAAGATCAAAGATCCAGCCACCAAGGCGATGATGACCCTGGTAATGTTCTTCGGTATATCATCCATCATTATGGGTTGGGTAATGGGATCCATGCTGGGTTACGATCTCAAGGCAATACCATCCCTCGGTGAGAAGATATTGGTGCAGAACAACGACCAAATATTCAATTTAGCCCTACTTCTGGGTGTGATCCAGATTCTCTTCGGGATATCAATTGCCACTATCAAGAAAATCCGCCAGTCTGGACCCATGCACGGTCTTAGTGAATTTGGCACATTCCTTTTCATTTCCGCCATCTCTGTCCTGGGGGCGCAGCAATTGGGAACAGATCTCTCAGCAGTCCAACCCTACT
>CAZPBJ010000257.1:1288-1545 GCA_964584685.1 uncultured Christensenella sp. | reverse complement strand
TATTGAGAGCAAAGACCCTTATGGTGCTTTTATTGCCCGTTTCCTGAATGCTCATAACCAAACCACACCTTTAAAACACAGTGGCGTACTGGCGTATATTGTGAGCGATACCTTTATGACCATTAAAAGCCACCTGAAACTGCGCATGCACCTGATGCAAAATTATGTGCATAAAATGCTGCGTGTACATCCCGATACATTCAGGGCAACGGTGAATACGGTAATTATGGTTGCCGAACGCAATACTCAAAAGGAAT
>CAZPBJ010000257.1:0-1278 GCA_964584685.1 uncultured Christensenella sp. | reverse complement strand
GTAGAAGTACTAAACCAAACAAAAGGAGTTGATTTTGACAGTGTAAAAGCCAATATTTCTAATGAAGAATACGCCATTTATTATTACCCACAAGCACTGATAAAAACCAATAGCAATCTGCCTTTTTTTGTGGCAAGCCCCAAGCTGTTTGGACTAATGAACGATAGTGGGAAAGATTTGAAAAAGGAATATAAAACAATAGAAGGTAAACAAGTTCAAAGTTTCTCTCATCCTATTAACAATAAAACCGTATCAATTGTAAAACTTGAGTCAATTACGGAAATTAAACGTGGGATGGACACTGGTAAAAATGAAAAGTATTTATTTCAAAACTTAACAGCACGTGGTAATTACTCTGACATAAATGAATTCTCTAATTTTATTGTAACACCTGACGAATTATCTCAAATATGTAAAGATGATAAAATTAGGACTATATTGGTAAAAGAAGGTTTTGCAATAAATAAGTCTGATATGAAAGGATTTTATTTTAAGGGAAAGTATATAATTCCGTTTGATAAGGGAGGTGAATCAGATGCTGAAAGTGGTTTTATTCCTAATTATTTTGTAGAAACAGACTATTTTATTAATTGGTCTAATGGTTCAGTAAAAAGTTTATATGAACGGTCCAGATATAGTTCCGCTAAAGCAAATTTAAGGAATCCAGAATATTGGTTTATAAATGGTATTACCTATAGTGCACGAGGTGTTTATTCTCCATCGTATAGATTAAACTCCTGTTCGGTTTTTGACTCAAATGGTTCATCTATATTTCCAAATTATCACACATCAAATAATACGAAATATTTGCTTGGTTTTCTATCAACGAAACTTTTAAAGTTCTTCTTGAAAAATTACTGTGGACACACAATAGCTTCAGAAGTTGATGAATTAAAGGAATTACCAATAGAATTAAATTACGATAAGAATAATACAATAATTCAAAAACTAGATTTAATTATCCAAACCCAAAAATCCAATCCCCGCTACGACTACGCCAGCCACGAGCAAATAGTAATAGACAAACTGGTGTACGATGCATACGGTTTAAATGCCGAAGATGTGCAGGAGGTGGAAAACTGGTATGTAAGGCGTTATCCCAAACTTTCAGCTGCACAAAAGGCTAACCTTCGGGCATTGGGCAAAAGCGATAATTATTTGGAATTGTATGGGTTAAAACAATAGCGTATGAGTTATTGGCTGGTAAAAGTCGCACCTTTTGGTTACAGTTGGCAGGGTGTTTTGGGCAACGGAAAAGTTGAAATGGATTCGGGCCGC
>CAZPBJ010000256.1:0-1546 GCA_964584685.1 uncultured Christensenella sp. | reverse complement strand
GCCCACGGCAACCTTGCCGTTCTCGCCGATGGTTTCGTCGAGAGCCTTGAGACCCGTAAGCCCCTCGCGGATCGCGCAGTCGAAGATGGCGCGATCGCCGGCAAACGCGTCGGCCTTGCCTGTTTGGACGGTAATATATCCGTCCGACGGTGTGTTGATATAGATATAACTCGCCTGAGGCAGCAAGAGCTTGATATCATTCTCCGCGATCGTACCGGTTTCCACAGCGATGATGGTTTTGGGCGTGTTCATCTCCCGCAGGATACCGGCGGATGCCTGCGCCGGACGGCAATCCGCCATGAGCGGAAGCGTGAGCGCTATGAGGACCAGCAGAGTCAGGCTTTGTCGCTTATACTTCATGAGTAATTTGCTGCCTTTCTTCAGATCAAATTTCCCGGATCAGATGCGATCGCGGCGTTGAACAGAGAAAATTTCCTCGCGCCCGCCGTGTTCTTTATCGCGTACCCTCTCAGACCCGGTGCAGAACCTCAGTCCGCAGGCCGCGGTATACCTCGCATCCATGACCAATGCTGACATAATACAAGACCGGACGGCTCAATGCAATCCAAGAGTTTACCTTATTTTGATATGCCTTATTTTGATACCAAACGCAAATGCATCGTCTCGTCGGTTTTTTTGCCTCGGCGCTGTGCCTCTGCTCAGTCAGCGCGGCTCTGCTGCGCTTCCCTTTCAAAACAACTCTCTGCTTTGGATGCATTTGCGTTTTACATCAGTATTAGCCTAACCATTAACCGCTATGATGCTTTTTTTCGTATGACGCAGAACGGATGACCTTCCGGATCGATCATCGCTATACAGCCATTTGACTCATAGAACTGCTGATTCGCGGCTCTTGCCCCGAGCTGTTTTGCGTAGGACACCGCCGCATCGAGGTCTTTGACGTAAAAATCAAGATGCTGCATTTGTCCTTGTTTACCCGCTTGGGAAGGCCATGCGGGTGGTTCGTACGCATCAGTTGTCTGAAAGTTTAGCAGGAGACCATCCGGTGACTGCAGCTCGAACCAACCATGATCATCACTGATCATGGTCCAGCCGAGAAGACGCCGGTAGAAAGAACCCAATGTCCTGGCGTCTTTGCAATCAATAACGATCCCGCTGAGATGGAATTCCGGGGCTGCTTCGTTCATAGCGCTTGCCTTCCAATATTCTGTTTTTTTGATAGATTGTCATCAACCGTGTGAAGTGTCAAAGAGAGGCGCCGCGTCGCCGCTCAATCAGCCCGGCTCTGTGCGCTCCCTTTATCTGGTCTTGAGTGGACATAAAAGACTCTCTGCTTTGGATGTATATACGTTACATCAGTATGACCTGATGAATGTCATGATCTCCTCGATCTTCAGCTCCGGGCTGTCATTTTGCACCAGTTCCAGGATCCTCGCTTTATCCTCTCCCTGCGCGGGGATGGGGCGGAAATCGTTGGCCGGCTTGGTTCCGGTGGTCAGCACGGGGATCAGCTTCAGCGTTGTTTCCTTAAGCTCCCTGCCTTCAAAGTCGAGGATCACCTGCACCGCCAGGCCGTCAAACTCCG
>CAZPBJ010000255.1:0-1554 GCA_964584685.1 uncultured Christensenella sp. | reverse complement strand
CAAAGGCTTCGGGCTCATTCAAAAAATGAACTCTACGCATTTGGCGTTTTTTTTAAATATCCAGGTACGCTGAAGCTTTACAAGCGGGAGGGGGTTCTGACACGAACTTCCAACACCACGACCAATTAAGCCCGCAGTCTTGAGGTCCGAGCGTAGAATCATCTGGAGATGCCGAAGCACCATTAATTTAAATAATATACATGTTTTTAAAAATGTAAAGTGTTTTTAGGGAAAAACGGGAAAAATTTCTTGCATCGAATTACAAGAGCCTGGAAACACTAGATAAAAATTTTTCAAGCAGCTTTTTTTCTTTAAATATCCCCTTGAGGATATCGCATATCCGTAAAGGGATATGCGCCGCTATAGGCCTGGATTTCCCGCGTTTTAAAACCGTGAAGAGTACTGCCTTGTCTTAGATTAACCGATTCCAGGCGTTGTTTTTATTCTTATCTTTTTGTGCGGAAAATGTTGTTTGAAGGTGGAAGTCTGGTTTGCGAGGCTGTGGGGGTGTTCAGCGGGCGGCAAGCCAGCTGTTCGGGTTGATGGGTTTCTGGTGGTAGCGCAACTCAAAATAGGTTCCGGCCCCTTTGGCCGGGGGGTAATAACCCGCTGTGCCAAGGGTTTGGCCCTGCTTTACTTCCTGCCCTATTCTAAGATTGCTTTCGTCAAGATAGGCGTAAACCGTGTAGTAGTCCTTGTCGTGAAGGAGCACCACCACCCGCCCCATTCCGCGCAGGATGTCGTTGTGCACAACCTTGCCCCACGACACAGCCTTGACCACATCGCCATTGTTGAGGGCAAGGCCGATGCCGTTCACCGGCGGGGAGCCCGACGGGGCGTATTTCGCAACCACCTGGCCTGAGGCGGGCCAGGGCATTTTGCCCTTGCCCCCGGCCGCCGGTTTCTCAATTTCGTTTTTGGGCTTGTTCGCCTTTTCAAGCCGGATGTTCAGGCTTTGAATGGTGGAGAGCACCTCTTTCACCTGGGCTTCGGCGTCTTTTTTATCTTTCCGCACGGCGCTTAGCTCACGCTGGAAGCGCAGTTTGTTCTCAAGCAGTTTGTCCTTATCTTTGTTTATGGCGCCCAGTTGCTCCCTGAGTTGCAAGGCGAGGCTTTCCCTTCTGGTCAGCGAGTCGGAAATGGCCGACTCCTGTTCCCTCAATTCGCGTTGACGGTCAGCAATTTGGCGCATTATTTCCGCCGTCCACAGGTAGTCCCGTTCCGCCTCGGCCCAGGCCATGCCATCACGGGCTCCGAAAGTTTCCTGGTTCACAAACACCGGCCATAGAAAACGCATCAGTTCCGCGAGGTCGGCTTCGGTTTTAGACCTGTTCACAATCAAGTCGTCATACTGGCGCTGATTTATCCCCTGTGCCGATTCTATTTTCGCCAGCTCTTTTTCCTGCTGGTCTATTTTCTTCTGCATCCCGGCAATGCTGTCTTCCGCCTTGGCCATTTCGGAGTTGAGGGCGCGTTCCTTTTCTGTAAGTTTGTTCACATTGGCCTGGGTTTCTTTGGCCTTGTCCTTTTCCGTTTCCAGCGCGCGTTTTATTT
>CAZPBJ010000254.1:0-1557 GCA_964584685.1 uncultured Christensenella sp. | reverse complement strand
CTCAACAAATTGCATCACTGACTCAGATATTCTTGACTCCCCTCGGCTATGCTATAATCTTTATTCTGGTGGGGTGTCGATTCACCCTGCGTAACGCTATGAAAACGACCGGAACCTTACCAATTCATCGCCGTGTCAAGGCTTTGCTTGTTGCCGGAGTGTTAGTTGCTCTGGTGCTGATGCTGAATGCCTGCGGTTCTGGTGGGGGCAGACCTCCAATAAACGAAGGTGATCAAACTCTCACTCCCTGGTCTTCCGCCACACCCACCGCATTCCCACAACCCAGCGCCACGCCCACCCCGGAACCCTGGCCGACCTTTGCGCCGCCAAGCAGCCCTGCCTCCACCGCCATCCCGCCTGCCACACCCAGGCTGGAGCTGGATGAAGATGTGAGAATCTGGCTGCTCCTCGGAACGGAAGCTGAAAAGCCTTTCAGCGGTCGCACGGATGCCATCCATCTGCTGCTGATCAATGAACGGCTTTCCAAAGCGAGCGTCATCTCCATCCCGGGCAGCTTGTTCGTTTACCTCCCCGGGCACACGATGCAGCGGCTCAACACGGCTTATGCCCTGGGCGGCATGGAACTTGTACGCAATACGCTTGCATACAACTTTGGCATCCGCCCTGACAAGTTCGTTCTCGTCCACCCAACCGAGTTCAAGTGGTTGGTGGATGATCTGGGCGGGTTGGACGTTAGCGTCCTGTTTCCGATCCGGGATGCGTGTGGCGGCTTGCCCGCCGGCACGCACCGCATGAACGGCGACAAGGCGTATTGTTACGTTGCGTATGATGGGGGCGACGAGGTCAACCGCACCCGCCGTCAGCAGCAGATTTTGCAGTTGCTCTTTACCAAATTAGTTCAAAATGGCAGATTAGCCCGGCTGCCGGTTTTGTATGCCTCCTACCAGGATCAACTCGAAACCGACATCTCCCTGCTCGACCTCCTGCTTCGCGTTCCCCTGGCGCTGCGCCTCGGGGACCCGGATCGGGTGAGCTACTTCGTGCTTGGATGGGAGCAGCTAAGCCAGTGGGAATTGCCTGATAACACCCAAACTACCGTCCTGCTTCCGCGCGAAGAGGAAGTCGCGCAGGTGTTTGAGCAGGCATTGGCGGCGATCAGCGAACCTTCACCCCTCGGGGAGATCGTCCTGACCTACGAAGCCCAGGTGACCATTGCCGTCGCGCTGACGCAAACCTCCCAGGCGACTGGTTACGTGCCGGTAAGGCCAACCAGCACACCCATCGGCCAGCCGACCGCGACGCGCACACCAACACAACGCGGTCAGCCAACCGCCACCTCAACATCGACCAGGACGCCGACTGCCACGCGTTCTGAACCCTACCCGATACCGACGGCGGCTTTCTACACCCCAACATCCACGTCGCCAGGGTATCCGTAAAATTGTAAAGGAGAGCATGTTTAGTCAGACCAAAAGACAGCATGTACTACCGCTCATCAGAGTCCTGATGGTGTGTGGTTTGATGCTGGGTCTGCTCGGAGCTGCTCCCGCAAAGTCGATCTCCTTACCTTCCGCTGGGGTTAACCGCTTTGTGACC
>CAZPBJ010000253.1:259-1557 GCA_964584685.1 uncultured Christensenella sp. | reverse complement strand
CATTACAGAAGTTTCTATGACCATTTTCCAACCCCGTAGAGATAATGTCAGCACATGGACTATTCCGGTGGATGAACTGAGAGACTGGGCGGAATACGAGTTAAAGCCAAAAGCTGACCTCGCATTTAAGGGCGAAGGCGAATATTGTCCCGGAGACTGGTGTACTTTCTGCCGTGCCGCTGTGAGGTGCCGTGCAAGAGCCGAAGAAAAGCTGAAGCTGGCACAATCCGAATTCCGTCTCCCACCGCTCTTATCAGATGCGGAAATCGAGGAAGTCTTAGGGAAACTGAGCGATATCACCAAATGGGCAAATGACCTACTTGCCTACGCTACCGATGCCGCCGTCAACCACGGAAAAGCGTGGTCTGGCTACAAAGTCGTGGCTGGCCGCAGCGTTAGGAAATTTAAAGATGAAGATGCCGTTGCCGAAGCTGCAAAGGTCAATGGCTATAAGGACATCTACAGGCAGAGCCTTATCACGCTTACGGAATTTGAAAAGCTGATGGGCAAAGCCAAGTTCAATGAGGTTCTCGGTGACCTCGTATATAAACCACCGGGCAAGCCGACTCTCGTTCCCGTTTCGGATAAACGGCCGGCTATAAACGTATCAAACGCAAACAAGGATTTTATTGAAATTATGGAGGATGAATAATATGGCAAATCAGAATAACAGCAAAACCAAGGTAGTAACCGGTGTTAACACTCGTTTCAGCTATTTTCACGGCTGGGAACCCGTATCCATCAACGGCGGTACGGAGAAATACAGCGTTTCCGTACTTATTCCTAAGACCGACAAGGAAACCATCAAGGCAATTGAAGCAGCGGTGGATGCCGCTATAGAAGAAGGCATCGCGAAGTTCGGCGGCAAGAAGCCGAATATGGCCGCTATTAAACTACCTCTTCGTGACGGCGACATCGAGCGTGAAGATGAGGCGTATAAAGGGCACTACTTCGTTAATGCCAACAGCACTACCGCCCCTCAGATTGTGGACAAAGCAGTCAAGCCTATCCTTGACCGTGATGAAGTCTACAGCGGCTGCTACGGAAGGGTGTCGCTCAACTTCTACGCTTTCAACTCAAACGGCAACAAGGGTGTTGCCTGCGGTCTCGGCAATATCCAGAAAATCAAGGACGGCGAGCCTCTCGGCAGCAGAACCTCAGCATCTGATGACTTCACATCCTTAGAGGATGACGATTTCCTCGCATAGACAAAACGGCACTCACGGCGGGCGGCGGAGCTTTTCCGCATCCCTTTCCGTGTCAGGAAGGATGTGATTCTTTGAAAGCTATCAGCATTG
>CAZPBJ010000253.1:0-249 GCA_964584685.1 uncultured Christensenella sp. | reverse complement strand
CCGAGGGTGATGACTTTGAAGTGCTGCTCTTTGGCTACTCCATAGACTGCGGCGAAGTGCAGCTTATAGACCTTGCCTGCGGAGAGAGAATTCCTCCGGCTATCATATCCGCTTTGTCTGACCCTGCCGTTACAAAATGGGCATTCAATGCACAGTTTGAGCGTATCTGCTTGTCACGTTTTCTTGGGTTTCCCGCAGGTACTTACCTCGACCCTGCGGGATGGCATTGCACAATGGTATGGTCAGCTA
>CAZPBJ010000252.1:0-1558 GCA_964584685.1 uncultured Christensenella sp. | reverse complement strand
ATCAATTGACTCATTGACATGACACAAAAGATTAATGGGATCAATAATATTGATACGAACTGGTTACCCTCCCGCAGGTTTGGTGCCATAGCGCCAATCCCCGCAATCATACTGCCATACAGTAAAAAGCCGCAGATAAAGAAGGGCACACCAGCCAAGAACACACTTTTAGGTATACTGAAATCTCCCAAAAAGGACAGAATTGATGAACCTCGGTTAAGGAGCAGCACTAATGTACCCAGCCAAACAGAAATCTGTAGCAGGCTTAATGAGCCAAATGCCAATATCTTCCCGATAAACAAATCCAAAGGATTTGCCGAAGAAAGAAGCATTTCGATCGTTTTATTCTCTTTATCCTTTGTAACGGCATTAAACATCAAGCCGGAACTAATGATAATAAACATATAGAAGAACATGGTGACTGCGTAAGGAACCCAATAGGTGGCACCACTGGATTGGTCGCGGGTGTCTGCTGTTTCCGGATTGAAGTATTCATAAGTGAAAGAGGCAGGGTTCATATACCGCAAGAAGAGATCCTGGTTGGCACCAAGCAGGTTGTAGTTGATCAAATCCTGGAGCATGTTCTTTTGCAAAAGTTCAGTGAGCATGCCAACTTGAGGTTTGATGAACCGCATTTTACCGGTTTCAAGATAGCCAGGTTCGATCACATAAAAACCCTGTAACTGACCTGCAGCGGTTTTTGAACGTGCTTCGTCCTCTGAGGCTACCGGTACGAATCTGCCTTGTGTGAGCCAATCAGGATAATCTTTGATCACATTACCCAGGTCCACTACTCCAATCGGCAGGGGGCTTCCAACTTCCTGCATGATCATTTCCTGGATGGACGGGGATTCACCCTGGTTGAATAGTTTCATCGCGCCTAAAAGTAACGCGGGGATGAGGGGTACCAGGATCAAGCTAAGGATAAATGCCCGGCGTCGTAGAACCGTCAGAAATTCGAATTTACAAACCATAAAAATGTTACGCATTAGGTGTCTCCTTGTTGAATTTCCTTCGGAGCAAGAGACGAGGGGTAAAGTGGAGCATGCCGCGTTTGATCGCAGATGCAGCAAACCAGACCATTAGCAAGGTCATTAAAACAATCACTACAAAGGCGAGCAAGATTTCCGTTCTCGATACTGTGCCGACTGCCATGCGAAGCGCGATCGCTAAAGGTGAGCTGAGAGGGAAAAAGCTCAAAATCCTTGGGAAAATTCCGTTCGGATTGTTCATGAAGGTTCCAAATAGATAGACAGGCAACATCATGGGTATCACCATCATTCCGCTTACTCCCTGCGCCTCTGCTGAACTGGTCATCATGGCGCCAATCGTCACCATAAGTGCGGCAGAAAAGATGAACGAAAAGATCGTCAAAGCGATGCTGACAGCCACATAAGAGAATGAGATATCCAGACCCATCAGGAATTCCAACTTGTTGCGGAAGATAAACCCTGCGATGGCGAGCAGTAGTACCCAGGCACCAATTTCGGTAAAGCCGATGCTCAGATTACCGATGATTTTGCCAGTCATGATTTCTTTTGAGGGGACAGAAGTGAGC
>CAZPBJ010000251.1:0-1563 GCA_964584685.1 uncultured Christensenella sp. | reverse complement strand
ATAGTGATCAAGATTTCCGTTGCCCCTTAGAGCAAGCAGAACAATTCTATGTTGCTCTGAAACCATTAGGGGTTGAGACTGAAATGGTCATCTTTAAAGGTGAAAATCACAAGCTGTCTGGTGGCGGAAAACCAGCGAATCGTTTGACCCGACTGGATTATATGATGAATTGGTTTAAGAAATATCTAGGTGAAGTTGCACCTGAAGTTCTTGAAGTATAGGATTTTCAATAAACAGATCACCGGCTCGATTTAATCGAGCCGGTGATCTGTTTATTGATTTTTCTTTTGACGACGATGTTCCCAAAAAGTTCTCCAACTTCGATTAAAGCGGAGCATAATCAATTCTGAAACGCTCAATCCACCGGCAATGGCCAAAGTTGAGGAGATGACGCTGATGACACCTTGGCCGGCTAAGCTTGAATTTCCTTCAATAGCAAATCGCAAAGCGTTATAAGCAGCAGCTCCCGGAACTAAAACAATAATGGCGGGGATAATCATAGTGGTGACCGGTTGGTGTAAGCGAGGTGCAAAGAGATAAGCGATAACACCAATGGTGAACGCAGCGAAAGCTGTTCCAAAAATATCGTGTGATATCCAATATTTAGACATCATCCAAGCTAAAGAACCGGAAATTCCAGCGATTAGAGTGGGGCGTAAAGGAACATCGAACAAATAAGCGTAGCAAACGACAGCAAGGAAGGCAAAGAGGAAATCAAGTTCCATGACTATAACCTCCCATGCAAAATTGTAAAAGCAGTATACACTCCTGCCGCAATGGTAATTAAAGAAATCATAGCTTCCGATAATCGAGCTGTGCCGCTAATCAAGTCCCCATTTGTTAGTTCTCGGATGCTTGTGGTAAGAGGGACACCCGGCAAGAGAAGAAATAAGGCCGCCAAAAGAACTCGGTCTACCGCAGTTTGTGCGAGTGAGGGATATAAAAGGGTCACCGTGGCCAAAACGAAGCTGGTGAGAAAGGTCGAAAGATATTCGGGTATTTTCCATTTATTTAAAAGATCGACCATTAAGCTGGCAAAAAAACCATTCATTGTAGCAAAGAAGAGGGGAATAGGCATACGAAGTTGGAAAAGGAGGGAGAAAGCAAAAGCACCGCAAGCAGAGGCTATCGCTTTTCTTAATGGAAAAGAGTGAGGAGGGGCAACTAAGAGTTCATTTAGTTGAAATAAGGCATCTTCATACGAAAGATTGTTATTACAAAATTCACGAGATATATGATTTACTTGTGCAATCAATCGTAATCCGGTTCGTCTCATTTTAACTCTTCTGATATAGGTGTAAACTTGTTGATTCATCGAAAAGCTTGCTTGTATGCCGGACAAGACTGCTAAAACATCGACTCTTTGTGCACCTAAAGCCCTTGCCATACGTTCAATGGTTTGTTCGACTCGAAAGATTTCTGCTCCGTTGGTTAGCAAGATTTCACCTGCCAACATCGGAAGCTGAAAGCGTTCCATCCATCGATCCATGTGCAACCCTCCCTTCGATTGTTGTCCTCATTTTCGCTTGTTTTGGCAGAGGTGTCAAGAGGAAAATTACGAGG
>CAZPBJ010000250.1:0-1564 GCA_964584685.1 uncultured Christensenella sp. | reverse complement strand
TGCCCTGTTGCCCAATAGATCTATCGGCTGCTTGCGGCGTAAATCAATTACAATGATTCCAACGGCTAGGATATTCCGACATGATTTTCGCTTTGTGTTTGGCGATACAAAGTTACTGAAAATCAGAAGAATATCCTATTATTTTATCTACCATTTCATTGATTGTCAGACATTAAATTGATGGCTTGTCCTGGTCTTTCATAAATTAAAAAATCCACATCTTTCAAGCGATTTCACACAAAATTGGGGATGGAGGTTTTCAACTAATTTAAAGAAGAACCACCTATTTCAGGACGAGACATGCGAAGCGTGTTTATTGTTTGGCACCACGCTTTTTTTTTATATCAATCTTCAAGTCACGCTCTGCAATATCAATCAGCGTGCTTAGAGCAGCTATTTTGAGCTCCTTCTTGTTAAGCTCGTCCTCCAATAGGCGGATCTTATGCTCCAATTCAAGCTCCCTGGGACTCTTTGAACTGTCTGTAGCCATAATTCTATCCTGCTTTATCTGTTCAACATCCTGCTTTGAAATGCCAAATTTAGTCATCCAATTACGAATGTTGTTATTCCCTCCAAAATTATATTTCTCTTTTAACTCATCATAAGTTATTTCAGTAGTTAAGTACTCTTGGACGATCTGATATTGTAAGTCGTCCGGAAATCTGTTTAATTTTGTTTTCATTGTCCTGATTCTAATTTACAATTACTGTAAACCTATTTGGTTCTTCTTTAAATTAGTTGAAAACCTCCATCCCCAATTTTGTGTGAAATCGCTTGAAAGATGTGGATTTTTTAATTTATGAAAGACCAGGACAAGCCATCAATTTAATGTCTGACAATCAATGAAATAGTAGATAAAATAATAGGATATTCTCCTGATTTTCAGTAACTTTATATCGCCAAACACAAAGCGAAAATCATGTCGGAATATCCTATCGGTAATAAAAATACAACAAAAAAATCAGACCTTGAGTCATCCTCCAATATAAACTATCATGAAAGCTTTGGCATATCCAACTTGTACAACTCATCGGGATTACACGTAGAGAACGTCGATCAATTTGAGAACAGGCTTCATTTTTATTGCAAATCCTCCGATCACTCGGCTCTTTGTCCATATTGTGGTTATAAAAGCAAGCACGTCCATAGCCGTTATCAAAGAGATGTGAATGATCTTTCCATTCTAGGTAGGGAGGTCTTGTTGACTTTGGAGGTAAGGAAGTTCTTTTGTAAAAACACCACTTGTTCCAAAAGGACCTTTGCCGAACAACCCGGTAATGAGATCTTTCGCTATCGTCGCCGTACCCGCAGATGTGAAACAGCCGTAATACGTCAGGGACTTTCCGTGTCTTGTGCAATGGCGAGCAAGCTTTTATCCTTTAGTGGCATTTTTCTGAGCCGTTCAACAATCTTGAGAGACCTGCACCGTTTACGTCCCTCTTCCTGTCAAGATGTGGAAGAGATAGGCATTGATGACTGGGCTTGGCGTAAAGGGTTATCGTATGGAACCATTGTAATTGATTTACGCCGCAAGCAGCCGATAGATCTATTGGGCAACAGGGCA
>CAZPBJ010000249.1:0-1569 GCA_964584685.1 uncultured Christensenella sp. | reverse complement strand
TGGATCATCGTCGTCTTCGCGGCGGCCTTTTTCCTGCCCATCGAAAGTGCCCGTTTCAATACGGCCATTGCTGCCACCTTTGACCTGGTAAAATGGTATGCCAGGGAGCATGTGGTGCTGTGCCTCTTGCCCGCCTTTTTTATTGCCGGGGTGATCTCGGTATTTGTGAGCCAGGGTGCAGTGCTGAAATATTTCGGGGCCAACGCCAAAAAATGGCTGGCCTATACCGTGGCATCGGTATCGGGAACCATCCTGGCTGTTTGTTCCTGTACCATCCTGCCGCTTTTCTCGAGCATTCACAAGCGGGGTGCCGGACTGGGACCCGCCATAGCTTTCCTTTATTCCGGTCCGGCCATTAACATTCTGGCCATCATACTGACGGCCAGGATCCTGGGTTTTGAAATGGGGGTGGCACGGACCATCGGAGCGGTGGTTTTTGCCGTTGTCATCGGCTCCATCATGTCGATCATTTATCGGAAAGAGGAAAAAGCTAAAAAAGAGGAGCAGATGAATTTCGAAGCTCCGCCGGAAAAACGGCCCATGTGGCAAACCTCCCTCCATTTTTTTACCCTGGTGCTGATCCTGGTCTTTGCCAACTGGGGAGCCCCTTCTTCGGAAGAGACAACCGGTGCCTGGTATTTTATCTGGGCCAACAAATGGACTATTACCGCCTTCTTCGGACTGGTACTGGGTTATTCCCTGATTTACATTCTGAAAATCAAGTGGCAGTGGGTGGTGGGAGCCATCGTGGCGACGGGTTTATCCGCGGTGCCGGCCTTTACCCTGATTGAAAATGCCAAACTGGCCCCGCTGGTGCCCATGCTGGTGGCCATCGCCGCCCTTAGCATAATTACCCTGCGTGATCAGAACGATCCCGAAAATAAAGAATGGACCCTTTCGGCCTGGGATTTTGCCAAGCAAATCATGCCCCTGCTGGCCTTTGGGGTGGTAATCGCAGGTTTCCTGCTGGGATCAACGCACGATGGCATTTCCATCCCGGGAGTGATCCCCAACGAGTGGATATCCGCACTGGTGGGGGGCAATTCGGTGTTTTCCAACCTGTTTGCCTCGGTGGTAGGCGCTTTCATGTATTTCGCCACCCTGACGGAAGTTCCCATTTTACAGGGATTAATGGCTTCCGGTATGGGAAAAGGTCCGGCCCTGGCCCTGCTGCTGGCCGGTCCGTCTCTCTCCCTGCCCAACATGCTGGTGATCCGCGGAATCCTCGGAACCCAGAAAACCGTAGTTTATGTGTTGCTTGTAATTGTGATGGCCACCATATCAGGATCAATTTTCGGTGCTTTGTAGACCGCAATTTGAGTTAATATTACGAATTTTAAGATGACAATTCGCCAATGAGAAAGCTGCAAGGGATATCGTTTTTTGACCGTTACCTCACTTTATGGGTGGTTTTATGCATTATTGCAGGAATTGGCATTGGGAAATACCTCCCCCTTGTTCCTGAAACTCTGGGAAAACTTGAGTATGCCAATGTGTCAATACCAATAGCCATTTTAATCTGGATCATGATTTTCCCCATGATGCTGAAAATTGACTTTGGCAGCATTG
>CAZPBJ010000248.1:0-1579 GCA_964584685.1 uncultured Christensenella sp. | reverse complement strand
CGCCCAGACCCACATTGCTGCGAAAATCGCTCTCCTGGAAACGCAGCATCGCGGCGATGATCCGGTTGCCCAGCACATAGACCCGCAGATCCTTTCCCGGTTCGTCGCACAAGGGCTGCACGACCAGCGTGTCCGGGCTGATCGCTTGGACGGCCTCCTGAAACTCCCTGCCGTCACGGGCCAGGCGGACAGCGCGCCCCCCGCAGCCGTGCGCGCCTTTGACAACGACGGGGTAGGGGAAGGGGCTCAGGAAGGCCGATGGGGTTAAAAACGCGGTCGGAATCATGGGCAGCTCACCCGCCAGCAGGCTGTGCGTTTTCTGCTTGTCATTGCAGATATCGGCCACCTTGGCGTTGTTAAAGCAGGGGATGCCCATCCGCTCAAAATGAGCGCTGAGCAGGGGATAAGGTGCTCGCATGACGGCGAAATCCGGACGGGCGTCACGAAGGCCGAGCATCAGAAAATGCTCCCCCTCCCGAACGCCCCAGCTGATCTCCTGCGCGGTTACCAGGGTCAGCGTGACCCCGCGCCTGTTCGCGGCGTCCATCCAACGGTCGATAAAAAAGCGGTTTCTGTCGATATTGCTTCCATCGTAGATCAGCCAGCCTGTCATGCAAGGGCCTCCTTCAGCCGGGCAATGATATGATCGGCGGGGTTAATGCCGCATAGCTCTCTCAGGGCTGTAAAATGGGCGTTGGAATTGACCTCGCACAGAAGAGGCCCGTCCTTTGATTGGAGCAGATCCACGCCGCCGAAATCCAGTCCCAGCTTTTCGCAGGCTGACAGGGCAATAGCGGATTCCTCAGCACTCACCTCATGCCTGTTGGCCGAACCGCCGCCGGCGATGTTGGCCCGGAAATCTCCCGCGAGGTTCACGCGTTCCATAGCCGCGATCACCCTCCCGCCTACGACATACAGCCTCAGATCCCGGCCGGCGCTTTCCCTGATAAATCGCTGGAACAAGACAGGCTCGCCCGCCATCGCGCGTACGCGCTGGGCCGCTTCATCAACCGTATGCGCCAGGAATACCTGGGCGCCGAAGGATCCGCAGCCTGCCTTGATCACAAAAGGCAGTCCGAGGCGCTGCGCCGCGTCCTCAATAAACTCAGTCCGGGTGTATCCGACGTTCCCGAATGTGAACGGGCAGAGCATTGTGTCGGGCATCGGGATGCCCTGATCCTTCAGATGAAGCCAGGTCAGCGTTTTATCATCGCAAAGGCGGATAGCCTCGGATGGATTGAACAGCCGCAGGCCCTCGGACTCAAGCGTCTTCGCCAGGCGCTGATCCTTATCCCAGAACAAAGCAGCCGGCGGCAGACGCGTAAAGCTGTCCTCTTTTAAAAAGTCAGCGTTTGTGCGGTGCGCAAGCTTGATGCCCTGGCGCAAAGCGGCCTGTGCGAGGGTCTGCCGCAGGCTTTCTGTCGCCTCTGACCTCCAGAAGGCATTATCGACGTAAAGGGCTTCCTTCAATGTGATACCTCGCTTGTTTTGCATGCTGTCGCTTGCGGAGTTGCATAGACCATGCTATGATAACAATTGGCTATGACATCTTGAAAGGTGATGCAAATGGACTTCTTAA
>CAZPBJ010000247.1:1356-1580 GCA_964584685.1 uncultured Christensenella sp. | reverse complement strand
ATAGAACCTTTCTTTTCCTTTGAGGGATTTAACCCTGGGGTTTTCCTCCATCGGAATGAGTACTTCGGGAGTTCTGTCCTCCATCCTGTCGGCCGACTGGTTGGAAAACATCATCCTGCCAATCTCGTCGGGATTTGCATCGAGGTTGATTCGCGGAGATATTTCGTCATTTATGGCAAGACTGAGAATATGAGTCATAAGTTCAGTTGCATACTCTCTTATTT
>CAZPBJ010000247.1:0-1345 GCA_964584685.1 uncultured Christensenella sp. | reverse complement strand
CCTCCTCCCTGGATCTGTACGACGATGCATCTGAAGGGGAGTGTCCGCTTATTCTGTATGTGAGTGTGTCTAGCAGGACAGGTCCCTTTTTCTGGCGCAGGATTTCCATTTTTCTTCTGAATGCATCTATAACAGCCAGCGGGTTATAGCCGTCGACTCTTTCGGCGTGCATCATTTCAGGATTCACTCCGGCTCCGATCCTGGCCAGTATGCCGTAGCCCATGGTTTCGCCCATGGTCTGGCCTCCCATACCGTAAAGGTTGTTCATGAAGTTGAAGATCAGTGGCAGGCCTCCATTGTATTCACCTTCCCAGAGAGTTCTGTACTGGTCCATTGTAGCAAACGTGATGCCTTCCCATACCGGTCCGCATCCCATCGATGCGTCTCCTATGTTACAGACCACTATACCTGATTTGCGGTTGATCTTCTTGTAAAGGGCTGCACCAACCGAGATATCTCCGGAACCTCCCACTATGGCATTATTCGGATATATTCCGAAAGGAGTGAAAAAAGCATGCATAGAACCACCCAGTCCCTTATTGAAACCATTTTCCCTGGCAAAAATCTCTGCCAGGGCACCGTAAAGCAGAAAATGCTTTGCCAGATCCTTAACCGGACCGTTAAAATCTTTTTCAACCACCTTCAGTGTCCTTCCTCCGAAATAGTCTTTCATCACCATGTAAAGATCATCCTCACCGAGCTTGTCGATTGCTGAAAGACCTTTAGCCAGGATCTCTCCGTGGCTTCGGTGAGAACCGAAAATATAGTCGTCTATTCCAAGGTTGTAAGCCATTCCGACGGCTGATGCCTCCTGACCGATTGAAAGATGAGCGGGTCCGGGATGGTTATATGGAATTCCCCTGTATTCGTTAGTAGTCTTGATGAGGTTAAGCATAGTCTCAAATTCCCTGATTATCACCATGTCGTGATAGATCCTGAGAAAATCCACGGTATCGAAATTAGCTCTTTCCTCTTCGATGGTTTTACCGTACTGGTTTACCGGGATCTTTCCGAATTCAATGAAACGGGGTCTGCGAACCTCTTCCGGACTGATATACTGACTTTTTGGCATGTTAGAAGGTTTTGTTGTATTTTGATTTATTTTGTTGTTAATCCGTTAATAGCTGAATTTTTCTATCTGTTCCTTTATTTCCCTGAGGAACAAAGTAGCCGGACCGCCGTCGACGGCTCTGTGGTCGTAGGTTAGGGAGAGTCCCATGTAAGGAACAAATCCGAAAATGTTGTTGCCCAGGTCAGCCGGCCTGTTGATTATTGTACAAACTCCGAGAATTGCACATTGCGGCAGATTAATGACAGGGGTAAACATTTCAACCCCGTAATTGCC
>CAZPBJ010000246.1:0-1580 GCA_964584685.1 uncultured Christensenella sp. | reverse complement strand
TGGGTTGCTTACATACATGGATCAACTGCCCCGAAATAGCAAGCAATATCTCATCTTTTTGCTTGCCGAAGAAGCGTTGGCTCGCACCCTTTCAGAGGTTGAGCCGCAAGCTCTTTTGTGAACAAAGACTTTCATCGTGCCACAACATGGATAGGATATCTACCATGCAAGGGGAACCGTAGTCGAGCAGTGCCTTCTACTGTGCCCGTAAATATTGCGCAAGCACGTATCCCTCTCCGATAAACGCCCATTCCTGGCCTTCGTCATCTTCGGCCCAACTTGTGACAGTTACGATCTTGCCGGCCTTGATCCAGCCGATGGCCTTTCCGCCTACGCCGCAGCGCACGCGCACCCGCCCTCCGCTATCGTTTACATATTCACCGCCGATGCCAGGTTTCGTAGTCAGGTATTCGGATTTTACCCAGCCTTCACCAGCTTCAACAGCAGCTACCACATGTGCCCAGCCGCCGCTAAAACCTGTAACCTCTACCGTGTCATCCGGGTATAGCCAACCGATGACCTCTCCGCTCAAATCGGGGCTGTCCCGGATGTTCAGCGTCCCAGAGGCAATCTGGACTGAAAAGAGCTGTCCGGCTTCCTCCGCAGAAGCCGGCGCCCCTATGGAAAAAACCAGCAGGATGCACAGCGCGCTCAGCAGACAGATCCTCCGCTGACAACTGGACCTAATCATCATTCGTTTCATCGGCTGCTACTTTCACCGCTTCCAAGCGGTACTGAATCTCTTGACTGGTTCAATGTCACTTCTGGATCGATCCGTTCTCCGTTTCGGTAGATCGGCTGATCCGGGTAATTTTGATGAAAGCGGCGAACAATCACATCACAGTACCGTTCGTCCAACTCAGCCATCCTGCAAACACGCCCGGTCTGCTCACAGGCAATGAGCGTTGAGCCGCTGCCGCCGAAAGGATCGAGCACTACACAACCCGTCATGGACGAGTTGACGATGGGATAGGCCAGGAGTGGGACCGGCTTCATCGTGGGATGCTCCCCGTTCTTACGGGGCTTATCGAACTCCCAGATCGTCGTCTGCTTCCGGTCGGCATACCAGGGCTCATGCTGCCACTGATCACGCGAGCGGCCAAGCACCAGGCTCTGCTTTTTCCAGATGCACGTACCCGACAGATAGAACCCCGCATCCGTGAAGGCCTTTCGGAAATTCAGCCCTTCGGTGTCAGCGTGGAACACATAGATACTGGCATCCTGCGCCATGACCTTTTCCATCTGGGTAAAGGCCGCAAGCAGGAATTGATAAAACGCATCTGTGGCCATATGGTCGTTTTTGATCTTCCCTGCGCTACCCTCGTAGTCGACGTTGTAAGGCGGGTCCGTGACGACAAGATTGGCTGGTTTTCCATCCATGAGCAAGGTATACGTTTCAGGTTGGGTGCTGTCGCCGCAAACCAGACGGTGGTTGCCCAGCAACCACAGATCGCCGAGTTTGGAGACGGTTGGTTTTCGCAATTCGGCATCCACGTCGAAATCGTCGTCTTTGGCATTTTCCATGCCGCCCATGAGTTTGTTCATCTCCGCGTCGCTGAAACCCAGCAGGGAAAGGTCAA
>CAZPBJ010000245.1:1136-1581 GCA_964584685.1 uncultured Christensenella sp. | reverse complement strand
CTGGGAACGCCAGGCATTTCCCGCCGGATCCTCTGGTCATTTCCGCAGCTGATTATCTTACTCGGTACGGCTCCTGACAGAGTAATGGCCCTGAGGCACGATGCTTCGGGGCTTTTTATATCAAAAATCGCCAGTTGGGCCGCACCTCGATTTTGGTTACGTTGCCGCTCCAACTCACCGCGTTCATCCCCGGCGCAAGCGTAGGAAAATCGCCACTCATGGAATTGTTCAGGCTGGATACGCCGGAGTACGCCTCCATGAGCGGCGTGTCCAGCGTGATGCTACCGGAGATTCCCTCGAGTTCCACGATGGTCAACCCCACCATGAGTGTGATCTCCCCGGAGCCGAAAACCGTAATGACCGGCTCCGAAGGCGCGCTGCCGGGGTTGGTGATTGTGCTCGGAGAGGTGGTCAGCGTGATGGGTGGCACAGCGTTTGCGTGCCA
>CAZPBJ010000245.1:0-1126 GCA_964584685.1 uncultured Christensenella sp. | reverse complement strand
GCTGGTTGTAAGAGGTGTAGTTCTTGTAGGTTTCCTTGAGTGGCGTGTCGATGGTCACCACACCAGTCAGCCCGACCAGCTCGATGTAGCTTGCCCCCAGGGTGATCTGGGCGTCCCCGGTTAAGCTGACCCTGAGCAGGGGCTCAGAGAACACGCTGCCCAGGTTGTTGATGTAGGTGCCAGAAGTGCTCACGGTGGTGTCTGCGATGCCTGTTAAGTAGAAGAAGGGCTGACAGCGAAAGCTGACTGTGAAGCGCCGGTGCAGGTTCCCCCGCAGGATTTGCTCCAGAGCGATCTGGTTGACGATCCGGGCATAGTAAAAGCCACCCTGCCGGTTGGCGAAGGTGACTTTGCCGGAGCCTTTCAGCCATGCAGAAATCTCCGTGATTCGGCTTATGTCCGAGATGAAGCAGGTGGCCGTAAGTATCTGGTCGTCATACACATAATCTCCCTCGAGCGTTGTCAGACTGCCGGAGCGACCGGGGACATTTGTATACGTCGCCCGCTCGGCTGGGATCGTTATGGGTGGCTGCTCGGAGACGCGGATACCGTAATCGGCACAGCGCACGCCATTCCATGAAAACCAATCGTTCATTCCATCGCCCTCCAGACATAGAAAAAACGCCCGTTCATCACAGGCGCTGTAGCCGTTCCTTCTATTTATAAGTGTGCTTTCCGCAATGTTGCAACGCAGATAAAGTCAAGTCAAGCCTTATGCCATTCTCAAGCCGCGCCCACGCTGCTGGCGCTTGGTCAGCGCCGCGATCTCGACGGAGAGCGACTGGATGTCCTGCGCATCGCGGATATAGAAGGTGTTGCCGGTCAGGTTCACGTTGCTGGATTGGTTGTAGGTCCGGCGATTGTCGTTGCTGGTTGTGGAAATGCTTCCGGCCTTCGCCTCGCCCGTCAGGTATGTCGCGGCGTTTTGGATGACCTTGGCCTGCGCGCGGCTTTCCAGCAGCACGCCCTGCCCGAAGCCCTTCATGGTCATGCGGCCTATCTCGTCGCGGAACACGCCGGACGGGGAAGCGATCTTCAGCTGCGCCTTCGCCGCGGCAACAGCAGCTTGCGCGGCGGCTTTCATCGCGGAGATCACGCCTAAGCGGCCCGCGTTGATGCCCGCCTG
>CAZPBJ010000244.1:0-1585 GCA_964584685.1 uncultured Christensenella sp. | reverse complement strand
TCGTGATAATGCTACGCTGCCGCTGAATTTCGAGCCTGTTCCCGTTGACCTGCATGTAAATAAGGAAAAGCTCGATGAAGAGTTCGAGGCGCTTACAGAATCACTGTCTGACGCTGACCGCGCTGAATTGTCGAAGCGTGTCAACATGAAAGCTATCATGTATGATCCAATGCGTATCCGCAAGGTTTGTGAGCATATCGTCAAACACTTTAAAGAAAAAATCGAGCCCAACGGTTACAAGGGACAGATTGTAGTTTATGACCGTGAATGCTGCCTGCGCTATAAGGCGGAGCTTGATAAGCTCCTGCCGCCCGAAGCCACCACAATCGTGATGGACACAAATAACGACAAGGACGACATGTATAAGAAATATCGCCGTAGTCGTGATGAAGAAGGCAAAGTGCTGGATAGATTCCGCGACCGCAACAACCCGCTGAAGCTGGTTATTGTAACGGCGAAACTGCTCACCGGCTTTGATGCGCCGATTCTTCAGGTTATGTATCTGGACAAGCCCATGAAAGACCATAACCTTTTGCAGGCTATCTGCCGTACTAACCGTACCTTCGACGAAGGCAAAACGCACGGACTAATCGTCGACTACATTGGTATTTTTGATAATGTTGCAAAGGCCCTGGATTTTGACGAGTCCAGCATGAAAAAGGTCATCACAAACATTGAAGAGGTTAAAAAGCAAATCCCGGCGCTGCTTCGGAAATGCCTCAGCTATTTTATGGGTGTTGACCGCACTGTTGAAGGCTGGGAAGGCTTGCTGGCAGCGCAGGAGTGTATCCCTACAAATAAGGACAAGGATACTTTTGCCGCTGACTATCGCGTGTTGAACAGAGCATGGGATGCACTTTCACCTGACCCATTCCTTGAAAAGTATAAATATGACTACGCATGGCTTAGTAAGGTTTACGAGTCAGTAAAGCCGACAGATAATCGCGGTGCTCTTATTTGGTCTGCGTTGGGCGCAAAAACCATGGAACTCGTGCACGAAAACCTTGAAGTTGGCGAAGTCCATGAGGACGTTGATATTCTGACGCTGGATGCCAATCTCATTGATGAATTCATTCAGCAGCAGAAGGACGTCAAAAAGACGACCATGAAAATAGAAATCGACTTAGTAGCTAAAATCCGTGCGCATACCAAAGACCCGAAGTTTATTAAGCTCGGTGAAAAGCTGGAGGAGCTGCGTGAACGCCATGAGCAGGGACTTCTCACCAGTATTGAGTTTTTAAAGCTGCTGCTTGAGCTCGCTAAGGAAGCGGCTCAGGCAGAAAAGGAAGTTGTCCCTGAAGACGAAATCGACCACGGCAAGGCCGCACTTACCGAGCTCTTCAATGGTGTTAGAAACGAGAAGACCCCTATCATCGTTGAACGCATTGTCTCAGACATTGACGACATTGTGAAAATCGTGCGCTTTGATGGTTGGCAAAGGACAACTACCGGTAAAAACGAGGTCAAGAAGGCGCTACGTAGCGTTATCTGGATTAAGTATAAAATCAAAGACAAGGAAGTCTTTGATAAGGCCTACGACTACATTGAGCAATATTATTGATGCTGGAAGGGGCGTGTAGAAAGC
>CAZPBJ010000243.1:0-1588 GCA_964584685.1 uncultured Christensenella sp. | reverse complement strand
GTTTATAACTGGTTGATGATTGGATTCACTATGCTTAAGTGATTTGAGCCATAAAATTAATCTATTTTATGGTTATAATCCAAATGAAGTATTAATTATCAGAAACTTCCGAAAACAGAATATTTTCCGGTGTTGCAGAATATAGAAGAATAGACAAAGAGTCCTTCGAAATTGGTCACCATCTTCCTCTCCAGATGAAGCACAGGCTGTCCGGGCTCAAGCTTAAGAAACCTGCGGATTCTGGCAGAAGGCGAAATTGCACGTATTCTCTGCTCCCCCCCCTTTATCTCAACCTGATAATGTTCCCTGAGAATGGCAAAGAGCGACTTGTTCTCAAACTGACGCGCAGTGATACGGGGCAGATTTATGTTTGCAATGTAACTTATGTCATAGAATATGGGAGCCTCATCTAGAAGCCTGAGTCTTTCCATATAGATACAACCTGATTCCCTTTCAAGCCCGGTAAGGGAAAACATGAAATCCTTCGGCCACGGCTTCAGCACCGGCCTGACAATGATCCTTGTCTTCAGATTCCTGTTGCCCACCGCAGAGGTCGTTCCCGATACCGACAATATCCCTATCTCCCTGGGAGGAAGCTGAACTATGCTGCCCTTACCCTGATGCTTCCTGATGTAACCATCATTGGCCAGACCGGCCAGTGACTGCCTCACGGTCGGACGGGTCATCCCATACAGCCTGCACAACTCATTCTCCGACGGCAAAAGATCCCCCTCTGCATAAACTCCATCCGTGATGTGCTTTCGCAGTATCTCATAAAGCTTTCTGTGCTGCGGTATTGATCCGCCTGAATTCATTCCCGGAATATTTTTTTGTAAATATAGTAATAATGACTTGTAAATACAAGTTTTATTGTTATTTTTGTAACCACGTTAAAATAAACGTTTTCGAAATTATTTATAATTGAGATTGTTCAACTTATTATAACAAGTATAAATGGCAATTGCAGTAATAATGCCCAGGCAGGGTCAATCGGTCGAGACCTGCATAATAACAAAATGGTTCAGGAAAAAGGGTGAAACAGTGAAGACAGGAGATATCCTGTTCTCATACGAAACCGACAAGGCTGCATTCGATGTTGAAGCCCCGGCCGACGGCACTCTCCTTGAAATACTTTTTGACGACGGTGCTGAAGTCCCGGTACTGGCCAGCGTGGCTTTCATCGGCGAAGCCGGAGAGTCAGTTGAATCATCAGGGAAGCCGGCCCCTCCGGAAAAAGCTGAGGTTGTCTCCGGCCCTGAAGAGCAAGTTCATACTGCCGGTATCGCAGCGGCTTCACCGGCACCGTCAGAGACTGAACCTGCTGCAACTTCCGACCAGAGGATAAGAATCTCCCCCAGGGCGAAACGTTTTGCCGAAAAAAAGAACATCGACTTCAGCCTTGTAAGAGGATCGGGACCAAACGGCAGAATAGTTTGCAGCGACATTCAAAATGCCCTCTACGGTCAGACCCCGGTCAAAGCAGCTGAGACCTCAGTTAGTAATGTGTCTCCTGCAAATGACTTACCACCTGTAATTGCTCCATCCACTGCAACTATTCCGGCGGAAGAATTTACCGAACAGCCTCTCC
>CAZPBJ010000242.1:0-1591 GCA_964584685.1 uncultured Christensenella sp. | reverse complement strand
GTACGATGAAGGTGCCCGGAAATGTGTGGACATTTCCGCGTGTCCGATACCGGATGCCGGAATACGAGGAACATCCAACGCAGAAACCGGTTGCGCTGTTGGAACGGATTGTGCTTGCCAGTTCCAATCCGGGTGATGTCGTTCTTGATCCGTTCGCCGGCACGTTTACAACGGGTTTCGTTGCAAAAAAGTATGGACGCCGATTCATTGGCATCGAGATTGAAGAACCCTACGTCAAAATCGGCCTGCGCCGTTTGGAATTAGCGACCAACTACAAAGGCGAACATCTCCACCGGGAGCCCAAAATATATGAGTACGCCTGTTCGGAAATTGCGGCGCAGTTAACACTTTTCGAAAGACCGCAGAAATGACACACATATTCACGCAAACAATTCTGCGCGTCCTTAAGAAACACTTCGGTGCTGACGGCGAAACAATAATTAAGCTCAGCCCGTTGTTGGGATATCTGAATCACAAGACCCGATCCGCAAACAGGGGCTCAAAATCGCGCAGCAGTTTTGCCAACCTGTATGCTTTGTACGTGTTAATCGAAGACTATCTTAAGTGTGAGGGTGACCGCAAGGGAGGTTATTCACGCTACACCGGAGCCGACTTCTCGCCATTGCTGCGACGGATGCGTGAGTTGCCTTTTGGACGAAAACTGCAGAATCACGCGCTCAACAATCGGACGAACGACGAGTTTCACAAGTTTTATCCAGATGAAATCCGTCGCCCGATCACTCGAAAAGTCGACATCCAGAAGTATTGGATCAACGAAAGTCTTCTTGTTGTCGAAGTGTCTGGTCGGAAATTCAATACCGCCAGGGCCATCATTGAAATCATCGACGAATACGTCCGGACGAAACGGCATTCGTTTGAACAGTTCATTCAAGACTGTGAGACGCTAAAGAGGGCGGCAAAGAAAAAAGACGATACATCGATTGTGGCATATATACGTGACTTGCTTGCGCCTGAAAAAGATGCCCGTATCTTTGAAATCGTCAGTTATGGCGTTTTGCGCTCGTACTATGCCGACGACGTTGTTTTCATTGGTATGTCCCGCGAAGAGGTGAAACCAGAGGCTCTTCAGTTGTTTAAGACTGGCCGAACGAATGCCAATGACGGCGGAATCGATTTTGTCATGCGGCCCTTGGGACGGTTTTTTCAGGTGACCGAGACACTCGACGTGCGAAAGTACTTTCTCGATATCGATAAGATCGAGCGTTACCCCATCACTTTCGTTGTCAAAACGAACCTCTCGATTAAAGCAATACGTGAACGGCTTGAGGCTGGAGCCCGTAATCAGTATGCCCTGAATGCGGTTGTTAAAAAGTACATGGCGGCTGTCGAAGAGATCATCAATGTGCCCCGATTGTTACAGATTTTTGATGGGGTCGTTGCCAGCGGAAAGATAAGAAACGTCCTTGATGAAGTCATCCGGTGGAGCAAAGTCGAATTCAATTACATGGATGGCGACACTCAGGCTGGCACGGTGGTTGATGCCGACGAGGACGATGAGTAGCGTGTGCCGACAAATGGGGTTCACCTGAACGCTCACGGATGCCAGATTTGGAGAACCGTAATGACTGAG
>CAZPBJ010000241.1:0-1593 GCA_964584685.1 uncultured Christensenella sp. | reverse complement strand
ATCGCGGCCGTATTGTATGGGTGTGATTCCTATGAGTCGATTGTCAGGCTGCTGGGAACCGGGAGCGGAAGCGGACGGTGAGCGCGCAGATGGCTGCGCCGTTGTGGAATCGCCAGTGCAGGTCGCCCTGCATGGGCGAGACGATAGCAGAACTACTAGCCGGCGCCCTTATCCTCGCCGCCGCATGCGGTAGAGGGTTCGGCAGGTACCGTCAACGGTCTGTTTCTCGACAATCTCGAACCGACGGCTGAAGGCGGCCTCGAAGCCCACCTCGTGATAGTGGGGAAAGACGTCAGCGCGCGTCGCCAGGAGTTTTTGAACCTGTGAATCCTCCTTGGGGACGAACTCGATCACCAGATTCCGGGCCAGCGCCGCCAGAAACTCAGCGATGTGGCCAAGCGGCACGTTGTTGCTGATGGCCAGGTGATGAATCAGCGCCAGCGCAAGGACGAGGTCGACGGGGCTCCGCTGGACGAGGCTGTCCCGCTCCGCGTTGGCCCAGCCGAGCGCGGGACTGGGATTGGTCAGATCCATGCTCAGCGGCAGGAGATGCTGTTCCCGGTCATTGCGGATCATGAGGTAGTTCTTCTCGACCGCAGCAGGATCGATGTCGAAGGCGACCGATGGGATGCCCTGGCGCGCGGCCAGCCGCGTGAACGCGCCATTGTTGGCCCCAAGATCCCAGACGCTAGCCGGAGCAACAGCACGGATCATGGCTTCGACAGCCGCGCATTTGGCCGTAAAGGCGGCGTCGCTGTAATTCGTGAAGGTGTAGTAGTCGCCCCATTCCGTGCCGGTCGGCTTCCAGCGGAGTTTGCCGATGGTGTTTCGCAGGCTGTCGAGGATCGCCTGCAACTGCAACGGGCTCACACTGCTCGCGGCGGCTTTCCGTTCCGCTGGGGCGTCGGCATGCCGGATCTGGCTCCGGCCATGCATGTGCACATGCATGAACAGGCCCAGATTGAAGCGGGCGTGTACCCCCAGCAGGCGGCTGGCCAGATCCAGGGGGATGCCGTCGATGCAGTCCCGCATGAGGGCGCCCAGGCGGATGTCCACGCGGGCCATGAGGGCCAGCGGAGCGCGGACGTGCTGGCAGAACTGGCGGTAGGCGACCCAGGGCCGCCCCGGTGCGTAGGGTTCGAAGCTCAGGGTGTCGATGAAGACCGGGCGCCCGTCGACGAACTGGATATTGTAGGCCGAGGCGTCCTTCAGCGTGTAACCAAGGGCCAGGGCCTCGCGCTGGATGTCCAGCGTGGCGAGCGCGGCGTCGCGGTACATGCTGAACGACCATTCGTATGGATAGGAAATGAACGGGATGCGCTCGGGTCTGATCACATGCACGGCGCTTTCCCGGTCGGCCGCCCGTTCGATGTCGACGGCTTCATGTCGGATCAGCAGATTTTTCGACCAGAGCCGCTCGAAAAGGCCCGAGGTGACGAGCGCGTCGAATGGCCCCTGGAAACAGCGGTTGATCTGGCGGTAGAGGACGCCCTCCCGCGTGAACATGAATCCATCCGGATCGCGGAACGAGCCGCGGATACGTTCGCCTGCCATGGAGAATACTCCCGCTTGGGGTCGGTCATTGCGTCAGCC
>CAZPBJ010000240.1:0-1607 GCA_964584685.1 uncultured Christensenella sp. | reverse complement strand
AATGTTGTCAATGTTGTCGGGATAACCATTTCCTGTGATCCTGTGATCCTGTGATCCTGTGATTCAGTGATTCAGTGATCCGGTTTTGGATATTGGATAATGTATATTTATTTTCTCTTTGTCTCTCCGTCCCGGCGTCTTTGCGGTGAAAAAACATTGATCAGAACGGGTCGGGGCCTTCTGCCCGGTAACTTCTCTCCGCGGGAATTTCTGAATCCTCATTCATCTTTGAGGCATAGGTTTGTCCCGTCATTCCAAAGGTATGGGCAATATGGGTTTCCATATCTGAGAATTTCGCCAGTTCCTTGCGGAAGGCCAGGTGGATATCTCCGGTGGATCCGTTACGGTGTTTGGCGATGATGATTTCAGCGACTCCCTTGGTGGAGTTCTGGTTGTCGTCTTCGGTGATCCCGTAATATTCGGGCCGGTGAATGAAGATGACAATGTCGGCGTCCTGTTCGATGGCTCCCGATTCGCGGAGGTCGGATAGCTGGGGGCGTTTGCCTTCGCGGGATTCCACCGAGCGGTTGAGCTGCGACAGGGCGATGATGGGGATGTCGAGCTCCTTGGCAATGGCTTTGAGCGACCGGGAGATGGTGCTGACCTCCTGTTCGCGGCTTCCGCGGTTGTCAATGCCGGCGGTCATCAGTTGGAGGTAGTCCACGATGACTCCCTGGATGTTGTGCTGCATCTTGAGGCGGCGGCATTTGGCGCGCAGCTCAAAAATGGAGAGGGCAGGGGTGTCGTCGATGAAGAGTGGGGAGTTCGACAGTTTTGCAATTTTGTTGTGCAGAAGTGTCCATTCCCAATCCTCCAGTCTTCCACTTTTAATTTTCTGGGATCCCAGTTCCGTTTCGGCGGCAATAAGTCGGTTGACGAGCTGTAACCCCGACATCTCAAGGGAGAAAATGGCGACCGGCCGGTTGTGGTCCACAGCCATATTCCGGGCCATGGTGAGCACGAAAGCGGTTTTCCCCATGGAAGGACGGGCCGCAATGATGATCAGGTCGGTTTTTTGCCAGCCCAGGGTGATCCGGTCGAGGGCCGTGAATCCGGAGGGTGCCCCCTGGAGTCCGTCTTCCCGGAGCCGCGCTTCTTCGATCAGGTCGAGGGCCGCTTTCAATACCGGTCGGATGGGCAAAGTCTCTTTCTTGATGTTACCTTCCGCCACCTTGAAAAGGGAAGATTCAGAAAAGTCGATGAGGTCGTCCACGTCGATGGTGTCGTCGTATGCTTTTCCCTGGATCTCAGAGGAGACGCGGATCAGTTCCCGCTGGATGAATTTCTGTGCGATGATGCGGGCATGGAACTCGGTATGGGCTGCTGAGGCAACCCTGCGGGTCAGCTGGGCGATGAAGGCGGGCCCTCCGACTTCTTCCAGATGGTTGCGGTCTTTCAGCTCCTGGGTCACCATCAGCAGGTCGACCGGTTTTTCATTTAACGACAACGATTTGATGGCTTCAAAGATCTTCTGGTGCTCCTCCTTGTAAAAGCTGTGGGTGTCGATGATGTCGGCCACGGTCACATAGGCATCGCGGTCCAGCATAAGAGCTCCCAGCACGGCTTCCTCCACTTCAATGGCCTGCGGCGGCACCTTGCCGTACTGC
>CAZPBJ010000239.1:0-1608 GCA_964584685.1 uncultured Christensenella sp. | reverse complement strand
GAGAAGACTTCCGCCATGTCATCTGCCGACATGTGCAGCAGATCGCGCATAAGAAGATAGGCTTCGCAGATCAGCTGCATATCACCGTATTCGATGCCGTTATGCACCATCTTTACGAAGTGGCCTGCGCCGTCTTCGCCCACCCAGTCACAGCAGGGCTGCCCGTCCACTTGGGCCGCAATGCCCTGCAAGATAGGCTTGACATACGGCCAGGCTGCGGGCGATCCGCCCGGCATGACGCTGGGGCCTTTCAGTGCGCCCTCTTCGCCGCCGGAAACACCGGTGCCGATATAGTACAGGCCTTTGCTTTCCAGATACTTCGTGCGGCGGGCTGTGTCCGGGAAATGACTGTTGCCGCCATCAATGATGATATCCCCTTTGCCAAGAAGCGGCAGCAATGCGTCGATGAAATCATCCACCGGCTGTCCCGCCTTGACCATCAGCATGACTTTGCGGGGCACGGCAAGCGTGGATACCAATTCTTCCAGCGAATAGGTACCGATAATGTTTTTGCCCTTGGCGCGGCCCTTGGTAAAATCCGTCACCCTTTGGGTGGTGCGGTTGAACACGGCAACGGTGAACCCCTTGCTTTCCATGTTCATAACGAGGTTTTCCCCCATCACTGCCAAACCGATGAGCCCGATATCTGCTTTATTCATGTTAATGCTCCTCTATTCAGCGCTTCACGCGCGCATTGCCTTCCCAGATGCTCCAAACCTGTTCTTCATCGGCAGGGGACGCATAATCTTCCAGCATCGTGCATGCCAGCGCACCCGTTGCCCAGGCAAAGTGCAGGCATTTCTCGCCATCCCAGCCTTTCAGCAGCCCATACAGCAGGCCGCCCACAAATGAATCGCCGCCGCCGATGCGATCCAGCACCTGGATCTCCCTGGGCGGAGCGATATGCCACTTGCCGTCCATAAAAAGCAGAGCGCCCCACAGATGTTCATTGGCGGAAACGACCTGACGCAGCGTGGTCGCAAACACTTTGGCATGGGGGTACTTTAGGCGTGCCGCAGAGATCATACCCTGAAATTCCAGGGTCTTGTCCCCCACATTGCTGCCGCCGGCTTCCGGGCCATGCAGTCCCAAAGCCAATTGGTAATCCTCTTCATTGCCGATGAGGATATCCGACACGGAAGCGATCTCGGAAAACACTTCGCGCAGTTCCTTGTCGCGATTCTTCCAGAATGATGCGCGATGATTGAGGTCAAAGCTGATCATGGTGCCGGTCTGCTTCGCCTTCTTCGCCAGATCCAGGCAAAACTGCGCTGTCTCGGGCGACAAGGCCGCAAACAACCCGGAAAAGTGGATCAGCCGCGCGCCGTCGGTCCCCAGTATCTTATCCAAGTCGAAATAAGATGTATTCAGAAGCCGTCCCACTTCGCCGGCGCGGTCGTTATGCACACGCGGTCCGCGCGCGCCAAAGCCTGAGTCGGCAATGTTAAACTGATGGCGCAGGCCCCACGGATCGCCCTGTTCCAATTCGGGTCCTACATAGTCTATGAAGCGGCGCCCCAGTTCGCGCTTGATGAAAGCCGCAATGGGGCTGTCTTTGACTTTATCCGGGCGGACCTTGGCGCCAAGGGCGGCAGCGGCTCTGTCCCC
>CAZPBJ010000238.1:0-1617 GCA_964584685.1 uncultured Christensenella sp. | reverse complement strand
ACGCCGATGACGATGTAGGCGCTGAGGATGGTGATGACCGACAGCAACACGATGCCGTTGGCCAGCGGCGCCAGCCGGTTGCCGCCGAACACATGGCTGATCGCCGCCAGCAGGCAGAGACCCGTCGAAGTGATGGCGAAAAAGGCGTAGGTGGAGATCATCAGTCCCCACGGCACCTCCCGCGAAACATTGTACACATGCTCGTGGCCGACGAAAAAGCCGACCAGGCCGACCACCACGCCGGTGACCAGCAGCAGTCCGAACATGGCGGACAACACCTTGACCTGTAGACTGGACACCTCCGGCTCTGCCGTCGCTGTCAGTGAAGACCCGTTTGCCATGACCAACCTCCTTCTTGTTCGTTGTGAGTGTGTGCCAACCTGTTGTTTTACAGCCGGGCCGGTTCCGTCATTCTTTCCCTGTTCTCCTCGCTGGCCAGGGAGCGAAGGCCCATGAGCACGGCGAGGACCGAAAACGGTCCCATGAGGAGAAAGAGGGCAAAGGTCAGACAGAACCAGCAGGATTCGCTGATCTGGGTGGAATGGGTGCGGAGCCAGGCGCTCAGGTTGTGACCGCCGTCGCTGCCTATCTCTTTGTCGCGGTATGCCTGCAGGATGTTCATGTGTTCCCCCTATTTTCGTTGTGCGCCGACCATCCGGTGCGGCGTCTGTGCCCTTCTCTTCGCAAGGGGCGTGCCAGACAGGCCCCCGGGGGCACGCGCAGGGGCGGCCTCCTGCGGCAACACGTCAATGTTCCGGGAGAAAATTATGCGGACAACGTTTGTTTACAGGTTTTTAGGGCAAGATCTACTGGCAGGTTATTTACGGAGTGGGCGCATAATTATCCCTGTTGCCCACCGCCCCGGCGCACTCTGCGGTGAAGGCGGCAACTGCTCTCAAAGACGCTCTATTGCAATCGTAACGAATTGAATTTCTATCTCTTTTTAAAAAACCAAGGACTATCGTCCAGGATCGGCGCAGCACACAGCAGGGGAGGACCAGCAGGAGAACAGCGAAGAAGGTGAAATATTTTTTAATGATAAAACAATAAATTAACGTGATCCGAGAGAGATTTGGGCGCAAGAAACGCCCAAAGCGCACGAACAACAGGGAGGATGGGCGTCTCCAACTGCAGCCCCGGTCTGTGTCGCAACACGGGGCGGCAAGGTCACCACTGCAAGGGAGGCGGCAGGCGGGCAACGGCGGGGAGGCGGCTCTGACTCCAGCCGATAAGACCGGCTGGCGGGGCTGATCACCTTGCCAATGGAGATTGACAGAAGGTTCGGCAGGATCGGAGGGCGAGGCGGATGGTCAGGCGGGACAGAAAACGGGGCGGAAAACAGGTTTCCGCCCCGTGGATGCAGACACGAATCGTTTGTTTTACTTGTGCTCTTGCTGCTCGGCGGCCTGGTCCGCAGTCTGCATGCGGGCCACCCCTTTCACACCGATGTGACAGGAGGTGCAGCGGGTGTTGGAGGCAAAGGCGATGTTGCCGTTGTGGCAGACGCCGCAGTATTTGCCCTGGTACAGGGCCTGCATGTTGAACTTCTTGTAGTCCTCTTCGGCCGCGCCCATGCGCATCTCGAAGGCCGAATCGTGACAGCTGGAGCAGGAGAGG
>CAZPBJ010000237.1:0-1617 GCA_964584685.1 uncultured Christensenella sp. | reverse complement strand
TCGAGGTTTCTTGAAGGGTTCAAGGAACGGGCGAGGCGGGGAGGTCCACCTGCAGCTGGCCCGTCGATGCGCTGGCACAACTCCCGCTTTCCTCGTTCAAAAAACGGCAGGCACCGACTTGAGGAGCGACAACGGAAGGCCGATTGATAAGCGGACATCTGGCAGGAATGAACACGTCGGCTTTGGACACTATGGCTTTTCCGGCTAAAATCGCAAGGGGCGATCGGGCCATTTAGTAAAAGTTGAAGTTGTTTAAATATAATATTGAAATTATGTTTTTTTATATTGATGCAGGTGGAATTCGTGATGCCAGAGGATATTCCTCTTTGATAAAAGCATTCATCCCGCAACCAGTGTTTAACTTAATGTTTTTAAGCAATATTTTCCCCATGCTGACATTAACTGGGAGCGTTTCATCAACAGGTCTCCACGCTGGTAGGCTGCTTCAGCCTTGTCTTTTAATTGATGCGCCAGTGCGTGTTCGATCACTTCGCGTGGATAGGAGGTTGTTTCTCCTGCCCAGTCCCGGAAAGTGGAACGGAATCCATGTTGTGTCACGTGACCATATCCCATTCGTCTCAAGACGACGGTGAGGGCCATATCGGACAGTTGCCCGCCGCGTGGGGCCGGGAAGACGTAATCAGTCCCTACGATGCGCGGGACAGTCTTGAGCAGCGCTGTGGCTTCAGCAGAAAGAGGAACGCGGTGCTCTTTGCCAGCCTTCATGCGGCTGGCCGGAATCGTCCAGATTTTTTTCTGCAAATCGATTTCATCCCAGGTCGCGCCTCGCGTTTCATTGGACCTGGCAGCCGTCAAAATGGCAAACTCAAGAGCGAGGACCGCAATGCCTTTTCGTTGCCGAAGATCGGCCATGAACGTATCCAGTTGGTTGTAGGGCAGCGCGGCATGATGACGTGTTTTTTGAACCTTGTTCCGAGCGGGAAGCAATTTGTCCAGGTGCCCTTTCCAGCGTGCCGGATTCTCTCCTTGTCGGTAACCGCGAACAGTGGCCCAATCCAACACGGATTCGATGCGTCCTCTCAAGCGGTTGGCGGTTTCCGTTTTTTCGTGCCACATAGGTTCGAGCACACGCATTACCAAGCCGGTGTCTATGGATGCAACAGAGAGTCCGCCCAAGACAGGGAAGGCGTAGGTCTCAAGGGTCGTCGTCCATTGCTTGATGTGTTTTCCGTTTTTCCATCCTGACCGATGGGCTTCAACAAAAGCGTTTGCACATTCAGCAAAGGTCTTCAATTTGGCCGCTTCCAACTTTGCACGTTCTTTGGCGGCTTTTCGTTCAGCAATGGGATTGTTTCCCTCGCGGACCAGTTGATGATGGCCTCTTGCTATTTCTCGTGCTTCAGCCAATGACACGGCGGGGAAACTTCCGATGCCGATGTCACAGCGTTTTGCATCGATCACAATGCGCAAGATCCATGATCGTGATTTGCCTCGGACCCGCAGGTAAAGTCCATCCACCCCGCCCACGGCGTATCGACCTTCTGTTTTTATCCTTGCGACAGTCAGGGCAGATAACTCTTTGGCCTTTCTGGGCATGGTTGCCTCCTTCTGGTTCGTCAATCGGTCCCACGTCTGTCCCCTCATCTGTCCCCTCAT
>CAZPBJ010000236.1:0-1619 GCA_964584685.1 uncultured Christensenella sp. | reverse complement strand
GTTAGGACGCCGCCCAGAGGAAGTAACCGCCCCAGCAGGTGCCGAGACCGGCGGCGCGGGCCAGCACATCGAAGAGGGTGGTTGCTATCACGCAGTCGGTCTTCGCCCACGGATCGTCGGCAAAACCGTGAGCGGCGATGAAATGCGGTGCGCCACGCATGACGGCGTCAAAACCGTTGTCCCACGCCTTGACAATGCCGTTGCGGTCGCCTTGCAGCCGCACGTAGTCGACCACCTGGCCGGCGATCTCCTTCACCCGTTCGGGCGGCATGACCACCGTCCACGAGACCTGCTGGCGGTTGACAGCCGTGGGCGACCAGCGGACGGCATCAAGAATCCGTTCGATCTCGGCGCGCGGCACGAGGCGCTGCTGGTAGAGGCGCACGGAGCGACGCCGAACGACCAGGCGGCGGATCTCGTCGAAGCCGGGCGTGGGGGAAGCATCGGACCCTTCGCGCACGCCGTTCAACTGGATCGCGCCGGTCGGGCAGGCCGCCACGCAATGTCCGCAGGCGATGCAGGCCTCGCCGGCGTTCTCGCGCGGAACGGTGGCCCGCAGCGGATCGACGCTGAACAATTTGACGGGGCACACGCGCTGGCAACGGCCGCACCGGGTGCATCGCTCGGGAAGGATGGTTAGCTGCTGCATAGAAGATCCTGTTAGAGGGTGATGGCGACCGCTTCGCGCGTCGACAGATCCTTGAGGTGCGCCCGGCCGGCCGCCACATCGTCGGGGCCGATGAACACCGCCTGGCTGCAGGTACCGCCGCCGGCGCGCGAGAAGAAGGCCTTGGGCTTCTGCGGGGCCAGGGCGAGATCAACCTTGCGCCCCTCGCGCCGCAGGCGCGCGGCCAGTCGGACGGCAGCTTCGCGCTGGCCGGCGAACATGTAGCCGACAGCCACGCCATCGCGCACCGTGCCGGCATCGGCGCCAAGCAACGACTTGAGCACCTCGACGATGACGACATCGCCGAACCCGAGTCCCACGGCCGGCGTGGGAGCGCCGCCGATGGACGTCAGCAGGTTGTCGTAGCGTCCGCCGCCGAAGATGGCACGGAACTCGCGCCGCGTGTCGAAGGCCTCGAACACGATATCCGTATAGTAGGCGAGACCGCGGATGACAGCGATATCGAAGACCAGGCGGTCGGCGATGCCGTACAGCTCCGCCAGATCGAAGAGTTCCCGCAGCCGGGCGACGGCCGTCGACCCGGCACCGGCCAGCTCGGCCGCCTGGTCGAGCCCCTGGACCGCCAACAGTTCGAAGGCCCGGGCGATGCCGCCGGACGGAACCTGCTCGGCGGCCAGCAACGCGGCGATCTCGTCGTCTGGCAGCTTGCCGCGCTTGTCGAGCGCGAGGAACACGGCGGGATGGTGACGGGCCTCGATGTCGAGTTTGAGCAGGAGCTCGCCCAGCAGGGCGCGGTTGTTGACATGGATGCGGTAGGCTTCGTCGGGCAGCCCCATCGTCCGCAGCGCCTGCGCCGCCGCCGCGAGGATCTCGACCTCGGCGCCGACGCCGGCCTCGCCGACGATGTCGAGGTTCCACTGGTAGTGCTCGCGTTTGCGGCCGCGGGTCATGCGTTCATAGCGGAAGCACTGGGCGACCGTGAACCATTTGA
>CAZPBJ010000235.1:1296-1620 GCA_964584685.1 uncultured Christensenella sp. | reverse complement strand
CCCGCGCTCCACGCTGAGATTGATGTCGTGCAGCGCCACCACGTCCGTTGACGTTTTGAATACTTTTGAGAGCCCCTCGATACGTATCAAGAAAATCTATCCCCAATTCCATGTATAATTATCCGTTCATGACCGGATAAAATAAAAGCGCCCTCGCCTTCGGAATCCTCCGAGGGCGAAAGCGCAATGCTCCGCGGTACCACCTCTGGTTCGCCGTGACCCTTGCGGGAGACAGCCTTTTCGGGTACTTGTAAAAAACTCATACCCTGCCGCTTTAACGGGCGGACCCGTCGCATCCTACCAAGCTGCGGAAATAACTTTCCG
>CAZPBJ010000235.1:399-1286 GCA_964584685.1 uncultured Christensenella sp. | reverse complement strand
TCGTCCCGTTTTCAGCTTCCCGGGCTCTCTGTATCCGCGCCCCCGCGTACTCTTCTCTTCATTGTCTTTCTTGCTATGTGAGCCATTATAGCCCAACAAATCCTGTTCGTCAACAGTTTTTCGCAATTTTTATCGAAACTTTATTCAAACTCCGTCGGATATGCGGACCGCCAGCACCGTTATGTCATCCTCATGGCCGTCGGTCCGCCTGTCTGCCGCGGTGGCGGCAATGCGCTCGGCTATAGCCTTGGCCGGGCTTCCGGCCACGGCGCGCAGCTCGCTGGCCACCCAGTCCTCGCCCGAGGCGGTCACTCCGTCCGACACCAAGAGCACTATGTCCCCCGCGCCGAGGCAGAGCTCGCTTTTTTCAAACGAGACGCCGCCCAATATGCCGGCCGGCAGAGACATGGCCTCCACCTTCGTCACGTGGTCGCCCTTTAATACGAACGAGGGCGCGGCCCCGGCCTTGTAAAATTCTGCCCGCCCGGAAAAGAGATCTATGGTCACCGCGTCGGCCGTGGCTATGCTTTCCTCACCGGATTTCACCAGCAGGGCGGAGTTTACCAGCCGCAGCGCGGCGCCAAATCTGAAGCCCGCCCGCAGCATTCTTGCAAGTAAGCCCACCGTCATGGCCGAATCCAGCGCCGCCGCGTTGCCGCTGCCCATGCCGTCGCTGAGCAGCAGGTGGGCGGCGCCACGCTCGTCGGTAAAGCTCTCGGCGCTGTCGCCGCAGTGCTTTTCCGCGCCCGCCGCCCGGCGCGCCGCGCCGAACTCCGCCATAAAGGTGGGCTTGTCCGATATTATAAGTCTGGCCGCGCTCTCGCTCCTGCGCACAACTGGCTCCCCCAGCTCGCATTTGCAAAGCTCCGAAAGCTCCTCGGCCATGG
>CAZPBJ010000235.1:0-389 GCA_964584685.1 uncultured Christensenella sp. | reverse complement strand
TAAAGCGGCAGCTCGGCCTCTATGGTCAGGCGGCCGCTCTGGTCGCTCCAGCAGGTCACCGAGTTTGGCGACAGCGCCGCCGATTCGAACCAGCCCTTTACCGACGCGGTCAGCTTGCGCTCCACCTGCCGCACGCCGGAAAGCTCCTCCCTCATGTCGGAGAGCAGCTCCGCCATGCCGTCAAACTGGTCGGCCACCACCTCCCGCACCCGGGCCACCTTGTGGCTGACCGTTCGGCTGGCCACCGCGCTGCTCCACTCCCGGTTCAGGGCGTCGGAAAGCTCCTCCGTCCGAGGGCAGCGCTCCTTAAAGCTGTCGGGCCAAAGCAGCTCCTCCGCCTCCCCGCCGTTTTTGAGCACGGGCAAAAGCCTTGTGAACGCGCCGTTTGT
>CAZPBJ010000234.1:0-1622 GCA_964584685.1 uncultured Christensenella sp. | reverse complement strand
AATATCACCATGCCGATCCCCAGAAAGATCCGGTTGCGGGTCACAATTCCGTCCCAGATGATGGGATTGAAATTGTTGGGTAACTCCAGCGGATTAAGAAAGATGTTCCATTGCGACCGCTCCAGATTCTCAGATAAAATCAACAGAGCCACTCCGATCAGGATCATCACCACTGCCGTACCATTGCCGTTTTTGATGACCGTGGAGAACATAAATGCGGCGGCTCCCAGAAATCCGATGGGGAACATCAGCTGAACCGCCATCTCGAAAGGATTGACCGGGAAAAGCAGCACAGAGGAGATGTAGCCATACCCGATGAGCACGATGAAGACCTGGATGAATATCATTATCAACCGCACCAGCCAGATTTTATACCGGTAGTTGGGTATCCCGAAAAGGATTTCCAGGATCCTGGAATCCTCATCATTCTGGATCCCGAACACCGAAGGGTAAAACATCAGCAACACACCGGGAAACAAAATCAGGTTGTAAATATCGCCCTCACCGATCGACTGGTTGTTGGTCACCTGCATGATGGCAAAGAAAAGATAAAAGGCAAATGAGGCAAGCAGGAACCAGAGGAACTTGCCTGCAAAGATGATTTTCAGGGTGTAGCGGATAGTCCGCCACAAGATGACCAGTGAATTTTTCTGAAACAGCTTCATGTCGTTCTTTTATTTCTTCTCATCAGGCGATATCGCGTAACAGGCACAAATAGGCATCTTCTAGGTGTGCTTTCACATTGACGGCGCCGGGTGAAGGTTTTTCCTTTGCCACAGCCCGCACCTTTATATTTTCTCCTTCGCGCAGGTGATTCGTGATCATCTGCTTGTGAGGGAATTGTTCAAATTCAGCAGTGGTCAGGGTGAACTGCCAGACAAATCCCTCCCCGAGGTTGACCATCTCCGTCGGAGTACCCGAATATTTAAGGCGGCCCTTGTCAATCACCGCCACCTGGTTGCATGAACTGGATATATCTTCGATGATGTGGGTCGAGAAGATCACGATCCGCTCGCGGCTCAATTCTACCAGAAGGTTGCGGAAGCGGATTCTTTCACGTGGATCGAGTCCGGCGGTTGGTTCGTCCACCACCAGGATACGCGGCAGGTTGAGCAAAATATGGGCAATCCCGATGCGCTGTTTCATCCCCCCTGAATAGGAACCGATATTTTCATCTTTCCGGTCATACATGTGGACTGCCTTCAGCACATAATCCAGCCGTTCGTTCCGCATCCGGGTATCGGTGATTCCCTTCAGTATTGCCTGGTAATCGAGGAATTCCCACGCTGTCATGTTCTCGTAGGTTCCGAACTCCTGGGGAAGATAGCCGATGAGTCCCTGCAATTCCTCCCGGTATTGCTGGGTATCAAGACCATTGATATAGATTTTGCCGTAGCTCTGTTCGAAGATCCCCGTGATGATGCGCATCATGGTTGATTTGCCGGCTCCGTTGGGTCCCAACAGGCCAAACATACCCGTGGAAATTTCCAGGGAAACCCCGTTCAGGGCTTTAAACGGTTTCTTTCTTTTTCCGATGACCGGAATCTCTTTCACAAGCCGGAAATAGCCTCTCCTGAGTTTCTCGAACCTCCCAGAAATCCTGTCCACATTGACATTCATGT
>CAZPBJ010000233.1:0-1622 GCA_964584685.1 uncultured Christensenella sp. | reverse complement strand
ATTGTGTAGCACCATCGATTGAGATTTCCTTTCCATGATACTTGGTTAATTGTGCGTAGGTATCTAGATCCATCATTTGTCCAAAGCCTTGCATCACCACAATAGTAAACGGAATTTCCATTCTGTGACCGTGTAGTACTAAAGGTTCTTCCCGACTAAACTGGTGCAATATGTCCAGATCGATTGCACCTAAAATGACTCCTTTTGCTTCATAACCAGCCAGTTTCTCGAGAGCGCTTAGTTCAATATCACCCCGATGAAGAACCACTTTACCCCTGACTTCCTCGGTGACTTGTTTACCGAATAAACTAGAATTCGTATCTGGATAAACCATTAACTCACCCACGCTCTCCTTGCCAAACCCTATTAGGCCTTGTAACTCAATTCCATAAGATTCGATTACGACTTCATCATCTGCAAGTACTTGCTTCACGACACCCGATAAATGCGCATTGAGCTCGGTGGATTGATATAATGGTACTAAAACAAAGTAGCCTTCCGTCAATGATACCTCTCGTATTCGTCCCACAGCAGGGGATACCAGAGGCGGTTTTGTGCTGTTGATTAGAACTCTACCTTTATCGACGATGGTTCCCTGTTTTACTGTGAATCCGGTAGCAAATGCTATTTTCGATATTCCTAATCCTTCTGCTGAATACCTTATGGGATCCTTTGGACCTGAAGGTAACGGCTCGCGAATAAAAGCTAGCCCTAGGTATTTTGATACTAAAGACAAATACCCGGAAACGGGACTGGAAACTTGCAATCGCGAATAAAACAAATCGTTTACAGCGATTACTTGATCTTTTTCCACCCAATCACCTATTGTTGGCAATATGACTTTTTCAATTTCTTGATAATCAACACCAAGTGATTCGGCAACAGGAACACGATGCATTTGACCTGGTATGTAATTCATTTTACCGATGATCGTATCGTGCTTTACCCGGTCTCCGGGCTTCACTAGAATTTTGCCTGGAGCCACTAGTTTTCTCTTAACTGAAAGTAATTGCATGTAGAATCCTCCCTTAAAAGAAAAAGATACTACCTGTATCATATTTGATGCAGGTAGTATTGTAAATTATAAACTCTTTCACTAGAGCTTAAACTTGTTTTGATTTCTGAAGCAGCTTAGTAAGTACATCACACCTGAATTCGGCAGAGAATTACTGCTGTCAGAATATTCAATTGTTATGAGATAGCCAAATAAGACCTCTTATAGCAAGTCTATGAATATAGTACGAAGTTTAACTCAATAGTCCGTGAACATTATTGACAAAGGCTTGAGTTGGCAGAGTCTAATCGTTAAAAGATTGGCAAATCGTAAATCATAGAATCCAGACTATAGTCGGAATAATCAATAAGCATCACTGCTCGTGACTCTCCACTTCGCTTTTCTAACAGCCCCGTACAGACCTAGAACAGAAAATCCCAGCAAAATCAAGCTATCTATCCAGAACGTAGAGAAGTCCCCGTAACCCATAGTAACTCTCATTGCTCTAGCTGAATAGGTAGTTGGTATAAACCGGGAAGTGGATTGGAAGAAGAAAGGCAACTTTTCAATGGGTAAATATACGGGGGCAAACAAAACAATGAACGGACTTACTACTTGTGTAGCAAGG
>CAZPBJ010000232.1:0-1626 GCA_964584685.1 uncultured Christensenella sp. | reverse complement strand
TTTTTCCAGAGGCCAGCAAATTGTCAAACAACAATTCAAATTTAAAGTTTGGATCGACACTTAATATCGACTGCTTTATTGAATCAATTATTTTCCCGTTTTTGCAATCAAATTTCCCAAGATTAATTAATACAGGAAAATCACCAGTTCTTTCATGTTCTTTTAGCGAACCTAAAATTAAATGTTGAAGCATCATCGATTTACCAGAGCCACCGTTGCCTATTAAAACCGTATAATCTGATATCCCTTTTATGCTTTCAAGTGATGGATCCTCCAGATTCATTTCTTTTCGATTTCCACCAACAGCGAAAGTTGCGGGTTTGTATAACGAATTACACACATAAATACTTTCCAAGTCAACATCTTCATCCGTAATCAGGATGGAGATGTTTTTATATTTATCTTTGGCTTTTTTAACATAATCCGGATAAAAAGTGAGATCGTCGTCCGCAGCATAAAGTTCTGCAATTGTATGTTCCGTTTCTCCGTTTTTATCCGCCAGATATTCGAGTTGCTTCGCTAAAGCCTTTGACAGTTTAACTTTGTCTATGCTTTCTGAAGGCCCAAGAGCTATCTCCATTTTCGCCACGGCGTCGTTTAAATATACATCATTGAAAGACCGCAGTAACTTCGTTGCACATTCATCACAATTCAGCTCGGACTTGATTATTCTCCAAACATCATCTGTAACCGGTCGTTCCCCAGAAAAGTACTTTCGATAAGCGTCTATGCTTACTGTTATTTGACTGTGCTTTTCACCAGCCCCTAAATCCAATATGTATTCCGCTATTGCATTTTTGGAGGTTTTGCCAGAAAGAAAACTCTTTCCGCGATCTATATAAAATAGCCGACAATATTCAGCGAAATTCACTCTTATTCACCTCTTTTTCGTTTTGTCCTGGTATGTCACAAAATTGTCCTACTTATCAGTTAGCTTGTCCAATTTAGTGTCACAGAATGTCCCATCAAATTAAGCTATCATATACATGTAAGCTAATCAGGCATCGATAAAGCATGAAATACAGCCAATCCAATTTCGGCTTACTCACGCTTAATTCCTCTCACTCTTATTATACATGACTTTAGACATATATACAAGATGTGTATGAAATTTGTCGATTAACTTTCTATGAAGTGGTTGTTAAAGCCACTTCAAGCCTTGCTCTATGCAAGGGCAATCGTGGTTATTGATGGGATGACGTCGCGAACATCTACCCGAACTTCAGTATCCACAAAACTTAATACGGCATCAGCTCAATAGGGTGTAGCTGACCAATCAACCAAACGCTAGGAGAAATCCGAGGTCTGGCCGGTCAGCTGCACCCTTTTTCTGTGTGCTCTCGGTTTCCTCCTAGCAGACAATCTTAGGAGGAAATTTTATGAGTAAAGAAGTAAACGCAACAAATAACCAGCAGTTAATCGATGTGTTGTACATGCCTATCAGCCGCGAGGACGAAAAGGCTATGGGATACAAACCCAGTGAGCTCGTTGTCCGTCACATCGGTGTTAAAAACGTAACCTGCATCCAAAGTACAAGGTACACCTGAATTTGCAGAGCAGTACAACAGTATGCTTGAAAACGAGCAACGCGCAGAGTTTCGTGAAAAGCGTTGCCTTGTCTCTGAT
>CAZPBJ010000231.1:888-1626 GCA_964584685.1 uncultured Christensenella sp. | reverse complement strand
CGCGCCGGTTCGGCAAGACGCTGAACATGAGCATGTTTCAGAGCTTCTTTGAGATGGGGACGGATCCGACGCTGTTCGAGGGTTTGTCCATTGCGCGGGAGACGGAACTCTGCGCGCAGCATATGGGGAAATACCCGGTCGTGTTCGTGTCGCTCAAGGGAGTCGATGGTCTCCGCTTTGAAGATGCGTACGACAAAATGGGCAACGTCATCCAGAGAGAAGCAAGGCGCTTGCAATACCTTTGTGATAGCGATAAGTTGACGGAGCTTGATAAAAGAGCAATGAATGCTTTGTTCGGGGAGAAGCTCGATGAAGCGACATTGACGAATGCGCTGTTTATATTCACAGAACTTCTCTCCAAGCACTACGGCCAGAAGACCATCCTTCTCATTGACGAATACGACGTGCCGCTGGACAAGGCATACCAGCACGGCTACTACGACGAGATGCTGTCGCTCATCCGCGCGATGTTCGGCGCGGCGCTGAAGACGAACGACAACCTCCACTTCGGCGTATTGACCGGCTGCCTGCGCGTGTCCAAGGAAAGCATTTTCACCGGCCTCAACAATCCGCTCGTTCACTCAATCACGGATGTGCGGTACGATGAATACTTCGGATTCACCGATGCCGAAGTCCAGAAGATATTGAGTGACTATGATCTGCTCGATCACGCCGATGAAGTCCGGGAGTGGTACGACGGGTATCGCTTCGGGGAGCAGGATGTCTACTGTCCTTGGG
>CAZPBJ010000231.1:0-878 GCA_964584685.1 uncultured Christensenella sp. | reverse complement strand
CTGGTTGCTTGCGCGTGTCGAAGGAAAGCATTTTTACCGGCCTTAATAATATGAAGGTGCTGTCCATCGTTGACGAGCGCTTTGACGAGTATTTCGGCTTTACGGAGGCGGATGTCCAGAAGATGCTCGCCGATTACGGCTTTGAGGATCAGGCGGAGTCCATGCGCGAGTGGTACGACGGCTACCGCTTCGGCAGTGTGGATGTGTACTGCCCGTGGGATGTGATCAACCACGTGGATGCGCTACGGACGAATCCGAGAGCGCGGCCGGTGTCCTATTGGATCAACAGTTCCGGCAACAGCTTGGTGCGACGCTTTGTGGACAAGGCGGACAAGTCGACGCAGCTTGAGATCGAGCGACTGATCGAGGGCGAGGCCATTGAGAAGCGGATTCGGCTGGATCTGACGTACAACGAACTGGACAGCACCATCGACAACCTGTGGAGTGTACTGTTCACGACGGGCTATTTGACGCAGCGCGGAGAGCCGGATGGCGATCTCTACAAGCTGGTGATTCCCAATCGCGAGGTGCGTGAGATCTTCGTTTTGCAGATACAGGAGTGGTTCAAGGATGTCGTAGTCCGGGAGCACGCGACGCTTAATAAGCTCAGTGCTGCACTCATGCGCGGCGACGCGCCGGCAGCGGAGGACGCGCTGGGGAGCATGCTGATGAAAACGATCAGTGTAAGAGACACCGATTCGCGAGAGGGACGCAGGGAGAGCTTTTATCATGGCCTCTTGGTCGGACTTCTGCGCAGTCAGGAGACATGGGCCGTCTTGTCGAACGCGGAGTCTGGCGAGGGCTATAGCGACATCCTCGTGGAGACAGACGACATGCAGACGGGCCTTATCATCGAGGTGAAGTATTCGGATAGTTTT
>CAZPBJ010000230.1:0-1629 GCA_964584685.1 uncultured Christensenella sp. | reverse complement strand
GCGCACGGTTACCAAGGTCAAGGCGGCGATTGAGGCAGCCTATCGCGAGGGCGAGGCAAAGCTGAAGGGCAACGGAAAGACCGTGCCGCCGTTTGCATCCATCAAGACCCCTCTTCGCGACGGAGACACCGAGCGCCCCGACGATGAGGCGTATGTCGGCAGCTTCTTCATCAACGCCAATTCCGCGACCGCGCCGGGCATCGTCGACAAGTCGTGCGAGCCGATCTTCGAACGTTCCCAGATCTACAGTGGCGTATACGCCCGAGCCAGCGTGAACTTTTACGCGTTCAACTCGAACGGGAACAAGGGTGTCGCCTGCGGATTGAACAACATTCAGAAGCTCCGCGACGGCGAACCGCTCGGCGGGAAGTCCAGAGCTGAGGATGACTTTGCAACCGATGCCGATGAGGATTTCCTCGGCTAACCACATTCAACGAGACGGCGGAGGGCGGCGGGACAACTTGCCGCCCTTTTGCGATAAGGAGGTCAACATTATGGAAAACGAGGTGTGGAAGGACATCCCTGGTTACGAAGGACGATACCAAGCCAGTAGCCTTGGACAGATTAAGAGCTTAGGTAGAGCCTTCGAACGGAAGGACTGGCGCTCTGGAATGGTCACCCAAGTCCCCGTAAATGGGAGAATTCTAGTGCCAGGGCGATTCAATACCCCTGGTCATTTATCAGTATTCTTGCGGGATAAGCTACACCCCAACGGTATCGGGAAGCCGGTTCACCAGCTAGTAATGCTCGCTTTTGTCGGATCAGTCCCGAAAGGAATGGAAGTTCTACATAAAAATGGGGATCCGGCAGACAATCGCGTCACCAACCTTCGTTATGGCTCTCGCTCTGAAAACATGTGTGATAGGTATCGCCATGCACAACAAGGGCTAAAGCTGACAATCCGGGATGTGGTTGAAATACGGGGTTTGTTGCGGCAGGGGGTGCAACAACGCCTGATAGCCCTGCAGTATAGCGTATCTGACACCACCATTTCTAACATCAAACAAGGTAGGCGATTTCAGTGGATAAGATAACAAAGCTCTCATTGGATCTTGAGTCGTACAGCAGTGTTGACCTAGTAAAATGTGGTCTGTATAAATATGTTGAATCGCCAGATTTTGAGATAATGCTGCTTGGATATGCAATTAATGACGGTGTGATTCAAGTGGTGGACTTAAAATCAGGTGAGGCCATACCTTCTCAAGTTCTCGAAGCGCTGATGGATGGCCGTGTGCAGAAATGGGCTTTCAATAGTTCATTTGAACGAATCTGCCTTTCACGCTACCTTCGGGATATGGGCGTCCCCCTCGATCCGTTCGCCGACAATCATCCGTCTGCCGCCGTCTTTGGCAAGGCGAAATACCTGAACCCCGAATCATGGAGGTGCTCCATGGTCTGGGCGGCGTACATGGGCTTGCCGCTCTCACTCGAAGGCGCGGGTGCGGTGCTGGGCTTAGGAAAACAGAAGCTGGCCGAAGGCAAGGAACTGGTCCGCTACTTCTGTAAACCGTGCGCCGCCACCGCTACGAACGGTCAGCGCGTCCGCAATCTACCCGAACACGCACCGGATAAATGTAAGCGTCAAATAACAGTGCGTCTAGCGGCAAGGCGACTGGGCATTGTGGGACC
>CAZPBJ010000229.1:0-1637 GCA_964584685.1 uncultured Christensenella sp. | reverse complement strand
CTTGAATGAGTCCGGAATCTCGGTCCTGTCCGGCACCGGTATGGCCCAGGACAATGTGCTTTTCAGTGCAGTCAGGTCGGCAGGCATATCAGGCAACCCCTTTCTACTCTTCAAACAACAGATATTACTTGTCTTCATTATACCCTTTTTGATTGAAAAAGGGGTTACATTTGGCTGGAACGCGAAAAACCGGCCCTGATTGTGCGGATCAGGGCCGGTTTTCTTAAGATAGAGGAAATTTGCATTTGTCAGGCCTTGGTGCCTGTCAGGGCGATGCCTTCAACGAATTGGCGCTGGAAGACCGAGTAGAGGACGATCATCGGCAGCATGGCCAGGACCGAACCGGCCATCAGGAGCGGGTACTTGGTCGTGAACTGGCCGCGCAAGACGGAAAGGCCGGACGCCAGGGTCATTTTGTTGAGGTCGGTATTGGCGATCAAAGGCCACATCAGGTCGCCGTAGGCAAATACCGCGGTAAAGACAGCCAGGGCCATCAGGGCCGTTTTGGTCAGGGGCAGCATGATCCTGTAAAATGTCTGCCATTGGTTGCAGCCGTCGATCCGGGCGGCCTCCCCCAGGTCATCAGGCAAGCTCATGTAGGTCTGGCGCAGGAAGAAGGTGCCAAAGGCGCTGACCAAGCCGGGAAACACGAGGGCAAACATGCTGTTTAACGCATTCATCTTGGCCAGCATCAGGTACTGCGGGATGATGAAGATCTGGGCCGGCAGCATGTTCTGGGCCAGGACCAGGCCAAACATCAGGTTGCGGCCGGGGAAGCGCAGCTTGGCAAACGCGTAGCCCGCCATGGAACTGAAAATCGATGCCAGCAGGATGCGGAAAAAAATCAGAAGAATCGTATTGCTGTACAAGTTGAACATCGGCAGCGTGCTGATCACTTCTTTGTAATTGGCCGTGATCCACTTGGCCGGCAGGATCGTCGGCGGGACCCGGATCGATTCGCCGACCGACTTGAACGAGGTCAGGATCATCCACAGGAAGGGCACCAGCATGGTGACCGCGCCAGCCAGAAGGACCGCATAGAGCACAAGCTTGCCCACCGGGAGGGGGGCATGGGGACGTTTGACAGTGTTTTGCATGGTGGTCATGGTCAGATCTCCTTACTGGTCGTAATGCACCCATTTTTTCTGGCCGACAAACTGGATCGCGGTGAAAGCCAGGATGATCACGAACGTCCAGAGGACCAAGGCAGATGCATAGCCTTTGTTGCCCACCTGGAAGGATTCGCGGTAGAACAGGTACATCAGGGTCTGGGACTGCTGGAAGGCTGGATTCGTATCGGTGATCATCATGTAGACCAGGTCGAATTGCTTCAAAGCAGCCATCAGGCGCATGATCAGGACGAAAAACATCGTCGGCGAGACCATCGGAATCGTGATGTGGAAAAATTTACTGATGAAATTGGCTCCATCGATGTCGGCCGCCTCATAGTAGGAGCGGGGAATGGCCTGAAGGCCGGCCAGGAGCAGGATGATGTCATAACCGATCGAACTCCAGATCGCCACAATGGCGGCTGCGGGCAGCGCCAGTTTGGGATTGCTGATCCAGTTGATCTTGACATCGTCGCCAATCAGCAGGCTCAAAAACTGGTTGATCAGGCCGTATTCGGTGTTGTAGAG
>CAZPBJ010000228.1:0-1647 GCA_964584685.1 uncultured Christensenella sp. | reverse complement strand
TGCTGGGCATCAGCTGCGCCATCTGGAACATCACGTTCATCGCGGCGCTGCTGCCGGGGATCCGGGCGGCTTTCCCGCAGTGCGTGATCGTTCTGGGCGGGCCGGAAGTGAGCTATCGGGCGGAGGACGCGCTCATGCGATATCCGCAGGCGGACTGCCTGATCGCGGGGGAGGGGGAACTGCCCTTTGCCCGGCTGCTGGACGCGCTGCGGGGGCTGATTCCGGCGGATGAGGTGCCCGGCCTGTGCTATCGCCGGGGGGAAGGCCTTGTGATCCGCGAGCCTTTCGCGCACGCGGACATGCAGCCCTCGCCCTACAGCCCGGCCTATTTGGAGGGGCTGGGCGGGCGCATCGCCTACCTGGAGACCAGCCGGGGCTGCCCCTACCGCTGCGCCTTTTGCCTGTCCGGCGGGGAGGAGCGTCTGAGAACGGTGCCGCCCGAGCGCGCGTATGAAGAGATCCTGCTCCTGGCTACCGGGGCCGGGACGATCAAGCTGGTCGACCGCACCTTTAACGCCGGCAGGGCCCGCGCGCTGGATATCCTGCGCTTTATTGCCGATCACCACGGGCGGGAGATCCCGCCCGGCGTCACCTTCCACTTTGAGATAGCGGGCGACCTGCTGGATGAAGACACGCTGGCGCTGATCGAGGCGGCCCCGGCGGGGCTTTTTCAGTTTGAGATCGGGCTGCAATCCATGGACGAGACCACCCTGCGCCGGGTGAGGCGGGGGACGGACATGGCCCATCTGACCCGGCAGGTGACAAGGCTGATCCGCTGCGGGAAGGCGCATGTGCACCTGGACCTGATCGCCGGGCTGCCGGGGGAGGGGCTTGCGGCGTTCGCCCGCGGCTTTAACGCGGCCTTCGCCCTGCGGCCTCACGCGCTGCAGCTGGGCTTTTTGAAGCTGATCCACGGCAGCGCCATGCGCAGGGAGCAGGATCTCTTTCCCTGCGACTATGATCCCCTGCCGCCCTATCAGGTGCGGTCCACCCCCTGGCTGAGCGAGGAGGATCTGGCCGTGCTGAAGACAGCCGAGCGCGCGCTTGATAAGCTGTATAACAGCGGACGATTCACCCGCACGCTGCGGTTTTTGACAGGGGAAGGTGGCTTGGAACCCTTCGCGCTGTTCCTTGCGCTTGGGACATCGATCGCCCAGGCGGAGGCCGCTGCGGCAGAGGGCAGGCTGTCGCTGGAGGCCTTGACCAACTGCGTGTACGAAAGCCTGGGCGAATTGATGCCGGATAGGTTGCCCCTGCTGCGCGACCTGATGCTGCAGGACCGCCTGGCGACCACCTCCACCAGCGTGTTCCCCGCCTGCCTCAAGCGAAATGAGCCCCGGCTGCAGGCTGTAAAGCGCGCGCTGAAAAGCCGCTTTCCCCGCCCGGAGGGCGTCACCCGCGCGATTGGATTCCTCTACGCGGATGAGGAAGACAGGATTGTTTTCTGCGACTATATCAAAGACGGAAGGCATCCGGTGACAAAAGCATACGCGCTTCAATATGTTGAAGCGCGTATGCTGAATAGTGAATGTTGAACTCGGAATTCGGAATGACCGGGAACATGGTGGGGAAAATGGGAACACGGAATGCATAGAACGGAAGGGGTTAGAAGACCGTCCGGAATACGGAATGCATATGGCTAAGCCG
>CAZPBJ010000227.1:1079-1650 GCA_964584685.1 uncultured Christensenella sp. | reverse complement strand
AATTGAAACTTTTTTTTAAACATTTTATAACTTTGCAACTGAAATTTTTTTCCAATGTATCATTCTACCCTCAGAATTAGCAGAAGAAACCTGCTTCATAACTACAAGTACTATCACTCAAGACTCTCTGAATCAACTAAATTGCTTATTCTTGTCAAAGCGAATGCCTACGGACACGGAGATGTGGAAATTGCACACCTTGTTGAAGAATTTGGAGCAGATTATTTGGGTGTAGCCTTCCCTTGTGAGGGTATAAAACTTAAAAAAGCAGGGATTCGTTTACCAATTATAATCTTAACACCCGGAACAGGTGGGTTTGAAGATATAATTGAGTATGGTTTAGAACCAAGTATAGCCTCATTTGAGACGGCTTCCGAGTTCGTTAAGGCAGTTAAAAAATCAGGTAAAACAAATTATCCTGTTCATATAAAGATAGATACGGGGATGAGCAGAGTTGGATTTACCTCATTGCAAATTCCTAAGCTTATAGATTTTATAAAAGAGTCAAATACCATTTCTGTTAAATCTGTATTCTCACATCTCTCTTCTGCCGAGTATATAATCTATGATA
>CAZPBJ010000227.1:0-1069 GCA_964584685.1 uncultured Christensenella sp. | reverse complement strand
ACGAACCGGTTAAACACATCCTTAATTCATCCGGTATATTAAGGTATCCTCAATACCAGTTTGATATGGTAAGGCTCGGTATCGGCCTCTATGGCTCCTCTTATGTGGATGGAAGCAGTTACCTTATGCCGGCAGCAGAACTGCAGGCTCCGGTAATTAATATAAGCAAAATACATAACAGGAGCGTTGGCTATGGCCGATATGGCCGGATAGGTGATCAGGAGAGAGAGATAGCTACAATTCCTCTGGGATATGCAGACGGGATTAACAGACATCTGGGAAGAGGAAATATATCATTCAGCATAAACGGGCATATGGCCCCAACTATTGGAAATATATGCATGGATATGTTTATGATGGATGTAACCGGTTGTAATGTGAAAGTTGGTGATATTGTAACTATTTTTGGAGAAAACCCCTCTGCAATTTCACTTGCAAACTCACTGGACACGATTACATACGAAATCTTTACATCTGTATCTTCAAGGGTTAAGAGAGAAATCTGCGATTAAACAAGTATTCTGGCAACCATCTCCTGGAGAAGTTCTCCGTCGGATGCCTCTCCTCTTTCGTTGCTTTTACCCATTTGGTCATACCTTCTGATAATGGCCATAACAGACATACATTTTTTTAACGGATAGTTTTGTGCAGCTGATTCGAATTCTCTCAGTGCAAACTTGTAAATGCCAATTTTCATAGCCTCAAATTCACTCACTCTTCCCTTTCCATTCAGTGCAAGAGAGTGGTATTTCAGTAATCTGGAGAAATGGCTGAATACACCGGCCAAAATCATAACAAGAGGAAACTGCTTTTCGTTAAGCGCAAAATGTTTAACAATTTTAAACGCCTTTTCTCTATTCTTTACAGAGAGCGCTCCGTTCAGTTCAAAAACATTATAGTCCCTGCTTATACCAACATTCCTTTCAATATCCTCTGATGTTATATTGGTAACCCCATCTGCCAAATTGAGCAAAATTTTATCCATCTGAACTGCAAGCTTTCTAAGTTCAGCGCCACTGTACTCAGCAAGCATGGCTGTGGCTCTGCTCTCTATAGTCAGATTTCTTGC
>CAZPBJ010000226.1:0-1658 GCA_964584685.1 uncultured Christensenella sp. | reverse complement strand
AGAGCGGCACCAGATAAGGAACGGCCGCAACCAGTACCAGCATCACGGCAAGCGTCCGCCACAATATCTTCAGGCGCTTCCTTGTCTCGTGCTTTTTCATTTAAAACATACCGTCGTCCAGCAAGAAGTCCAGCAGATTGATGATCTTGATCCCATCCTGGGATTGAATAAAACTGCGATCCATGGACAACACAATCTTTTCGTGATGATCCGGAATGCTCTTCAGCGGCAGCAGTTCGCGTTCGCGGACATCCGGTGATATCAGCGATTCCGCAACCTGGATATAAATTTTACGCTGCGGTGTCTGTGCGATGAAATCGACCTCCAGGTCTGCCACTTTACCGATATTCACCCGATACTGTCTGCGCATCAACTCCAGGAAGACGACATTTTCCAACGCGTGCCCACGGTCCGCGTCCCGCAATCCCAACAGCATGTTCCTGAACCCCAAATCTACGATGTAGTGCTTTCCCAAAGTTTTCAGGAGCTGTTTGCCTTTTACATCATAGCGCTGAACACCATAGAAAATATAGGCATTCTCAAGCATGGAGATATAGCGATCCACTGTTTTAGCCGCGACAGCCTGACCGGACTTACCCTTGCCTGATGAACTGATTTCCCCTTCTGAAGATAGTACTTTGCCAATACTGTTAGGTGAGTTGATGCTGCCGATGCTGTCACTGAGGAAGGCGACTACCTTTTGCAGGAGGTTCTGTCCGCTGATTTCGTTGTATTGCAGCACATCCTGCAAAATGACGGTGGAATAGATACCTTGCAGTGTATTGTAGATAGTCGGAAGATGGAAGCTGAACTGCCGTAGAACCGGCATACCTCCAATCTGCAAGAATAGTACAAATCGTTCCTCAACCGACACGTCAGATTCAAACTCATGGAAGGCCAGGAATTCCTTGAAGGACAATGGCAGCATCTGTATCTCTACATACCTGCCTGCCAGCAAGGTGGAAAGCTGTGAGGATAGAAAGTAGGCGTTTGAACCGGTAATATAAATATCCACATCATAATCCAAACGCAAAGACTCTATGGCCTTCTCCCACCCGTTCACTGCTTGTATCTCATCAAAAAAAAGGTAGTGCTTGCCGGAGGTCTGAATGCTTTTTCCGATATGCTGATAGAATGACATGTAGTCCAATAGATCGTGATTTTGCAAGGACTCCATATTCATGTGAATGATGTTCGTGTCGGCGATGCCTTGCCTGCGCAGTTCCTCTGCCATCAGCAGCATAAGTGTCGACTTGCCGCAGCGTCTGATACCTGTAACAATCTTGACAAGGTCGCTATCCTGGTAAGCCAACAGCTGTTTGAGGTAGTGCGGACGCTGGATGTAGTTTTTCGGCATATGATTACCTCCCTGATCTTGCTATCAAGATAAAGCACAAGGCGGTAAAAGTCAATATATTTTTGACTTTTAAGTCATTCATCATGCGATATTCAGATCTTTTTAACATTTAAGTCGAATACTTTCTGTGGCGGGTTGTTCCATAACCATATGATGTATGAGCTGCAATGAAAAGATAAAACCGGACACGGGTGGACGAAACACAGCACCGTCTCCAACTCAGCAATAGGATCATGCTGTTGCTGCAGCAAACGCTACTTCAAAACCGGCACCCATCCCCCGCCGCTTTGGTCATAATAAA
>CAZPBJ010000225.1:0-1664 GCA_964584685.1 uncultured Christensenella sp. | reverse complement strand
GCTGCAGCGGCACGGCGTCTTCGAGCAGTTCCAGGACCGCTTCTTCGCCCTGTTCAAGCACGACTGACCGGCGCGCGCAGGCGCGCGCCGGTCAAAATGGATCCGGTCGACGCCTACGGGGCACGACAACGGCACACGATTGCTTCGCTCCCCCTCGTCCTCGTCCTCGATGCTCCACCGTGGCTCGTCGAGGACGAGGACGAGGACGAGGACGATCCTACCCTTTGGCGTCTTGGCGGTTCAGCCTTTTCGGCGTTCAACGTTCAGCGTTGAACGTTCTTTTCCGCCCGCCTACGCGAAGGGCGTGTCCTTGCGGGCGGCATCGATCACGCGCATCACCTCGACCGCCTGGTCGAGGGTGACCGGGAACGGCTTGTTGCGCCGGATGGCGCCGTGCAGATGACGCCACATCGCGTGCATCGACACCGTCTCGGTCGGCTCGACCGTCAGCTCCCGCTCGACCCAGGGCAGGGTCTCCGGTGTCCCGAAGCTCCCCGGCTTAGGCGTCCGCACGCTGGCCCGGCGGCGGGCCAGGGGACGGCCCGGATCGAGATGGCGCAGCCGCAGCGTCTTGCCGATGAGGCTCAGCGCGCCGCGCGTCCCCGTCACCGTGCATTCGGGCTCCGGCAGGATCCGTCCCCCCGAGATTTCGAGATCGACCGAGAGCCCCGCGCTGTTGCGCAGCAGGATCCGCACATAGTCCTCGGCGTCGCCGACGGCGGCGATCCGCTTGAGATCGGCGAACAGGTGAACCGGCTGCGTGCCGAGGAACTGCAGGGCATGGTCGATGATGTGCGGCCCCCAGTTGAGCAGTTGTCCGCCGCCGCAGCGCTTGATCGCCTGCCAGTCGTCGCGGCGTTGGAACCCGCCCCGGCGCAGGCGAATGTCGTAGACCATGCCCAGCACCCCGCTGGCGATCACCTCGCGCGCCTGGTTGAACCCGGGCTCGAAGCGGCGGTTGTGGCGGACGAACAGCCTGTTGCCCGCCTTGACCGACGCGGCGCGCAGTTTGATGGCCTCGTCGTAGTCGAGCGCCAGCGGCTTCTCCAGCAGCACCCAGCGTCGGGCCTTGAGCGCGGCCAGGCCATGCTCGAAGTGGTCGTCGGAGCGCGTGGCGATGTCGACCAGTTCAACATCGGCATCGGCCAGCAGGTCGCCGTACGCGCGGTACGCGCGGCATCCCAGCTGCCGCTCCGCCTCGTCGCGGCGCTCCTTGATGGGATCGCAGACCGCCACGATCTTGAACAACTGCGGATAGTTGGCCAGCTCGGGCACATGCATGCCCAGCCCCGCCCGACCCAAGCCTGCGAGACCGATCCGGATCGGCCCGCGTGAATCTGTGTTCATGTCTTTTCCTGATAACCCGAGACGCACCTGAATTTGCCATCTGACGGCAATTTCGTTATTGTAGGCCTTCCGCAAGATGAATACAAGCCCGAAAGCAGCCCCTACCAGCCCCGCGCCGGCACGCGCACCCAAGCCCCCGTGGATCCGCGTCCGCGTCGGCGGCGGTAGCCGGTTCCTCGACACCGGCGCTCGCCTGCGCGCCCATCGTCTCCATACCGTCTGCGAAGCGGCCGGCTGCCCCAACCAGGGGCATTGCTGGTAGTGCGGGCGCGCCACCGGCATGATCCTGGGCGACCGCTGCACCCGCGGCTGCCGCT
>CAZPBJ010000224.1:0-1664 GCA_964584685.1 uncultured Christensenella sp. | reverse complement strand
GGCAGAAGGACGCTGATCCCGACAAATGGCCTGCATATGAAATCATCCCCACAACGGCATGGAACTATGGGCTGGTTGTGGATGAAGAAACGCCGGCCAATTCATTTACCATCATCCGGAAAGGGTGGCCGGCTGACAACTATCCCTTTTCTGCTGAAAGTACACCGCTTCTTTTAGAAGGGTGGGGACGGCAAATCCCCTCCTGGACCATCGACAGTTACGGACTGGTAGATGTATTGCCCCGGTTTCCGGCCCGCACCGACCGGCCAGTCGAAAAGATAACCCTCATCCCGATGGGAGCTGCCCGGCTGCGGATTGCTGCCTTTCCTGCCTTAAGCGGTGAAGGCAACGGCAATACGGATCTGAAGGGCCATGATTAACCTGACATAAATCATAAGGGTTTCAAGGTTGGAGCCCTTACAAAATAAAGAGTTGCAGAGAGGTAGTTTCCTGCAAATGACGGGGGTTACCGGTGCCTGGATAGCCCTGATGCCCGGCGATCAGAATCGCTTTCCCACCCGGTGAATTGGACCTTCAGATGCCATTCACAAGTTGCCGAAAGCGGAATTTTACGTTTTCCGCATCTATCCCGCTGTGCTGATCAGATTTTCAGGGTGATTTTCATTTTCTGGAAGAGCCGGGTGAGGGCCCTGAGGATGTCGATGGAGGCGATGCGCCCGGATGAGGAGATCTGGTTGGTCATGGCGTAGGTATTTCCTGCTATTTTACGAATAAAATCCCGATTTTCTCCCAAATTGAGAATTACCTTTGTATAAATGTCCGATTATGAAGATACTGGTGGTAGAAGATCATCCCGGCTTGCTGTCGGCGATCGGGGAAGCGCTGGAGGCGGAGAAGTTCCTTGTAGAGCAGGCCGCCGATTTTCCCGTGGCAGACGAAAAAGTGCACCTTTACAGGTATGATCTTATCATTGTTGACATTAACCTTCCGGGGGGGTCGGGACAGGAGATTATCAGGGCGGTGAAACGGTTGGGCGGAGCGACAGGGATCATCGTGGTGTCGGCGCGCGACTCCCTCGACCACAAGATAGAGGGTCTGGAGCTGGGTGCCGATGATTATGTGACTAAGCCCTTTGACATGGCCGAGTTGGTAGCCCGTGTGAAGGCGCTGGTGCGGCGCCGCCATTTCGGGGGCCAGTCGGTGGTCACCCAGGGCGACATTGCCATCGACACCCAAACGCGGGAGGTGTCAGCCGCCGGCCTTAAAATAGACCTCACCCGCAGCGAATACGACATCCTACTTTTTCTTTTCTCGAATACCGGCAGGGTCATTTCGCGCGAATCACTGGCCGAGCACATCTGGGGCGACCACATGGACCTGGCCGACTCCTTCGACTTCATCTACTCGCATATCAAGAACCTGCGGAAGAAAATCACCACGGCAGGCGCTGCCGATCCCATCAGGGCGGTTTACGGCATAGGCTACAAATATGAAACCTCCCGGGAATCATGAAACTCTTCAGGCGCACCTTCCTTTCGCTGTCCGCGCTGATCCTCCCGCTTTTCATCGTGGGGAGCGCCATCATCTATTTCACTTTCAGGTATGTGATCTATGAGGAGGCCGACGAGTTCCTCACCTACGAGATGGAGCGGCTGGTGGAATACCACCGGCAGTACCAGGATCTTCCCGACTACCACCGTGTG
>CAZPBJ010000223.1:0-1664 GCA_964584685.1 uncultured Christensenella sp. | reverse complement strand
TGCAACGGGTTTGAAAATGCCGGCCGACAACGGAATACAACCCTTCTCTTATAAAAAGTATTTTGGCATAACCTATTCGGCATTGCGGTTTGGCTCCGTTACAGGAATCGAGCAACGCGATTACCATCCCTACCTCTTATCCAACACCCCTGAGACGAAAGCGCCTGCGCTCTTTGTGGGGTTTAATCCGAAAACCGTTAATTCCAACCCTTTTCGTGATCTCGATATTCGCGACAAAATGGTAGTCATATTCGAAGGCGAATACCATATCTTATCTCAACACTTAAAGGATGCCATAGACGGAGGCGCTGCCGGAATCCTCCACATACCGCTCGACAGTTCTTCCCGCGAAGTGCTCTCAATATACCAAGGCTACTACGCGCAGCCCCCATGGAATACACCCGGATTCCGAATTACGCACAAAATGGCCAATCTTCTTCTGAACCAGGCCGGAACCACATTCGAAGCGCTCCGTACCCGTGTAATAGACAAAGACGAACGGGTTACGCTTTCGCTTCCTGTTGAGGTTACCTGCGAACTCCGCTATAGTGGTGAGGATTCTGTACACTCTGCCAACGTGATGTCCCTGCTCAAAGGGGCAGGTTTCCGTCGCAAGAAGCAATATATTCTGGTAGGGGCGCATTACGATCATGTGGGAATGCGGACTTTTGCGACCGCTACACACGACAGCACAGCTATTTACTACGGAGCTGACGATAATGCATCAGGGGTAGCTGCAATACTTGAAATGGCATCGGAACTTGCTGCATCCGACAAAAAACCGGCGCACTCTCTGCTGTTTGTGACTTTTGGCGCAGAAGAGGAGCCGATAATTGGGTCTAAGGGGTCTCCATATTTGTTAAAGAACCTGCCCATTCCTCGCGAACAGATTGCCTATATGGTAAACCTCGATATGGTGGGACGCATGGACTCATTGCGCACCCTGTATGTGAATCTGTTTAATGCACCAAAAACCTTGCGCGAACGGCTGGAATTAATGCAACCCCGATATCCGGATATCCGGCTGGTTATCGATTCCCTGATTATGGGTTCCGACTATATTACCTTTTCTAAAATGGGAATTCCTGCAGTGGCATTTTCCACAGGTTACCACCCTCAATATCACACCGCGGCCGATACCGCCGGGCTTATATCAACCAAAGGAACGGCTGCCATTGCCGACTTTATTGCCGATCTGATCACCACTCCGTTGTAGTCCCGGGCCAAATTGGCTATCCGAATGGATTTGTGCCGGAAATAGCCTATTTTTCGAGACTTTTACAATTTATGCTACAATCATGTCGGTACAGAAAATTCTCTTCCGGGGAGGCTTACTCCTTACGCTTTTGGGCGGAGCCATTCTTCTTTTTTTCGCGCTGCAACAAAAGGGCTCACACCCCTCCTCTCTGCCGGAGTCACCCGTCGCACAACCCACCTGGCTTCTCTCCGGAGCCATTACCCCGGCCGACATCATGCACCATATCGAGGTGCTGACTGCCGACTCGCTTGAAGGCCGGCGGACCGGGAAAAGCGGTGAAGCAAAAGCTGCCCGGTACATCAGAGATCAATTTGCCGACATGAGCCTGAAGCTGTATGGCGATAGTGGATTACAACCCTTCTCTTTTAAAGGACGTACTACTTCAACCCACTCTACCTGTCGTTTC
>CAZPBJ010000222.1:0-1667 GCA_964584685.1 uncultured Christensenella sp. | reverse complement strand
GGTCTTTACGGTCAACAACAAACAGAACCTTATCAATATAAGGAAGTGCAGAAGCTATTTGAGCTGTCTTGAATGAAGTCAAGGTCTTACCACTTCCAGTGGTATGCCAAATATATCCACCAGCATCAATTGTGCCTGTCTTCTTATAATTACTTGATATTTCGATTCGTGAAAGAATGCGCTCTGTTGCCGCAATCTGATAAGGCCTCATGACCAAGAGCAAATCTTCAGAAGTGAAGACGCAGTATTTAGTTAGCACATTCAGAAGCGTGTGCTTTGCCATAAAAGTCCGGGTAAAGTCAACGAGATCCGCAATGGCTTTGTTGGTGCCATCTGCCCAGTAAGAGGTAAACTCAAAGCTATTGCTGGTCTTTTTGCTTTTTTTGCGCTCACCCTCAGCGTTTTCTTTCACATGGCTTGAGCGGGTGGTGTTTGAGTAATACTTGGTGTGGGTGCCATTGGAGATGATGAAAATCTGGACATACTCAAATAAGCCGCTGGCTGCCCAGAAGCTGTCTCGCTGATAGCGTTTGATTTGGTTGAAGGCTTCCCGGATGGCAACACCTCGGCGTTTTAGTTCAACATGGACCAGCGGCAGACCATTCACTAGTATGGTCACATCATACCTGGTATCATGGGCACCTTCAGATTCTTCGTACTGGTTAATGACCTGTAGTCGGTTGTTGTGAATATTCTTCTTATCAATCAGGTAAATGTTCTTCGTAGAGCCATCGTCCCTTTTCAGAATCTGTACATGGTCTGTCTGAATTTTACGAGTCTTTTCAACGATGCCCTCATTGCTGCTGGCGATGCATTCGGCAAAGAACCGGTTCCATTCCCCATCAGAGAAGGTGTAATTGTTAAGCTGCTCAAGCTGTGTTCTCAAGTTAGCAACCAAAGCGGCTTCATCTTTAATTCTCAGGAAATCATACCCTTGGGATTGAAGGAGCCGAATAAATTCACGCTCTAAGTCGGCCTCGCTCTGATAAGAGCCTAAGCGGTCATATTCTGCTGCGTATTCAGCAACAACGGTAGCTTCATTGGTTGAAACCACGATGTTGTATAGACTCATGCGCTCGCCTCCTTAACTGTAATAATAAAATATGGACTCATGCTATGTTTGGATGCTTCTGACAATGGACTATTAGATGAAGCAACAAAACACTGAGACATGATCCCCCGTGGAGCATCTTCAAAAGATTTCACTTTGAACCAACATTTGAATTTTTCACTTATATCCCTGTAGTATTCTGGGATTTCATTCAAAGGCGGCAAAGAACGAGATACTTCTATAATATGTGCCCAGTATCGATCTTGCTTGCCACTATTTATCAATAGAATCTTTGGATCTTCGTTCTGCATAATTTCCTCAGCAACCTTGGCAGCAATAGGCGTGCCCAGTTTTCCGTACCATACATATCCTAGTGAATTTATTAACTGTTGATGGGTAGCAATAGTACCTATTTCTGGCGAAAAGTTTTCTGAAAATCTAAGTGCAATGGTTTTCACGCTGACGCCTCCTTAAATGTAAGGAGCTTATCCCGATAGAATTCATACTGCTTTCGTCTTGCTTCTATTTCCGCTGGCAGACCAATTGTTAAGTCATTACACAGAGCGTCAAAACGATCAAGTATGGAAACAATGTGTTTTTGAACTTCTAATGAAGG
>CAZPBJ010000221.1:317-1667 GCA_964584685.1 uncultured Christensenella sp. | reverse complement strand
CCGTTGGCATTGAGGCGCAGATGGGCGGCTCAGCCTTCTCAAAAGCCCTGGTCAAGATGGAGGTTGCCTCGGAGACCGGTGGTCAAGCGCTCAAGGACTTCGCCATGGTCTCCGGGCTGACCACCCAGCAGTTCAAGCAGCTCTGGGACAGCAACCCTGCCGAGGCCTTCCAGGCGTTCATTGGCGGGCTTGCGAAGATGGATGAGGAGGGCGCCAGCGCGATTGCAACCCTGCAGGAGATCGGCATCAGCGAGGTCAGGCTCAGGGACACCCTGATGCGTGCGACCAATGCGACCCAGTTGTTCCGGGATACCCAGGTCACAGCGAACAAGGCCTGGAAAGACAACAGCGCCCTGACCAACGAGGCCAGCAAGCGCTATGCCACCACCCAGAGCCGGCTGACCAACCTCAAGAACACCGCCGTGCTGTTTGCTCAGAAGGTGGGTGACGACATGAACCCCGCGATCCAAGGGCTCATCGACCGCGCGCATGAGCTGCTGGCAGCCTTCCTGAGCATGGACGAAGGTCAGCGCATGGCGATCATCAAGTTCGCGGGCTTTGCAGCGGCCATTGGTCCTGCACTCCTGATCCTGGGAAAGACCGTGGGCGCTATCGGTCAATTATCGAAGGGCCTGGGAAAGTTCAGCCTTGGGATGGGCAAGTTCTCCGCAAACATCAAGATGGCCGGTGGCGGCTTGGGCGGCTTTGTAAAGACAGTGGCCAGCTCAAAGTTGGCCATGGCCGCGCTCTCCGCCGCGATCATCTACGGTGCGGTGAAGCTGGTGGACTATGCCACGGGCGCCAAGAAGGCACGGGAAGCCCTGCAAGGAATGCAGGAGACAGCCAAGGCCTGGCAGTCCAGTGCTGCAGACACCTTCTATGCAAAAGGCGGCCTCTCCTTCTTTGACATGACGGCGGACGACTTCACCCGTGACAAGCAAAACGCCACGGAGTGGATGAATGGCTTGCTGGATGTCTGGGCAGGCAGCCGTTACAAGAAGCAAGCGGTGGTCAAGGAGTGGACCGAATCCTTCCAAGACCTGACCGAGCAGACCCGCAGCGCCCTCAAGGGCATGCAGCTTGACGCAAAGGACGCCGGCTACACCTCGCTGTCTGAGCAGATGGCAGCGGACATTCAAACCCTGGATGGCCTGGACAAGGAGATCGCCCGACTGCTCAAGCGCCGGCAGTCCGGGAAGCTCACTGACAAGGACAAGCTGCGCTTACAAGAGCTGGTGGACACCCGGGAAGCGCTGGAGATCAAGTACAAGCTGACAGCCGCTGACGCGGAGGGCTTTGAGAGCATGGGCAGCGAGTACCTGGTCTTTGCGCGCACGGAGATCACCAATG
>CAZPBJ010000221.1:0-307 GCA_964584685.1 uncultured Christensenella sp. | reverse complement strand
TCGCACGCGCGCACGCCCGTGGGCAGTCCGATGCGGATATCCTGGTGTATGAGGCCGCCGTGGTTGCCTCGGCGGAGGGCATGGCTGCGATCAACGCGCAATTGGATGCACAATACGACAAGGAATACCAATTAATCCAGCTCATGCAGGATGGCGCGCAGCGGGAAGCCGCCCTGGCAGCCTTGAACACCCGCTACCTTGAAGACCGTCAATTAGCGGCCCAGGAGTATGCGGACCTATTGTCCAGCCTCATCCTGCCGGTCTGGAACCAAGCGGAGATCCAGAAAGCAGGCGGGGACCTGGACAA
>CAZPBJ010000220.1:0-1678 GCA_964584685.1 uncultured Christensenella sp. | reverse complement strand
GAAACAAGAGGGAAGTGAACTGCCTACAAATTGTAGTCAGTTGAAAATGACTGCCGCGGATGGAAAAAAACGCATGACGGACGTTGCCAATACCGAGCAGCTCCTTCGCGTTATTCAATCTGTTCCATCCCCCAAAGCCGAGCCTTTCAAACTATGGCTGGCACAGGTGGGGCGTGAGCGCATTGAAGAAACCATTGGTCCTGAACTAACGATTGACCGTGCCTTGGAAACGTATCTGAAAAAAGGCTATCCGCGCGAATGGATCAATCAACGCCTGCAAGCCATTCAGGTTCGCAAGGAACGGACGGATGAATGGCAGGATCGCGGCGTGAAAAAGGGAATCGAATACGCCATCCTGACGGATGAACTCACCCGTGCGTGGTCGGGAATGTCCACACGGCAGTACAAGCGGTTGAAGGGACTGAGGCAAGAAAATCTCCGGGACAATATGAGCACGACGGAGATTATTCTGAATATGCTTGCCGAAACCGCCACCAAGGACATTTCCAAACAGGCACAGCCGCAGAGCTTCGTGGAAAGTCAACAGGTCGCCCGCCGCGGAGGAAGGATTGCCGGAAACGCACGAAAAGAGCTGGAACAGGAAACGGGGCATCCTGTGGTCACCCCAGCCAACGCCACACAGCTGAATGCGGTTGTAACCGCGCTGATTGAAGATGTGGCGCAATCGGGAGATCACAAAAAGCCAAAAGATTGAGCCAGTTACAATCATTTTTGTGCCTGAACGGAGCGAAAGGAATGGTTATAACGATGGGAAAAAAGGTAGGAATCATCGTCTGCGCCCTGCTGCTGTGCCTCGCGCCGTCCGCCCAGGCGGGTGACAGACGGATGATCATCTACAGCGCCTGGGAAGTATACGGCCAGGAGGAGCAGCTGAAGGGCAAGGAAACGCCGGAGGTAATCCAGCGTATGCTGGATACGGCGTATAACGAGTATATGAAGGTGGGCGGGAAACGCCTGAGCCGCTCCAACGCGTATACGCGCTGGTACGGCGTCGGGAAGGTCGCCTGGTGCAGCATATTCGTCGCATGGTGCTCGGCGCAGCAGGATATTACGTTGTACCTCCTTAAGGATGTCTCCCCAAGGCCCGAGGAGGAGATATTCAATTTCAAGGTGCGGCTGATCCCGCCGCTGTTCAAGGCGTTTGAGACTGTCGGGCGGGTCAGCGCGGTGCCCCGTCCGGGATATACGATCATATACGCCAGCAGATCGGGCCTGTGGGAGATGCACGTGGGGATCGTGTACAGTGCCGAGCTGCAGGCGGACGGGCGTTACCTGATCGAAACCATCGAGGGGAACCAGGGAAACACCATCCGGCATTACCTCTTCCTGTACGATCCGCACGCGCCCTTCCAGCAGGGCAACATGAGCTTTTTAGAAAGCTCGCCGGAGGACGCGGACGAGCGGCTGATCATCGCGCCCCGCAACTCCGCCTGGTGCGTGAAAGCCTTCGGCGCGACGTGGAAATAAACGATGCTCCGCAGCGAGACCGGCGGTCATTTGCTTGATCTGTTTTGCTTGCAGGGGTGTGATCAGTCCATCAATGGCAAGTGCGATATTATCGGCCCCTTTGCCATTACTGGCACGGGATTTATCGTTGGGGAACTGGTAGTAAAAAAGTAGGACGACGCTGAAAAATAAGAAGCCCAAGAGTCTGAGC
>CAZPBJ010000219.1:0-1679 GCA_964584685.1 uncultured Christensenella sp. | reverse complement strand
TTGTACTTCTCTGTAAAGCCGGAGTACCGCAAAAACGCCGTATGGCTCATGAACGATAAGACTGCTCTTGCTCTGCGCACCCTCAAGGACAATGCCGGGAATTACCTCTGGCGCGACAGCGATGATACCATCTTGGGCAAGAAGGTAATTATGTCCGAGTATATGCCAGATGCGGATGCCGGGGCCAAGACTATCGCCTTCGGTGACTTTAGCTATTACTGGGTTATCGGCAGAAGCCCCATCGGCGTTCGCACACTGTCCGAAAAGTTCGCTGTCCTCGACCAGATTGGCTACCTTGCCTATGAGTTCCTTGACGGGAAACTTATCCGGCCTGAGGCAGTAAAGGTTATTAAGATTAAGACCCCTTAACCGGGTGGCACAACCGCATAACAACAATACCGGGAGAGTTGATATAGGCTCTCCCGGTCATTTTTATTGTGCGAGATTTCGCTATGAGCCGTAGGACTGTGTGCTTTTTCATATCTTTACGGTCAGAATGGGGCTATTCCCTCGTTTGAATCTGCGTTTTTTTACACGAAGCCCCACGCCGCTGTCCGAGATGAAAAGCTGTAGGGATCAGACCGCCCCACGGTATGATTTTGATTCCCAAATTTTGATTTTTGATTTTTGAAAAACACACGCGAAAGGCCGAGCACGCTGTCCTGATTAAAAGCGGTAGGGGTGCAGACCGCCCCTCGGCACCTATAGTGAATTAATCCAGTTGGCGATGTTGCTCCATGTCCAGTTAACAACTTGAACATTGTTGAGTTCGCTGGGAAGACTGGACGGCTTATCCTCGGGGTGTCCCCAGATTCCACGCCGTGATATGCCCTCATCCTTGGCGCAATTAATCTCCCAGAGCTGTCCTGTCGCATTTTTAGTGTTCTTAGTAACAATAATAAGTACACCATCACAGCCCTTGATTTTAGTTCGGCAGTTAGTTTTCCATTGCGAATCCCACGGTTGCTTAACTGACATATCAACAAACTCAAACGGGGATTTTTCGTTGCGTGCCTGTCCAACAAGGAAATCTCTGAGGGTTTTGTCCTCAATCGCAAAACTAATAAAAACTCGCTTATTTGCCATAAAATTAGCCTCCTCAAAGTATATTGTTTTTTACCAATCTCCAGTAATGTTGACCCGTAGAGGTTAACTTACAGGATTTAGAATTCATAGCGGCAAAATACATATGCTCCTCCCCGCAAGGAACAACTAAGCCAACACTCTCAAATTTCTGCAAATCCTTGAAAATTGCAACATTATCAGGGCTTGCATATGGTTCAACGACACTATGCTCAACATTAATAGCGTTTGTTGGTTCAAAAGATGGATCAAGGGAACGCTCTTGTCCCGGCTCAGGAAAATAGTCGATTATCCTGCGAAGAATAGAGCTATCAACCTGTGGACTTATTGTTCGTAAGGGCGAGAATCTTGTAACATTTGTTTTAAATACGGGGCGTTGTTCCCACGACCCCAACGCTTTATCTATGTAAGCGTATATTCCTCCCGGCGTTATATGTCCGGTTATATCAGCTGCACCGCCATTCAAAGCATCAATAAGGAGTGATGTGAATAAACCGTGACCGTTTATTTCCATCGCCGATTCACTCGATTTGCTCGCCGTTAATATTGTAACGCCTTCTTGAATAACAGCAGTTCCTTGCCCAGAGGTGGAAATA
>CAZPBJ010000218.1:0-1681 GCA_964584685.1 uncultured Christensenella sp. | reverse complement strand
GAAGCCTTGCGCACACGTCAGATTCGGGCCAAGGAACATACAGCGCAGGTTGACCAGGCAGACAGGCAGGACCGCGAGAAGCAATTCTCCGACGCACAATTGCCTGTGCTTTATTGCTCACCAACCATGGAGTTAGGTGTAGACATCTCAGACCTGAATGTGGTTGGGATGCGCAATGTCCCGCCAACGCCTGCCAATTACGCGCAGCGCAGCGGGCGCGCAGGCCGCAGCGGACAGCCGGCGCTTGTCCTTACCTACTGTTCAACAGGCAGCGCGCATGACCAATACTTTTTCAGACGCAAAGAGCAAATGGTGGCCGGAGAAGTCGCAACACCAAGGCTTGAACTGGCCAATGAAGACCTGATCCTCTCCCATTTGCACTCCATTTGGCTGTATGAATCCCAAGTGCGTCTGGAAAACAGTATGGGCGAGATCATGAATTTGGACGCAAATTCACCCAGCTTTTTGAAGCTTACCCCAAAGTATCAGGATCTCTATACTGAGACCTACTATCGCGCCAAAGCAATCAGGCGTGCCCTTTCATTTATCGAACGGCTGCGCCAGGATATTGGCGAAAAATACTTTACTAAAGATGATTGGGCGAGCAGCGTGATCAACAGCACCCCGGAAGCGTTTGACCGTGCCTGCGAACGTTGGCGCGGCATGTACAATGCGGCGATCAAGCAGATGAATCTTCAGAATGGTATTCTGATGGATATGACAAGAACCAAAGACCACGAGCAGGCACGAAGCCTGCATAGCCAGGCTGTTGATACACTGGCCTTGCTTACATCTTATGATAACAACGAGCAAACAGACTTTTACCCCTACCGATATTTTGCCAGTGAAGGCTTTCTGCCTGGATATAACTTTCCGCGCTTGCCTATTACCGCCTACATCGGGCAGAGTGCCCGTGGCGCGCGAAAATCCCTCTCACGTCCGCGATTCCTGGCTATCTCGGAGTTTGGACCGCACAGTATCATTTACCATGAAGGTTCACATTACAAAGTAGACCGTGTTCTCCTGCCGGTTGAAGGGGAAGACCGCCGCATTCCAACAAAGAACGTCAGGATTTGCGGAGAATGCGGCTATCTCATGGCGGAAGAAACAGCGGACGCCTGTGAGATGTGGGGCGAGGCGCTGATTGATTCCGCAGTCCGTCTCAACAACCTCTTCAGAATGGAAACAGTTGTTACGCGCAGAAACCAACGCATTACTTCAGAGGAGGAAGACCGGCAGCGCAAAGGGTACGATTTGGTTACAGCTGTGCGCTTCGCGCAGCGGGAGAGCCGCAATAGCAGCGCGGAAGTGATGGTGGATAATGCATCCTTTGCCAGTATGGAATTCGGCGCTACGGCGACTGTTTGGCGTATCAATATCGGATTGAGAAACCGAAAGAATCAAAATGAAACCGGCTTTTTCATTGATGTCGAAAACGGCCGCTGGATCCGATCAACCCAGCAAAAAGAGGAAGAGGAACCCGATCGTGATGATGAATTAGCCGCCAACAGGACACAAAGAGTCATCCCCTTTGTTGAAGACCGCAGAAATTGCCTGCTGTTCAAACCATCGGCACACATGTCGGCAGAGGCCATAGCCTCTTTGCAAGCCGCATTGAAAATGGGCATACAGGCAGAGTTCCAACTGGAGGATTCCGAGCTGGCGGCAGAGCCATTGCCCA
>CAZPBJ010000217.1:1442-1683 GCA_964584685.1 uncultured Christensenella sp. | reverse complement strand
AGGTCGGGGCAAATTCGGTGCGGCCGGGGTTGACCGGCTGGGCGCAGATCAACGGGCGCGACGAACTCACCAGCAAGCAAAAAGTTGAATATGACGGCGAATATGTGAAAAGGCAATCCTTCGGGTTTGATCTGAAGTGCTGCCTGCTTTCGGTCAAGCGCGTCTTTATGCACGAAGGCGTCAAGCTTTAATAAATAAAATCAATTTAAATCGCCGATGACTGGCGATTTTTTTAACCCAC
>CAZPBJ010000217.1:1027-1432 GCA_964584685.1 uncultured Christensenella sp. | reverse complement strand
CCGAAATGCGGAGATTTATTACCCTATCTGCTTTAGAATGCTTGTGAAAGGAGGGGCGGTCTGGATTTTACACAACGCTTGAACCGAACGCTGGAGTACATCGAGAGCCATCTGGCGCAGGATATATCGCCGCAGGAGATCGAGCGGATTTCACTTTGTCCGATGCATCAGTTCGGAAGAATCTTTTCCTATGTCACGGGCATGTCGCTTTCCGTATATATTCGCCGCAGGCGGCTGACTTTGGCGGCGTATGAACTGCAGTCCAACGAGGTGAAAATCATCGATCTTGCGCTCAAGTACGGCTATCAATCACCGAACTCGTTCACGCGGGCGTTTGAAGAGACCTTCGGGATGCCCCCCGGAAAAGCGCGCTGTACAGGGGTTGAGCTGAAGGCCTATCCCCGC
>CAZPBJ010000217.1:565-1017 GCA_964584685.1 uncultured Christensenella sp. | reverse complement strand
GACAATCAAAGGAGATGCGGCAATGAATTATCGGATCGAAGAAAAAGGCGTATTAAACTTCACGGTGAAGATCGGAAATTTCAAAGGCGAGGAAGACGGCTGTATTTGGGATCGGTACTACTCCGACGGGACAAACGTGAAAATACGAAAGGAGCTGAAGCTCTGCCACCCGCCGTTTTGGCATGTGGGAATTTACATGCCCAAAAAAGACGGTTCGGTGGATTTGGCTCTGGGCGCGGAATCGGACGGTAAGGAACACGAAGGCCTGAAAACACTGATGGTTCCCGCAAGGACTTGGGCGGTCTTCACCGTGGACGGCACGGGAGGGAAAACGTTTGGGGAGACCTGGGCAAAGATTGTAACCGAATGGCTGCCGTCAAGCGGATATACCCATCTCAATGACTATGAGATCGAGGTATTCCCCGACGGAGACACCAAAAGTCCGGATTACA
>CAZPBJ010000217.1:0-503 GCA_964584685.1 uncultured Christensenella sp. | reverse complement strand
GCACAAGCAAAACAGAAAGCAACCGGTCGGATCAAAATTCGGTCGGTTGTTTTCTTTTCGAGACAAAATTGTGAAAACCGAATAATCCGATTCACGAAAGAAAAAATATTTCGGCAAATCTGAATGCGGCTATTCACCATTTTTTAGCGTTGCGATATTGACAACCGAAAATCGGTATGTTATGATGTTAGGGCTGTTCGGAGAGATGTCCGAGTGGTTTAAGGAGCCGGTCTTGAAAACCGGTGACTCGTAAGAGCCGTGAGTTCGAATCTCACTCTCTCCGCCAAAAGTCGGACTTTGGATTTTTCACGTTCGGAGTCCGCATGCGGGCGCCGTACAAAAAGAACGGTATCATGCATCCCTAAAAGCAACCCCCACAATTAAAAAACGAAGACCTTTGGCCGTATGGAGAAGTACTCAAGTTGGCCGAAGAGGCGCCCCTGCTAAGGGCGTAGGACGGGAAACCGTCGCGAGAGTTCGAATCTCTCCTTCTCCGCCATAAA
>CAZPBJ010000216.1:0-1686 GCA_964584685.1 uncultured Christensenella sp. | reverse complement strand
GGTCAGTAAGGTTGTATTTGTCAAGCAGCTGACATTGTTTTATCTCATCGTAGCTTTCGATACCCTCTCTTGGCATGGCTGCGTCTCCTTATCAGTTGTCTTGGGTTTCGCTGGCATAAGCCATGCCGGCGGCTTCGTCCTTGTCCACTTTGACATGCAGGTCAAACCCTGGCACAGAAATAGCATTTGCGGTGATGTTCCATTGGTTCTGATACCGGAACTGAATATTGCGGTAACTCTTCGTTGCGATGAGGCTTTCATCGCCAAAGGAATGGCGCCATACGGAAGGATGCAGCTTCCTGCGCTTATAGGGAGGCAAAGCGGCAGCCGGCTCTTCTTCCATGACTACCAGACTGGTGTCCTGATTGCCGTGCATCATCTCGATCTGCTGGGCGATCATTGCTTCAATGTCATAGTAAGCATCTGAAGAACTGCGCTGTATCCTCTTTTTTTTCTTGAGATAAGGCAGCGCGTTGATCTCCTGCTGTGCCAGGTCAAACAGCAGCACAGCCTGTCCATCACGCGAGTAGGCGGCGGCCAGGACGGACGTGTTCCACAGTTTCGGCCAGTTCATCATTTCATAAATCAGTTTGGTGAACGCCGAGCAACCTATCGATACAGGAACCTCTTTTCCCTGTTGAGACTGTTTCCACCGCAGCGCATCGGGATCCTTTGCGGATGTCATTCGGACAGCTATGAGCTTTTCAACCGGATGGAAGAGGATCTCAATATGCTCAGTTCCGGTCAGGCACTCAAAACATCCCTGATTGAACTGCAGGCCGGATGGCGATAACCTGACAGCTGGATTCTTGAAATGGCCGATGTCCTGTATCCTAACCACCTGGAATCCAGGGTAGTGAGGTATCCTTTGCGCCGCGTCCACAGTGCGCTTGTCGCTCTCCACTGTCTTTGACAACTGGATGTACTCTTCCAGCGGCGACCCCGCCCAGCGGATATTGACCGGTATGAAACCCGACAGCAGGCCATTGTCGATTACCTTGAGCGTATAGGAACCATCGATGAATGTGCTGTAGCCGTACCTGTGCGACGAAATGAGACGCTGCGCAACGGCGAACTCATCATGGGAGACAATGCCCTCATGATGGTCAGTCTCATACACCTGCTCGACTTTGCCCCGGTTCTTCACGGAGTGATGCGCCCGATAGTTGTCCACATAGGTCTTGTTTGTCAGAACGTCGCCGCAGTATCGTTCGTTTTTCAGGATGTTCAGGACGGAACTGGCGCTCCAGATCTCATTCCCCTTGCCCGTCCTGTGCCCGGCGCGGGTCAGGTGATAGGCGATCTCCGTCGTTTTGTAGCCTGCCAGAAACATCAGATAGATGATTCGGACGGTCTTTGCCTCCTCCCGGGTAATGACCATTTCTCCGTTCGACTTTTCATATCCAAGCAGAAAGAAGGTGGGCGTCATGTAATTGCCGAGCTCGATCTGACGACGAAGGCCCCATTTGACGTTTTCACTCTTCTTTGCGCTCTCCTGTTCCGCCAGCATTGAGAATATGGACATGATGACTTCAGCGGAGAGATCGTTGCTGTTGATCCCATCATCCTCAAAAATGACGGGAACCGGTGGGGTGAGCGAGCGCAGCAAACGAATGACCGCCAGCGAATCGAGCTGGTTTCTGGCAAACCGGCTCATGCTTTTCGTGATGATCTGGTCGATTTTCC
>CAZPBJ010000215.1:223-1689 GCA_964584685.1 uncultured Christensenella sp. | reverse complement strand
CTCCGCATCGACCTTCTCGATCTCGTTGAGGTAGGCCCGGAGATTCACCACCATCCGGTCAATCTGTCTCCTGCTGAAGCGCACCTTGCGGCAGTGCCTGACGATGTTCTTATGGTTCTTTTCCAGCTCCTCCTTGAGGATCGCACGGGTCCGGGCATCGAGGTTCTTGGCCCCCAGCTTCCTCTTGATCACGTCGTTTTTGGCATCGAGGCCGGTCACCTTGTCCAGGAGCTTGTTCACCCGCTCCAGGTGCATATCCTCTTCCACGACCCCGTCTTCATCCTCGATATTGTCGAGAAGAGTCTTGACCCTGATTTCACCGGCCTTGAGCTGGGCCCCCAGGCGCACGACCTCCTTGATCGACGAGGCGACGCTGAACACCGCCTCCATGCTCTCCTTGGCCCCTTCCTCGATCTTCTTGGCGATTTCCACCTCCCCCTCCCGGCTCAGGAGGGAAACCATCCCCATCTCGCGCAGGTACATCTTGACGGGGTCGCCGGTCTTGCCTACGGCGGGCAGAAGCCCCAGCAGATCCTCTCCCTTGGTGTCACTCCGGTCGTCGGCGGCCTTCTTGACGACCAATTTTTCTCCCTTGTCCGTATCGATGATGTCGATGTTCTTCTCCCCGAAGAGCATGATGATGTCGTCAATCTGGTCGGAGGAGATGACGTCGGACGGCAACAGGTCGTTGACATCGTCGTACGTCAGGAACCCCTTTTCCTCCCCGAGGGTGAGCAGTTTCTTGAATTCATCCGTCTCGATCTCTTTTCCCATATCCTTAGTCTCCCATCCCCTTTTGTGCGTTCTTTGCGGCCAACCCTGCCCCGGTCCTCGTCATGGCTCCAGCCGCTGCTCATGCGGGTTCCTCTCCCCGGAGCAGCCGGTTTTTCTCCGCGATGTATCTTTCGTAGGCCCGCCGGTCCTTGGCCCTCTCGGCCTCCTTGATCTTTCTGGTCAGGAGTTTCGCCTGCTCCTTGCGGGACCGCTCTCGGATCTTGTGCACCGTATCGGCTATGAGCCGGTCGATCAGTTCCCGGGGATAAGGGCTCTCCTGGACCAGCAGTGCCAACATTTTGTCCCGGAGGGGGTCTTCCAGGCCATCGAGAAAGAAGGCCGCGTCCCGACTTTCCCGTCCCCTTGGGGGGGCGCTCAGGACCGCCTCCCCCAGGGCCTTGAGGGGCTCGGTCCGAAAAAGGGGAAGAACAGCGGCCTCCCTCAGGGCGTCGGTCTTGTCAGGGTGTTCGAGCACCATGCGGATGAGGCCCAGTTCGAGGGGATCCACCTCCAGACGCCCCTCCCCCGACGTCCCGGGAGGCGGGACGATCGGGTGTCCGGCACCACCACCCTGGCCGCGGTGTCGGTGGGTTCGGCGCTGCTGTGGCTGCCGATGTTGGCACCGATGGGCACGCTGATGGCGCTGCCGCCGGCGGTGTCGCAGCTGGACGGCAGCGGCCGCCGCACAGCGA
>CAZPBJ010000215.1:0-213 GCA_964584685.1 uncultured Christensenella sp. | reverse complement strand
CACCACCACCCTGGCCGCGGCCGACCTTACGCTTCAAAACCTCCTGGTCGACCGCCAGGGCTTCGGCCACCTTCTTGAGAAAGAGATTCCGCTCCACATCGTCCTCGAGGCGGCCTAGGAAGGCCACCGCCTCCCGCAGCTTGTCCCGCTCCTCCTCCAGGGTGCCCCGGGCGCCCAGAATCTGTTCGATGTAGTAATCGGCCATGGGCAGTG
>CAZPBJ010000214.1:0-1689 GCA_964584685.1 uncultured Christensenella sp. | reverse complement strand
ACGCAAAGATGAATGAGTTTTCAGCCGCGATGGGTATCTGTAACCTTCGCCATGTTGACGATGAGATAGCAAAGCGCAAAGCGGTACATGATAGGTATTGCATCCGGTTGAAAAATATCAAAGGCATCCGGATACCAAAGGGAAAAGATGGAGTTAGGCAAAACTATGCTTATTATCCTGTTTTGTTTGATGGCTATAAGTACAGCCGAGACGGAGTGTTTTATAAGCTGATGGCGCAGGATATCGCAGCCCGCAAGTATTTCTATCCCCCCACAAACAGCTTTGCCTGCTACCGGGATATCTATGATGACAGCAAGACACCAATTGCGACACATGTATCCCGGCATATCCTAACTTTACCCATGTATGCTGATATTGGTATGGACGATGTGGACAGGATTTGTGACATTGTGTTAAAATAAATATTAGTGCAGCGAAAACGAAAAGAAAGGCGAGCGCTATTGAAAGGCATTATTTTAGCCGGCGGAAAGGAATCACGGCTATATCCAATCACCAGGGCTGTCTCCAAGCAGCTGTTGCCTATCTACGCCAAGCCCATGACATGATCTATTACCCTCTGTCCGTCGTGATGTTGGCTGGGATCAGGGACATTCTCCTGATATCCACGCCTGAAGATACGCCGGCGTATCGTCGGCTGCTGGGAACGGGAGATGACTTGGGCATATCTTTCACGTATATATTGCAGGATTCTCCCAGAGGCCTTGCGGACGCCTTCATCCTGGGAGATGAGTTTATTGGGAAGGACAATGTTTGCCTGATTCTGGGTGATAATGTGTTCTATGGGCAGGATCTGACACGGGTCCTGCAAACAGCAAAAATGCGGGGGCATGGCACCATCGTCTTCGGCTATCCGGTCAAGGACGCTAGGCCATTCGGCGTGGTGGCTTTTGATAGTGACCATAAGGTCACCTCGATCGAGGAAAAACCGGAACATCCCAAGTCAAATCATGCTGTTCCCGGCCTGTATTTTTATGACAACCGGGTGGTGGAAATCGCCAGGTCGGTGAAGCCTTCTGCCAGAGGCGAGTTGAAATCACTTCCGTCAATAATGAATACCTCCAGACCTGTGACCTTTATATCGAACTGCTTGGCCGCAGCATGGCCTGGCTGGATACGGGCACGCCGCAAGGAATGCTCAGGGCGGCCGAGTACGTATAGGCCATTCAATCCCGCCAGGGTTTCTATATCTCCTGCATTGAGAAAATCGCATGACGGCGCGGATTCATCGATGCGGAGCAGCTGCGTCGGATTGGTGAAAACCTCATGATGACCGGCTATGGACAGTATCTCCTTGCCCTGACGGAAAGCGAGTACTGAAATGGAGCAGGGTATGTCCAAAAATGTCTTTGTCACAGGCGGCGCAGGCTTCATCGGCAGCAATTTTATCCGTATGATGCTGAAGAAGCACCCGGAAGGCCGGATCATCAATTATGATCTGCTCACCTATGCCGGCAACCTGGAGAATCTGAGCGATATCAAACATCATCCTAATTAGTGTCTGCTGAAAAACCAAAAAACATAGGAAAATCAACAAGAAACGGCACATCTGTAGTATAATTGGTGCAGGAAAAGCAAGGGAAACACTCAAAAACCTTGCACTTGCCGGGGAGACAAAACAGATGTACCGAAGAAAAGAGCAGCAAACCGATATGTTCGAAGATGCCACGC
>CAZPBJ010000213.1:0-1692 GCA_964584685.1 uncultured Christensenella sp. | reverse complement strand
GCTGGGTTGTCCTGCCGGACGGGCGTACCTGCTTTTTGCAGTACAATCATATTATTATACCATATATACATTGTTTTTTCAATAGAAATAAGGGCGTAATAAATCCCGCCCTTACTGTATTTATCCATTTTTTATCCTTCAAATCCGTGTCTAAAATATTTTTTTTACTTTATTTCAAACTCAACTATTTTATAGTCATGTTTCCCATTCAAATCTTCCAACATTAAAATATCATTTCAGTTTCTCTATTTCTTCTATTTCTAAACCTGTAGATAATGCTATTATATTTATATCTATATTATTCCTCAATAAATTTCTCGCCACTTCTTCCCTACCTTCTTTTTTCCCTTCTTCTCTTCCTTCTTCTCTTCCTTCTTCTCTTCCTTGTTCCCTTCCTATTTTTTTTGCATATTCTACTGCTCCTAATGCACTCTCCCTTTCCAATGCTGATTTTCTCCTTGCTTCATATCTTATTCTCGCTTCGTTACTTAAACTCAATACTGCCAATCTATCCAATGCTTCCTTTATTTCAGGCACTTTTTCTGCTATCACTTCTACCACCTCACTTTTAGGATTTTCTATAAACATAAGCCACTCATTTAATAAATCTTCTGTATCTATATTTTTATTTCCTCTTAATTTCGGCAATTCTAAAAAATGTATCTCTGCCATATCAGTTAATATCTCATTTGTTTCTTTTTCTTTAAATACAAATGCATTATGGATTTTTTCATTCTTTCTTAACAATTTAAAATTTAATACATTTATTGTTACTGATTTTAATATTTCGTTATATTTACCTTTTTCCTTCAATTGTCCTTCTATCAGTTTACTCAGATAATATATAGTTCTCGGTATCATATCTAGTTGGTCTCTTATCTGTATTTCTATATCTATTACCGTATTATCATTTGCTGTAGCTTTTATATCAAGTATAGAATACTTATCCTCTATATCTTCTTTTTCTATATTTGGATTCTCTATCTTTACTTTTACTATTTTCTTTTCCTTTTTATACCCAAATACTGCATTTAAAAAACTTATCAATATTTCAGGTTTGTGTTCATCTCCGAATATACTTTTAAACACAAAATCTATCTTTGGATCCATTAAGTCTATTTTATTTATATCTTTTATCACTATTTTTTCTCCTCCCTATTGTTTTTATTTCTAATATTATTATACCATATATACATTGTTTTTTCAATAGAAGTAAGGGCGTAATAAATCCCGCCCTTACTATATTTATCCATTTTCTATCCTTAAAATCCGTGTCTAAAATATTTTTTTTACTTTATTTCAAACTCAACTATTTTATAGTCATGTTTCCCATTCAAATCTTCCAACATTAAAATATCATTTCAGTTTCTCTATTTCTTCTATTTCTAAACCTGTAGATAATGCTATTATATTTATATCTATATTATTCCTCAATAAATTTCTCGCCACTTCTTCCCTACCTTCTTTTTTCCCTTCTTCTCTTCCTTCTTCTCTTCCTTCTTCTCTTCCTTGTTCCCTTCCTATTTTTTTTGCATATTCTACTGCTCCTAATGCACTCTCCCTTTCCAATGCTGATTTTCTCCTTGCTTCATATCTTATTCTCGCTTCGTTACTTAAACTCAATACTGCCAATCTATCCAATGCTTCCTTTATTTCAGGCACTTTTTCTGCTATCACTTCTACCACCTCACT
>CAZPBJ010000212.1:0-1694 GCA_964584685.1 uncultured Christensenella sp. | reverse complement strand
CATTCTTCTTATTAGCAGTTAAGTCATTCCATTTTTCCACTAACAAATCGCTTCCGCTGGCTGTAACCTGGGATGTGTCTGTGTTGCTTATTGTAGACGCATCTAAATGCAAAACTAAATCTGAAGCAACTGCCGGCAGACCTGATATATAAACAGGTTTGCTTGGAACAGTCTGACCCATCCTGCCAGATTTAGCAGCAGGAGTTACTGCAAATACAATGTGCCGCCCTGCATAAGCTCTAACATCATTTAAATTTAAGCTGGTTGATGTTGGAATTAAAGAATAGTCCTCAGGAAATTTAGGGTACTTATTACCAATCTCAATTTCCGGAATCGGAGTATTAGGCATGGGTATATTAAAGCCCGGTCTCGAAGCATACCAGTTATAATTATTAACCATAAAAACATCCGTAGTTGAAGGATCTATGGATGATGAGCCTAATACATTGGTATCGGCCACTGCATAGGCAAAACTTACAGGATTTGTTCCGGTTCTTAACTGGGCAACAACATTTTGTGCAATAGGCACTTTAAATTCAGGTAAACGGGTATCAGTAACCAAGGTATAAATATCTTGTTTATTATAAGGAAATTTAAGTTGGTAAGCTTTTACACTTACACCACTTTCAAATACATTATTTAAAGTTGTCATTGAGCCGGCTGCTATTGTACCATCTTTAATATCAGCTCTTGTCTGTAAAATTTCATGCTCCATGTCTTTTTGATCTAAAAATGCACTTGCAGTCATACTTTTGTTAATTTTAAGAAAATTAAGATTGTTAGTAAGGGCACCCAAAAAACCGATGGAAATAATACCAAGCAAGGCAATTGATACTATTACTTCTATCAAGGTAAAACCATTTTTTCTCTTAAACATGGACAAAACCCCTTTCTATACCTTAGGACCTCTAATATGCCACAAATCCTTCATTATGTCAGCCTTTATCTCTTCAAAAACTTGATTTAAGTCTAAAGCATCCGTAAATTTATATACATCCTTAGCTAAAGCCCCTGCAGCAGTAGCTATATCATTTACACTACCCAATTCATCAACATCCGACGAAAAACCTATAACATAAACTTTTATATTCCTATCCTTTATCAATTTTCCTATAATCTCTACATATCTGGTAGAAATGTAAGACATAGAACTACCATTGCCTACAATCTTATTTGTACCTGATGTGCCTAAATTACTCAAATATGAATCATCAATTCTATAGCCTTCGCTCCCCCCCGAATCTTGGGATGATGCATAGGTTGTAACCCCATCCACAAGAATTATCATATATTCCCTGGTTGAGAAGCTGGAACCATAGCCCGGCAAAGTTGTAATATTATTGGTAAAGTAGAGATTTCTATGGTAGGCTCTTCTCATGCCATCACCGGTGTTAGTCCCCCCATTAGCATTTAAGGCATTAACCCTTGCTAATAAATTAGTTTTTTGGGCTGGAACATTAACCTTGTAAAAAGGATGCTTCTCATTAGAGCTTGTAGATGTTGGGTCAGGATAATTTGCACTTGTTGAATAGGGGACAATGGATATTTCTATATACTCCTCCTTAGAGAATTCATCTATCATGGAAGTTAAGGCTGATTTTAATTTGGTAATTCGCTTCTCTGGCTCAGTAACGCTATTTTGGGTGCCGTCTAATCTATAAGCCATGCTGCCTGATACATCAAGAACCATAGTA
>CAZPBJ010000211.1:0-1695 GCA_964584685.1 uncultured Christensenella sp. | reverse complement strand
GAGAATCCACAACATCGAGCAGGGTGTGCTATTCAGCTTTTTTGCGCTCGACGACCCCCTGGTTCTCCTCGCAACCTCCGCCCGACGCACCTCCATCCTGCCGGCACGCGCCGCGGTCGCAGTGCGGCGACCTATCGCCAGTGCGGACTGGTTTGGCAACACTGCTTTGGGCACATTCCAAGGAGAAACGACATGCACATCATGAATTTGAACGGCACCTGGACATTCAAGGCCGGCGACGGCGGTAAGCAGAGGCCAGCCCACGTACCCGGCTGTGTGCACATGGATTTGCTTGCCGCGGGCCAGCTTGCCGATCCCTTCTTTCGCGATAACGAGCTGGCGGCGCTCTGGGTCAGCGAGACCGATTGGATCTACCGCCGCAGTTTTAGGGTCAGGCAAGAGTTGCTGGCGCACGAGCGCGTGCTATTGCGCTGCGAGGGCCTCGACACCATCGCCATGCTGACACTCAACGGCCAGATCATCGGCCGGGCCGACAACATGTTCCGCACCTGGGAGTTCGACGTGCGTGAGGCGCTCCAGGTCGGCGAGAACGAGCTGGTCATCGCTTTTCACTCGCCCATGCAGTACGTCCGCGAAAAGGCGCAGGGGCAGCGCTTTCTGCCCGCCTGGGGCGTGGGCGACCACAAGCTGGATGGGGGCGGCTGGATTCGCAAAGAACCCTGCAACTTTGGCTGGGATTGGGGGCCAGAGCTGGCCACCTGCGGCATCTGGCGCGACATCAAACTGGTGGCCTATGACACCGCCCGGCTGGACGAGGTGCAGGTGTTGCAAGAGCACCGCCCCGACGGCAGCGTGGACCTCGCCGTGCGCGTGACGCTGGACCGGGCATCGGCCGGCGCGCTGGCCGCGCAACTGGAGGTCACTTTTGACAAAGAGGTTGTGAGCGCGACGCGCCTGCCCATCACCGGCGACAGCCTCACGACGAATGTGCGCATCAACGCGCCACAGCTCTGGTGGCCCAATGGGATGGGCAAACAGTCGCTCTATCAGGTGCGCGTCGTCCTGCTGGCCGAGGATGGACAGACGCTCGACGAGCGCGCCCTCCGCATCGGCCTGCGCCGCCTGGAGCTGGTGCGCGAGCCGGATCAATGGGGCGAGTCGTTCTATTTCAAATGCAACGGCGTGCCCTTTTTCGCCAAGGGCGCCAACTGGATCCCCGAAGACGTCTTTGCGGCGCGCATGACGCCCAGGCGCTATCGGGCGCGCCTGGAAGACGCCCGCGACGCCAACATGAACATGCTGCGCGTGTGGGGCGGCGGCATCTACGAGCAGGACGCCTTTTACGACCTGTGCGACGAGCTGGGCCTGTGCGTCTGGCAGGATTTCATCTTTGCCTGCGCCACCTACCCCACTTTTGACGCCGACTGGATGGCCAACGTCGCCGTCGAGGCCGAGCAGAACGTCAAACGCATCCGCCACCACGCCTGCCTGGCGCTGCTCTGCGGCAACAACGAGTTGGAGCAAGGGCTCGTGGGCGACGAATGGACGCAAGCGACCATGAGCTGGGAGGACTATGGCAAGCTCTTTGACCGGTTGCTGCCCGAAATCGTCGCGCGGCTCGCCCCACAAACACCTTATTGGCCATGCAGCCCGCACAGCCCGGTGGGCCCGCGCCAAGATTTCAACAACCCCACCTGCGGCGACGCCCACCTGTGGAGCGTGTGGCACGGGCAG
>CAZPBJ010000210.1:1483-1698 GCA_964584685.1 uncultured Christensenella sp. | reverse complement strand
TAATTTCTTCGATGACGGGGTTGCCAAGTACCTCTATTGGGGTAGCCTTGGAAAAGAGTCAGGAATTTGGGGTGTCGGGCTTACAGATGATGGTCTTCATATAAAAAAAGAGGCAACACCTGTAAAACTCGGCGGAATCCGCTTCGAAGGTACCTACTTGCACAAAAGAGGAAACTTCTATTATATGTTTGTTTCAGCTGATGCATGTTGCAAAG
>CAZPBJ010000210.1:0-1473 GCA_964584685.1 uncultured Christensenella sp. | reverse complement strand
CGATCCGAAAGGGAACCTAATGAGCGAAGATTCATACGACTATACTATTCTCCAAAACCCTGTTGACCTCCAATTTGCTGGTCCGGGTCATAATGCAGAATTCATCACTGATGATGCTGGACAGGATTGGATACTTTATCACGGATACTGGGCTGGAAATGAATACAACGGACGTTGCATGCTCATTGACCAGGTTAAGTGGACAAAAGACGGCTGGCCATATTTCGAAGGAGGAGTTCCTTCTTTAGGCGGAGACGGTCCTAAATGGAACAAATAAGCTTCCCAGGAATGAATAGAATGAGCAATTTTATGGTTGTTACTGTACTAATTTTCATTAGCGCTACATGCAGCAATAACATTTCCGAAGAAGATGATCAATTCTCCAGTTCTGAATATTACAATCCGGTAATTGCCCACAATTTTCCGGACCCCTCAATCATTGACGACAGGGCCCGTACAGGCTATTTTTATGCCTATTCGACTCAGAATGGAACCAGTGGCGCATCAAATTGTATTTACCTCCCTGTTTACAGATCAAAAGATTTCATTACCTGGGAATATATGGCAGATGCTTTCGGCCCGGGAAGGCCACAATGGCGTCAAGGTAGCAGAATGTGGGCTCCTGACATCAACTACATCAATGAGAAATACGTCCTTTATTATGCAGCAGGCCTCTGGGACGAATCTCAATGGAGTGCCAGTGGAGAAGCTGTCTCAGACTCCCCTACCGGACCTTTTAAAGACTTGGGAATGATTGTCGGATACGAAAATACCGGGGTCAGGAACTCAATAGATCCTTATTTCATCGATACTGGCAATGCCAAATACCTTTTCTGGGGAAGCTTCGGCACCGACTCTGGCATTTGGGCAATTGAGCTGAATGATGATGGTCTTGCGATAAAACCATCCGCCGAAAAGACATGTATCGGAACTACCAATATGGAAGGTACATACGTTCACAAAAGACCTGATGGATATTACTATATATTTACATCAAAAGGATCTTGCTGCAGTGGAAAAGAGAGTACTTACCACGTCGTAGTGGCGCGTTCAACGGATATTCTTGGGCCTTATGTAAGTCCTTCCGGAGAAAAACTTACAGATTCGGGGTACAGCTTTACCATACTTCAGTCAACAGTGGACGGCTTGTTCGTAGGAACCGGGCACAATGCTGAAATCATCACCGATGATTCCGGACAGGATTGGATGCCTTATCATACGTTCTGGTCGAAGAATAACTACAACGGAAGATGCATGAACATTGACAAGGTCTTCTGGGATAAAGATGGCTGGCCTTACTTTATAGGAAAGATTCCTTCTATCTCAGGCGAAGGTCCTAAATGGAAAAAATACTGATTCACAAACAGGTTCCGCTTTATGTAACTCCGATTTTGCATGTTTCAAACAATGAAAGAAAAAAGTAACGAGAGGATCGAAAAAATTCGTTTCAAAATAAATAATTTCCAACCAATG
>CAZPBJ010000209.1:0-1704 GCA_964584685.1 uncultured Christensenella sp. | reverse complement strand
GACCGGTTAGCGAAGGTAGCTTAGTAAATTGTCTATAAAATAGTTGAAGTCCCATTACACGAAACAAGAAACATGCTATTAAGTTAGTTGCTTATGATCCTGAAGGATTTCAAGCTGTTGTTGAAATCTACCCCAAAATTGCAACATCTTATATTAATACAACGCGATTAGCGAAAATTCGATTTGAAAATGAAGAACTCGGTTCTGATAAATTGGTGATTCGTAAATGTATTTTGACGGTTGGAAACCAGAGGATACCAATAGATAACGTTAAGGTATCAGCTACAGGCAATAATTACCCACCGCCTCCGCCTGGAAACACCAAAGGATCTGCAAAAGGCAATAATTATCCACCGCCGATAAAACGTCCAAAACCTAATCCTAAAAGGAAGTGATATATAGTGGAGATAGGAACAATAATTAGTGACATCGCGAATATTATCCAATATTGCATTCCAGGATTTTTAACGCTGACAGTATTTGCACGAGTAGCAAATAGAGATAGTAATTCAAAAGGAGATTTCTATCTTGTTTATTGTGTAATCATCAGCTATTTTCTCATAGAAATCACATTGATCTTGCCGTTTATGAAATCGGTATCAAGTGCTGTCAGTTGTATAGTTGCATCAGCTTTAGGCATGATCATTGCAACGATATTTGCTTTGTCCTTGAAGTTTGAATTTATAAAAAAGCAATACAATAGACTAACTATGAATATCCTTGAGCGTTCAACTTGGGATGCGAGCTTAACTTTTACAAAGAGTAAATGTCCGCAAGTTGAGATTTATACCAATGATTATATATACAAAGCGAGATTATTGCTTTATGGGAGTTCTGAGGATGATCCATGGATTGTTATAGATGCATGCACAATTAATAAGCTCGATAAAGAATTAGTTCATGATTATAAAACAAGTGAAGAGCGATCAACTTCTGAGAGAATAATCCTTTCAAAGAGCGAGATTAAATTCATGAGAGTCATCTACAAAGCTGGAGACGAGCATTATCTAAAATGCGAAAATGAAGAGGAGAAAGGAACAACTGGTTCGAGTCCAGACAAATAGAACAAACTGAGAAACACTATTTATTAGTGTTTCTCAGGCCGTCAAAAAACTAGTTTTTTGACGGGATAACCGCTCTTTGCCTTTCGGCCTGCGGCCTCACGAGCGGCAAAGAGCACAGGGAAACCGCCCGAAACGGGCGATCCGTTGCGCCGGATTAACCGGCGTAGCCGGAAGGAACAGGTTAAGGGCAACGGCCCTTAACAATCCCAAAGACTTTTTTGACAAGCTGAGAAACACTATTTATTAGTGTTTCTTTTTTGAGGTGAGAAATAACGAAGTTTATTCAGACATTATTCCACTCCCGCGACAAACCGAAAGACTTTCTGAATGGCAGTCGCTACAGTTTTTTCTTCGGCGGTACGTCCAGCGGGAAACCGGTGAACGAAACGACCGCCATGCAGATGACGGCGGTGTACTCCTGCGTGAGGATCCTGTCGGAGACCGTTGCAGGACTGCCGTTGAACGTCTACAAATATAATGACAGCGGTGGGAAAGAAAAAGCGTTCAAGCACCCGCTCTACCGGCTGCTGCACGACGAGCCAAACCCAGAGATGACGAGCTTCGCGTTTCGGGAAACGCTCATGAGCCACCTGCTCCTGTGGGGCAACGCCTACGCGCAAATCATACGAAACGCTAGAGG
>CAZPBJ010000208.1:846-1714 GCA_964584685.1 uncultured Christensenella sp. | reverse complement strand
TAATGGCATCTGAGAAGTTTCTGGCATGCAAAAGTTTCTCTTGGATTGGCTGGGGAAGGTCCGGGCAAATGGGATGGTCCCATGGGAAGGCCACTGATTCAATTGGCATATCTGAGTCCAAGAGGTGGGCAAGCATCGTATTTGGCTGTCTGGATAATACTCTCTCTTTTAGATAGCAGGCTTCATCATATGTCAAGTCAAAAGAGGCTTTGGCCGGGAAGTCAGAGGGTGCTTGAGGAAGTCCGGGATGCCAGTTATGAAATCTTTCGAAACCATCGATCTCTTCTTCATATCTATGGGAGGCCTCTTTGAGATGTCTGTAAAATGTATCTAGAGAACGATGATAGTCGGAGACGGAGTAAGGACAGAGCCGGATACCCCAGGCTTCAAGCCCCTGCCAATAGATATTGCTTGGAAGCCGCTTGAGGTTTTTTTTAGCCTTCTTTCCTATTACGCCATTGGTGTCATTCGACTCCAAGAGGGCATAGATCAGTCGCACTTCTTCATCTCTTGCTCTTCTTTCTATCTTTGAGGAGAGGACCTTCTGCTCCTCAAGGCTCTTGTATATCCACTGCACAAACAGAAAATATCTGGCACGAGTCTGGATAACGCTTGTCCCAGGGAAGAACATATCCGAGAATGCATCTCTAATAACACCAATCCCAAGCTCATCCCTTGTCTCATGCTCCTTGAAGGTGCTCAGGATATCTAGCATCTTTTGTCGTTCTTTTTCTGAGTAATCCAGCCAAGTGAAGGTTGAGGCCATCTTAACCATATCCAGACATAACTTTTCCCAATCTGAAAATTGATTAGTGAGGTTAGTGAATAATCTAGCGGTTGTAGGATAGGCGCGCGGGAGTAAATCGAG
>CAZPBJ010000208.1:0-836 GCA_964584685.1 uncultured Christensenella sp. | reverse complement strand
AAAAAAGCATCAGCATGAGATGCTAGATATGCCAGCCCCTGAGCAGTTTGCGTGCCCAGGCCAGGAATGCGCTAAGGGAGGTCGCCGTGCGCGGGCTGAAGGCCAGTAGCCCGAGGATGGATGCGATCTTCTATCTGCCGGATGCCTTGCGGCTGTTCCGCGAGAAGTCTATGGAGAAGGTATAGCAGATCTCCTTTGGGATCTGCATGCTGGGCTAGTACGGGCGGGATATCAATAACTCCCAGGAGAGCCACGTCCTGCGGGCACTATCGGGGAGGGCTTTCTCCGCTCTGGAGCTGCTATGCATCATGTACGCGGAATTCAAGAGGATCGAGTCGGGGATGGATATCGGGGTGGACCTGGGCGAGGAGCGGGGGTGGCGGAGAGGCTGGTAAGAGAGGAGACAAACCCCAGAGAATCTGCTGCTTAGCTGGAGCTCCTCATCTTCTCTTCTTGGAAAGCCTTCAGGGTCCTGCCAGAATTGTCCTTCCAATCTATACGACCATTGGCAGATCTGCCTTGAATAACTCCAGCCGCCGTTGAAGGAGAGTTGAAGAGATAATCCTGGGCAAATTCCAGGTGATCCCCTCTGGAAACCAAGACCTCTTGCGATTGAAGCTCTTTTCTGAGGTCCGATATATAACGATGAATGGAGGGGACCTCGTTACAGACTGCCGTCGATCCTTGAAGGACTATGAAGCCCTCTGGAGTCTCGTGACCCTTTGCGGTTATCCCCTTCGACTCGATCTTGAATTCATGTCTGGTGCTGCTTCTTATGACCGCGGTCTTCTCGAAGACCGTTAGGCCCAGCAGGGGAAATATGCTCAACATATCCG
>CAZPBJ010000207.1:1137-1722 GCA_964584685.1 uncultured Christensenella sp. | reverse complement strand
ATCATCAACTCAATGTTCAACTTAAATCAATCTAACATGAAAAAAATTGCAATTACTCTTTTTGCAGCCTTTATGGCATTAAGCCTTTCCGCACAGGATAATTTGCTTACCAAAGGTGAGAAAGTCCTCAATCTGGGAATCGGGTTGGGAAGTACACTCTATTCAGGAAGCGGGTATAAATCGACCATTCCTCCGATTTCTGCCTCATTCGAAGTAGGAGTCAAAGACGATGTGCTTGATGTTGGTTCTATAGGCGTGGGCGGTTATCTTGGATATGCATCCAGCAAATGGGAATATTCATACTATGGCGGAACCTGGGGTTATAAATACACAAACTTTATTCTGGGTGCCCGTGGTTCATTCCATTATCCACTGGTTGAAAAGTTAGACACTTATACAGGTTTAATGATTGGTTTCAATGTTGTTTCTGCAAAAGAAACCGGTACGATTGATCCGCTGTATAACTACAATGCATCCACAAGTGGTTTGATCTGGTCATGGTATGCCGGAGGCCGGTATTATTTCACTGATAAGTTTGCTGCTATGGCTGAACTAGGATATGGAATGGCCTGGCTCAACCTTGGC
>CAZPBJ010000207.1:0-1127 GCA_964584685.1 uncultured Christensenella sp. | reverse complement strand
ACTACAACCTTTGACTGATTACATTACCTTTGTAAATAACCAATTAAGAGCTTTTTATGAGAGTTGGCGATAAACATTACCGCACCATTCGGATGGAAGGACCTATGGTTTATATGATTGATCAGAACCTGCTGCCTTTCTCCTTTTCCATCAAAGAATGTAAAACCTGGGAAGAGACCTGCTCGGCTATCAGGAATATGACCGTTAGAGGCGCAGGAGCCATTGGCGCTGCGGCAGGCTTTGCCATGGCACAGGCATTTATATCGAGCGATGATCCGGAATCGGCCATGCAAAGAATTAAAGCCACCCGTCCGACTGCCCGCGACCTTTTTCATGCTGTAGACAAGGTGTTCGGGGCGGGAATGATATCGGTGCAGGCCGCCATTGATGAAGCGCAGAACCTGGCGAATGCCAATGTAGAAGCAGCTAAAAAGATCGGAATATTCGGTGATGTGCTTATCAAAGATGGAGCCCTCATCCTCACGCATTGCAACGCTGGCTGGCTTGGATTTGTTGACTATGGCAGCGCACTTTCGCCCATTTACACCGCCCACCACAACGGAAAGAAAATCCATGTATATGCCGACGAAACCCGTCCACGAAGTCAGGGGGCCCGCCTCACCGCCTGGGAACTGGCCAACGAAGGGGTGGAACACACCATAGTGCCCGATAACGCCGGTGCTTTTTTAATGTCGAAAGGTCTGGTCGATCTGGTAATCGTTGGAGCCGACCGCATTGCCGCCAATGGCGATGTGGCCAATAAAATCGGAACCTTTGAAAAAGCCATTGTTGCCAAACACTTTGGGGTTCCTTTTTACGTGGCGGCACCGCTTTCAACTTTTGATCCTGACACCCTTACCGGAAGTGATATCATCATCGAGGAACGAAGCGTTAATGAAGTCCACTACCAGTCAGGCCCGGATGCTGACGGCAGGTTCCACACCATCCGGGTAACCAATCCCGGCTCTGAAGCCATTAATCCTGCTTTTGATGTAACCCCTGCAGAATTGATAACCGGGATTATTACTGAAAAAGGAATTAGAAACCCCGGAAATAATCAAGTATGAGATCCGATGTCAGATGTCGGACATGACACATTAGAAATCCGAAATCCTTTCTCCTTGTCT
>CAZPBJ010000206.1:0-1725 GCA_964584685.1 uncultured Christensenella sp. | reverse complement strand
AAGCCTTATCTTCTACAAGTCTGAATATTCTGGGTTTTGAATTACCGGGCTGTTCTACAGGAGTTACAGAGCCGATTTCAATAAAACCAAATCCAAAGTCAGAAAGGGGATTATATAGCTCTGCATTTTTGTCAAATCCAGCTGCTAATCCAATAGGATTCGGAAATTTTATACCCATCACCTCTCTTTCCAGTGAGGAAGATGAGAAGTGAAAAAAAAGTCTTACTAAATATTTTGAATAGGGGATGTACGACAGGAGCAGAAGCAATCTGGAAACAATATTATGCGCTGTTTCTGGTGTAAATGAAAAAAGGATAGGTTTGATTAGTAACCGGAACATCATTGTTTTTGTTTGCGCAAAGATATAAATTATAAAACCTAGAAACCAACTTTGCCAGGCCTTATCTCTTGAAAAGTATTGTCGGAATAAATCAGCAATATCCTTTTAAGATTCTTTTTTTCAGGAGGAATCTCCGGCGCATTATCATTTACGGAATTCTCAGGGAGTTCAGATTCCGTTAAATTATCTGTAATGCTTTCATTATTAATGAATAAGTCCTCATTATTAGCAGGTACAGGATTACTCTTGAATGTAGACTTTTCGGTTATACTCCTGTCAGGGCTCTCTTTGTAAATTTTCCCTCTGCCTGTGATAAGCCATTCTGCGTTTAGAGCAGGGAACTTTATAAGAAGCTTCTGTATAAAATCGAATCCTGGTTTGTTTCTGCCTGACAAAATATGAGAGAGACCAGATCGTTGAATGCCGATAATGTCTGCCAGCTTTGCCGGAGATAGCTGCTCGACCTCTAAAAATTGCTGTAAACGACTTTTCATAAATGTAAACTTCTGTAATTACAAATGTAATATAAATATTGTTTACAAAAGTCAATTGCGCAAATTGTACAAATGTAATCATGTTTCGGGAATAACCATTCAAACATAAAAATATCAATTAATTAACTCTTTTTATACCTATTAGGAAGATGTTAATTTAAAAGTTTAGAAAACAATCTATATACACTTGGTATTGAGGCGTATAAATAGTAAATTACCTTAATAATAGTAAATTTTAGAACGATATATAGATTTTAAGCCATAATCATCTATATTTAACTTTATGTAATACTTGTAATAAACAGATATGCAATGAAATAAAGATATGTAAAATAGCTTATAGATACCATTTATGTACAATTCTCTGAACTAATTAGGACTGTAATCTTGCCTAAGATATTGTCTCTACATATGTCAAGATGAAGGTTTACATATGAGAATTACATATGTAAACAAATATTCAAAAACGGATGATTTTTCTTTAAACCTATATTTATATAGCTTTGCAAAAAATAATTGATTGTGGAGCCTGAAATAAAGATTGATGATTTTTCTTATAATCTGCCAGAAGAAAAAATTGCAAAATACCCCTTACCCTATAGAGATGATTCCAAAATTTTAATATTTAAAGATGATAAATTCTCAAATCTCGCAGAGTTTATTCCTGAGAATTCATTGATGGTATTTAATAATACCAAAGTTGTCCCTGCAAGACTTTTTTTTAGAAAAGAGAGCGGTGCCCATATTGAAATATTTTGTATTGAACCGGATACCCCATCGGATTATACCACCTCTTTTGAATCTACTTCTCAATGTACATGGAAATGTGTTATAGGAAACAGTAAAAAATGGAAATCCGGGGCAATATTATTTGATTCAACCGGCCACCCT
>CAZPBJ010000205.1:0-1762 GCA_964584685.1 uncultured Christensenella sp. | reverse complement strand
CGCCTCTGCTCTGCCAGGGAAGAGATGCTGCATAGAGGCATCCCCGGGCGCGGGGGTGAGGAATCCCTCCAGCCCTGAGGGCTGTCCTTGAGACAGTCTGCGAACAATGGCAAAGCACTGGAAGATTTCTTCTTTCATCCGGTAGCTGCCATACTTCTGGATTTCATCACCTCGCAAGCCCGGGAAGGTATCCAGAATGTAGTCCAGGTCCTGTTCATCAACCCCATACAACCAGGCAGCGATGGCATTGAGAAGCGCCTCCAGCTTATGTCTGCGATCCGGATCCCAGCGGTAAGGCGGTATATTCATTTGTAAATCATGAAGAACCCAAGGGTAGAGGTCCCAGCTAGTGTAGAACAGCTCAATTGCGCAATCTTGGAATAAATTGAGCATTTCATTTCTTAAAGAAACATGCTGCATTGAGAGTATGGGAAGTTGCTTTAGTATAAAGAGATTGAAATTAATTCCACCGACCGAAAGACGGGCAAAGAAATCAAACGTGAAGGTGTTCATGAGTGCGCTCAACATGTATAAATAAAGACTGTACGATTCACTGTTTGGCAACAACAATGGAGCTCCATTTCCAAATGCATTCAATGGAGAAATTGTTGATATCATTGTTCTTTGATTGGTTGCATTGGCAATCCCTCTAAAACTAATAGTTGACCAATAGTGCCTATCTATTCTTTCAGTAATTGCTTCCTGGGGAATCCACACTTCAGGCATCGGAAGCTTCCACGGATCATTGTGCTCCTCATCCGTCAGTTTGGGCAGTTGTCCGCTGTTGAGCTGCGTTTGCGTCGCGCCGGCATAGGTCGCGTAGCGGTGGTCAAACAGATAGATCATCTTGCCCTCATACAAGGGCAGCATCCAATCCTTCCCCTTGCGCCAACGGTTAGCAACCAATGTATATCCTTCCGCAACAAGATTTTCACTTGTCTTGAATAAATGTGAGGCACTGGTCATGTTGATCATCTGCTGGTACCTGATACCCCAAGGATTCTCCTCCATCTGCCCATCACGGGCTTCGCGCAGCAAAACAGGGCACCTGCGGTAAACATTGTCCGCGATTTGCTTATCGCGCGCGTTGCGGAAGGTGGGACAGTTGCCGGTATTGGGGTTGAACAGGCGCAGCTCCTCACCTGTCATGCCAAAGTGACGCTCTCGTTCCTTGAGATCATCTGTCTTTTCTAAAAAGAAGGCATAGTGAGAAGCCTTCCCGCGAAGCGAGGCTCCGCGCAGGGTCAGAAGGCAGAAGCGATAGCTGGAATGAACCCCGGGAAAAATCTGGAGCCGATTGTCGAAAGAATACAGGGAGTCGATACGGTCCTTTCCCGCCATGTCACTGAATAGTGGAGAGGTTCCACTATCCGTAGCGATTCCTGTGGGGACAATAAATCCTGCGCGGCCATTTGGCGCAATCAAATTACGGATTAGCTCGGTAAAAGTAGCATAGGTGTTTATTTTTCCTTTAGTAAATGGATAATTCCCAGAAAATCGAACAAACTTGCTCTCATTCATAACAGCACGCGCGTCAAGTTCAAACATTTTATATAAGCGAGGGTTTGAGGTGCTGAGTTCGCGAATCATCCGTTTTCTTATATCTCCTGTGGTTGCCAAAGCTACATTAGGTTCGTGCTTTGTGAACCAAGGAACTTCTTCAACTTGGACCATATCCCAAGGCGGATTGCCCAATACCGCGTCGAACCCGCCGCCTATGCCCCAGGGGTGCATGTCATGACGCTTCAAGGAAGTGAAGACA
>CAZPBJ010000204.1:0-1784 GCA_964584685.1 uncultured Christensenella sp. | reverse complement strand
TTTACGATATTAACCAACAGGCGGATCCTGTTTCCGAAACTGCCCCCGTATTCATCAGTCCGGTGATTGCTTAGCGGGGAGAGGAATTGGTGAATAAGATATCCGTGGGCGGCATGGATCTCAATGATGTCATAACCGGCTTCCAGCGCCCTGCGGGCTGCTTCTGCAAAGCCATCCGTCACTTTCTTAATGCCGGCCTGGTCAAGGGCTTGCGGGGCATCCTCATCCCTGTTAAACGGAATGGGGGAAGGGGCAACTGTTGTCCATCCCCCTTCTTCGCGGGAAACTTGTTTCCCTCCATTCCAGGCCAGTTCACAGGAGGCCTTCCTTCCGGCGTGGGCAAGCTGGATACCCGCCATGGATCCCTGCTGATGCAGGAAACCGGTGATCTCACGCAGGGCAGGGATATGGTCGTCGCTCCACAATCCCAGATCACCCGGTGAGATGCGTCCCTCAGGCAATACAGCCGTGGCTTCCTGGATAATGAGTCCTGAACCGCCGGCGGCCCTGCTTCCGTAATGTACCAAATGCCAGTCATTGGCATATCCTTCCGTGGCTGAATACTGGCACATGGGTGAAACCGCAATCCGGTTTCTCAGGGTGATCCCTTTGATCGCAAGGGGAGAAAGAAGTAAAGACATATCTTCCAATTTCGGGATTAAAGTAGAAAATTTTGTTGGGATTTCGTTGGATGGTGTGGAAGATCCATGTTCATGGCCTTTTATCCGGCTTCATGGAGTACGGCTTTCTGGCAAATGCCGGAAAAACCACCCAGGTATAGACCAGACATCCCATGCACAACCCGAGCAGTGATTCCAGTCCGGCCAATGTCATGAGCAGCGCTGTGACAATTGTAGCCGCCGTTTTCAGCTTCAGCAGGTGGAAGAGCGTGATCATCCCCACAAACAGCAATCCAAGCCTTGCTGCAAAAATTTTGGGTGCTTTGTCCACCATCTTGCCGGGAAGACCGGTATTCTTTGCCAGAAAAGCGCTGATCCGGGTTAGCGGACTGGCCGGAAAGGAGGTGAAAGCCCGGACAAAATATTCGACGCAAAGGAACAGGCAGGGTAGTAGCGGGTGAATGACAAATGTAAGACCCAGCAATACGATGACAAGCAAAGCATTCATTCGGGTTACGCTTTCATTCACCTGCTGGTCGGAAACCGGGCAGATTAAATTCTTCATCTGATTTCAGATTGATGTACCATTTATAACATCTGAAGAAGGAATATGTTTGCACGCTTTAGGAATTCCGGAAGTTCCCGAATTTGACAAAGAATGGTATATTTGAGTTTTTGATCAAATAATCCTTGCGATGGCTAGACTGAGGGTAAGTAATTTCAGCGACCGTTTTTTCAGGGCGATCGAAAAGGGGGGAAATGCCCTGCCGCATCCTGCGGCTTTGTTTGCGATTTTTGCCTTTATCACCCTGCTCTTTTCGGCATTGGGGCACTGGCTGCAGTGGCATGGGATCAATCCTGCCACCGGAGAAACCGTCACTGCGGTCAATCTGCTGTCGAAGGAAGGGTTGCACCGGATCATCCTTGACATGGTGGACAATTATACCGGGTTTGCACCCCTTGGCATTGTGATGGTGGCCATGCTGGGGATCGGTGTGGCCGAGAGCAGCGGCTTGATCAGGGCAGCCATCAACGCCCTGATGCAAAAGGCACCGAAAAATACAATCACCTTTATGATTGTGCTGGCCGGGATACTTTCCAATGTAGCCTCGGATCTGGGGTATATCCTGATTATTCCCCTGGCGGGAGTCATTTTTCATTCCC
>CAZPBJ010000203.1:334-1786 GCA_964584685.1 uncultured Christensenella sp. | reverse complement strand
GGCGAAATGATGATCGCCACTTATGTCGGGTTTTCGGCGGTCTCTTTCATGTGCATGATGTGGCTGCTTCTGCCATACCGCAGTGCAAACATGGTTTGGGGTCTTTCGGGCAAAGGGCTGCGTACCACGATCTCACTGGAAGGTTACTATGAAAAGGTGCTTGCCAATTTTCTCAGGATCAATATCGGGTCGCTCTCCATTCCGTTGGGGACGCTACTGTTCTTTGCGGTTCTTGCGCTGGCCATGTGGGCATTCCTGCATACCAAGACCGGCACAGCAATGACAGCAGTCGGCTCAAATCCCATATTTGCCAGGGCATCAGGCATCAATATCAATAAGATCCGCACGATTTCCGTCATCATGTCAACGTGGCTTGGGGCCATCGGCATACTGGTATATCAGCAAGGCTTTGGCTTCATACAACTCTATATGGCGCCTTTTTCCATGGCCCTTCCGGCGGTATCCGCCATTTTGATCGGCGGTGCCAGTGTCAACAAGGCTTCGATCACCAATGTGGTTATAGGAACTTTCCTTTTCCAGGGCATTGTGACAATGACGCCGACTGTCATGAATGCAGTCATTAAGATGGATATGAGCGAGGTCATTCGGATCATTGTTTCCAACGGTATGATCCTCTATGCTTTGACCAGAAAGACGGAGGCGACGAGATGAACGAGATCAAAACGGGCGTAAGGTCGGAAGACAAAGTGCGCCGTTTTCTGGCTAAGACTTCCGTGCCGCTTATGTTTGTACTTATCAGTGCGGCCTTCATTCCCATATCGGGCTTCTCGCTGAATTACCTGCTCAACGAAATTATCACGCGAATGGGCAGGAACACCTTCTTGATACTCAGCCTGCTCGTTCCCATCATGGCCGGTATGGGACTCAACTTTGGTATGACTCTGGGGGCTATGGCGGGGGAGATCGCGCTGATCCTTGTTTCGGACTGGCAGATTTGGGGCATTCCCGGCATCGTGCTTGCCATGATCATTTCCATCCCTTTTTCTGTAGGCCTTGGTATCTTGTGCGGAAAAATACTGAACATGGCCAAAGGCCGTGAAATGGTCACCAGCTATATCATCAGTTACTTTATCAGTGGTATCTACCAGCTTATAGTGCTGTATATGATGGGTTCGATCATTCCCATTATGCATGCTTCCATCAAACTGCCCAGGGGCTACGGTATCAGAAATACAGTCAGTTTGCTCAATATGCGCCAGAGCATTGACAACCTTCTGGCGATCCGAATTGCCGGAGTCAAGATCCCTGTCCTCACATTTCTAATTGTTCTTGGAATGTGCCTGATCATCGTGTGGTTCAAGCGGACCAAGCTCGGCCATGATATGCGGGCCGTTGGCCAGGACATGCAGGTTGCGCGCGACGCAGGCATCAACGTAGAGAAGACGAGGATCATTTCTATCGTCATTTCCACAGTATTGGCAGGCTTCGGCA
>CAZPBJ010000203.1:0-324 GCA_964584685.1 uncultured Christensenella sp. | reverse complement strand
AATTTGTCCACCTACAGTTCGCATTCGCAGATCGGCATGTTCTGTATTGCGGCGCTTCTGGTAGGAGGCGCATCGGTGGACAGAGCATCCATCGGCAATGTGTTCCTGGGTGTCACCCTTTTCCATCTGATGTTTATTGTGGCGCCCGCGGCCGGGGCGAAAATTACCGGCGATTCAATGATTGGCGAATACTTCCGCGTCTTCCTGTCCTATGGGGTCATTACGATCGCCCTGATCATGTACGAAACAAAGAAACGCAAGACCCGGCTGCTGTCAGGACGGCAGTTGCAGCGTGATCAACAGGAGGAAAGTGTGAGATGACAG
>CAZPBJ010000202.1:0-1797 GCA_964584685.1 uncultured Christensenella sp. | reverse complement strand
GGTTAGTGTAAAGTAGTTCTCGGTCCGTGAGATAAGAAGAAATCCCCCATGTGGTAGAATGTGTGTCGACGAAAACCCACAGAAAACCAGCAACAGGAGATTTCTTCAATGGAGAGTATACAGCAAATCGCGGAACAGTTCATCAGGGAAACGGGGGCAATCGATGTCACAGAGGGACTGACGGGCGCATTGGCAGCAGCAGGGCAACTGGCGGGAGCCTTCATATGCCGGGTTATGGAGCACAAGCTCAGGGAGATCGACCAGGCGCTGTTTAAGACGCCGAGCCTGCGCAAGGGATGGGTAGTCGAGCACCGGGACGTCCCGCGTGAGTTGTTGACGGAGCATGGGCTGATCCAATTCAGCCGGCGCTACTACCGGAACCAAAAGACCCAGGAGCGGCGTTATCTGGTGGACGACCTGGTGGGGATCGAGCCACACGAGCGGGTGGAGACAGGGTTGGCTGCCAGGCTTTGCGAGGCGGCGGTGGACAATTCCTACCAGAAGAGCGCGAAAGTATGCTGTGACAGCCAGGTCAGCCGGCAGACGGTCATGAACAAGACGCGCCAGGTGGCGCGGTGTGCGCTTGCTCCGGTGGAGACACGGCTGGATGTGCCTGTGATCCATATCCAGGCGGATGAGGACCATGTGGCGATGCAGGACGGGCGTCGGGACACGATCGTCAAGCTGGTGGCGATCCACGAGCCGGCCCGGAAGGTCGGCGCGAAGCGCTGGCAACTGCCGCAGCGGCATTTGCTGACAAGCTATGGCGAGGCGGTGGAAGACTTCTGGCTGCGGGTGGCGGATGCGATCCATGAGCGTTACGGCGACCGCGACGACCTTCAGGTCTACATTCATGGGGATGGCGCGGCCTGGATCAAGACAGGGCTGGCCTGGATCAAAAACAGCCGCTTTGTCCTGGACAAGTACCACTTTCTAAAGTACCTGCGCCCGGTGGTCGGTGGCAATGAGGATTACCGGCAGTACATCCTGGACGAGCTGGACGGGGGAAGCCGGCTGAAAATCGACCATCTAGTGGAAGCGATCGTGGAGAGCGACCTGTGCAGCCGGGAGGCAGGTGAGAAGTTTGTGAGCTATATGCACGGAAACTGGGACGGCATACAGATCTGGTACGACCGCAACCACCAGGCAGGACCCAGCTGCGCCGAGGGGCTGGTAAGCCATGTACTCTCAAGCCGACTCTCGAGCAGGCCGTTAGGATGGCGGGATGAAGGGCTGAAAACGATCAGCCGGCTGCGGGTACACGTTCTGAATGGCGGTCGGATTGGCCCTGAAAACCTGCGCAAGGACCGCAAACCAGCGGTCAAGGCGACAAAGAAGTTGCGTCAAAAGCTCTCGTTTGACATCTACAACGAGTCCCGGATTCTCCACACCGACCATCGTTCCAGCGCCCAGCACCGCCTCTTTTCGGCGATTACCAGCGGTGGGTGTAAATTTTGAACCGTACAGCAGGATTTCTTCTTCATGGCGCGACCGAGAACAAGTTGACACTGTCTGATCGTGACGTCACCATTGAAAAATTGACTCGCTTCTGGTATATTGAAGACAACAAGTGGAGCCTGTCAGATGTGCGAACGCTGATCATCTGTGTGGCATGATTGTGCTACAAGAACGAGTCCCGCACCTTGACAGTCGATTCGGGATGATTCGGATGGCTGAGAACCGGACCTGTATGAAAGGCCTGGAGATGAGCATCTGAAAAGGCAAGTCAGGCAAAAGTCTGACACGCAAAGCCGTAGTCTAACGTGCCTGAACGCACCATGACCGTCCGGCTGCCAC
>CAZPBJ010000201.1:0-1798 GCA_964584685.1 uncultured Christensenella sp. | reverse complement strand
ATCCGGCATGTCAGATTTGCATGCGGGAACTTGCGCCTTACAATCCCGGCGCGGTTGCCTCCAATGCTCTCTTGAGTCTTGTGCGGCTTGGCGCTCGCAAAACAGGGCAATCAACCCCAAACTTGCCAAAACTCCGTTCCGGCGAAATGTTGGCTATGACATACATGCCCTTTACAGCAAAGGGCCGCGGCTGAAGACCAGGCCGCTGCCACGCATGGGGCTGCCACAGAATTCCCTTATTTTTCCCCAAACCAATTCACTCTAAAAATTAACAGGAGCACACCATGCCTCACAGCATTTTTGTTCCGGCCTACGATGACGACGGCCGCCTGATTACCGACCAGCGCATTTTGCGCATCATGAACGAGGAGCGCACCCCGGAAGACGACCGCCGGGCCTACGAAAGCCTGAAAGCCAAGGACGAGGCCGCCAAAGCCGCCCGCATCCAGACGGAGCAAAAAGCCAGGGAAGAAAAAGAGTTCCAGGCGGGGGCCCAGGCCGCCGCGCAATACGGCATTGCCCCGCAAGCCTTGCGCCCGGCTGGAATGGAGGTGGCCCGGATGCTCGACGCCGAGCAGGAAATGAACGCCCGCTTCGAGGAGAAAAAACAGGAGCTGGCCCAAAAATATCAGGGGCCGGAGGCCGGAAACATGGCCCGGGAGCTGAATGAGCTGCATCAGAAACAGGACGCGGAGCTTGCCGCGAAATTCGCCTCCAACCCGGTGGCTGAGCAGGTCATCGGTGAGCGCATCCGGGAGTTTCGCGTTCAGACTTCGGCCTGGCTGCAAGGTGAAATCCAGACCAGGCAGCAGCAGTATTTTGACGCGGTGGATCAAAAGTGCAACGACGCCCTGGCCGCGCAACTAAGCGCCATGCAGCCGGAACAGTTTGGCGGCGCACTGGTCAGGCGCGAGCAGGAAATGCGCGCCCTGGGCCGCACCCCGGAACAGATCGGAGCCGCGCGGCAAACCCTGCTTGGCTCATATTTTCAAAATTTGGCGACTTCCAATCCGTCCGCGTTTCTGGAGGCCGTAAAGCAGCCGGGCCCCAGCATAGATCAAGGGGCGGGCAATTCCAATGCCTCCTCCCTTCAAAATCCGCTGACCGGGCTTGCCAAAGCGCTGCCCGCAGAGCAGTTGGGCAAATTCTCCCGCCTGGCTGAACGCGCCCAAGTAAACCTGGAAAAGAAAGAAAAAATGGCTCAAATCAGCATGCGTCAGCAGGAAATCATGCAAAATCTCACCGGGCTGGATTCCGAAGACCAGCGCGCGGAAATTGAAAAGATCACCGCGGGCCTGGAAGACCGGGAACTGGCGGAAACCCTGAAAACCCGGCTTCACCTCCAGCTCAACTACGAGGACAAGGTTAAAGCCGCCAAAGACTGGGAGTTTGGAGAAAAAATCCTAGCCCAGGATACAGAACCCCTGCAAAAGCTGGAAATGATCGCAAGTGCGAACATTAGCGAAGCCGCCAGAGAAGCCCTGACCCGTGAAGTGATGGGCGATCCCACCGCGAGATCGGGCGAAACCCCGGAAAACCGGCAAGCCGCCCTGGATACCATATTGAAAATCGGCAGTGGCGCAATTCAGTCAGAGCGGCAGCTTTACGCCATCTGCCAGCAGCAGGGCCTCACCCGCGGCCAGGCCGCGCTGCTTGGCGACGCCTTTGCCGGAAACGGCAGGGTGAACGGCGTGCCTGTGGGCATGGCGATAAATGCCCTGCAACAGCGCGACCCCGCGCTTGCCGACAACCCCGCCGCACTTCTGAAAGCAACAGAACGCCTTCTGCGCGACTGGCC
>CAZPBJ010000200.1:0-1800 GCA_964584685.1 uncultured Christensenella sp. | reverse complement strand
AAATCGCCGCAGGAGGCGATATATTAAAGTGATACCCCAAATGCGGTAACTATTTCCTGGGGCCCCGGGATGGTTATATTGACGACAAGGAGGTCGTCAGAAAAACAAAAATAAACAAGGAGGTTAGGTTAAATGAGAATCAATCATAATATCTCAGCCTTGAATACCTTTAACCAGCTGTCGACCAACGCCGTCAACAGCAACAGCGCCCTGCAAAAACTGTCTTCCGGCCTGCAGATCAACAAAGCCGGTGATGACGCGGCCGGGCTGGCCATCTCCGAAAAAATGCGGGGACAGATCCGCGGCCTGGATCAGGCGGCCAAAAACTCCCAGGACGGGATCTCTTTAATTCAAACCGCGGAAGGCGCTTTAAATGAGATCACCTCCATCCTGCAGAGGATGCGGGAACTGGCGGTACAAGCCGGCAGCGGCACCCTGGCTACCGAAGACCGGGCGGCCATAACCACCGAAATAAGCCAGCTGAAAGAAGAAATCAACGGTATCGCCGAGCGCACCCAGTTCAATGGGGCCAATCTCATCGATGGCACATTTGGGGTAAAACTGGACGATGATTCCACCCTGAAGGCGGGTTCGGACGGCGTGGCCGCCATCGATATCGCCGGGGCGGCAGCCTCCAGCACCTATACCCTGGCCGCAGTCGCTGATGAAGGCCATGGTGACAAGGTGGTACTGTCCGATGAAAACGGCAATGCCCAGACTATTGTCCTGACAGAGGGAACCGCCGGTGTCCTCAATTTCGATAAACTGGGGGTCAAGATCACCCTTGATGCGAATTGGACCAGGGAAGGTTTGGATGGAGAAACCGTCATTACCACCAATTCAGCAGCCCAGAGTATCCAGATAGGCGCCAATCAAGGGCAAAAGCTGGACTTGTCACTTTCCGATATGCGCATGGACGGCCTGGGTCTGGAGGTTGACGTGTCATCCTCCGAGGCAGCCGGGGCAGCCATCACCAATATTGACGCGGCGATAGGCAAATTATCCACCGAAAGAGCCAAACTGGGAGCTTATCAGAATCGTCTGGAACACACCATCAACAACCTGAATACCTCTTCAGAGAACCTGTCGGCGGCCGAATCCCGCATCCGCGACGTGGATATGGCCCGGGAGATGATGGAATTCACCAAGACCAACATCCTGTCCCAGGCAGCCACCGCCATGCTGGCCCAGGCCAACCAGCAGCCCCAGCAGGTACTCAAATTATTGCAATAATAGGGGAACCATTGGTCAAAACCGGGGGGCTTAGCCAAAGCCTCCCCGGTCACAAAATAAGGAGCTGAGGCCTTGGCGCAAAAGTTGACGGTCCCCGCCGATGGCCGGAGGCAATCAGGTAAACCGGATATATAACCGGACGCTATTCAGGTATTAATTTAAAAAATCTGCTGCTGTTCCCCGCTGATGGTAAAAAGTGACGGCAGGGAGGCCGTCAGGGACAGGCAGAATTAACAAGGAGGTTAAGCCAAATGAGGATCAATAACAATATTGCCGCTTTAAATACTTTTAATCAGCTGTCCACCAATGCTGTCAACAGCAACAGCGCCCTGCAGAAGCTGTCCTCCGACCTGCAGATCAACAAGGCCGGCGACGATGCGGCGGGGCTGGCCATTTCCGAAAAGATGCGCAGCCAGATCCGCGGTTTGGACCAGGCGGCCAAGAACTCCCAGGACGGCATCTCTTTAATTCAGACCGCCGAAGGCGCTCTTAACGAAATCACCTCCATCCTGCAGAGGATGCGGGAACTGTCGGTGCAGGCCGGCAGCGGCACCCTGGCTACCGAAG
>CAZPBJ010000199.1:0-1803 GCA_964584685.1 uncultured Christensenella sp. | reverse complement strand
ATACCCATATTTAGATAGGGCAGGGCTGATTCCACCGAATATCCTCCCTCCAATACCGCGATATCCGGAGCCAGGGTTTCATTTAAGCGGGCATAACCCTGGGCGGAAAAGGCCATATTGGCCAGGGGATCGCTATAATGATTATCCTGACCGGCTGAATTGATAATTATATCCGGTTTGAATTCCTCCAGTATGGGCATGACCAGGTTGTCCAAGACATAATGGATACCGGTGTCAGTAGTACGAGGCAATAAGGGTATGTTTATGGTGGTGCCATAGGCCAAGGGTCCCCCCTCCTCCATAAAGCCGGAGCCCGGATACAGAGTCCTGCCATCCTGGTGGAATGATATAAAGAGCACCTCGGGATCATGGTAAAATATTTCCTGGGTACCGTCTCCATGGTGAACATCAGTATCCACAATGGCAATCCGTTTCACCCCATGTTTTTGCCGCAGGTATTCCACCATAATGGCTTCATTGTTGATATTGCAGAACCCCCGGTTGCCATGGGCTACGGTCATAGCATGATGTCCCGGGGGGCGGATAATGGCAAAACCATTCTTAACCTCAGCATTCAGGACCGCATCGGCCATAACCAGAGCGGAGCCGGCAGAGACCAGATGAGCTTCGGTAATCTGAGCCTCCACATTGGGTACGCAAAAATGCACCCGGGCAATATCCTTTAAACTGGCCAGACCCGGTTTATATTCTCGGATTTGCGGCAGGTCCATGATGCCTTCCTCAAATATCTGATCCCTGGTATATAACAGCCTTTCTTCCCGTTCCGGATGGGTGGGAGAAATTGCCCAGTCAAAGGCTGGAAAAAACAATATTCCGGTTGGCTTCATATCTTCACCCCCTCAAATTCATTGATAAAGCCTGGAGCTACCTGTATTCCTACTTCGAAAAGTTTACCGGTCCGATCCCACCCTCTTATCATATTAAATTGTTCTTCTAAAAAGAAATCGGCCTCCTGGGTGTAGGATTCCATGCCCAGCTCCTGACCCATACTGTATAAGTACTGGCGAGCCATGGCCCGGGCGTGATCCAGTTGGAAATTGCCGGGTTTGTCCAGGGTTCCGCTTATGCCGCCTGGATCCAGGGTGAATTTCTTGGTCTGGGTATCCACATGCAGGACTACGGACAGGGTGGGACGAACCACGGCCGCCCCCAGGGCATTGGCTACCGGCGAGTGTTCATGGATATATGACTCCACCTGCATTAAACCAGCCAAGGCAGGCACCAGGGCAGAAGCGGCAGCTCCAATGCCAATAACCCGGTCCAGAGTGAATTTACGTTGGTGAATAACCTCCCACACTTTATAGGCCGGTTCATTCTCCCACTGCCGGAACATATAATTCACTTCCGCCAGCAGACGCTGGCTTACCTCCTCCACTATCCGGGCTGATAAGGAGGCGGTATCCATCTGCAGTTCCTGGGCTATAGCCTGTAATTTACTGTGGGATTGGGATACCTCACCTAAATTTAAATCCAGATGAATATTAAAAGCATCGGTTACGGTAGGCTTTTCGCCTCCGAAGCAGGCCGCCGGACCCAGTCGGTAGGACTGAACCCCCTGAAGGGTAATCACACTGTCCCCGCCTAAGGGAATTGATCTGACCGCAAAAGAATTAACATGGGTAAGCTGCTTTTCAATAACCGCTCCCTTGGAAGCATAAAGGGGCTCGCCGGCAATAATAAGCGACAGGTCAGTAGTAGTACCACCAACATCCACCACCACTGAATTCAGTTGATCCCGGGTTAGGGCTGAACCCCCCATGGTGCTGGCGGCGGGGCCGGAAA
>CAZPBJ010000198.1:0-1828 GCA_964584685.1 uncultured Christensenella sp. | reverse complement strand
CAATTTCATCTGGTATTCCATCGTCAGTAATAATGCCATCGAATACATCAATACAACTAACAACCGATAAGTATCTTTTTTCAAACTTTGTATGGTCGACAACAAGATACTTTTCTTTCGAAACATCAATCATGACTTGTTTAATTGATGATTCACTTAAATGGGGAGTTGTGCACTCATTTTCAACCACACCGTTTGCAGCAATAAACGCCTTGTCCGGTCTGAGAGAGCGAACAAAATGTTCAGCATGTGGCCCAATACATGATTTCGTATTTGCCCTGAACTGGCCACCAGTAAAATATACGATTGGTTCAAATTTGATGCCCTCAGGCGGAATGGTCGTTGAATTGGTTATCAATGTAATTTCTCGATCTGCTATGGCCCGGGCGATTTCAAGAGTTGTTGTACCTGAATCAAGAATGATTGTATCACCATCATTGATCAAACTCGCAGCAATCTGAGCAATGATCCTTTTCTCGGTAATATTTTTTGTAGCAGCTTCTCCATAATCTCGTTCAAATAGGGCAGCCGCCAAACTCACTGCGCCTCCGTGAGTCCGCTTCAACAAGCCGCGCTCTTCAAGTTCGCTCAGATCCCTGCGTACGGTCGCTTCGCTGATACCAAAAACATCTACGAGATCACGTAAACTAACGCTACCGTTCTTATTCAATAATTCTAAAATTAAAGAATAACGTTGCTCAGAAAACATAGATTGAGCCTCAATGATTGATTATGATTGTTATTAACCGTTTGTAATCGTTTTCATCTTATCAAGTGATTGACTGACCGTCAATCAATGAAAGTAAAATTGACAATATGTGCACATTCCAAGCAATCTTTTATATAATATATCCAATCACATTCAGTCACATGGCTTATCTGTCGAGCTCATCAAATGTCAATCATCCTTGAGGTACTCTGTTTTGAATGATTTACACATAATCCTGATTGCCTTTTCGATCTGGAATATCATGGTTTTTGTGATCTATGCGTACGATAAATGGCGTGCCCGGAGAAAGCAGTATCGCATTCCGGAAATCACGCTGATTGCCTTGGCATTTGCCGGTGGTGGAATCGGCGCCTTATTGGGTATGTTTGCGATCAGGCATAAAACAAGACACATAAAGTTCCGCATATTGATACCATTGGCTGCATTGATTCAAGCAGGTATTGCTTTCCTCTTTCTGTCTAATGGTTAGCTGCTGATGCTTATTGCTGTCCACATCCTGCCGTTTTGTCGCTATTGATAACATTGCTTTTCCACCACCCTCGCGGGAGTGAAATAAAAGCATTTATTTGTTGGGCTGCAGATCAGGTGTACTCCAACGTTTTTATCAGGCAATTCATCACGAAGGATTCAGGGGATTGCATTCTAAAAATTTCTGTGCTACTCTCTAGAAAATTGAATCTCTCAAACTAACGACTGAGAAGAGTACATATGATGTTGAATCACACAGAGAGTCGCAGGTGGTGGAATTGCGGCAGGTTGCATGATATGGAATGGACTCACAAAGGCGGGAGGAAAGGTCAGAATGACTGAGTAATGCCCGACGGGAATTCCACCCGTTACCCTGGGAATGCGTATGATTGTACGTAATTGAGTGGGTGCATTTGCACCAATTTAGGTGGTACCGCAGAAGTGTTAGAGCTTTTGTCCTATGAGTAGTAGGACGAGAGCTTTTTTTATTTCAAAAAACTGATGTGTTCCGGATTCAGGCCTCTGACGAAGCATATTTGTGAAAGGTGGAAGATACAGCATGAAAGCAGGACGATTTGGTGAATATGGTGGACAGTATATTCCGGAAACACTCATGCGGGCTGTTCAGGA
>CAZPBJ010000197.1:0-1837 GCA_964584685.1 uncultured Christensenella sp. | reverse complement strand
GTCCTACATTGAGGGCTGGGTGGGTATCGTAGGCTATGACCTCACTGCCTACAATACCTTTGTGGCCGCGAACCCGGTCACACTCAAGGGCGTAGTGAGACTCTCAGAAAAGTATGGAAATCCCGCGGACGTACTCAACGATCCAAACGCGACCTTCTGGGAAAACGGCAAAGAGATCCCTGTCAACCTTGTCCCAGCCAGCAGGATCACAGCGGACACGCTGATGGCTTACGAAGAAGACGGGACGATGCACGTCCTGATCACCCCGAAAGTGACCGGCACACCGGAAGCAGTCGCTGAGGCTGCGCAGGAAGTGACAGCCCCCGGGGATTTCACCAGCGGCAAATGGGGATACAGCACGATGAGCCTTGTGAACATGCTCAACACCCAACTCAAGAACTACCTGAGCATGAAGGGTGGGATCCTGGACTTTGACTGGTTCGGGCTAGGCGCGAAAGGCGCGGTGAACCAGGAACTGGGCTCAAAAATGAGCGGTGAAAACCTGGCTGGGCTACAAACCTATGTCGCAGAGGTGGTCGCCGCCATCAAGGCAGGCGAAGGCGTCAGCGAGGAGGACATGGCAAACCTCCAGGCTATCTTGACCTTTGTGTCCTCTCTGGAAATCGCAGGTGTTGGAGAGAATATCGTGGCCGGCATCAGCGGGGCCATGGCAGCCGCAGGCTGGACCAGCGACGCGGAAACCACGGCTGGTAACCTGGAAGCCGCCATCAATGCCGCATTGGGGATCGAGTCCCCAAGCACGCGCATGGTTCCTGTCGGGGAGAACGCCGCAGCCGGTGTAGGTCTGGGCTTTGCCGAGTATGACATGACTACCCCCATTGGCCTGCTGGCCGCGACGATGACGGCCATCGCGCAAACTGCCCTCGGGCCGAACCTGCTGCAATCAGTAGGACAGACAGTCGCCCAGGGGCTCACAAGCAGGGTGCAGCAGGGGATCCTTCAGGGAATTCCGCAGGCGGTTGTTGCGATGCGCACCTTAGGCGCGACCCTCACCGCTATAGCCGCCACACAGGGCGCTGCGGCAGGTAATGCTTACGGCGAGGCATTCAGCCGTAATGCGAGCTTCCAGTTTTCCATTGCCGTAGCCAAAATCAAGCGCGAACTCGACCAACTCAACCTCCGCATCCTCAGAGGCTTCGGCACGACATAAGGAGACAGCATGACAAGCATGACATTCAAAGGCGTCACCAGCGCTGCCATGGGCGTGGTCGTGCTGGAGTACCCGCCTATTACTAAACCCGCTGCGCGCGTTAAGACGGAAACGATCCCCGGGCGCAGCGGGGACCTGACCCTTCAATCCGAGCCCGCCTACGAAACCTACGACAAGGTAGTCCGTTGCCGACTTCTGTCCACCGCGGTGCTCGAAAACGTATCCGCCTGGATGAACGGCAGCGGGTTGCTGGTCCTTGGGAACGAGTCTGCATACGCCTACCTGGCCCGGGTGGATGATAAGATCGACTTTGAAAAGGTCATACCAGGGCGTGAGGCGCGGGTATTTGAGGTGACATTCGCCGTTCAGCCCGACAAACGCCTGGCAACCCCCGAAGCGGATATCGTGCTCATCGAAAACGGCACAGTGGCAAACCCGGGCACTCTGCCCTCCAGGCCCCAGATCCTGGTGGACGCAACCGGCGATGTAACGATTATGGTTGGTACATACGTCACTGACCTGGAAGGGCTGACTGAGCCCATCCTCCTGGATAGCGAGCTCGGCATGGCGACCAATGCCGCTGGCACGCTCAATGCGAGTGCGCTGGTCAGCGGCGATTGGCCCAGGCTGGTGCCCGGCAACAATGCAATCTCCTGGACTGGCGCG
>CAZPBJ010000196.1:0-1841 GCA_964584685.1 uncultured Christensenella sp. | reverse complement strand
CGCAAAAGATAAGCCCGCCAATGAGAAAAACAGGCCATATTCGATCGCTAAAGTAATATTCGCAGCGGATCACGATCGGGTGGAAGATGCCGATGATAACAAATGAGATCGCACCGATGATAAGGCCGAACCAAGCCATGGGAACAGTCCTCCTTTAGGGAAAATATGGGGAGTGCGGCGGCTTAGAGGGAAAGGCACATAGCCAACATCCATAGGTAGGCGCAGGTTTTGGGCAGCATCAGCATGCCAAACTTGGGGTTTTGATTGGACCAGAGTACAACGGGCAGATAAAAGGCGAAGCTGAGGAGGATGGCAAGCCACATCCAACCAAGGCCGGGTATGGCCTTCCGCTGGGCGAAGAAAAAGCCGGCGGTTGCAATGCCCAACAGGAAGAAGGGAACGTTGCGCCCAATTCCCCATTTTAGCGGCGGATAACGTTCCTGCCACCTGTTTTGGGGCGACAGGCAGAGCAGGATGCGTAGGGCTGCCAGAGAATAGACAAGGTATTGCCAGCCACCGCCGCCCGCCGGATAAAAAGCCAACCGGGCGACCTCCCACAGCAGCAGATAAAAAAACGTCATGGTGATAGAGGTGATCTGCTTGCCCCGCCCAAGGGCGGCCCGCAGCCGCTCTTCCTTGCCCGTGCGGATGACCAGCAGGCGCGGCACAAGGTGGAAGGCATCCCCCACGGCCAGGATCAGAGCCATGCCGCCGGCCAGCAGGCGGGCAGGGTTGCCGCCTCCGCTCAAAAGCAACACAAAGCCGAGCGCCAGGGCGATGAGGAGATAGACTATATCAAAGGCGGCTTCAAAGGCCCCGAATACCCGTTTCATTTTGGGTTGACTCCTTTCCGCGCCTGGCCTTGGCCACACAAAAAATGTGGATGGTGACGGCGGCGCCGATGGCACAAAGCAGGCCTACGATCCAAGCCTTGCGGATCAACAACATGGAAAGCAGCAGCATGCCCCATAGGTACCCCAGACTCACGGCCACCGTTTTGCGGGAAAGACCGGTTCTGTTCTCGTAATTTTCAATGTGTTCGCGGAAAAAAGGTACCTTCATGATCTTTGCCCTAAGGCGTGGCGTGCTGGAAAAGCAGGCTGCGGAGAGCAGCACAAAGGGCGTGGTGGGCCAGACCGGCACCAGCAGGCCAATCGCGCCCAATCCCAGAAACAAAAACCCGAGGCCCGTGAGCAGGATCGTTTTAATAGACAAGCAATACCTCCATATGGCCAATAAAGCAAGGGGAAAACAATCGGATCTTTAATAGGACTCATTACTATTATTAATCATATAGGACAAGCAGACGCTTGTCAATAAAAAAATAGTTGGTTTTTGGGGTATATACGAAAACAAGCCGGCCTTGAGCGGGTTTGTTTGTTCGCTTCAAGCGGCGATCCTTTGCTCCCGACAATAATTAAAAGCCGTACTTTGGCTTTGCTGCAAGGCGGCTTGCATCGCCAGCGAGTCAAGCTTCATCAATTTACCACTTTATCACTTTAATGTATTGATATTAATGAATGGTTGTGTTATGATCTGGTTATCAAAACGCGAGAGCGAAAAGAGAAGGGGAATTCAAAATGAAAAGGATAATGGCGATTCTGCTGACAATTGCGATGATTTTTGCTTGTACCGCCTGTGCGAGCAGCGCCACCAGCAAAGCGACGGACCGGCTGGCGCAAATCAAGCAGCGAGGCTACATAGAAGTTTGCACGGAGCCCTATTTTGCGCCCTACGAATTCATGGATACGACCAAGGCCGGGGATGACCAGTATGTAGGTATGGATATGGAACTGGCAAAGTACATTGCCGAGAAGATCGGCGTGAAGCTGCGAATCGTT
>CAZPBJ010000195.1:1505-1842 GCA_964584685.1 uncultured Christensenella sp. | reverse complement strand
CCGGTAGACGTCCTGGTCGCTGGCGCGGTCCGGGTCGCGGCCCTGGAAGCTCACCAGGTGGTGCTGGATGCACTGTTTGAACTCCTCGATCCCCATGTCCCGGAAAATGGAGTAATAGGCATGGTTACTGGCAGGGGCGGTTGTCTGTGTGCTCATGGGCAAATCTCCAGTGAGGGTGGCGTCGAGGTGTTTATTCGCGTCTGCCGGTACTGTATCGTATAAAACCCTCTTGGGCAAATCAGGTTTGCGGCGCGGACCGGCGGACGGGGCAGGACAGGAGGGGCGGTCGAGGGGAAGGCGGGGCGGGAATGTTCTGTGCGGAAACCCGGCGACAACG
>CAZPBJ010000195.1:0-1495 GCA_964584685.1 uncultured Christensenella sp. | reverse complement strand
GCGGTCGCGGGGGGGGGGGGTCGGGGTTGGTGAACGGATCGGCAGAGCGACGACGAGGGAGTTGGCCGGAAAAAAGAAAACCCGCAGTCGGTGACGACTGCGGGTGCTCTCTTAAAATGGTGCCGAAGAGAAGACTCGAACTTCCACTGGGGAACCCCAACTAGACCCTGAACCTAGCGCGTCTACCAATTCCGCCACTTCGGCACTGCGCGGCGGAATATGCCTGCCGATCAGCTCTTTGTCAAGTATTACTTTTTCAGGCGGGCGAGAAACTTCGGTCCACCCACCCTCCGCCTCCGATGGAGTCTGCCGTGTGCCCGCCGGCCCGCGGCGCGGGCGGGAGGCGTCGGTGTTCATGAACTGTTTGCGTGATCACCTGAATTGGGGTACATATCCGCTCTTCACATTGGCGGCGGCACGGCCGGCCGGGGGCAGTGGCCCGCCGGCGGGACAGCGGCTCCGCAGCAAGCGGGCATTATGGACATTTATACAGAACTCGCAGACATTCCGGCGCCCTTTCCCGGTGCGCACGTGACCATCGGCAACTTCGACGGCATGCACCTGGGTCACCAGAAACTGTTCGAGCAGGTGGTCGCCCGGGCACGCCAGCACGGCGGCACCAGTGTGGCCGTCACCTTCGATCCCCACCCGCTTAAGGTACTGAGCCCCCAGGGTATCCGGCTGATTTCGACCACCCCGCAGAAGATCGAGCTGATCGAACGGGCCGGGGTCGACGTGCTGGTGATTGTCCCTTTCACTCTTGAAACCGCCGCCACCCCGGCGGCCGAGTTCGTCGACCGGGTGCTGCTCGACCGCATCGGCATGCAGGACCTGGTCGTCGGCTACGATTACGCCCTGGGCAAAGGGCGGCACGGCGACACGGCATTCCTGGTCCGGCAGGGCGAGGACAAGGGGTTCACCGTGGTGGTGATGCCCGCTCATTACGAGCAGGGCCAACTGGTGTCCAGCACCCGCATCAGGGAGTTGGTCGCCGCCGGCAAGATGGGCGATGTCCGCCGCCTGCTCGGCCGTCCCTACCAGATCCGCGGCATCGTCCAGACGGGCCGGCAGCGGGGCGGCAAACTGCTCGGCTTTCCCACCGCCAACCTGTCCCTCTCGGAAGAGGATCTGTGCCCGAAGCGGGGGGTGTACGTCACCCAGGTGACCTACGACGGCAGGCAGTACGGCGGCGTGTCCAACATCGGTTACAACCCCCCCTTCGGCGACACGGGCCTGGTGGCGGAAACCCATATCTTCGACTTCAGCGCCGATATTTACGGTCGGCCGCTGAAGATCAACCTGTTGCGCCACCTGCGCGGCGAGATTACCTTCGCGGGACCCGGGCCGTTGGTCGACCAGATTCGTCGGGACATCGAGGTCGCGCAGACCGTGCTGGCCAGGGAGCGGCGGCGAAAACTGATCGCCTACCAGGGCGGTCGCTGAACGTTGCGACCGCGGGGTTTTTCCGCCGGGCGGCTTGCGTCCCAGACGAACA
>CAZPBJ010000194.1:1516-1844 GCA_964584685.1 uncultured Christensenella sp. | reverse complement strand
TCATCGCTGCCGTAAAGCTTGTAGCCACCGCAGACAAGGTTAGCCGGCGAGCCTTTTTTGCGCGTTCCCGTTGCCGACACATTCCGCCCGCAATCCGCGCATTTTGCTATACCTGAGAATAGGTTGAAAAATTCACCTTTCTTTTCGCAGGTGCGCGCCATCGTGCGCCGCCTAACGAGGTCAAAGGTTTCATCGTCAACGAGGGGCTCATGGGTGTTCTGCACGATAATCCATTCGTCACGGGGATTGTTCACCGTCAAATGACTCTTAAACGATACCTTGGTAGTTTTGCCCTGGGCGACATGGCCGCAATACACAATGTTTCCCA
>CAZPBJ010000194.1:0-1506 GCA_964584685.1 uncultured Christensenella sp. | reverse complement strand
CGCCGCTGGGAGTATTGCTCTATATCCAAGCCTTCATGCGTCATGCACCGGTATACGGCGGGTGACGGTATATTCTGGGCATTCAATGTTCGTGCGATCTCGATAGGCCATGCACCGTTTGCCGCCATGCGAAAGATGTTTTTCACCACCCCACCTGATTGCTCGTCTATCACGAGATGATTTTTATCCGCTGGGTCTTTCTGATAGCCGTAAGGCGCAAATGCTGCAATATAGGCTCCATCCCGCATTTTCGTAACGAACGCCGAGCGTATTTTCTTGGATGTGTCGCGCGCATACATCTCGTTGATGACGTTCTTGAAGGGCGCGATGTCCGTATACGGGCTATCGGAGTCATACCCGTCGTTTATGGCGATATAGCGCACACCCTTTGATGGAAAGTAGATCTCCGTATACTGTCCCGCCGTGATGTAATCGCGCCCAAGGGGGAGGTGAACTGGTGGTACATGACAATTCTGACAAACTCAGCGATATTGTTAAAGCTGCCCGGCAGCACGCTGATATTACGGTAGAGAAGCTGGCCGAAAAGATCGGTGTTGCCAAGATAGCTTTAAGCTCCATCAGTTAATCCTCCAATCTTCTCTTTTTGCGCTTGATAATGAGGAACGCCGCGCCGCCAAGCAGCAGCACAGCGCCCGCGATCATAGCGGGAAGCTCCCACCAATCGGTGTCCATGCCGAGCTTTACGCTCTTACTGTTGGGAATCTTGATTTCAAGCGGCTTGACTGCACTCATCTCGGAAGTGACTTCAATCTTTCGCGCCGCAACGGGGAAATAGCCATTCGGCACAACCGATTCTTCGATCCATACGTCCCCAAGAGGCAGGCCGTGTACGAACACTTCACCGTTCTTGTCCACCATCAAATCCATGACCGTGCCCTTTTCATCAAAGGCGTACTTGCCGTCCTCCGACTTTGTGAACGTCAGCGTTTCAAAGCCCAAGCCGTCCTTGACCTTGAAGCGGAAACCCGCGCCCGCGATGGGCTTTTCGGTGGAAGCGTCGATTTTCAGCACCTTGATACCCGTGGGGCAGTTGTTAACCGTCACCTTGCAGGGCGCGGTTTCTCTATGTTTGTCGGTCAGTTCGATTTCCGTTGTCCCATCAGCGATATAGCCTGTCGGCACGGTTTCCACGAGTTTGTATTTGCCCGCTTTGAGATACTTGAACACCGCCTTGCCATTGGCATCGGTGACAAAGGTTTCTGTACCATCCTCGGCGGGAATACGATAACCTTCCTCCGTCAGTTTGGTCTTAATTGCTTTGCCCTCGCTATCCTGCAAGGTGAACGTAATGCCCGCAAAGGGCTTGTTCGTATAGGTGTTCATCTTTGTTATTTCAAGGGTAATGGGGCCGTTGGCAAACTCAATATCGCCCGTGACCTTGCCGTAGTTATCCATCGTAAAAGAATAGGTCGTCGTGTCGATGGAATAGGTATCGGGCGCGACGGTTTCCTGCCATGTGTACTTGCCTGCGGGAATCTCCTTCAT
>CAZPBJ010000193.1:0-1848 GCA_964584685.1 uncultured Christensenella sp. | reverse complement strand
ACTGAGGATATAAAGTATACATACAGTCTTACACTGTCCTTCAGCGGAAGATATTTATATTATATCCCGACTGAATATAAAGGCGGTCTTATGGCTTACGATACAATGACGAATAAATGCAGTCTTGTAAAATCACTGCCTCAAGCGATATATACCGGGAGCGGTATCAAGAGTGAGAAAAACGGAAAATACTATTTTATGTGTTTCGGAATAGGAAACCATTCATGGACTGATAACGTTAAGCTTATGGAGATCGATATAAACAGCAACTGATACGGGAAAATATGCGGTCCGTATTGAATACACTAAAAAAGCAGACGCTGCGTTTCTTTAACGCAGCGTCTTTTATATATTTATATAGTTATCAGTTGCTTTCGGCGCTCTTTTTCTGAGATAAAGCACGCATGCGAAGCCCCTTATCAAGAATACTTTTGCGTATTCTTATTGCTCCGGGAGTGACTTCCAGAAGCTCATCATCTGCTAAAAACTCCATACACTGTTCAAGGCTCATGCTTCTCGGAGTGATCAGCTTTAAGGCGTCGTCGCTTCCGGAAGCGCGTGTATTGGTTATATGTTTGCGTCTGCAGACATTTATTGAAAGATCCTCAGGCTTGGGGGAGACTCCTATAACCATTCCTTCATATACAGGGGTACCGGCACCGATAAACAGAATGCCTCTTTCCTGAGCGGAATAAAGACCGTAGGTTACAGCTTCACCGGTTTCAAAAGCGACAAGTGAACCGGTCGTTCTGCGGGGAATTTCGCCTTTGATCGGCTGATAGCTGTCGAAAACGGAATTCATAATACCTTCACCGCGCGTGTCGGTCATAAATTCGCTTCTGTAACCGAATAATCCTCTCGCGGGGATCAGATACTCAAGCTTTATACGGGAGATAAGCTGGTGCATTTTCTGAAGCTCTCCCTTGCGTCTGCCCATAGCATCCATTACAAGGCCGAGGCTTTCGGAAGGTACATCTATTATTACACGCTCGACAGGTTCGGAATTTACTCCATTGATCACTTTGTAAAGAACTCTCGGAGGGCCTACCTGGAATTCGTAACCTTCACGGCGCATAGTTTCTATTAATATAGACAGGTGCATTTCCCCTCTGCCGAGGACCGTGAAGGAATCGGTTGAATCTGTATCGTGGACCCTGAGAGAAACATCCTTCAGCAGTTCGCGATAAAGACGCTCTCTTATATTTCTTGATGTAACATATTTTCCGGACTGACCGGCAAAAGGACTGTCGTTAATCGAAAAAGTCATCTCAACTGTCGGCTCAGAGATCTTTACAAACGGCAACGGTTCGATAACGACCGGGTCGCATATCGTATCGCCGATATTTACGCCATCAATTCCCGCGAGAGCAACAATGTCGCCGGCGGACGCGCTTTCGACAGGGACTTTATCGAGGCCGACAAATTCATAGAGATAAACTGCTTTGGCGCGGGTACGCGCAGTGGTTTCCCCGTGTATGCACAAAGCTATTTCCTGTCCTTTTTTTACAGTACCTCTGTCTATACGCCCGATAGAAATACGTCCGACATAATCGCTGTAATCTATGGCCGAAACAAGCATCTGAAGCGCTCCCTCATCGTCGCCGTAAGGAGGATCAAAATAATCGACGATCATATCAAAAAGAGGGATGAGATCCTTTCCATCGGTATGAGGATCGGTTGATGCTGTGCCCTTGCGGCCGGAAGCGTAAATGATCGGCGCTTCAAGCTGATCTCCGCTTGCGTCGAGTTCAAGAAGAAGCTCAAGGACTTCGTCTATAACTTCATCAGCACGGGCATCCGGACGGTCGGTCTTATTTATTACCACAATTACCTTGTGACCGATCTCAA
>CAZPBJ010000192.1:0-1868 GCA_964584685.1 uncultured Christensenella sp. | reverse complement strand
GATTACTTTGGCGCAGATTAGTATAACTGGTGCCGATGCAATGATGCGATAAGGTTTTTGACCATTATAAGAAAGCCGCCACGGCTTTGAATGCCGTGGCGGTTCGCTTGATAGAGTTTTTGTTACAGCCTCTTGCTTATTCTGATTGCGTCCCGAATACCAATCGATTAATTAGGGCGCTATTCTCGTCAGCCCTTCGATGCTGTAGGTGCCGCTGAGCACAAGCTCGGGTGTGTCGGTAATCAGGTCCTTGTACTCGGGGCCGGTGTACTGGGCCATGCCGCCGACGTTGTAGACCTTGCTCATATCCCAGCCGCGGGCTGCCATGATGTTCATCAGCATGCCCACGCGGCCGCCGCTCTGGCACATGATGAAGAGGATCTTATCCTTGGGGAAGAGGGCTTCCAGCATCTGGTCAGACTCTTCATACACCGGAACAGGCTCGGCGGGGGTGCCGCCGTAGAGCTGCACCTTGGTGGGGTCGGTGTGCGCTTCCGCGTTGTAGACCAGCGCGAAGAAGGGCACCACTTCAAAGTTGCGGATATGCTTTTTCATGTAGTCGCCAAAGTCGCGGGTGTCGATATACATGACATCCGGGCGGCCCCAGTACTCCAGCAGGTTGGAGGAGTTGATAGCCGAACAGGTGGGGCCGAAATCGCCGGGGGTGCAGGGCACTTCAACGGTATCATCCTTGTTGGCTTTGAAAGTTTTTGTGGTGTCCACGGGGGCGGGCAGGGCAGCCAGGGTCTGGCTGGTGCCTTCCGCCTTGACTTCTTCCTTGGTTTCGGCCTTGGATTCCACGGCCGCTTCTTCCTTGATCAGGCTGGGATCGTTGGCAAAGAAGGCGTCGGTGCCGTGGTGCTTCATCATGGCCTGCACCATGCGCAGGATGTTGTTGGTCGATACGGTGGCGCCCGTCCAGGTGTCGATGGTGTACTCGCCGCGGCCTTCGCCCGCCTGGTAGTCGGCCAGGTCGATGTCCGCGATGGTGCTCATGCCCTTCAGCTCGCCGTAGGTCTTGCCGACCACATAGGGCACAAACTGCTCGTTGATCAGGTCAAAGGTCTGCCCGCCGGTGGGGATGGGGTTGCTGTCGCCCCAGAAGCCGCCGTCGTAGTGGCCGGTGCTGTCCTTGCCGAAGCTGAGGGTGCGCACAACGGCGTCATCCAGCAGGCCGCTCTCGGGTTTGGTCAGCTCAAGATAGGCGGTCGTCCACAGGTTGACATCCGCCGAGCGGCAGGTGCAGGAAATATAGGTCACCTGGTATTTGATATAGTTGCGCGCCTCGTACTTGAAGCTGACGAAAGCATAGAACAGGTCTTCTTCATGCGGACCGTCGATGTGGTCGATTTCGATCACCGCGACAGGATTGGCCTTGGTGCCGGGGCCCAGCTTCGCGCTTTCATTCAGGAACCGGTTGACATCCTCCAGGGTGATCTGTGTTTCTGCCTGCGCGATGGGCGCAAAGACGCTGACAAGCAACATCAGCACAGCCAGAAGCAAGGCGGACTTCTTTTTCATCATTGTTTCCTCCCGATCATAATTTGCTAAATAAATAGCATGTTTATCGATGAGTTATACTAACATATTTTAAAATGAATAGCAATAGATAATTTTCATCCGCCTGCATATTCATTTGACCCTCCCCCGCCGTTCTGATAAACTAAACGCAGTTTCAACAAGGAGGAACACGCATTGCTACAAGACATTGTCAGCCAATATAAAGACAGTTTCACGCCCGGAATCTCTGCCGAGCTGCGCGCGCAGCGCAATCTGACGCGGCGCGTCACCCTGATCTCCGGCAGCCTAACCGGCAACCAGCGCACGGATGCCGGCGGCGTAGGCGCGCGCGCCTACCGCGACGGCGT
>CAZPBJ010000191.1:0-1874 GCA_964584685.1 uncultured Christensenella sp. | reverse complement strand
ATCGTCTTTCATCCGGCACGACTCAACGCTGAGGTAAAGACGGCCCTTCGGAACTACAACAGCCTGCTAGAGGCCTCTGGTAAGGACACACGGCCGTTCTGGGAACATGTCCACAATGATGTTCTTCACCTGGGCGACATGCACCAGTACGCGCACTGGTCGCCCCACTTCCACGCGGTCGGGGTCGGCTACCTGGTGAACGCGGATGACTACAACAAGGCGACCAAGTGGGTCTACAAGAACAAGCGACCGAAGGGGATCCCCCTAAACGTTACGTGGAACGCCGAGGAGAACCGCTTCGACGACGACATAAACAAGGTATTCGCTTATCTCATGACTCACGCGGCTTACGTGCCTGGCAAGCGGGCGGTCCGGACCTTCGGCTACCTGAACCCGAAGCACGTTAAGAAGGTCGGTGACCAGTTCGTGAAGCACTATCACGCGGCGGTCTGCCCGGTCTGTGGGTCGCCGGTGGTTCGCTACTGGTTCAAGGACGACGAGCCGGACCAGCCGGAGATAGGTATCGAGGGAGAACAACGGCCCGTAGCCTGCCGGATATGTGGCTACAACTACAAAGTGAGGCTTTGAAATGACGAAAGAAGATGATGCTTTCGATTGCTACTGCTTCCAGGCTGCTGCCGATGCCACCCTGGAAACGGTGATCCGTGAACTGACTGACGAAGCGCGGCTGAGTGGGGGGTTCGTGGCTATGTTCGGCCCTCCGGAGCTGTTCGAGGGACTGGAGGAGGAGGCGGGGGGGGAGCCGCAGGCCCCCGCCCGCCGCCGGGGTCCGACCGTCCTACCCTGGGAGCGTGGGCGGCTGTGACTCCGCCGGTCTGCCCGAACTGCGGTAAGGGCTGGATGGATCCGTTCTGGGACGATGAGAAGAACGAGGTGTATCACCGGTGCCCCGTCTGCGGCTACGGCGCTCGTCCCGGGAACCTCCGGACCGGGGAGGGGGGCTAGCCCCCCCCTCCCAGGGCCTATCGCCATTCTCCCCCTCCCCCATCAGGGGGGGGGGGCCGGGGGGCGGGGCGATCCGAGCCTCCCGGCGTTTGAGGGCTACACTTAAAGAGACACTTTTATGAACACCTACACCAAAATGACAGGTTAGCAGTTCCCTAACTGGAGAACACACACAGGTCGCCGGAGATAGATAAGTCCCGAGCACAGGAAAGAAGATGCTCACCTGGTAGAGCGACCAAAAATCCCGAGAGCCCCAACCGGGCGAACAACTGGACATTGTTTTTTTCGGGTCACGGTCGGGGCACTGCGGGAGTACGATGATGTGTTAGCCTCGTCTGCATATAAAGGGCATGACACGGGTAGCCCGGACTTCAGTCCGAATCAAGATCCCGACCCTGCACAGTATCCTGCTATAGGTCTTAGTGTGAATCTGGAGAGTATACGCTCCCCGTATGACTTTCCGGGCATGGGAACGACGACAAACGACCACTGCGGCACCATTATGCGGGGTGCTGCATGCTCTCAAGATCCTTCCCACTGGTCACGTGCTCACCCGGTCAACTGTAACCGCCTCTCCTGCCCGGTCTGCTGGTCTGGGAAGGTCCGAAAGACTGCCCGACAAGTAACGGATAGATTCCGGGGGTTCCTGGAGGCGCTCGGAAACCTCCCGGTCACTCTGGACATGGAGCCGGAACGGGCCGAGGCTCTGAAGCTCCTCAAGCGTCGAGCCGGTCGGCCTCTCCATGTCATGTACTCGATGCCACCGGGGACCTACTCGCCGGATACACCCCTTGAGCGCATCTGGAAGGACGGCCTGAAAGCCATCAAGGCCTCTGACCTCCTGGCGGGCTACATCGTCTTTCATCCGGCACGACTCAACGCTGAGGTAAAGACGGCCCTTCGGAACT
>CAZPBJ010000190.1:0-1882 GCA_964584685.1 uncultured Christensenella sp. | reverse complement strand
GGCAGGTTCGCCTGCGTATCCAGCCGTTTGAGTTCATCATCAAAGAACCTGCTGTTGAACAGGCCCGTCAGCTGGTCGTGGTAGCTGAGGTACTCGATGCGCCGCTGCTTCTCCTTGCGCTCGCTGAAATCCCTGAACACAAGCACGCACCCGATGACATCCCCATGCATATCGCGGATGGGCGAGGCCGTGTCCTCGATGGGCACCTCTCTGCCGTCCTTGGATATGAGAAGCGTATGGTTTTGCAGTTCCACGATCTGGTCCAGCTCAAACGCGCGGCGGATGGGACTCTCAACAGTCTCCCGCGTGAATTCGTTGATGATGACAAACACGTCTTCCGCCATCCGGCCCAGGGCTTCGCTCTGCCGCCACCCTGTCAGCTTCTCGGCAACCGGGTTGATAAACTGGATGCGCCCCTCAACATCCACCGACAGCACACCATCCCCGACGGACAGCAGCGTGGCGCTCAGCTTCTCCCTGCTTTCCATCACGTCCCGGTGCTCCTGCTCGATCCTGCGCAGCAGGCCGTTAATGGATTGCCGCAGGTAGGCGAACTCGTCCTTCCCTGTCTCCGGCAGCATGTCAAACACCTTTTTGCTCATGTCGATGCTTTGCACGTCTTTGGTCAGCTTCATGAAGGGCCTGGTCAGGAAATATCCCAGCAGCATAAAGACGGCCAGGGCGATGGCCACGGACCCGACGGTGTTGCCAATGCTGAAGCTGATCACTCTGTCCCTGCCCATGAGGAACAAGGTCCTGGGCATGATCATGGAAAACAATACGGTGTTTTGCGGGTCAAAGGCATTGGGCACCGTGATCTCGATATGGATGGCATCCCCCTCTTCGCTGTAGGCGGAGGAAACATCCCCTTGCGCGCCGCCCGGGTTAACAGCCTGACGGATGGAGCCCAGCGTACTGCCGGAGATCTTCTCCATCTGGGCCAGGATGCTGCCGTCGATCTTGCGGCCGATCAGCATTTTCCCGGCAGGCGCTTGAAGCGAGTTGGAATCCGTGATGTCCGTGGCGGCTGTAAAATAAAAGCTCTCCCCGAATCGGAACAGGCCGTACAGGTCATCTGTTTTCAGGGCTTTCCCCAGAACGTCATCGAAACCCGCCATGAAGTCCTCCGGAAAGGAGGAAAACGCGGCCGTTTCCATGTCATAGTACGTTTCGTAAACCCGGGAACCATCCTGACCGGTAAAGATCATGAAGTTCAGCTCCAGGTTGTCAAACGTGGATTCGGTGATATTATCCTGAAGATAGCTGTCATTGCTCCCCAGGACAAAGAAATAGGTATCATCCCAGTGGCCCCAGTCATTCGCGTTGGCGGTATACTTGTCCAGCTTCTCCCCGATATAGGAGGCCAAGCTTTCCCTTGCCGCGCTGACCTGGGATTTTTCCAGCATATTGACGAAATCCTGAAAAAACACGCCGAAGGACAAATTCATCAGCACAATCGCCGCGAACATGATGGGGATGATCCTGAGGGCAATTTTCGTGCGAAGCTTCATTCACATTTCTCCGTTGAGTGATGGGTCGGTCAGGCCCGTCCCTTGTATCGGGACCGGCCGCACCCGGGGTGTACATGTCAGCGCGCGCTATACCAGGGCCGCCGCGGGATCATGCTGTCTCCCCATACGCGGCCCGGCTTGCTGTGTGCGGTATTCAAACAAGAATAAGGCAAGCCGCAGCGGCTGTCAATGCCGCGATTGCATAAAATCAGGGGCGATTGCATAAAACCAGGGAGGTGTTCATGGGTTGAAATGTTAAAAAAGCGCAAGCCCGCGACGCGGGCCTGCGCATAGGGAGCTCCATGTACCTCTGCCCTGATCAGATCCTGGCGACAGAACTGCGGATCACAAGCTCCGGCTTCATGGTCAGG
>CAZPBJ010000189.1:1185-1884 GCA_964584685.1 uncultured Christensenella sp. | reverse complement strand
TGCAGGATCTGGATGGCCTCGGCCAGCACGGTCTTGCCGTCAAGGCGCTTGGACGCCATGAAGCCGACCTGACCGTTTCCGGCATACAATTCGTTCAGGCGCTTGAAGGTGATGCCCTGGCGGTCACCGATCCAGTAATAGCTCAGATCGCCGAAGATGATGGTCTTCGCACCGGCGGCAGCAGTGGGCATATAGGGAGAGGTGAAATAGGGACGACCCAGGATGGTGTTGAGTTCGCCGTCCTTGATGCCGGGCTGCCACAGATACTGTCCATCGCCGGTCTTCAGCTTGCGAATCAGCTTGATGGTGGCATCATTGAGGATCCAGACGGCATTCTTGCGGTACGGCGCGCCGAGAGCGTAGTACAGATCCACCAGCTCGTCCGCAGTAATCGCAGTGGCGGAAGCTGCAGTCACACCGACTGTGCCACCGCCTGTAGCGTTCAGGATGCCGGTAGGCTTGGCAGTGCCGTTGCCGACCAGGAAGGCCTGTTCCTCCTTGTCCCCGATACGGCGGGAGAACTCGGAGCTGATGTAGCTTTCCAGATTGAAAGCGGAATCGTTCAGCAGTTCCTCGGACACCTTGATCACCGTGCCGACCTTGTGGGCGTCCAGCTGCACCTGACCGAAAACTTCATCACTTTCGGTATAGGCACCTTCCTCATCGATCCAGGCAGCGGAGCCGTGGGAAGCGACGATG
>CAZPBJ010000189.1:0-1175 GCA_964584685.1 uncultured Christensenella sp. | reverse complement strand
CCGCTGGAGGTGGTGATCACGTGGGCATTGGCGCGGATGACGCCGTTCTGGATCAGCCCCTGCACCAGGGTGGTTTCAAACTCGTCAGGCACAAGGTAGCCGCCCTCGCTGTCCGTGCCGGTTTCCAGCGCATTGCGCAGCTCAGGGGTCATTTCGTTCTTGCGGCGCAGCTGGTTCCAGAATGCCTTCTTATAGGCATCGGAGGCACGGCCGGTCTTTTCGTCCATCTCCCTGGTGCGGGCGGGCTTCTCGGTGATGGGAGCGTTCATGGGACGGGACAGTTCGCTGTCCATGGCTTCCAGACGCTCCATGCGGCTGATTTCCTTGCCCAGATTGGTGATGTCGTTCTCCATGCCGGTGTAAATGGCATCATCCTCCTCGGAGAGGAATCCATCGGTCCCGCGGTGGGAGTCCAAGAAAGCCCTGGCAGCTTCCAGAGCCTTGGCGCGCTTGTTTCTCAGTTCGATAATGGTCATGGTAAAACTCCTCCTTTAATTTGTCATAAGTCTGATCCGTTCCATCAGATCATCGACGGAGCGGCCGTGTTTTACCGGCTTTTCCTGCCGGGCTTTTTCGGTGATACGGTTGAGCAGAGTAACCCTGCCGAGGTTGCCGGAGCTGCCGCAGACTTCGAGGCGCTGACCATTGAAGACAAGAAAAGCTTTATTCTCGAATTACTCGACAAGAATATGCTCTATGTAAACCTCTGTGACCTCGACGACGAGGAGTATGCCATAAGCGATGCGGACAAAGCCTTCACGAGAAGTTTCTACGGATTGGAGGGCAAGTGATGTTTCTATTTCAAAGAATAGACGCTGCGCGCGACTTCGGAGGCGATTACAAGGAACTGCCGGATTATGTGCCGGAGAACCTCAACGCCGCGTTCGAGCTGCGTCCTTACCAAGAGGACGCTTTCCGTAACTTCATTACGTTCTATGAAAGCGACAACCGCCCGAACCCGACGCAGGTCTTGTTTCACATGGCGACCGGTAGCGGTAAGACGCTCATAATGGCGGGGCTAATAATATACCTCTACAAACTCGGATACCGAAATTTCCTGTTCTTCGTGAACCTTGACAACATTGTCCAAAAGACGAAAGACAACTTCCTAAACGCAGCGTACTATAAGAAAATCCAAAAGGCACCTGGATTCCATCTGTAACTCCGAGCATTGA
>CAZPBJ010000188.1:611-1886 GCA_964584685.1 uncultured Christensenella sp. | reverse complement strand
GTTGTTCTTCACGCGTCGAGCGAGCAGTTCGTGGTTCCGCCCGGTTGCGTCGACGCTCTCGACGAGGTCCCGGTATCGAGGATTGTGCCCCAGGAGCGAGGTACAGAACGGCATGGTGTCAAAAGGAATGCATCCGTACTGAAGCTTCATGCCGGAGAGGTGGTCACAGCCCTCCCAGTAAAACTGCGGCTTGAGAATCTGATTGCGCATCCGCAGCATGAGATATCGAAGGACGTTGTGACCCGGAGCGGTTGACTTCACGATGCGACGTGCTTCATCCAGCACAGGTTGCCGGAGCTGACCGTCAGCCCTCGCATCAGGTAACGATATTCTTCCGACTTGGTCCGAACGGCTATGGAGATCCCAAGTAGGCGTGCGAAGTTGTCGAACTCGCACGGGCGGATCGAGACCTCCCACTCACAGATGATCGTGATCGGCATTGTCTGGTCGAGCACTTCAATCGAGTCCCTCCGAAGCGTCAACATGGCCGCGTACTTATCGGTTATGTCGATATCGGTGAAGGCGATGGTGCGGTCGAACTTGCTCACCTTGTTGATGGCGCTGTAGAAGGTGACTTCGTAGTAGATACGCCCGCCTACAAAGAACGGACGAGTGTTGTGGATGTAGTATCGATGCTTGCGGTTGCTCTCCGGCCTACTTGAACGGACCGTTTCAATCCTGTCGGCAATCTTTTCGTGGTACTCTTTCAGCGACGGATCGAGATCAACCGGGAAGTCCTCTAGGTTACCCAGTACCTCGACTCCACATTTTTCTCGAAGTAGGCTGCGGATGCGCTGGAGGTACTCGAAATACTTAAGCATCAAACGCTCGGAAGCGTCCCCGTCCAAAGTGTAGTGGGAAGCACTAATCTGAATCAGTTTGTGGAACCTACCGAGGAAGTTAAATTTTGCCTTGCTCTTGATGAAGGCGAGCCCCGGTTCTATTGCAGCGTAGTTGAATTCGGCATTGGGTGAACCCGTGTGGAGAAGGACAGCAGCTCCCTCCACTAGGTTTCGAAGTTGTGAGAGGATGTTCAGCGAAAGCAATGCCCGATGGTTAGCGAGCGATTCAATATTCCGACAGATCGCCTCGTCAGCACTCTTGATTTGCTGGCTGACCTTAGTAATTAACTGTCAAATTCAACTTGTTTAAGGAATCCATGGGTGTCCTCTTTTACTCACTCAAGCTCAACGGCAATACGTATGGAATTGCCCGCCGTGAAACCTGATGTACGGTGTCCACACCTGCCTACCGCCGGTCTGCTCCTGTAAGGGC
>CAZPBJ010000188.1:0-601 GCA_964584685.1 uncultured Christensenella sp. | reverse complement strand
CAAGCATCAGCGCGCCAAGCCACCTCCTCAATCAACCGCCGGCGCGCGTACTTCGATAGCTCGCCATGGAGCACGTGATTTCCGAACACGAGGCCATCGCGGTTGTGGACATCGAGGTAACCGAGGGCGAGGTTGTTGGTGGTGTCCAACGCCCAGTCTCGGACATGCGCGGCTGTCGGTTCCCCTCCCCATTCGCCACGATGCTCGAGTTCATCTAGCGACGCAACCACGCTGACTACGCGCACTCCGCCGTCGTAGGCGTAGAGGGTGATGCCTTGCATACGGTCATCTCTGGGTATGACAGCGTGCGCTTTGTGGTCGGAGACCCACTCCACCCCGCCGTTTGCCAGCGAGGCCAACGGCTTCGCCCAGAGCGATTTGGCGTTGGTGTCCACCTGCGGTGGCTGACCTTCTATCGCCGAAACGAGACGCGCGATCGACGCGCCATCTGTCCCCTCGTCAGGTGTCGGGACCAGCAACTGAAGAAACGACTCAACTCTGCGGCTCCGCCCGACAAGTCTCCTTCGCATGCCACCACTGAACGCGCCATCGTTTTCCCACGGCGTGTTCGAAAGTGTGAGCACGTAGCGACCAAGCGCGG
>CAZPBJ010000187.1:0-1896 GCA_964584685.1 uncultured Christensenella sp. | reverse complement strand
AAGTATTGGTGAAATCCGCCTCGGTCACGTTGCGGGTAGCCTCCTCCACAGTGCCGGTAACGGTGGTGGGGGTCGCCGGGGTATAGCCGGCCACAGCGGCTTCCCGCACCGAGTAGGCCACGTTTGTGGCGGTACCCTTTTTGTACCTGGGCAGGCCGGTGATGGAATAGGTCCAGGTATCGCCGGTTTTCGTCCAGGTGATGCTGGGCTGGGAGGGCAGCGCCACGCCGTCCGCCAGCACGGTGAGGGTAATGCTGGCCGGCCGGGTGCCGTACTTGTTGGATTGGTCCACCCAGGTTTTGGCGCCCGAGAGGGATACGGTCGCCAGCGTGTTGGCGAAGTTGGCCGCCGTAACGTTGCCGGTGGTGCCGTTCACCGAGCCCACCACAGGGTCCGTGGTGGAGGGCGCATAGTCCGGCACAGGGGTTTCCCGCACGGTGTAGACCACGGGCGCGTCGGTGCCCTTCCTGTACCGGGGCAGGCCGGTTACCGAGTACGACCAGGTGTTTCCGGTCTTTACCGTCCAGTTGATAGCAGGCTGGGGCACCATGGCCGCCCCGTCCGCCAGCACGGTCAAAGCAAGGTCCGTGGGGCGGGTTCCGTACTTGTTGCTCTGGTCGTTCCAGGTTTTGGAACCGGCGATGGACACCGTGATCAGCGAGTTGGTGACGGTGATCTTGTTGGCCGTGGAGCCGCTGGCGCTGTCGCCGGAGATCCCCGCCGGGCTGTAGGCGGCGGTATATCCCTTGGGCACCGTTTCCACCACCCGGTATTGAAGGGGTACCGTGCTGTCCCAGGAGGAGGCCTTGGCCCGGTAGGCCGGAAGCCCGGCCCAGGCTGCGCTGGAGGCAGCCCAGGAGCCCCCAACATCGGGAAGTAACGTCTTTACCGCGCTGGCCCCTACCGGAATTTCGGGGTCGGGCGGCGTGGAGAGCGCACTGAGGTCCACCCAGCCGTCCGTGCCCGCCCGGTATTCCAGGCGCACGGTGACGCTGCCGGGTCGGGTGATGCCCACCCAGGGGCCGTCCCCGGCCCAGGCCTTGGCGGCGCTGACGGAGATCAGCTTCTTGGCCCGCTGGTTGGTAAAGCTCCACCAATTGTCCCGGCCAAGCTCGTCCTTGGCGCTGGCCCTGGCGGAGGCGTCCTCCGCGTATCCGGCTCCCGGGGCCGCCTCCTGGGCCCAGTAGGTTCCAGTGGCGGGCACCAGCAGCTCCCCGCGCCAGCGGTTGGGCGCGGCGATGTGGGCCGCGTCCCCGCTGGGGTCGCTGGAATCCGTGGAGGCCCACAGCGTCACGGTGGTGGAGGTGGGGCTTCCGGCCCCTGACCTGGTGACGGTGCAGGCAATGCTGTCCGGCCGCACGCCGTCCCGGTTGTTCTCATCCACCCAGTTTTTCACAAAGTAGAGCTTCCGAAGAGCCAGCTTGTTGGCGATTTCGCTGATGGTGTTGGAATCCCAAGGCTTGGGGTTGTCCACGGTAAAGCCCGCGCCGGAGGGGGTCAAGGTGACGCCCCTGAGGACCATCTGGGTTTCTTCCGTCCAGTACCGGCGCGGCTGCAAGCTATGGGGCACGTACATGGGCAGCGCCTGGGTAATGGTGAGGTAACGGTCGTTCAGGTGGGCATCCAGCAAGGTCGCCCATGGGAGGGTCTTGGTTCTGCCGGTTGTGTCCCAGGTTAAGCCTCCGTCCTCGGAAGCCCAGACCTCAAAGGTCACTTCGCTGGGCAGCGCGCCCAGGTCATCCAGGTGGGACAGCTCCACAGAGCCAAGCGCCAGGCCGTCGCTGTCCTGCCAGGACTTCTTGGCCAGCACGTTGACAGTCTTCAGGGCATTGGTCAGCTGCAGCGTGCCGCCGCCGGCGCTGAGGCGGTAGTGGGTGGCATAGGGCGCGGCCAAAG
>CAZPBJ010000186.1:0-1912 GCA_964584685.1 uncultured Christensenella sp. | reverse complement strand
GGCTGGCCATCCGCGGGTACTTCTCCAGCCTGATAAATGGTGTTTTCAGACGAAAAAGAGGAACGGGCGTTTTCCGTTCCTCTTTCGTATCTGTGCTGCTTCTGCGTCTCTTTGATTTTTTTGGCCAGTCGCTTTCCCTGTTCCCTAACTTCCTGTGTCGAGCGGTTTGAAATATCGGCGGCGGCAGTTTCAATGTGGCTTTCAGCGTATTCGGTGGGCGATTCGTTCTGCTGTGGCTGCTCTATGCTCTCCTTCGCCTTCTCATGCGCTTCAAATAAAGATTTCCGGGCCAGCTCCTTGGGCGCGCGGGCGCTGTTCGAGAGCGTGCGTAGCGTTCTCCCGGATGGTTTGATTTTTATGGTTTTCATAGGGCAACTCCTTTCGTAGAAATTGGTTGTTTCATTTTTACCTAAATAATTAGAACTCAACATTACCCTGAAAAGTTGAATATACTACAACAAATTGAATTTTTTCGGTTTACATATGGATGTCGTATCGCATTAACTGAAAATATCTATTTTCACTCAATGGTTAATTTTTTCTTGCAACAATTTAAGCCGCTCTTTCAGACCAACAATTCTACCGATCCCAGCGTTTTTTTCATCTTCAATAGCTTTCAGAAATAATGAAGTTAAATCTTGAGATAAACGAAGTGTTCTAATTGTATCTTCGCCTTCAATGTACTTATCCCGTTCATCTTTGGGCATCAAGATAAACGCTCGATGAGTTGCCATGACAAGTATAATGTCCTTCCCGGTGCTTAAGAAATGACTTGATGGTAGGATAAACGATTCACCACAAGCATCATCTATTATAAGCAAGTTTGGCTCATATTGAGATAAAAGTCTATTAAAACACTCATAAGTTTTATCAGCTAAATCTCTATTATCTCGATGAAGCGGAGAATAAAAAGCTTCTGGCAAATCAAGGAAAGAAAAAATACTATCTGTTTTTATTCGTCTAGCAGTTTCAGGTAGCCTTAACCATTGAACAGCATATATCCGTATAATTTTTTCTCGAAGCATTCCCGGAAAAGTGTAAACAGAGTTTTCCTTTGAAAAACTTAAAAGTTCTTTTCTCAATCGTCCAAGGACAATTTCAATTTCATTTGAAAGCATAGTTTCTATGTCATTTGGAAAGTAATCTTCTGCTGTGTGATAATTGCTAACGGAACAAGAGTTAATCTTCAAAGTTGATAGCTCTAAATAGCTAACATTGCCATTGCGTGCAAAGGGGGTAAGCGATGATTTAGGAAGAGTGATATGTCGATTAGCCATGAGTGCTCCCCTATCAAATACACAAGAATCGTTCAACACTAATTTCCATAACTGTATTATATACCGTTGGTAGGTAAATCAACAGATGGATATTATATTTAATAACCCAGAGTTCCAATGCGGCCCGAAAAATTCCTGTGTGGCAATTATTACACCTTGAACGCAAATATGTGCAGCGGCCAATATGATAAATATCAGCCGCTGCATCTGCATCTACCCCAAAATCTCCTGTATTTCTCCAGGCTTGGTGCTCATCAAAGAATAGAGCTTTGTGTTCTTCGGGAAATTGTCAATGAACGGCACGATGTTCTTGCCGCACTTCAAAAGCCCTTTGCCGAATCCCACGGTGTCGATATAACTGAGCTGGTTATCAGATATGTGGAGTAGCTCGGCAATCTTGACCCGGTCCGTTGGCGCCTGGTTGAGCAAAACGAGGTACTCGGAGTTCGCAAGCATGGTGCGGCCGGTGATGTGCTTGAGGCAGTCCTCCACGTTTTGCGTAATCCCTGTCGCCAGCGCGCCGTCCTTCCTGAACTGCTTCCACGAATCCGAGAAGAAGGAAGCGGAGAAGTCGTTGGCAAAGAAGATGTGCATCTCATCGAGGAAGATATGCGTGCGAATGCCGCGCTCCCGGT
>CAZPBJ010000185.1:1298-1925 GCA_964584685.1 uncultured Christensenella sp. | reverse complement strand
CATCGGCCCTCCGTATCTTGTCGCCATTGAGCAGCACCTCTCCGCTGTCAGCAAGAGAAATAAGATTTATGATGCGTATCAATGTTGTTTTGCCGGCACCATTGGGCCCAAGCAATCCAAAAATGCACTGTTCGGGCACGCTGATGGAAACCTCTTTCAACGCCAGATGATTGGCATACCTCTTTGTGATATTTTTTGTTTCTAGTAAAAACAACTCTTTTCCTTCACTGATTACTGATAACTATTCGCTGATTACTGAAAAATCTCTCTCTTTTTTTCAAAAAAACTTTTATCCTTGGCATTCGGTTGTGGCTTCATATTTTCGGATTCCGCCATTTTTGCGATAGTATTTTTTTCTTCTTTGGAGAGGTGCTGTGGTGTCCAAACGCTGATGCCCACCAGCAAGTCTCCACGCCCGTATGAATTCAGAGACGGTAAGCCCTTCCCTTTGAGTTTCAGGATTTTCCCCGACTGAGTCCCCGGTTCAATCTTGATGCGGGCTTTGCCTTCCAGTGTTGGTATGTCCACGGTGGTGCCCAGCACGGCTTCGGGGAAGCTGATATACTGTGTGTAAAGCAGGTTGTTGCCATCACGTTGCAGTTCAGGGTGCTCAATCTCTTCAATAAG
>CAZPBJ010000185.1:655-1288 GCA_964584685.1 uncultured Christensenella sp. | reverse complement strand
GCCCGCCTCTGGCAGCAGCATTGCCTTTACCGCTTACAGAAAGTTGCATACCTTCAGCGACACCGGCAGGGATTTTTATACGGATAATCTCATCGCCTTTGATGATGCCATTGCCGAAACAGGATGTGCATTTTTCGGTTATTGTCTGTCCTTCACCACCGCAGGCAGGGCATGTGGAGGTGGTTTGCATTTGTCCGAGAAAAGTGTTGGTGATACTCACAACATGGCCTCTGCCGTTACATGTCGGGCAGGTTTTGTATGAGCTGCCGTTTTTGGCGCCACTGCCTTTACACTCAGTGCAGGTAACGTATTTGTTGACATTGACTTTTTTTTATATGCCTGTTGCTATTTCCTCCAGTGTCCGCTTCAGCTTGATACGCAAATTGCTGCCATAATTCACTTTGCGCCGGTGTGATGAAGACCCTCCAAAACCTCCAAAGGAACTAAAAGCCCCTCCGAAAATATCACCGAAGTGGCTAAAAATATCTTCCATACTCATCCCGCCACCAAAGCCGGAAGCGCCGTTCATACCGTCATGGCCAAAACGGTCATATCGGCTCCGTTTTTCAGGATTGCTAAGAATATCATAAGCTTCGGCAGCTTCCTTGAATTTTTCTTCGGCTTCCTTGTTGC
>CAZPBJ010000185.1:348-645 GCA_964584685.1 uncultured Christensenella sp. | reverse complement strand
TATCCGGGTGATATTTCAACGCCAACTGACGGTATGCCTTTTTAAGTTCGGCTTTGGTGCAGTTCTGGTCAACAACGAGAATTTCATAATAATCACGTTTTGTCATAAATTTTGTATTAACCGGCAACTACTACTTTTGCATAGCGCAGCACTACTCCATTAAGGTAATAACCTTTTTCGGTTACATCAATTATTTTTCCTTTCTGTTATTCACTCTCAACCGGAACATGGGCAACAGCTTCATGAATATCTGTGTTGAATACTTCTCCCTGGGATTTGATTTCTTCCATCCCGACG
>CAZPBJ010000185.1:0-338 GCA_964584685.1 uncultured Christensenella sp. | reverse complement strand
TACTGTTTTGTATTTTTCGTAGATGAGAATCAAGCCGTCTTTCAGACTTTTCATAGATTCGTCTCCGGGACAGGCGCTGATGGCTCTTTCAAAATCATCAAGAACAGGGAGCATAGAAAATATAACTTCTGATGAGGCCGTCTTTATCAAGTCCAGCCTTTCTTTTGAGGTGCGTTTGCGATAATTCTCAAATTCAGCAAAAAGATAGAGGTATTTGTTATTTAATTCTGCAATCCTGTTTTTTTGCTCTGAGATTATAGCGTCTTTATCAGACTCTGTGCCATCTGTTTGGTCCTGTTCTCTGATTTCAGGGTTTGCATCTGAGGGAGTGGGAGTAT
>CAZPBJ010000184.1:0-1935 GCA_964584685.1 uncultured Christensenella sp. | reverse complement strand
CGTACATGGAAAGGCTGAAGGCAGCCGGCGTGCCGGCGGAATATCATGTCTTTGAGGGATGCTTCCACGGCTTTGACATCCTGGCGCCCCGGTCGGCTCCGGCCAGGCAGGCCAGGGCGCTGTTGATGGAGAGCTTTGACCGGGCGGCGGCTGGCTGCTTTGCGCGGCAGCCTTAGGGAAGGTTTCGTCGGTATGGCTACAGCAGATACAGCATGGCATTTCTGAGTTTCTGTGTATTGGGGCGCCGTTGTGAAGGGTACCTGTCAATAAATGGAGGATTGAAAATGAAGATTGCACATGTGCGGCAGTCTGACAAGGCATTCTGGCTGGGCATTGATACGCATGTCAGCGAGGAAGGCTTTGTCAACCGGGTACGGTCAAAGACCGGGTATGTCATTTGGGCGGATGATTGCCCGGTGGGGCTCATGTGGCACTGCGTTGTCTGGGACAATCTGCCGTTCCTGAACCTTCTGTATGTTCTTGAAGAATTCAGGGGAAAAGGATACGGGGTCGGCGCGATGGCGCAGTGGGAACAGGAAATGAAGCGACAGGGATACAAGATGCTCCTGCTGTCGACGCAGGTTGATGAAAGCGCGCAGTCGTTCTACAGGAAGCTGGGGTATGTGGATTGCGGCGGGCTGGTGTTTCATGACACGCCGTTTAAGCAGCCTATGGAATTGTTCATGCGAAAAGTGCTGGGGTGACAGATTCCGGGCTTCTATTCTGCTACTAATGTAGATATAACACCATGCCTGTCAGTGTCTGCTTTTGCCTCTTCTCCCGGCCTCCGCGCTGAGTTTTCCGCGTGATGTTACCTTTGTTTTTTCAAAGATACTGGCAACATGCTTTTTGACGGTGGAGAGGCTGACAAACAGGGCTTTTGCGATTTCAAGGTTTGTTTTTCCGGCAAGCAGCAGCGACGCGACTTCAATTTCCCGCCCGCTGAGCATATTGTTTGGAAAAGCCTTCATCATCAGGGCGGCGTTCTCCTGAACTGTCTCTTCCTCACCCGGCTGGAAGATATTCTTGCGTGCGGCGGCTATCAGCTCTTCGGTGGTCATGGTTTGGCCGTCAAGCACATGAGACCCGACAGCAAACACGACCTTTGGAATTGACGTAACTGAAGGAATCAAGACATTCTTCAATTTGTCGTGGATGTATTTGCAGGCATGGTTGGTCTGTGTTTCATCAAGGCCAAACGCAACGGATATCAACTCGCTTCCCGTGAAGCGCGCTGACCAATCGTCGGATTTTCTGCTGAAATCCTTCATCACCGCCGCGAATTCCTTCAGGATAAGATCTCCGGCGTCAGACCCGTGCAGGTCATTGATTTCCTTCAGATTCTGAATGCTGACCAGGATGAGGGAGAGTTTTCTGCCCTCGGACCGCGCCAGGTAGATATCGTGGGGCAGACGGGTATCGACATAGGTTTCCCTGTAAATATTGGTCAGCGCGTCCCTGACCATCATGAGGTTTCTGCGTTCCAGCAGCCGGTTCATTGCAACGGCCTCCTTGCCGTCAATGCCAATCATCCCGCTGTGCGTGATGTTCTTGAGCAGCTCAAGCACATAGCGCTTATCTTCGTGAAGGATCGGCTCAGCGATGGCGATATAGATATTGGGATGGGCGTAATCGATTTTGACGACCTGCGCCATTTTTTGCATCGCCAGCATGGAAGCGCAGTTCTCGCAGGCCGTGGACCTGCCAAAGAACACATAGCAGGGAGACATCGTGTCGACCTATTCTTTTGTGCTGTTCCTGATGTGGGACAATACTGCTTTGGAAACCGGGTCGATCAACCGGACATCGTCATATATTGACTTGGTGAATTCATGCCTGCCCATGATACTTTTCAGCAAGGCGTCAAAGTCCATTCGGTCTCCTCCTCAAAAGTATACTTTCGGCCCATTAATTGTAGTACATGTTTATTATACT
>CAZPBJ010000183.1:0-1942 GCA_964584685.1 uncultured Christensenella sp. | reverse complement strand
GAGTACCTCTCAACACCCTCGTCGCTGAAGATATCGTTGTTACCCAAGACGGAACCGACGATCAGCATGGCCATACCGTACTTGTCAGCCAATGCCTCAGCGCCGTTGATGGCGGTGTCGGTGTATATCTGCACCAACTTGTCAGCCTGTTCCTGCTCGGTGAAGGTCCACATGATGAAGTTCTCGACACCTACCATCTCAGCGGCGGCTCCGACCAGGTCGAAACCGTAGGAGATCGGCACCAAGGTCATAGGCAGGTTCTTGGCGACATAGTCGTAGATCCTGAAGAACTTGGGTACAGTGGCGAATTCGCCGGTAGCCTTTACCAGCTCCTCCTTCGGGATTACCCTCATCTTGTCGACATCTTCGGGTTCCGAGTATATCGGACCGGTCGAGATCGGCGGCAGGGTCTCCTTGTAGTGCAGCTTTAATCCAAGCTCAGTGACCCACGGTAACGAGAAGAACCAGTGCGTAACTGGTAGTAGGTCAAAGAGGTGGGATATGTAGCCGACGCAGTGGATACCCAACTCCGGTTTTTCATAGAAGTCCCTTATAGTATACCCGCAGGCCACAGCGGCGTTGGACAAGATGATCGGGTCCACGTCTATGCGGTCGTGTGGGTTGTCCACAAAGGGGCTCGCAAAGCGCTTGGCGGCATTACCGTGCCACCTGCTATCCATGGCTGGAAACATTTCTTCATAGCCCATAGAAATCCCCAGCCCACTAACCTCATGGACCCTATATAATGGTTGTTGATGGCTTATGAAAAAAAGTTTCATTAACGCTTAGTAAATTAGTACAAAATAGAATTAATTTTCATATTAGTAACATTTTTTAAATTTAGTTGCAAAAAACATGCAACTTTTTATCATATCAATTTTTTAATTATGTAGATATCGGACATCTGGCTCAAGCCAGACGTTGGTACGCGGCCACGAACAGGAATATCCCGGCAGCGCTGAAGACTATCACCCCGCTGGTGGAGACGCTGAAGAGAACCGAGAGAACTATTCCGAGCACGGCAGCCGCCACCCCGAAGACGGTGGAGGCGATTAGAGTGGTCTTGAAGGACCTCTTCAGCTGCAGGGCGGTGAGCCCGGGCAGGACCATCAGGGCGACCACTAGGATGATGCCTATGACCTTTATCGACAGCGCGATCGTCACAGCCACCAGGAGGTTGAAGGCCATGGTCATGGCCTGCACCGGTATGCCCTGCAGCCGCGCGCCGTCCTCGTCGAACGTGATCGCCAGCATCTCCTTGTAGAAGAAGACCATGAAACCGATTATGACCAGCGCGAGCACCACCAGCACCGTCAGGTCGGTGTTGTCGATGGTGAGTATGGAGCCGAACAGGTAGCTGAAAAGCTCCACGTTGAAACCGTTGGCCAAGGAGATGACTATCATTCCCATGGAGAATCCCATGGCCATCATGACCGCGATGGCCGCGTCCGACTGCGCCAATCCTTTCCTGCGCATGTAGGTTATGCCGAGAACGGCAGCGGCAGAGACCGCCATGGCGCCGAGCATGGGATCTATGCCGATGAGAAGACCTATGGCCACACCGCCGAACGCGGTGTGCGCCACCCCGTCAACCAGCATGGACTCCTTCCGCAGGATCAGGAACAGCCCTATCCAGGCGGAAACGACCGCCGCGAGTATCCCGCCCACCAACGCCAGCTGCAGGAACTGATACTGGAACAGGGAAGGAAGGTCGAACACGTCAAAGCTGCTCATCGATGAACACCCCCTTGCATTGATGCTGGTGGAAGGCGAAGTGGAAGTGCTCGCCGTATCCGCGTTTAAGCACGTCGTCGGGCACGGTGCCTTCAGTGATGGCGCTGCTGTGCACCTCACGGTTGACGCACAGGACGCGCGACATGCGGCAGAAGACCGCGGCGAGATCGTGCGACACGATGAGTATGGTTATTCCTTTCTTCTGGTT
>CAZPBJ010000182.1:0-1946 GCA_964584685.1 uncultured Christensenella sp. | reverse complement strand
CCAGGAGGTCTATTTTCTCAATGGGAGCATTGCAGATTGCCAGTTTCATACAAACATCCATCGTATTATTTTTCATAGGCTCTTTTGCTGCTCTTGCGCTGAGGAAAAACCATAAGATCTGCAATCTGGCAGCAAACAGCATCTGTGTCCTGGCAGCCCTGCTCCTATTGATAGGCTCCGCAATGGAGATTCTCACAGGAAACGGCTTCACGCAAATCAAGCTTTTTGAATCAACCCTTCCCTTCCTATCTTTGGAAATGAGGATCGACGGACTTTCTGCTCTGTTCCTGATGATTTTGTCCATCCTGGCCATCTGCGTTTCCATCTACTCCATGGGGTATTTATCCCATTACTACAATAAAAGAAACGTAGGGCTTTTTCATTTTCTTTACATAACATTTATTTTATCCATGCTATTCGTATTCACTTCGTCCAATGCGGTGTTTTTCTATATTTCCTGGGAAGCCATGTCTCTGCTGTCCTATTTCCTCGTAATCTTTGAGTCAGAGCGAATAGAGAATCAACGAGCAGGTACCTTATATATCATCATGACCCATATCGGGACTGCCTTCCTCCTGATTGGATTCCTCATCAGTTATAGCTACACCAAATCCTTTGACTTGTTCGGGAGCGCAGACGCCATACCAGGTCCGGCCAGGAATGTGATATTCATCCTGTTTCTGCTGGGCTTCGGCACGAAAGCGGGAGCCATACCGGTGCACATCTGGTTGCCATATGCCCATCCGGCGGCACCCAGCAATGTGTCCGCCCTCATGTCGGGGATCATGATCAAAACAGCCATCTACGGCTTCATTCGCTTTCTGTTGGATTTTCTCGGCGTACAGGAAGTCTGGTGGGGTCTGCTGCTCATCGGTCTCGGCATTATCTCTGCCGTATTGGGTGTGGCTTACGCTCTGATGGAGGGGGATATCAAACGACTTTTAGCTTACAGCAGTGTAGAAAACGTGGGGATTATACTCATCGGACTGGGCGTCAGCTTTACGGCTTTCGCACAAGGCAACCGGCTAATCGGAACACTGGCGCTCATTGCCACCCTGCTCCACACCGTGAATCACACCTTCTTTAAAGGGGGTCTCTTCCTTGGCGCCGGCTCAGTGCATTACGCAACGGGAACAAAGGATATGGAAAAGCTGGGCGGGCTGATCAAGACCATGCCGGTCACTGCATTCCTAGTCCTGTGCTTTTCACTGGCCATATCGGCAATTGTGCCTTTCAACGGATTTATTAGCGAGTGGCTGATCTATCAATCCATCTTTGCAGACATAGCTCCCGGGCAGCCGGGAACCAATATCCTGTTCATCCTGGCCGTGGCGGCGCTGGGGTTGGCAGGGGCTCTGGCAGCCGCCTGCTTTGTAAAGTTCTTCGGTATTTCTTTCCTGGCCATCCCAAGGAGCAAAACGGCAGCCAATTCCAAAGAGGTTCCCGCCACCATGAATACCGGCATGGGGATTCTGGCCGCCTTGTGCCTTGCAATCGGCATATTCCCCCTCCCCGTCATAAGGCTCATCGATAGCGCCGTTTCAGACCTGACCGGCAGGTCCGTCCTTGACCAACTTCAGGGAGGCTTTGTTTTCACCTGGTATTCCATGGATCTGGCGGGTAATCCTATTTCCACTCCGGAGATTCTCCTTGCACTTGCTGCATTTACCTTGTTGGCATTATGTATCATCCGGATTTTCGGAGGAAAGTACGTTGAAAGGAAGTACGGCACCTGGGATTGTGGCTTTGAAGCCCTGAATTCCAGAATGCAGTATACGGCCACGGGATTTTCAAAACCTATAAAAATAGTGTTCCGGATCCTTTTCCGACCCTCCCGGAAGACGGAGGTGAAAGGGGGAACGAAATACTACCCCGACAGGATCGAATATGTGGTGGCATCGGAGTCCATCTTTGAAAAATATGTCTATCTGCCCGCTATTACAAGG
>CAZPBJ010000181.1:1637-1975 GCA_964584685.1 uncultured Christensenella sp. | reverse complement strand
CTTGGTTGCATTTGAAAATCCCAGACCGGCTCCAAAATCTTTTACTTCACGACTTCCAATATTTGAAGTCATTATCATTAAAGTATTTCTGAAATCTATATGCCTTCCGTTACTGTCTGTAAGTCTCCCCTCATCCATTACCTGAAGAAGAAGATTAAAAATGTCCGGATGTGCCTTTTCAATTTCGTCAAGCAGAACTACAGAATATGGTCTTCTTCTTACCTTTTCACTTAATTGTCCCCCCTCTTCATATCCAACATAGCCGGGAGGAGCTCCTATCAGCCTGCTTACAGCAAATTTCTCCATATATTCGCTCATATCTATTCTAATGAGATTGT
>CAZPBJ010000181.1:0-1627 GCA_964584685.1 uncultured Christensenella sp. | reverse complement strand
CTATAGGTTTGTTGGGATCCTTTAGTCCTGCTCTGTTACGCTGAATAGCTTTTACGACTTTGTCAACGGCATCGTCTTGGCCAATTAACCTCTTTTTAAGATTAGCACCCATTCTCGCAAGCTTATCTCCCTCTTTTTCAGCTAATTTATGTATTGGAACACTTGTTATCATAGAGAGAACTTCTGCCACATCGTTCTCATCAACAAGCTGAGGATGAAGATTCTGTTCTTCATTCCAGGCTTTTTGAGCAAGTTCCAGCTCTTCCATTTTCTGTTTTTCCAAATCTCTTAACTGAGCTGCCTTTTCAAACTGACTATTACTTACAGCCAGCCTTTTCTCAGTTTTAATTGGTTCTATCTCCTTTTCAATCACTGATATATAATCAGGAACCTTAAGATGCATGAGATGAACTCTGGATCCGGCCTCATCCAGTGCATCAATAGCTTTGTCGGGAAGGCACCTGTCAGTGATATATCTCTGGGATAGTCTTATACAGGCAATGAGAGCATCGTCTGAATATTTCACATTGTGGTGTTTTTCATATCTCTCTTTTATGTTCTTTAGTATTGTATGAGTCTCTTCAAAATTGGTAGGTTCAACCATTATTTTTTGAAACCTTCTTTCTAAAGCTCCGTCTTTCTCAATAAATTCCCGGTATTCATCAAGTGTAGTTGCTCCTATACACTGTATCTCCCCCCTGGCTAAGGCAGGTTTGAGCATATTAGCCGCATCAAGTGAGCCTGATGCTCCTCCCGCACCAACTAAGGTGTGAAGTTCGTCTATGAATAGAATAATGTTGGGGTTCTTTGTCAATTCATTAAGGATAGACTTCATTCTCTCCTCAAATTGTCCCCGGTATTTAGTCCCGGCAACTATTGATCCAATGTCAAGTGATATTATTCTTTTATTCAGAAGAACCCTGGATACCTTTTTCTGAGCTATTCTTAAAGCAAGTCCCTCAGCTATTGCCGATTTACCAACACCAGGTTCTCCAATCAATACCGGGTTATTCTTCTTCCTTCTGCCCAAAATCTGGGCTAACCGTTCAATCTCTTTATCCCTGCCTACAACAGGATCTAATTTACCCTCATGTGCTGCTAAAGTAAGGTCAAATCCAAAGCTATCCAGAACCGGAGTGTCTGAGGATGATTTAACGGCTCTGGCTGATTTTATTTTTGACTCGGCTTCATTGTCATTGTTGACATTGTCAAATATTTCACCATCAAAATTAGATCCGGATATTGGTTTTGCTGAATCTTTACCCTTTAACATCCCCTGTACTCGTTCATATGATATGTTATACTCTTTTAGAATAGGGACTGATACCCCTTCGTCACTTCTTAATATTGCAAGAAAAAGATGAAGAGGACCCGGTTTAGATTCTTTAAGGGACCTTGCTTCCAGGTACATTATCTTAAGTGAGTTCTCGGCACCTTTAGACAAATTTATTTTATCCGCCTGATCAAAAGGAACCATCTGACCGTTTTTTAACTGTCCCTCTATCTTTATCTTAAGATCTTTATAGTCTATCCCAAAATTCATTATTGTCTCAAATGCAGCATTATCCTGATGCCTGATAATTCCTAATATCAAATGGTCAACTACAATAGTGTAACTACCCATTCG
>CAZPBJ010000180.1:0-1987 GCA_964584685.1 uncultured Christensenella sp. | reverse complement strand
CAAGCAATACCCTTCGGCGCAATGTCCCGCCGACAGCGCCCACGGCCTTCACCGCAGCGCCTGCCGTGTACGATAGCGAGCAGATCACGCTCACTTGGAGCGGCGCTGTCGCGGGGACAAGTGCCATCAAGCAGGCGGTCATCCAGCAGGCGACCTCAACGGACGGGTCTACATGGAGTGCTTACACAAGCCTTGTCACGCTGGCGACCAGCGCCACTTCGGGCAGCTATGCGCCTGCGGCGTCAAGCGTACCCGGCATGTCCACGCGCTATCGGCTGAGCCTGACGGATACCCTGAGCGCTGTCTCAGGCTACATCCTCAGCAACGTCATCCGCAAGGCCAGCCCACCGACAGGGCCGGTGATCACTTCGCCCAAGGCAGGCGATGTGACCTACGGCACGCGGCCCAGGTTCCTCATCACCACTGGGACACGGCTGGGCAACGATACGCAGAAGGTCTGTGTCAGAATTGGGGCAGCGGAGTGGGAGGACAGCGTAGTAAACCCCGATCGCTTCTCCTCGCCCGGCCACCTTGCCAATGGCGCGGCTGTCGTGTACACACCCACAGCACTTGCCCCCGGCAGCTACAGCATCGCCATCCGCTGCATTGACAGCGTGTCCGGCGCCATCGGCCCGGAGGCAGGGAGGGTGTTCACCGTGCTGCCTGCTCCCTTTGAGGCGATCACCGCTGATGTCACGAAGGTCAAGGCATCCCACATGCAGGACCAGCGAGTAAGCTTGAATACCATCCGAGCCTACTATGGTATGAGCGCTGTGAAGTGGGCAGAGGAGGTGATCGCCGGGAAGACGCAGGTGAAGAACTGGCCCTTCCATGTGCTGGAGCTTCGTCGTGTCCTGGAGCAGGTGATTGATTTCATCAACGGCTTTGACACTGCGGGCACCAACAAGATATCGGCACCGCTCTGGCTTCCCATTGAGACTGGGCGCCCCAAGGCCAGTGTGATGCTGCAACTGCAGGAGGCGATCCTCGATCTGTAAACCACACCCTCAGCCTTTCGGCATGTCCCCGGCACGCGCCTCTGTGAAAGCAGGGGTGCTTTTTCATACACCAACACCAACAGGAGGGTTCATCCATGAAGAACATTTGGAGCACGGTACAGGCAGCCTTCACCGCGCTGGGCGCGTTCCTGGGCTGGTTTCTCGGAGGTTTGGACGGTTTTCTATATGCCTTGGTCGCCTTTGTGGTCATTGACTACGTCACGGGCGTCATGTGCGCCGTTGTGGACAAGACGCTGTCCAGCGATATAGGCGCCAAGGGCATCTTTAAGAAGGTGCTGATTTTTGTCCTGGTCGGCGTTGGGCACATCATTGATACCCAGGCGCTCGGGGGCATGGGCACGGTGCGCACGGCGGTCATCTTCTTTTATCTGAGCAACGAAGGGGTCTCTATCCTGGAAAACACCACGCACCTGGGTCTGCCCGTCCCTAACAAGCTCAAGGCCATTCTGGAGCAGCTGAACGAGAAAGATGAGGAAGGTGAGGACGCTTGAACCTGAAGACACTCATCTTCGTGAACAACCCCTGCTTCAAAGCGGGGCGAACCATTGTGCCCAAGGGCATCATGGTTCACTCCACCGGCGCGAATAACCCTACGCTCAAGCGCTATGTAGGGCCGGATGACGGCCTCTTGGGCCGGAACCTCTACAACAACCACTGGAACCAGGACAAGCCCGGTGCGCGTCAGGTCTGCGTGCATGCTTTCATTGGGAAACTGGCGGACGGGAGCATCGCCACCTACCAGACCCTGCCCTGGAACCACAGGGGCTGGCACAGCGCCTCCGGCGCCAAGGGAAGTGCTAACGACACGCACATCTCTTTTGAAATCTGCGAGGACGGGCTGACGGACGCCGCCTACTTCAGCGCCGTGTACAGGGAGGCCGCCGAGCTCTGTGCCTTCCTCTGCAAGCAGTACAGCCTTGATCCGGCACAGGATGGTGTCCTGATCGGGCACTACGAGGGCTACCGGC
>CAZPBJ010000179.1:853-1994 GCA_964584685.1 uncultured Christensenella sp. | reverse complement strand
GAGCGCCTGGTCGTAGAGCATCTTCTCGAAGTGCGGCACCAGCCAGCGCGCGTCGGTCGAGTAGCGGTGGAGGCCGTACCCGACCTGGTCGAAGACGCCTCCCCGCCGGAGCGCGTCGAGCGTCCGCTCCACCATCTCGAGGGCGTGCGGCTCGCCTGTCCGTCGCCAGAACCGGAGGAGGAAGAGGAGGTGGTGCGGGGTCGGGAACTTCGGGGCGTTGCCGAACCCGCCGTGGAGCGAGTCGAACTGGAGCGCGAGCCCCTCGAAACCGGGCCCGAGCACCGCCGGTCCCACCTCGCCTGCCGGGGGCTCGGCGGCCGTTCGGGCGAGCGAGGCGATGATCTCCTCCGCCGCTTCGTCCAGCGCGGTCCGCCGCTCGGTCCACATCTCCGCGAGCCGGGGCACGAGCTCGAGCATCCCGGTGGCCCCGAGCCGGCTCTCCTTCGGGAAGTAGGTGCCGGCGAAGAACGGGCGCCGTTCCGGGGGCATGATCACCGTGAGCGGCCAGCCCCCAGAGCCGGTCATCAACTGGCAGAGGGTCATGTAGAGCTGGTCCACGTCCGGCCGCTCCTCCCGGTCCACCTTGATGCAGACAAAGGTCTCGTTCAGGAGCTGCGCCACCTCGGGGTCCTCGAAGGACTCCCGGGCCATCACGTGGCACCAGTGGCAGGTCGCGTACCCGATCGAGAGAAAGACCGGGCGGTCGAGCGCCCGGGCCCGCTCGAAGGCCTCGTCTCCCCAGGGAAACCAGTCGACCGCCTGGTGGGCGTGCGCCAGCAGGTACGGGCTCTTCTCGTTGAACAGCCGGTTCGCCGGCCGGGCGTCGTCGGTCATGGGACCTCCTCTCTGGTCCGGAGATGGGGTGCGATGGTATATGAGGCTAGCGTACGACGCCGGTCACCAGCCGTTGGTCTGCCCGTGCCGCCTCGAGGGCAAGGAGCGCGCTCTGCTCCTTGTCCTTGATCTCGAGCATGATGTCGGGGTCGTGAGCCCGGCTCTCGGCGAGGAATTGACAGAACGCCTCCCGGTCGATCGTGGTCGTGTGAGCCCCGGGCCGCTTCCCGATGGCCTGGGTCGAGTAGTCGACCATCAACGTCCCGTCCCCCGGACCCCAGGTGGCGGCGACGTGGGAGAGGACCTC
>CAZPBJ010000179.1:0-843 GCA_964584685.1 uncultured Christensenella sp. | reverse complement strand
GGCTCGCCGGCCCCGTAGACCGTGTGGTGGAAACGGCCGAAGAGGACCGGGACGCCCGTCTCATCGCTGATCGAGAGGCAGTCCGCGGCCGAGTACCGGCCGTCGTCGTTCTCGATCACCAGCCGGCGGCGCACCGCCTCGGGGAGCCGGTCGTACGCGTCGACGAAGCGCCGGATGCTCGCCTCGCGGTCGCCGTAGACCCCGCCGACGTGCACCTGGACCTTTGCCGTGGCGTCCAGGCCGAGAAGGTCGAGGACCTCCGCGTGGTACGAGAGCTCGGCGACCGAGCGCTCCACGATCCCGGGGTCGCGGGCGTTGATCAGCACGAACTGGTCGGGGTGCATCGAGATCCGGTGGCCCTCCTCCCGGATCCGCCGCCCGAGACGGGCGAAGGTGGGCCCGCAAGCCTCCTGCCAGGGGTCCGTGCAGACCGGGTGCGAGGCGAACGGCACCAGGTCGGAACTGATCCGGAAGAAGAGGAGGCCGTGGTCCCGGTTGAAATCGAGGACCACCTCGAGGCAGGCGAGGTTCGCCGCCACGGTCGCGTACAGCCGGTCCCGGGAATACGAGGCGAGGCGGAAGGTCCGGCCGGCACTGCAGCCGACCGACCGGTTGATGCAGGGGTACCCGATCCGCACGACGAGAGCTGGGGCCGTGACGGGGATATATCTTCAGGCTTATCCGCCGCGCCACGAAACATAATCTCCATGGACCGCCAGGCGCCGCTCCTCTCCGGAGACGAGGCCGGGCGAGCGCATGCGTTCGCCGCCGCGCTCGCGCGCCACGGCCCGGCCGACGCCGGGGGCGGCTGTATTAGAGACCTCGTCCTCGACTACTACCAGC
>CAZPBJ010000178.1:0-1995 GCA_964584685.1 uncultured Christensenella sp. | reverse complement strand
AATGATATAACCATTTTGTGGCACCTCCCATTTTTGTTAGTTGCTTCTAGTATCTGAAAGCATAAAGTTTTACTACCTGGTGAAACTCATGGCGGTCACCCAGATCTGCAGTGAAGCTTTCAAATTCCTTGACAGGTCTGTTTCTTATTTGTTCCGATATGTATATGAACAATCCCGGGAATAACTGATCGAGCAAGTATTCCCCTTCATCATGTCTTTCAAATCCAATTATCACCACCCATTTATTAAATCTGTTTTCAGAATCATGTTTCTCATTAAACAAACAAAGTTTCTCAACATCCAGGAATGTGGAATATGAATCAGGATTTGGTTCGAAGACCTTCTTGAACCATGTGTCCTCCCGATTGCCGTTATCCCTGAGAGGTCTGGCAATTTTAAACTCCATAATCCTGTTCCTGAAAACGAGATCCGGGGTTGCCGGTCCACCAGAAATACCCTTGTATCCCGATAATCCGAGATCCCCCTTGACTTGATTCCCGGGTCTCAGCGTGCAGTCATCGTATATGTGGGGATACTTCCTGCTTAGTTCTGCCATTACCATATCGACTATCTGGTTCTCCCCGTAAGGACCAATCCCGGGACCATAATGGTTATCCATGTTATGGTGACCTTCCACACTCTGGTTTATCATTACCATTGCCCCGGCAAAATCATTGAGAAACTGTTTCATAGTATGTTGTTTTTTATGCAAATCTTTGAAAAATATATGACATGGACGGATCTCATGCAAGCTTGTATTAAATTTCACCAGACTGAATCACATTTAATATCTGTCCAATTATTATATAAACTCATAGTATGGCCGGTTATTTCCTTATGAGATTATTGATCTCGCAGATTCAACTTTATGTGAATGAAAAGTATATACTTCGAATCCAGGCTCTAAAAAATATCCCGAATGAATTGATTTAACATGCTGACTTTGTAAAAATCAATAATCCCATCCTTCATATACAGATCCCTGTTGATTTCAATCATTGCCCCTATGACGGAAGAATCCTTGCGGAAATACCGGGAAGGAATTATTGTTCCGGCATATGGACTGTTGATTTTATATTTGAATCCATGCCTTTCACAATTGTGCGAGATTATTTTGACCAGGTATTCCGGTGTGTGAAAATCATCAGTCCCGATGCATATATCCGGCCTTTCGGTCTTATCCGCGTCACTTGTCAAAACCTGACCCGGAAAGGAGTGACAATCGATAATGACACACATGCCTGCATTGTCCAGTCTCTTCCGGACCATTTCGTGCAGTTTCCGGTGATGGTCAAGATAAACTTCATAAACTCTTTCCCGTATATTGTGTTCATCGGTTCTGAGGATCATTCCATCATCGGTATGCGTGTAGAAAAATCCCTTGCCCTTTTCAAACATCGGTTCTTCAGCATCAGGCAGCCTCTCCACATCACAAAATATCCTGCTGAAGGGAAAAACCAGCTGTTCAATGCCCGGGACATAAAAAATGTCTTCGGTATGATGATCGGTCAAAAGCCTGATCTCGTTATCGATCAACCGCATATCCATACCCGAATAATCCGGGATCAATGTCCTTGAATGCGGAAGATGAAATAAAATGACGCCGGGGGTAATTTCCTGGGTTTTCATTCAATCGGCAAAGTAATAGTAAGCTTCTTCACTGTCGGTGGTGAAGTTTCCAGCCTCATCAACATAACCCCAGACCCCTCCCTGCATGACTTTTACAGCACCATCGGGTGCACCTTCATAATCATCAAAGATCGCTTCGGTATATCCGCCCCAGCTCCCTATTACGCCATATTTGCCTTTCTTTTCATAGAATCCTATTCCGTTGCAAAAGAGGAATCCGTTATAGTCAATAATTGAATCACAAACTGGTTCGATAAGGAATTTGCCTTCAGGAATATCGAGAACACCCCATTTCCCGTCCTTGCAGACATGGGTGAGACTATTGGGGTAACCGATATGATTATACACGGGATCAACTATCCAGGT
>CAZPBJ010000177.1:0-1999 GCA_964584685.1 uncultured Christensenella sp. | reverse complement strand
GTAATCGGCTAGCGACAGGGGGGCGGCAGGGTTGAGCGAGGGGAAGCGGAAGGCCGGCGGCTCCCCGCTACTGTTTTGCGGCACCATTTTCGGAGGGAACGCGGTCAGTTCCGGTGGCCATCGTGAACTCACTGCGTAGGCACGTATAGCGGCAGCCCCCCGAACAGCCGGGCGAACATGTTGGCGTTCCGATCCTGGGCGTAGTGGTCCAGTGCCTTCGCCAGCCGTTCCTCGGGATCGGTGCAGCAGGCGTTGAGCGTATGCAGGATGCTCATCAGGACGCTCCGTGTCTCGCGTCCCCGGGCCGACTGGGAGCCGTGGCTGATCTTGCGCGCGATGGCCAACGGCCGGACCGCGCGCTCGGCGACATTGTTCTCGGCAGGCACGCGCGGGTCTTCGGTCCAGTGCCAGAGGCGGTGCACGTTCTCGCGGAAGATGTTCTGGATGCCCTGCACGGAAGGGTGGTGCGCCGGCGCGAGGGCGATGGTCTCGATTTCCCGCCGGATGAGCGCCGCGCGCACGAAGTAGGAAACCGGATCCCCGGCGCAGGTGGTGCGCAGCGACATGGCCGCGCACAGCCATGGGACGAGGGCCTCCGCGAAGGTCCTGCACTCCCGCGATGCGGGGTTCTCGACCACGAGGGCGAGCGTGTCGCGCTTCAGATGCTCGAAGCAGTAGCCCCGCTCGCCGGCGAAGCAGTTGTAGGCGGCGTAGCGGTCGGTCATGAGCGTGCCGCCGCAGTCGGCGAGCACGTCCGCCGGCACGGACATGGCGCGTGTCTGCTCGCAGACGAAGAGCCTGATGCGCCCGGCGACGAACACCCAGGCATAGCCATTGTTCCCGTCCGTGCGCCACGGGGTCTCGTCCGCGTGCTTCACGGCGGCGTTCCGGAGCCGGGCGCGCAGGCCGTCGGTGGCCGGGCGAAGAAGCGTGGCCAGGCGGTGCATCTCGTTCAGAAGCGTTCCCTTGGGCACGCCGAGCCTGTCGGCCACCGTGCCCATCGTATTGCCGTCGAGGTACTGCTCGCGGGCCACGCGCGCCAGAAGCCGGTTCGTCAGGCGGGTCTTGGGCAGCACGCCGGGGACGCGGGGACGCACGGGCTTCCGGCAGCGCGGGCAGTACCGCGCCGGCACCCGCACGCGCCGCCGGAAGGACGGCAGGGGATGACAGTCTATCAGGTCGCGGATGGCCTCCGCCCCTCCCGGGAAGTCGATCAGGTCGCCGCCGCAACAGGGACAGGTGTCCGGGGCCGGCAGGTCTTCGACAACGGGCTCGGGGCCTTCGGGAGGGTTCCAGCCGTGCCCCGCATGGCCGGCAGGCGCACCGCCCTTGCGCCGCTGCACCTCGGCGGACGTCAGTTCGGGCAGTGAAGGCTTCACCAGCCGCTGCGACGAGGGGGTCGAAAGCCCGAACGGCTGCTCCTTCGCGGTACGCTCCTGCCGGGCCAGCTTGGCCTTGAGCCTGGCGACTTCCTCCGTGAGCCGCGCGTTCTCGGCCAGCAGGTTCAGGTACTTCGGACAGTGGCAGTCCTGCGACGCTCGCCGGGTCCGCGTCAACGTTTCGCCTCCCCGCGCAGGGCCAGCACCAGGTCCCGGCCGGCCGCCGTGATCAACCGCTCCAGTTCCCGCCCGTTCGCGATGGCCCGACGCAACCGTTCGGCGTGGGCCGGCCGGACGTACAGACCCCGGAGTTTGCCGCCCTCCCGGAAGGTGAAGAGCAGTCTGGGATGCTTGCGGCCCGAGGCGCAGGATTTGCAGTTCTTCCGCGTGCAGGGAGATCTCGTCTGCGCGAGGGAACCCTTCGCGACGGGCCAGAGGGCTGCCGCGTCCGCCAGGAATTCAGCCTTGGCATGGTCGTCGGCCTGATGTGCTGTTGTTTTCATGTCGTACGTTTATCATAATACAAACGAACATGCAAGCGCAAAAAAAAATTATATCCAGCTCCCTTTCCACTTCCTCTCGCTCTTGAACTGCCTCCACCCCTGTCGCTAGCCGATTAC
>CAZPBJ010000176.1:0-2007 GCA_964584685.1 uncultured Christensenella sp. | reverse complement strand
GTAAATATTTTCTTATCGATATAATTTTTTCGGTTGGGCTTTTTGGCATTCAGGGCTATCCGAAGGTATTACCTGAAATAGGTGGCTGAACCGGTGGTGTGATCCTGTTGTTTGTAATTTGACATATCAAGCGGAATCACCCGTATGGAGTCGTATTGAGCTTCAGTAATATAGTCGTATTTTTCCATCTGTTTAAGCACGACTTCGCGGCGTTTCAGGGCCCTTTCGGGATTGCGGACCGGCGAAAACCAGGTCGGGGCTTTCAGCATTCCCACCAGCATGGCCGATTCCTCTATGCTCAGGTCTTTGGGCTCTTTGTTGTAAAACGTCTTGGCGGCTGATTTGATACCGAAAGAATTGCTCCCAAAATCTACCGTGTTGAAATACATGGCAATGATCTCTTCTTTGGTGTAATTGCGCTCCAGTTTGATGGCCACCACCCATTCTTTCAGTTTGATAAAAACGGTTTCAAAAAAATTGCGGTTCAGTTTTCGTGGAAAGAGATTTTTGGCCAATTGTTGGGTGAGGGTGCTGCCTCCGCCCTTGTTGTTTCGGGTAAGAATCCCAAAAGTTACCCTGAACAGGGCCCTGACGTCAATTCCTGAGTGTTTTTCGAATCGGGCATCTTCGGTGGCAATAATGGCATTTACCAGGTTTGGCGAAAGCTGGGTGTAATAGATGTTCGACCGGTTTTCGATATAATATTTACCCAACAATTCCTGATCGGCCGAGATAATTTCGGAAGCAAGGTTGCTGTTGGGGTTTTCAAGCTCTTCGAAACTGGGCATAAAACCCAGCAGACCCCAGGAAATGGCGGTGAAAAACAGGATAAAAAACACCAGTACCGATAGCCAGGTAATCCAGAATTTTTTCTTCCATTCCTGGATGGTAAAATCTTTTTTGATCAACTTTTTTGCCATTGAATGTCATTTATCGTTTTTTGCCAACGCTGGCCGAAACCTTCAGGCGCCGGCAATTTTTATTGTTTTTCAAGCCTGATGCCGGCTTCCGAAATTCCCCCGAGCACATCTTCACGCATGGCCTGCCTCAGGTTTAAGGTATAAGCCCCTTTGCGGGGAAAGCGGATGTTTTCACGGATAAATATCCGGTTGTCGCGATAACTTCCGGTACCTTTGCCAAGCCAGCTCCCGTCTTTGGCAGCCAGCAGGCATTCAATGGTATCCTGCGAATAGCCGCCACCCGGATATCCGGTTGTCAGAAAAAAGTAAATATTGTTGTAAGCGTATGAGGTACTGTTTCTTACATTGATGTGAAAACGATACGGGCTGAGGGTATCGTCAATATTCACCACGAAACTGAGGGCCTCATCTTTGGGCCACTTATCGCCGGGAAGGCTGAGGCTTTCATCAAAAAATTTATCCCGGTCGCAGGCTGCAAAAACCAGGGCAGAAAGCAGGAGCAAAACCGGAATCCTTATCCTGAAACCAAAAATCTGACTCTTCATCATAAGTATCAACGTATATTCTGTTAGGCTATTTTATCTGACTGCAATTTTGATCCGTTCCTGGCATCAGTAAACCTGTTTAAGAATCAAACCTCCTGAGATCATCCTGTCCGACCACATTTTCAAATTCAATTTTTTTGTCAATTTTTCTTGCAAAATCTTCAAGTTTATCCACAGTTTTGCCGCTTTTGTTGATTTGTGCAATTTCTTTGACTTTTTCGACGGGTATAGCCATCAGGTTATTGGGGTCTGATTTATAGGCATACCATATGATTCCTGCAAATACATCAGTTTTCTGCGCAAAAGCATCTCCCTTTGCAGTTTTGAGCAGTGTATCTTCGGGAGGGAAATTTTTCAGGGCTTCGGCATAAGCCGAGAACTCATAGTTGAGGCAACATTTCAGTTTGGCACACTGCCCGGCCAGTTTTTGTGGATTGAGCGATAGTTGCTGAATGCGGGCTGCATTGGTGCTTACGGTATTGAAACTGCTCAGCCAGGTAGAGCAGCAGAGTTCGCGGCCGCAACTACCGATGCCTCCCAGC
>CAZPBJ010000175.1:0-2038 GCA_964584685.1 uncultured Christensenella sp. | reverse complement strand
GTGACTGAGAGGTAGACGCCCCCCTCCTTGGCTCTCCTATGCTAGGAGAGCTGTCACCGCAGTGACTGAGAGGTAGACGCTCGTCCTTGGCTCTCCTATGTTAGGAGAGCTGTCACCGCAGTGACTGAGAGGTAGACGTTCCTCTACATTAGGAGAGCTAACAAACGACATCGGCAGTTTGTAAAGCAGGGGCTCTACTCTTGCCCTTGTGAACCTCTTGTGAGCCTAGAAGCAGAGTTTTCTCCAAATTCATTTACAAGCAACCGTATATATGGTATCTTATATTTTAAATAAACGGTTAAATATCCAAGTGGAGGGATTATGTATATGTGCGATAGAAGGGGTAAAAATATGGATAAAATAGTAGAAATGGCGTCCAAGGTGGTGCCCAGCGAACGGCAATTAAAATGGCAGGAACTGGAGTTTTATGCATTTATACATTTTGGCGTGAACACCTTCACCGGGTCCGAATGGGGTTCGGGTTATGAATCCCCGGAGATATTTGAGCCAACGAAACTTGACACGAGGCAATGGGTGTCCACCATCAAAACTGCCGGTATGAGGGGGCTTATCCTCACCGCTAAGCACCATGATGGCTTTTGTTTGTGGCCGAGTGCTTATACCGACCATAGCGTTAAGTTTAGTAACTGGATGGGCGGGCGCGGCGATGTGGTGAAGGAAACTGCGGATGCTTGTCGGGAGTATGGCATTAAGTTTGGCATCTACCTTTCACCGTGGGACAAACACGACCCACGCTACGGCGAGGGCGAAGCGTATAATAAATACTTTAAGAATCAGCTAACGGAACTGCTCACGCATTACGGTGACATCTTCTGTGTGTGGTTTGACGGCGCGTGTGGCGAGGGCAAAAAGGGCAGAGTGCAAGAGTATGATTGGGAAAGTTATTACGCAATCATTCGAGAACTTCAACCGGACGCAGTTATCTCCGTTTGCGGGCCGGATGTGCGTTGGATCGGCAATGAGGCGGGCGTGTGCAGAAAGTCGGAGTGGAGCGTTGTCCCCTATTATTACAACAGTTCCGAATTAACGGCCGCCGCATCGCAAAAAGAAGACGGCAAGGCGCCAAAGAAAGTAAACTATACGGCACTGGATATCGGCAGCCGCAAGGCGATTAAAAATGCAGGGCGCCTGATTTGGTACCCGGCCGAAGTGGATGTGTCCATTCGCAAAGGATGGTTTTACCATCCGAGTGACGATATCGGCATCAAGCCGCTTTCGAAACTCTTGGATTTTTATTATAATTCTGTCGGCGCGAACGCGGCCCTGCTACTCAACATACCACCCACCAAAGAAGGTGTGATTCATGAGCGCGATGCCGATATGCTCTTGTCCATGGGGGCCCAACTGTCCATTGATTTTAACGAAAACTTGGCGGAGGGTTCCGTCATGTCGGCCTCCAACTGCTTGGACGACGCACACAGCGCACAGATGGCGCTTAGCGACGACTCGGGCGAATACTGGCACTCCGGCATGAACCCGGATAAACCCTGGCTGATGATCGATTTGGACGACGAATACGACATCAACAAGGTGGTGCTCGGTGAGCATATACGCACTGGGCAGCAGATTGAAAGTTTTAAACTCTATGGCGAAATTGAGGGCAAGTGGAAACTGCTCGCCGAAAACACGGTCATCGGCTACAAGCGCATTTGCCGATTTGATGAAGTGCGGGTACGGTACATAAAGCTCGTTATCGAAAGCACCCGCTGTTTTGCCACCATATCGAAGTTTGAGGCTTATTAACAAAAGTTTGCATACGATATATAATCCATGTATTGCGAGGGAAATTGATGAAAATAACTTTGCCCCCTCAGGTTGAAACCGTTATCAACATCCTTGCAGACGAAGGCTTTAAATCGTACATTGTCGGTGGCAGTGTGCGCGACTGCATCATGGGAAAAACGCCCTTTGACTGGGATATAACCACGCAAGCAAAACCGGCGGAAATTGCTCGGGCTTTTGTAAAACACAAGGTGATTGAAACCGGCATTAAACACGGCACGCTTACGGTGGTTTT
>CAZPBJ010000174.1:1708-2048 GCA_964584685.1 uncultured Christensenella sp. | reverse complement strand
CGGGGGTCTTTGGTCAGGTGGATGGATTTAAAGGTAAAGAAGATCATGACTTTTTTCCCGGCGCGCACCGCTGCTTTGGTGAGACCGAGGATGTGACGCATGTGCTGGGGGCTTGTAACGAAGATTCCGAGCTTGTTCGGATCGGCAGCCATGGGTGTGTTCCTCCTTCAGAAGAGTCGTGGTGGCGGATGATCAACCTTTCTTGATGAAAAAGCTGATGTAGCCGGACTCTTCCTTCTCACCGAGATACTCGTGACCGGCGCGCTCGCACCAGCCCGGGATATCATTGCGGGAGCCGGGGTCGGTTCCCTGGATGTGGAGAATCTCACCACTCTTGATT
>CAZPBJ010000174.1:0-1698 GCA_964584685.1 uncultured Christensenella sp. | reverse complement strand
AGGCGACAGCCAGACCATCGGGGGCAACTTTCATGTCACTCATTTTGTTCTCCTATCGAAAGTACCGAGTTAAAAACCCTTTTATACATGAAAAAAAGACGACTTAGTTTAAAGAGGAATGCGGCTGTTGTCAAGATAGAAACAAAACAGGCAATCAGGTCCACCGGGCGAATAACTCTCTATATTCCCGACAAAAGAAAAATGAAAAGCGGCTTCTGTCGGAGGCATGGCTAGTATTGACAAACGCCTGAGGCAAAGGTAATTTAGTCAAATTTATGGCGAATTCTGCCTAGTTGGCATGACCGGTGTGAGTGAATGAACGTTCATTTTTAGGTGAAAGGAGACTGCAGGATGGAAGATTTGAAGATTTTATGGCAGAAAATCAAAGAGTTCATCAAGGCTTTCTGCCAGGAGGAGTGGAGCCCGACACGGACCGGTATCGTCGTCGCCCTGCTCAGTATTCTCATCATGGCCTGGTGGCGTCCCTGGGGCGCGGTGGGAGCCTTCCGCAACTGGGGCGACTGGATCCTCTGGCAGACCGGTATCTTCAATGGTGATCTGGCCGAACTGACCGGTTTTGTCGATGAGGACGGCGAATCCATCCTGACCAAATCGATGCTGTTCAACACCGGTTCGGTGATTGGCCTCGGTTTCATTGGCGGCGCCTTTATCTCCGCCTGCCTGGGCGGTCAGTTCGCCCTGCGCTTCCCGCCGGTGCGCGAATACGTCAAGGCGGTCATCGCCGGTATCCTCATGGGTATTGGCGCGGCCTTGGCCGGCGGCTGCAACGTGGGCGGCATGTACAACGCCATCGGCAACCTGGCGGCCAACGGTTTCGCCATGTGGGTCGGTCTGGTTCCCGGCGTCATCCTCGGCCTCTGGTTGCTCTACAAAGAGATGGAACATATCAGTTGGGGTGGCGGCGGTTCCTTTACCCTCGAAGTGCCTGTCTCTATCCAGTGGGTGCTGGGTCTGGCCGGCCTGGCCGGAGCGGTCTGGGCCGCCGTCTGGTATGCCAACTTCGACGGTGACGATTATGTGGACTACATCAATTCGCTCTCCGGCATCCTGCTCATCGCCGTGGGTCTTGGGTACACCATGCAGCGTGGCCGCTGGTGCATGATCCAGGGCTTCCGCGAGCCGCACATGACCGGTGACTGCAAGATGGCCAAGTCCGTGGCCCTGTCCATCCTCATTGTCGCCATCGGCGCGGCCATCCTCAAATACGGCGTACCCACCCGCCTGGAAGGCGAGCCGGTGCTCGATCCGATGAATTACGTGCGCGGCACCTTCGGCTGGGGCGGCGTGGTCGGCGGCTTCGTCTTTGGCCTGGGTGCCATGTTTGCCGGCGGTTGCGGTTCCGGAACCCTGTGGCGCGTCGGCGAGGGCCAGATCAAGCTGTGGTTGGTTGTGCCCTTTTTCGCCATTTCCAACTCGCTGATGGTGGCCTGGTTTGAAGCCTTCGAGGTCGAGCAGAACGGTTGGCTCGGCAAATACGTGTACCTCCCGGATGTGATGGGCTACGGCTACAGCCTGGGGCTCATCGCCCTGTTCGCCTTTCTCTGGTACCTGGTGGTTTCCTGGAACGAGGATTCCAACAAACTGATTCTGCCCATGTAAGCGGTCAGGTTCAGCTTGGTCTTTCGGGGCGGCGTCCGTTGTGCGGATGCCGCCCCTTTTTTTCGTGCCAACAGGGGG
>CAZPBJ010000173.1:0-2053 GCA_964584685.1 uncultured Christensenella sp. | reverse complement strand
TGGTATTTCAGGAATTCTTCAAAAAAGCCAATTCACAGAATCACGTGTATCCAAAGGCCTTGGCTAATTTCCTGTTTAGGCAAATCATCGAAGACGCCCATACCAACTACAACATTTCTCAGGAAGATATTAAGGCAATGTGTAAGCAAGCAGTTAACCGTGCTGCAGTATTCCTGAAAGTAATATCTGACCCTGATATGTACAAGGCATTCTCAATTCATGCCATCGATTGCAGGCAATGGGACGATCCAGAGTTAACTGATGATCTGGTTGATGAATTGGCTTGTCTTGCACATTGGGGAAAGGAACTATCGCAGGGGTAACAGAACCCACCAAATCCACACATTCAAAAACTGCAAACAAAAAAAGCCCCCGCTGAGTGCAGGGGCTGATTTTTCAGTCTAGAATGGGACCAGGTTATTCGCTTATCACAGTCAGTTCCCTAACCGCTGCCTCAATCTCGTCGATATCCACGTGGTATCCCTTCTTGGCTAACTGGCCTCTGACATACATCAGCTTATCCTTGCCAGCACCTGCGCCGTACAGCTGTTCCGCAGCATATACTGCCACTGACACCGCAGCCCTAAGGAGCTCTTGCTGCTGGGCGGTCGTCCGCGCCTGGATCCATGGGATCAGTTTGTAGGTGACAAGGGCGGCCAGGAATCCGATAACCGCCTGGAACAGCGGTGTCAGATCAATGTCCGGCAGTCCAGGGCCAGGAACAACCGCCTCGGCCAATGCAAGCGGCAGAGTGACGGCCGTCATCACCACCAGGGTTAGCAGGAAAACCATCAGGTACTTCTTCATTTTGTTATCTCCTCTCAATTTCGGGGGTACTCTGGCAGGGCCAGCAGTTCCTTGATGCGGGATTCCGCGATATGGTTATAGCCCCGGGCTTTGTACGATTCATACATATCGGCAATCGCCTCCTTCATGCCGCTGGTGCAGTAGCCGTGCTCCATCTTGAACATGCAGTAGGCGCGCTCGATGTTGTCGCGTTGCAGATCGGCGATGCTCCTGTCCATGAATTGAATACGGCCATCCACCGAATCCAGCTTGTCCAGCACGCTTTGCCGATAAGCCTGGTCCGCTTTCAGTGTCGCTTCAATGGCGCGCTGCTTTTGTGCCTTCTTCGCCTTATGTGCATCCCACAGCGGTCGCAGTACGGCCATCCAACCGATGATGGCACCAGTAATTGCAGCGCTGATCTTGAGAATTGTATCGAGCGTCATCTGCTCCATGTGTCAAGCTCCTTTGATTATGCAGTCAAATCGCGTGCGTTCATGAGTTCCTCCAGTGCCTTGTCAAGAGCTGTCCGATGTACCATCAGCAGGTCGATCAGGCGGTCCAGAGAAGCAACTGATAGCTCAGACTGCGTAGGCTCTATGGATTCAAGCGCTGCGGTTAATTTTGCCTGGCAGTCGCTGTCCCATACCGCATCCACTGGGAGGCCACGATCCTTCTGGAATTTCTTCACTGCTTCCTCAGTTTCATTGCCATAGTCGCCATCAGCGTCGTAGCGTGGGAGTGGATAGCCAAGCTTCATCAAGCCCAACTGAAGTGCTTTGACCTTTTCTCCTTTGTCTCTCCTGCGAATCAAGTATTCATCCGCCATGGGGATCTCTCCTTCCTCGTATAGCCCGATCGGAATCGCGTAGTGGGTCCAACTGCGCGGCATGGGGCTATCAATCACGCCGCTGTTGTGCCCGCTTGCATGGATGACAGAGCCTCCGCCCACGTAAATTCCCGTATGGCTCATGGTGCTGCCTTTTTGCACAAAGACAATGCAGGGCCTTTCCGGCATGGCTTGAATCGGTCCTTTGATGTCCCAGTTGCTTGCGTCATTCCACTGGCTGGTCGCCCCCGCCCCCAAGACGGGCCGACCGGTCACTGCCCTGAGCCCTTCGCGTGTTAAGCCCCGGCAGTCGTATGCTTTGCGCCCTTCGTATTTACAGCCCTTGCAGGATGCTTGCTGTGCAGAGAGCACAGGGCAGTTCTTCCTGATTGCTTCGGCGTATTCCGGCTTATTGCGCATCACTTGCTCCCGGTATGC
>CAZPBJ010000172.1:0-2066 GCA_964584685.1 uncultured Christensenella sp. | reverse complement strand
CCGAAAAGACCGGCAAGACCTACGACGCCACGGTGGTTTTGGAGGACACCGGGCAATATGCAAACTTCAAACTGGATTTTGAGAGGAGGGGCCGCTCATGAGCGATAAGACAATCCGCTTTATTGACAGCGAGTATCGGGAGCTGTTCCAGATTCCCGACAATGCAAGCATTACGATTACCTACCCGCCCGGTGACGACAGGGGGACTCTGACGCGCCCATGCCAGTACATTGATGAGGCGCATGTTCGTGTTGGTAGCAACGATTACCACATCTGCGAGTTTGCAGAGCGCATGGAGGCGCTGGGAGCAAAGTACCAGCCCTCGGATCAGCTTCGTGGCGCTTTGGTCGTTCCCTTTGCCGCCCATGAGGGCGAGTTTTTCAATTTGCGAAGCGATGTGGGCAAGACCCGCATCGGCGTGCTTTCCGGCGGCTTCGGAAATCAGGGCGACCGTTTCCATGCCGGGCTTCATCTGAACGAAGCGCAGAAAGAGAAAAACACGCCGGATTTTCAGTCTGAGGTTCACGGCGCCGTATATGCGCTTCGGCAGGAGCTGCTGGACAACCGCCCCGGCATGATTGCCTACTGTCAAGCCCACCCCGAAGCCAAGCTGCTGGAGGATAGCCGGTTTTCGCAGTACGGTTTTAAGCTGGAAACGGAAACCCGCCATTATTTTGTCCTCTGCCATGTGCCTGAGTTCGAGCGGGACGGACGATTTACCATCTACGCCTACGAGAAAGAGACGCCCCTACGCATTCTCCAACCGGGGGATGTCGGGGATCGCGCTATGTTCTTTCGCAACGATGCGGAGAGCGGACGGTGTGTGGGCTATCTGCGCGGCGACTTCGGCAGGGACGGCCACAGCTTTTATCATCAGTGGTTTGATCAGACGAAAAGCGAAAATACCCCGGAGTTCAAGGACGAGTTTCACGAAATTATGACCCTGCTTCGCCGGGATATTCTGAGCGATCTCTCATCCTCGGCGGACTATTGCTACAATCACCCGCAGGCAAAATTGCCGGATCGGGACGGCTACGATTACGGCTTCAAGCTGGAAACCGAAACCCGGCAGTATTTTGTCCGCTGCACCACGCTTCGCAACGAGTATTTCTATGTTTACGCTTATAACAAAGCCGCGCCCCTGCGTGAACAGGACAGGCAATCCGTGCTGGGACAGATCCGCGAGGCGCAGGAGAAGCCCCGCGTCCTAAAAGATGCGGGAGAACATAAACACATTCGCTCCATGAAGGAGCCGGGACGATAAACGAGGAGGATATTCGTATGAAATTTCCATCTAAAGAAACCGTTGCACGCCTGCGGGCTGAATACCCGGTCGGGACTCGGATCGAGCTTATTTCGATGGACGATCCCTATTCCAAGCTCAGGCCAGGCGACAGGGGTTCTGTGACAGGCGTGGACGATACAGGCACAATTTTCGCCAATTGGGATCGGGGTTCCGGCTTGGGCATCGTCTACGGCGTGGATCAGGCGCGGCGCGTTGAGGCTGAAATCCAATACGAAACCGGCGCGGACTTTTTCCGTGATACCGCCGTCAGTCACGGCATGGAGGAAGCCCTCGGCATCTGCGGCCGCTACCTCGCCGTGCAGTTAAAAACAGACTCCCCGGAGGAGCGGCAGTTTTGCAGGGAGCTTTTCGCGTCCATGACCGAGATATCTGCAGGCAGGGCCGACCCCGATAATATCGTCTATCCCTGTCCCTATGAAGCGGCGGCGGAGCGCACGGAGGAAAGCTATTACCACATGAGCGGTGGCCGCAATGCCGAATGCGCCAAAGCCATTGACGAGACCATTTCCAAGAGCTGCTACGAACGGGACTTCTATAATCTCGAAATGGCCGCGATGGTGGCGGCACACGACTATGGTTTTGAGCGCGTCAAGGCGGTGCTGGAATGCAATATCTACCGTCGCGCTTCCGATGGCCGCTTTTCCCGCGACAATAAGGAGTGGGCTTCTGCCTTTGACTTGCCCGGCCATGCGTTCAGGAATGCTCACCTGAATTCTCACGCCATCTTGATCGACGGCTTTGCCACGCACTTCCGCAAGCT
>CAZPBJ010000171.1:0-2072 GCA_964584685.1 uncultured Christensenella sp. | reverse complement strand
GGCGACGAGAACTGCCCCCGCGACGAGGAAAGCGCCAAGCTCTGGCGGGACTGCGGCGTGGCGGAGGATCGCATCTTCTTCCTGCCCAAGGAAAACAACTGGTGGGGCCCCGCGGGCCTGACCGGCCCCTGCGGCCCGGACAGCGAGATGTTCATCATCACCGACAAGGCGCCCTGCGGCCCGGATTGTTCGCCCGCCTGCTCCTGCGGCCGGTATCTGGAAATCTGGAACGACGTGTTCATGCAGTACAACAAAACCCAGGACGGCACGTTTGAGCCGCTGGCGAAAAAGAACGTGGACACCGGCATGGGGCTGGAGCGCACCATCTGCGTGCTCACCGGCAAAAAGAGCGTGTACGAAACCGACCTGTTTGAAAACATACTGGGCAAAATCGCGGAGCTGTCCGGCAAAACGTACGGCGAGAGCGATACCGTCACCAAGGCGTTCCGCATCGTGGCGGACCATCTGCGCACCGCCACCTTCATCCTGGGCGACGACCGGGGCATGGGCCCCAGCAACGTGGGGCAGGGTTACGTGCTGCGCCGGCTCATCCGCCGCGCGGTGCGCTACGGCATGGAGCTGGGCCTGCCCGAAGGCTTCACCGGCGAGATCGCCAAGGTGATCGTGGAGCAGTACAAGAGCGTGTACCCGGAGCTGGCGCTGGAGGAAAGCCGGTTCGACAAGACCCTCCGGCAGGGCAACCACGAGTTTGAGAAGATCGCCGCCCGCATGGAGGGCACGGTGATCGACGGCGAAAGCGCCTTCCACCTGTACGATACCTACGGCTTCCCCGTGGAAATGACGCTGGAGCTCGCTAAGGAAAAGGGCCTGACCGTGGATATGGAAGGCTACGAGGCGTGCTTCCGCAAGCATCAGGAGAACAGCCACGCGGGCGCGGACGCGGTGTTCAAGGGCGGCCTGGCCGACCACAGCGAGCAGACCGCGCGCCTGCACACCGCCACGCACCTGCTGCACGCCGCGCTTCGCAGGGTACTGGGGCCGGAAGTGGCCCAGAAGGGCAGCAACATCACCGCCGAGCGCCTGCGCTTTGACTTCACCTTCGGCCGCAGGATGACGCCGGAAGAGCTTGAAGAGGTTGAGCGCCTGGTCAACGGCGCCATCAGCGCCAAAATGCCAGTCAGCATGGAAGAGACGACCGTAGCCCAGGCCAAGGAAGGCGGCGCGATCGGCCTGTTCGAATCCAAGTACGGCGAGCGCGTCAATGTCTACACCATGGGCAATTTTTCCAAAGAGATATGCGGCGGCCCGCACGTGAAGAACACGGGCGAGCTGGGCGGCTTTAAGATCCTCAAGGAAGAAAGCTCATCCGCCGGCGTGCGGCGCATCAAGGCCGTGGTAGGCGAAGATAAATAGTAATACAGTAAAGTTCAGGGCATTGATGCCCACAAAGAATGCAGTTCAATTTGAAGCGCTCCCATCCATTCGCCGTACGGCGGGGTGAGAGCGCTTCATTTTTATGCCTGCGGGCTTCAATTATCTGTGTGTCAGGCTGTTCTGTTCCTTCCGTCTGCCTTTGAGGTGCGCGGCCGCGAGTGCCATGGCCGCGCAGGCGAAAGCCGCAGCGGTCAGGATCATTTTCAGGTCCGCGATCATATCCCAGCTGACGCCGCTCATCCCCTTGACGGCAAAGTGCGAGAGGATGTAGCTGAGGGGGATAAAGGAGAGGAACATCAACACCTGACGAGCTTTTGGTTTTTTAAGCCGGATCATCAAGAGATAGAGTATGCCGATCAGCAGCAGCAGCCCCGCCATGATGATTACATAGTAGTTGAGGGCAAGGCGGGGAAGAAAAGCAAGGCCATAGCTTCCCTCGCGTTCGCCGGGTTCAGGCTCGCCGTACAGCAGGACGGCCGGACCGTTTGGGTTGACATAGTACACTTTCACAGGCAGGTCGCCGTGGCCGCTCAGCAGGATTTCCTTGGATTGACCGAAGGGGCTGCTTGGCGTCTGGATGAAGGGCAGGTCCTTGCCTGTGTCGATCACCGGCCGCTTCTCATATTGCCGGAAAGAAATGCTGTAGATATAGGGTGACACTTTGACGCTGCCAGGCT
>CAZPBJ010000170.1:0-2094 GCA_964584685.1 uncultured Christensenella sp. | reverse complement strand
GGGGCTGGTGGGTGAATCGGGTTGCGGCAAGTCGGCGCTGGCGCTGGCCGTTCCCCGCCTGCTGCCCATGCCGCCTGCGCGCATCGAGGCCGCCGCGATCCGCCTCGACGGCGTCGACCTGGCGACGCTGTCCGACCACGGCCGGCGCGGGTTGCGCGGCCGCCGCATCGGCGTCATTTTCCAGGAGCCGGGACGTTCATTTGATCCGCTGCAGAATATCGGTTCAGTGTTCCTTGAAACGCTGCGGAATGAAAATCCACAGATTACAAAAGAAGCGGCCCAGTCACGTGCAGTAGAATTACTTGCAGAAGTGGGCCTCGACTGGCTGGCCCGCGTCGGGATCGCCGATCCCGTCCAGCGCCTGCGCGCCTGGCCCCACGAGCTCTCCGGCGGCATGCAGCAGCGCGTCATGATCGCCATGGCGCTGGTTCACGATCCCGACCTGATCATCGCCGACGAACCGACCACGGCGCTTGATGTGACCACCCAGGCGCAGGTGCTGGAGTTGATGCGGCGGCTGCGGCGCGGCAACAGCGGCCTGCTCCTGATCACCCACGACATGGGGGTGATCGCCGTCATGGCCACGCGTGTCGCGGTGATGTACGCCGGGCAGATCGTCGAGACGGCGCCCAGCCGGGAGCTGTTCGCCCGGCCGGGGCACCCCTACACCCAGGCGCTGCTGGCGGCCCTCCCCTCGGCGGCGACCCGCGGCCGACGGCTGCAGGCGATCCCGGGGCAGGTCCCTTCGCCGCTCGCCTGGCCGGCGGGGTGCCGCTTCCGCGACCGCTGCGCCCGGGCCATGCCCCGCTGCGCCGCGCCGCCCCCCCTCTATACGTGGGGCGATGGGCACGAGGTGCGCTGCTTTCTGGCGGAGATGCCCGGCGCGGCCGGGGATGCACACGGCGCAAGCCGGCCCCCGGCGGAAGCCCCGGGATCGAACGAACCCTCCCCCGCCGCCGCGCCCCCGGGATGAACCATGCCGCCGCTCCTTGAAATCCGCGACCTGCGAACCTACTATCCGATCCGCCGCGGCGTCCTGGCCCGGACGGTCGGGGCGGTGTGCGCCGTCGACGGCGTGAGCCTCGCGGTCGAGGCGGGCGAAGCCGTCGGACTCGTCGGTGAGTCGGGCTGCGGCAAGACGACCCTCGCACGGACGATCCTGCGGCTGGAAACCCCCCATGCGGGGGAGATCCGGCTCGATGGCGTCGACGTGGCGACACTGCGGGGTGTCGCCCTCAAAGCCTACCGGCGCGCGGTGCAGGTCGTCTTCCAGGATCCCTTCGCCTCGCTCAATCCGCGCCACACCGTCCTCGACCTGGTCACCGAGGGGATGCTGGTGCACGGGCTGGCGACACCGGCGAACCGGCGGGAGGCGGCCGCGCGCCTGCTGGACGATGTGGGGCTGAGCGCCGATCTGCTCGACCGCTATCCGCATGCCTTTTCCGGCGGGCAGCGGCAGCGCATCGCCATCGCGCGAGCGCTGGCGCTGGGGCCACGGCTGCTGATCTGCGACGAGGCGGTCAGTGCGCTCGACCTTTCGGTGCGGGCCCAGATTCTGAACCTGCTGGCCGATCTACGCGAAAAGCACGGCCTGGCCTATCTGTTCATCACGCATGACCTGGGTGTCGTCCAGCACCTGGCCGACCGGATCGTCGTCATGCGGCGCGGCGTGGTCGTCGAGAGCGGCCCCGCAGAGCAGGTCATGGCCCGGCCCGCCCACCCCTACACGCGCGAACTGCTGGCGGCGGCTGCAACCCCGTTTCACTGACCGTTTCCGGCGCTCCATCGTCGAAGAAACAAGCCTTTGACGTGTTGCCCGCCTCTCGATGCGCCCGCTTCGCACCCCCGGTCGCCGACCGATTGTCCACACGCCTATTTTTCGGCTGGCCATTCCCGCCGTAATCCCCTACTATCCTCTCGATTCTGCGAAAACCGGAGGCACGTGGCGACGGTTCCTCCGGCATCGAGTGAGATCCATTATGGCAACCGTATTGTTGGTCGATGATGAACCCCGGATTCTCAGTCTGCTGCATAGCCTGCTGTCGAGCGAGGGGCTGAAGGTGATTTCTGAGCGTGACGGGAACTCCGCCATCG
>CAZPBJ010000169.1:0-2114 GCA_964584685.1 uncultured Christensenella sp. | reverse complement strand
CCGAGCAGGAGGGCAAGAAGGCCGGGGAGTTCTATACCCCCGCCTGCGTGGTGCGCACCATTGTCGAGGTCATCCAGCCTTTTCACGACCGGGTGTACGATATATTCCTGCAGGATTTGATACAATTTAATGGATGCCAGGGAGCTTTGCCGCTTGCGGGGTAAGTTGGGGTCTTGCAGGGGTAAGCCATTTTCAATGGTATACAGGCCAAGTTGAGGCATTTGATTTATATCTTGCTGATGTTGCTGAATCAGTCTATCATAAGAATTCACTTAAGGACCAATGAGGGAGTTCATTTTCGCTTTGCGTTTCTGAAAGGAAGTACAAATGTCTGAAACGGAGCAAACTCTTCATGAGCTAACTGCTGCCAGCAGCACCGCGCTCAGCTTTATTGTATGCTTTGCCAGCGTCCTCCTGTTGATCCAAAACGATGAAGACTCCCAGCGGCTGGTAGAACTGTATCATCAGTATAAGCGGCTGATGTTTAAAGTCGCACAACAATATTTCCCTCATGATCATCATGAGATGGAAGATGTTATCAGTGATGCCATCCTCAAGATGATAGACAACTTCTCCACAATCAGCGCGGTGCCCTGTAACAAAACAGCCTCCTACATCGTTAAGATAGTTAGGAGTGTATGCAATGACAGGCTTAGGAAACGAAATCGGCAGCGCTCAGATCTAAGTCTCTGGGATGCTGAGGACAACTTGGCTGATGTTGAAGATGTAAACGCATCAAATGAGACAGCGTTAAGCCGCTTCTTCGCGGTTGATCTTCTCCAATCCTTCGGACAACTCAACGAAAGGGAGAAACAACTGATCCGGCTTCGTCATATTGATGGAATGGAATATGAAGACATCGCGTTGATTCTGGGGATGAAAGAGGCAGCAGTTCGTACGGCGGTATCCCGGGCGCTGCAGCATCTGGCAGAATTGGTAAAAGCCAAAGACAGGGATGAATTGGTATGAAGAGAAACCATAGAAAGGATACCCGAACCGTTCAGGTAGAGAAAGACTTCACCGAACGCGCCTATGACCTATGGGGCGAGCTGCAATTGGAAAAAGAGACGGAAGAGTTGCTGCAACAAATCAAGACGGAGCAGGCAGCAGGCAGCAATCCCGAAATGGAGTTGTTCTTTTCAAAGAACGACTCGAGATACCTGGCCCTCATCGCGAGGCATGCCTCAAGGCATAAACGCCGGCATTTCATCGGTGTCAGATTACCTAGGATTGCGCGAGCCGCGGCAATGCTTATCGCTATCATGACGCTTATGGGCGGCGTAGGCCTGGCGGCCAGCCCCTATCTTCGCGTGCAGGTCATGCGCCTGCTGACGCGGATCACCCCGCAGTACACCGAAGTCAGGCTGGTGGTGGACGAGGCCGGGTCCTTTGTGGTGCCTGCCGATTGGAAAGGAACGCATTACCCGGCATATGTGCCTCAGGGCATGGAGATAGTACAAATAAAGAATTCCGGCGAATCCCATATTGTCGTGTACCAGGGAATCACTGACAGAAGCACCGTCGTCAATTTCATTGAAGGCGGCCCGGGCGGCGTCACGCACGTTGACACGGAGGATGCCATTGTCATGGAGACGGACGTGAGGGGACAGGCAGCAACGCTTGTAAGGAAGGGGAACAGCCTGCAGGTCTATTGGACCGACGGAGCACACATGTACATGGTCAGCACCAAAGGGGTTGGCGAAGAAACTGCACTGCGGATGGCACGCAGCATACAACCGGTAAAATAAAAAGGGGTTTCTGTAACAAAACCGGCCTCCTATTCGTTTAGAGGTGTAGAGGGATGAAAGGGGGCTTTATATTTGATGAGTGCAACACCCAAGGTTCATTGTACACATACCACCAGCATTATGTAACAATCGTGTAATGGTTCTTTCCGTTGCTGCGACAAGTCCTCCCTGCCGCAGCGGCTTTCAATACTATGAAATGAAGGGAGCGCACGATGAAATTCCTACGCCTGATCAAACTGGACATGAAGCACTACCTTTTCAAGGATCCTGGCTCGCTGTTTGTTGTGTTGCTGACATTGTTCTGCTGCTTCTTTGCCCTGATGTGCTTCACCGGAGTAACAGGCGCTGTCTCCCAGGGAGCCAGCA
>CAZPBJ010000168.1:0-2128 GCA_964584685.1 uncultured Christensenella sp. | reverse complement strand
TCCATCTCCGCGCCGGAGAGCTTGTTCTTTTTCATGAGCGCGTCCACCATGCGGTCGATGCGGGGTTTGTTTTCCGTAATGAGGCGGATGGTTTCGGCCATTTCCTCGCGGATGATCTGGCTCACGCGTTCGGACACCTTGGCCGCCAGCGGGCCGCGCGTGGCCTCCTCGGGGCTCATCACCGCCATGCCGAACGCGCCGTCCATGCCGTAGTTGCAGATCATGGCGCGCGCCACGCGCGTGGCGGACTCCAGGTCGCCGGAAGCTCCCGTGGACACGCCGTCCTTCTCGCCGTAATAGGCGATTTCGGCTGCCCTGCCGCCCAGGGAGGTGCGGATGCGGTCTATGAGCTCCTGCCGCGTGGAAAGCGGGGCCTGCTCCGCCGCGGAGTGTTCCATATAGCCGCCGTGCCCGCCGCGCGCCACGATGGTGAGGTAGGCAGGCGTATGGCCGCCGAGATAGCAGAGGAACGCGTGGCCGCTTTCGTGCCGCGCCACCCGCTCCAGGTATTCATAGCCCCAGTCCTTCTTCGCACCGTGCTTGGTGAGCTCGTAGGCCTCGTCCAACATCGCATCGTCGAGGGGCTTTTGCTGCTTGACGGCCATGCGGTTTGCAAGCTCCATGACGGAGGCGAGGTTTGCCGGGCTCATACCTGCCGAGCGGGAGCCGAGGCGTGCTATCATCTCCTCGCTGACGGTATGCGTCTTGTTCTTTTTCAGGAGCAGGCGCACGAGCTGCTCGCGCTCCTCGGCGTTGGGCAGGTCCACGAGTATCTTGCGGTCGAAGCGCCGCGCGAGCGCGGGGTCGATCACGCCCATGCCGCCCTGGCCTTCCTCCACATCGAAGTTCGTGGCGGCCAGCACGAATACGGGGCGCTTGGGATCGACGGAAAAGCCGTCCATCTCGGTGAGGAGCGCGTTAAGCGCCATCTCCTCGCCGTGGCTCGAGTTGGATTCTCCGCGCTTGCGGCCCACGGCGTCGATCTCGTCGATGAACAGGATCGCCGGCGCGTATCTTCTCGCTTTTTTAAAAAGCGCGCGCACGGCCTCGGGGCCGCTGCCCTGGTATTTCGTGACAAACGCGCTCGCCACGGCGGGGATGAACGCCACGTCGCTTTCGCCCGCCATGGCTTTTGCGAGCATGGTCTTGCCCGTGCCCGGCGGGCCGTAGAGCAGCACGCCCTTGGGCGGCTTGAGGCCCTGCGCGGAGAATTTCTTGGGGTTTTTGAGGTAGTCTATGAAAAACTTCAATTCCTCCTTGGCGTCGCACGCGCCGATCACATCCGCGAAATGCACGTTGGGCTTTTCCACATCGTCCAAAACGCTGTCGGCGTCGTCGGCCTCGGTGGCGCGCTTGAGGGAGAAATCGCGAAGCCGTACGGTAATCTCGCTCTTGCCTTCGTTCAGCTTCGGGGCGGATTCGTAATAGAGCACCTTGCGTTCGGCCGCCATGCGCGCCGCCACGCCCTGCATGTAAAGCTCGCGGCAGATGGAGGAAAGCTGATCCTCGAATATGGCAAAGCCGTCCAGGGGCTCTTCAAGCTTGCCCCGGGCCCCCGCGCGCACGAAGCTCATGAGCAGCTCGGGGTCGATGGGAAATTCCTCGGTTTCAATCAGGTATACGGGCAGCTCCGGCAGGCGCTCCCGCACGCTGCGAAACAGACGGTTACCGTCGCGCAGCACGCCCGCCGCCATGGGCGCGAAGTCAAAAGCGCCCGCGGACATGGTTGAGGCCGCAAAGCCCTCGTAAACCGTCTCCATCCGGAGGGAGCTTTCATCCGCAACGGCATCGCTGCGGCCGGCCACGTCGAGCAGCATCAGGCGGATATCCTTTTCGCCGGCGATCGTGAGCGCCTCCTCCACGCTTTGCGTATCGTGGAGGATATAGCCCGTGAGCGTTTTACGGCAGCGCGCGGCGAACTGCGGGCTCCCGTACAGGAGGATTTCGGGCTTTTCATCGCAGAAGAAAAGAGGGCGCACGGCCTCCGGCAGCTGATCGGTTTCCACGGTGAAGCGGAACTTTTCAACGCCCGAAAGCGCCGCGCCGAAATGCTCCTCGTTGAACAGCCTGCAAACCTTGAACACCTCGTTTTTGAAAAAGAGCTCGGTCTGCGCGCGAAGCGTTCGAG
>CAZPBJ010000167.1:1752-2133 GCA_964584685.1 uncultured Christensenella sp. | reverse complement strand
GTGGCGCCACCGGCCCCAGAGGAACATGGCCACCGTGGCGACCAGGATGGCGAGGATGTGGATCTGGCTGGGGGTCATGGGTGTTTTCGTGCGTGTTTGTCAGGTGTTTTGCGGGCCGGGGACTGGCAGGGCGGTGGCGCCTTTTGGACACGTGTACGTTCAAGTGGAGTTACAGCCCATTGCCCCAGCGGTGCTGCCAGACAATCCCGGCCATGTCGTAATCACTCCCGACACTGGTGTGTATCCCGGTGCTGCCGTAAAGTTTGATCGAGTTTTTCCGGTTCACGGGCACTGCGAGCGTGGCTCCAACTCGTGAATTTTGCTGTAAATCATTATTTTCCACGTTATCGACAGTCGTACGCCCATCGTAATCGTATGTAA
>CAZPBJ010000167.1:0-1742 GCA_964584685.1 uncultured Christensenella sp. | reverse complement strand
TGGGCAAAACTTTGAGTAATGTGGATCTGCGAGGTGTACATGGGATCTTGTTTCATGTTCCTGCCACCAAAAAAATCGTCATTTTCGGTGAAAAAAAATATCCCACTGGAAAGCTCTACCACAAAATCTCCCCGGGAGCATCCGATAGTTATGCACGTCACTTGATTCTTTTGAGCGTAATACCGCTATGCTGGGGCTGTTTTCGGTTGGCCGCCTCATGCTCCGCGAACGCATCGTCGAATTTTGCATTGTATTTGGCACAGCGCAGTTTGAGGACGTTATTGGCATTGTCAATCCTCCACCAGGCGCCGGAACGTTTCAGCCGCACGTGACAGATGAACTTGTTGGCGCTCTCAATAGCGCCGCTGCCGAGGGGATAGCCACCTCGACGCAATTTGCCGTAGCTGATACGGGCCTTGTTGTTTTTGAGATACCGCACGAGCTTGGCGCGGGCCTGTTGGCTCTCTGTGGTGCGGCATTTCAAGTTGTTGAGACCGATGAGCACGCCGGTGACATTATTGTGGAACAGGCGCACCTTGGCCTGCTCAACCCATTCTCTGGCCTTGGCATTCTGGCCGAAATGAATCTGGGCGAAGTCGTGGAGGTGCTGGGCGCAGTGGAAATAATCGAGCACCTGTCGACAATCAGGGAAAATTGCCTGCACCGTATCCCAGATCCAGCCGGCTCCGTCGCCGATGAAACAAAGACGAACCAAGTCCTGGGGAATGAGCCCTTGTTCTTTGATGTGCAGCAGATAGTTGGCAAATTCGGCCTTGTCGCTGATCTGATGCCAGCTGAATAGGTGTACAATCTGTTTTTTATCAAGCAGATAGGCTCGGACGCCCTTGACCTCTTTCCAACAGTGGGCAACGCCCTTCTCCTCGGTTCGAATGGGAGCCATGGCCCCATCGGCGGCAAAGACAAAGATCGGTTTTCTATGCTGCCTGGCGGAGATCTGCTCGACAATCTCTCGGACCTCGGCCGGAGACGGAATGATTTCGACCAATTCCACGCGGGAGGCGAGTTCGTTGGCCAGATGATGGACGGTATCGGGCGAGATGCCGAATCGATAGATCTCGTTGAGCACGTCGGCGGATTCTTCGTAGGTGTCCTTGGAGCTCAAAAGGGCTGCGACCTTCTGGACGTCGTATTGATATGTTCCCGGCCTAAGGTTGAGAATATCCTCGTATGGGGTGTGATGTGTCTTGCATTTCGGGCAGACCAGATAAGGACAATCGAAACTCATTGGGCCGACTGTCGTTTTGACCTCTTTTTTTCGAGTATATTTTTTATGCATCCGCCTGCCGCAACAAGAGCATAGCGGTTCACTTGAAATATAATCGAGTTTCTTTTGAATTATGATTTGTATAAGTTCAGGGTCGACGGAAAAATTTAGAGACTTGACATTTTCTATAATTTCAAAAAGAGAAAGATTGGGTAGGTCAATAACATCAAAAACGGCATCAAATTTTTGATCGAAACGATCAGTGTAGTCTTTTTTTGACGACATTTTAAGCTCGATTACGATATCAACAGCAGTATTCATGGCATCACCTCCTTTTGTTCAGTGATGATACCAAAAAACTGCAACAAATTACAGTATTTTTTGTTCTAACTGTATGTTTTTATGGTCTTTCATCGTCGATCGCTCGGGGTGCCATTGATGCCACAACTGTCGGATGCACCCGTTCCTCCATCTCGCAGGGCTTGAGGGTGAAATCGTCAGCCCCCAGGCGCAGGGC
>CAZPBJ010000166.1:0-2138 GCA_964584685.1 uncultured Christensenella sp. | reverse complement strand
TTGACCAGGTTGACATCCACCGTCAGGGTGCCGCTTTCAAGCGAAACCTCGTACATACCGCTGACATCCTGCCCATTCGAGTCCCTGATGATGTAGGAGACGATACGGTTTTCGGCTGTCCCTGTCAGCGTCAGGCTGCCCTCGGTTTGGGCAGTCAATGTGTGCCCAGGCATCAACAGGGAGCGGTCAGCCATAAATTCATTTGCTGTCAGCGCACTGCCGTCATAGGTTTTTCTCGCGCTCGCCGCTTTAATGGTCAGGGCGATGGGCTGCGGTTTCGGTGTCGCAGTAGGTTCTGCTGTCGGCTCGGCGGTGGGCGCAGGCGTAGCTGTCTGCTCCGTGGTAGGCACCGGCGTTGCCGCTGGCTCGGCCGTAGGCGCAGGTGTTGCTGTCGGCTCGGCGGTAGGCGCAGGAGTTGCCGTGGGCTCCGCGGTAGGCACCAGTGTAGCTGTCGGCTCGGCAGTAGGCGCAGGCGTTGCTGTCGGCTCAGCGGTGGGTGTTGGTGTTGCCGTGGGCTCCGCTGTAGGCGCAGGCGTCTCCATTGATTCAATTGTGGGCGCCGGTGTACCCGTCGGGGCGATAGTGGGTTCAGGCGCCGCTGTCGGCTCTGCGGTGGCTGCAGGTGTGGCTGTGTGCTCAGCGGTAAGTACCGGCGTTGCCATCGGCTCAGCGCTAGGCGCAGGAGCCGCTGTCGGCTCCGCGGTAGGCACCCGTGTCGGCGCAACTGTCGGCGCAACTGTAGGCTTCGCAGTCGGTACAGTTGTAAGTTCGGTAGCAGGCGCAACTGTTGATTTTGCGACGTTGGGTTTGAATGTGCTTTCCGAGACAATAAATGGTGTCGAAGCGGGTTCAAATGTCACAACCGGTTCCTGATCCGGCACATAAGTGGAATCCGATGAAGGCGTTACGGCGGGAGCGAGCGTTGTGGCAGCATCCTCTGCCGGCGCATCTGAGGGGGGGAGTGTCGCTGAAGGAGCCGCTGCAGGCGTACTGATGGGTTCGGTCGGTGAAACCGGAGCTATCGAAGGGGTGCCTGTGGAAAAGTTAACCTCTAAACCTGCATCGGGATCAAGCGAGGGTAGAATGCCATCCATGCCGGGCAACTGCACGTCTGCCTCTGACTCCGTTGTGATACCATCCATCTCCCGCGCATCATACAGACCGGGGTTCAACAAATTCAGTGATGCGCCGTCCAAACGACTGTCCATCAAGGGCTGAGATGGGAGTGCAGAGCTGCTATCAAGTATGCCGTTGCTTCCTATCTTAATAGGATTGCTTTCACGGACAACACCCTTATACCATTCCGTTCCCGTTGTCCGGATGAAGATCTCACAATCCTTGTCCTCACGAGACAAAACAAGTGGGTTATTACTGCTAGTGCCAGATGCGATTGTGGTTTCCCCATTCCATACCCTGAGTAACCAAACATAGGAATAACTGTTTCCAGGCTTCTCAGGAAGAAATTCGGCTTTCAGGCTGCTTATCTTGCCATTATTATAAGTATTTACTGTAAGAGTAACTGTGTACGTCTTCCCCTGTACGGGGCCAACTACATTACTTTTAGCAGTTCCAATTACTATATTGTTCTTATACGCTGTAGCCTCAAAGCGGTAGTATGTACCAATATCTTCCGGAACTAGATTGCGAGAGGTACCTCCACCAACATTAGTCCAGCCGTCGACCCCGTTTTGTGAACGATACCAGGTGTGCCCATTAAAGCTTGTCCCCGTCTCCCAGTTCCCCGGGGTCATATCCATGGTCAATGTATCGCCGGCAACAGGCGGTGTATGCTGGCTGACGATAAGAGCATTGTACGAAATTGAAGACCAGGAGCTGGAGGATAGAGTGAGTGTCTCCCCATCCGTCAGTATATACTTGCTCAAACTGGCGCTGGTACTGGCGGCAAAGCAGAACACAGTCACAGCAACGCAAAACAGAACGAAGAAAACCTTCATCGTTCCATTCGTTCTGCTGCTGTGCTGCTGCTTATTCAAAGTCTTATCATGCCCTTCCCCGTCAATCGACCTGATGCGCTTCCAATCGTATGCGCATCGGCTGCTGTTTGTTCTTATAGGCATCGCCATTCATACTACCCGGCCAGGCCATGGGAAGCGTAAAAGTAGGGGTGGCGTTGCCCC
>CAZPBJ010000165.1:1780-2144 GCA_964584685.1 uncultured Christensenella sp. | reverse complement strand
TATTTCTTCGTCGCTCATCTCTGCGAACTTCCTGAGCCTAGGCGTGTCCATTGAGATTTCCGCGCCGCGTATGGCCTTCATCAAGGCGTGCTCGAAGGTCGGCGCGATGCTCATAACCTCGCCTGTCGCCTTCATCTGTGTGCCCAAAGTGCGTTTCGCGTAAACGAACTTATCAAAAGGCCACTTCGGAAACTTAACTACTACATAATCGATCGTCGGCTCGAAAAAGGCGCTGGTTTTGCCCGTAACCGCGTTTTTGATTTCGTCGAGCCTGAGGCCTACGGCAATCTGCGCCGCAACCTTCGCTATCGGGTAGCCCGTAGCCTTTGAAGCGAGGGCGGAGGAGCGCGAAACGCGGGGGTTG
>CAZPBJ010000165.1:0-1770 GCA_964584685.1 uncultured Christensenella sp. | reverse complement strand
TGACTTCGATTACGGCATATTCAAAGCTCTCGGGGTGAAGCGCAAACTGAACGTTGCAGCCGCCCTCGACCTTTAGCTCGCGTACTATATTGAGCGACGCGCTTCTCAGCATCTGATACTCTTTGTCGGCGAGCGTTACTGCAGGCGCGATGACTATTGAATCGCCGGTGTGTACTCCGACGGGGTCCAGGTTCTCCATTGAGCAGACGGTGATGCAGTTGCCGTCTCCGTCTCTGATTACTTCGTACTCGATTTCCTTCCAGCCCGCGATGCACTTTTCGATAAGTATCTGCCTTATGGGGGAAGCCTCAAGGCCGCTCCACGCGATTTCGTGCAGCTCCTCCTTGCTTTGCGCAATGCCGCCGCCGGAGCCGCCGAGCGTAAATGCGGGGCGCACTATGACGGGGTAGCCTATAACCTCGGCAAAGGCGAGCGCGCTGTCAACGTCGGTCACAACCTCCGAAGGGATGCAGGGCTGGTTGATTTTCTGCATCGCCTGCTTAAAGAGCAGCCTGTCCTCGGCCTTGTCGATGGTTTCGAGGTTCGAGCCCAAAAGCGCCACGCCCTGCTCCTCAAGAAAGCCCTCCTTCCAAAGCTGCATTGAAAGCGTCAGCCCGCTTTGCCCGCCAAGGGTGGACAGAAGGCCGTCCGGCTTCTCCTTTTTTATTATCCGCTTGAGTATCTCCAGATCCAGCGGCTCCACGTATATCCTGTCGGCCATGGCGCTGTCGGTCATTATAGTGGCCGGGTTCGGGTTGACCAGCACTATCTCAAGCCCCACGCTTTTCAGGGCGCGGCAGGCCTGGGTTCCCGCATAGTCGAATTCGGCGGCCTGTCCTATAATTATTGGCCCGGAACCGATTATCATTACTTTTTTAAGGTCAGCGCAAAGCGGCATAGCAGCGCCCTCCGTCCATCATATTTATAAATTCGTCGAACAAAAACTCCGTGTCGCGTGGCCCGGAATTTGCCTCTGGGTGGAACTGCACGGAAAAGGCCGGGCGGTCTTTGTAATACAGCCCCTCCACGGTGCCGTCGTTTGCGTTTTCAAACAGCAGAGCGGCCCCCTCCGGCAAAGTATCCACCGCGTAGCCGTGGTTCTGGCTTGTGATGTACATTCCTCCGGTCAGCACATTTCGCACCGGCTGGTTCGCGCCACGGTGGCCGAATTTCAGCTTGCCTGTTGCAGCGCCCGCCGCCAGGGCCATAAGCTGGTGCCCCAGACATATGCCCATTATCGGAACGCCGCTCTCTCCAAGCTTTCTAACCTCGGCAATTATTTCGGGGTTGTCCATCGGGTCGCCCGGGCCGTTTGACAGCAATATGCCCGCCGGACGCAGAGAGAGCACCTCCTCCGCCGGCGTGTACGCGCCCGCAACAGTCACCCGCCGCCCGCGCTTTTCCAGCATGGCCTTTATGCTGCCCTTAAAGCCGTAGTCCATGAGCACAACGCTCCCCGGTTCGGCGGAAAGACGCTCCGTCTTTTTAGCCGCGGCGCTCACCTTTGCCGCCGACTCCATGTTTTTAAGCTCCTCCAAAAACGCGCCCATGTCCGCCGGAAGCTCCGACACTATGGCCGCGTTCATGGCGCCCGCATTGCGTATCTCCCTTGTAAGGCTCCTCGTATCCACCCCGCACAGGCCCGGCACGCCATTTTTTATCAGAAATTCCTCCAGCGACATCTCGCTGCGGAAATTTGACGGCTCATCGCACAGCTCCCGCATGACGAAAGCCGCCAGCGCCGGGCCCTCGCTTTCGTAGTCAGCCCTC
>CAZPBJ010000164.1:0-2149 GCA_964584685.1 uncultured Christensenella sp. | reverse complement strand
CGGGGTGCCGGAATTTCTCCCGTCCCCCGCGCCCAGACTTTAACAAGGACTAAAGGTGATAGGTCAGACCGATACGATAATTGCGCTCAGGCATCAGGTAGCCCCGTACCCATTCTACCTCTTGGTCAAACAGGTTGAGGACGCTGCCCTTGATCTCCCAATTTTTGTTAAAATGATAACGGAGGGTCAAATCCCAGTAGTCGAAACTACCCTTTTCCTCGATGGCATAGGTGTCGTAGTTGGTGATCATCTGTGGTCCCACCAACACATGGCTCAGTTGGGCACCGATCCCCTCATAATTGAAATCCAGACCAGATTTGACCTCGTAATCGGATATGTACTGGATATCCGTGCCGGTCTCCTCATCCTCGTTGGTGGTATTAAAGGTCATGTTGGACCAAATCGAGGCGGCAAACGGCAGGCGGAACGTTTGCCCCATGGCCCATTCCAAATTGACTTCGAAGCCGGCGATCTCGGCGTCGCCATGATTGACATAGGTGGTGGTGTTGATGCCATCAACAACCAAGGTTTGCTGTACAATCTTGTCCTCGTAGTCGGTATGAAACCAGCCGACCTTTAAGGTCAAGGCCTCAAGAAAGAGATCGGCACCGATATCGTAGGTCATGCTGGTTTCGGGATCGAGATCAGGGTTGCCCAAATATCGTACCCCTCCGAGACTGTGGTAATAATCGGCTGACAACTGGTCGGCGGTAGGCGATTTGAAACCTTCGCCCACGTTGCCCCGAAGACGAAGCTTCTCATCAAAGAATTTGACTCCGGCCCCGACTTTGGGCGAGACATGGCTGTAATCCTCGCTCCGTTCGTTGAAGTCGACATAACTCCCTGTCTCTGCCGGTTGGGTTGTCACGTCAAAGCGGTCATAACGGGCAGCGGCGATAAGGTTGACACGGTTCTCCATCAGGTCGAGGGAATCCTGAATAAACAACGCTTGGTTATCATAATCGAGTCCCGGCGTGTACGGTGCGGACGGCTGATAATTATCCACTCCAGAACTGTCCTTTTCCAAATTCTCTATGGTGAAGCCGGCGAGCAGGCTGTTCCAGGAACTGGTTTTCCAAGTGAACTGATGATCAGTACCCAGAGTCTTGTCGATGTATTTGGTCTGGTAGGCATCTGAGTCGGCCAAACCGTACGCATTTCCGAATTTCCAATGATTTTTGTCCCAGAGATAGTAGACCAGCCCCTTCCAGTGAATCTTTTCTGCAAAGAAATCACCATTATATTCCAGGTCGGTATAGCCGGCGCTCTTGTCGTTGTTATCGGTACGATTCGGGTCATAATAGGAATAGGTACCTGCGGCCCATTCTGGTGATTCGCTGGTCAGGTCGGAGTACGAACCGCCCAAGCGCACTTCGTGACGATTATTGAAGGTATAGAGAAAATTACCGCCAATATTCTTCTTGTCCACGCCGGAGTTATAGAGAGTGCCGTAGGTAGGATCGTCGTAATCGTCGATTGAATCAATGTCCGCAGCTGCAAAAAATCGGAATTTCTCGTTAACTTCACCACCGGCGGTCACCTGCCCCTTGTAATAGTCAAAACTGCCGTACTCGCCGCCGAGGGAGCCTCCCAACTTGCCTTCACCCTTCTTGGTGATCAGGTTGACAACTCCGCCCATGGCCGCTGAACCGTACAAAGCCGACGAGGGCCCCTTGATCACCTCGACCCGCTCGATCCGGTCAAGATTGATTTTGGCAGCGTTGCCGGTGCCGATTCGATGGCCATCAACGAGAATGAGAACATAGCCGGCCAGATCGGCGCCATGGGCATCAGTACGAAAACCGCGCAGACCGATGGGGCTAAGCAGGCCGGTGTATTTGTGGTAATGGCCAGTAACATACTTGCCGATCAGATCACCAACATCAGTGGCCCCGGACATTTCAATGGCGTCCCGGGTAATGACCTGGGTGGTGACCGGGATATCGATCGGCCGTTCCTCAGTCCGAGTGGCGGTAACCACCATCTCGCCGGCCTTTATTGCCTGCTCACTATCCTTGGCACTGGCTGGCATGACCAAGAATGGTATCATTGCCATCGAAAACACAAATTGTTCCACTTTTCCATTCATTGCTGGGACCATCTTTTTTCTCCTTCTCCTTTTTTATTTAGTTTGCAAAAAAAGAACCAT
>CAZPBJ010000163.1:230-2164 GCA_964584685.1 uncultured Christensenella sp. | reverse complement strand
AAGACGTGGATTCCCGCCTGCGCGGGAATGACATATTGGGGCGTAACATAATTGCGGTTGGAAGGAATATTGCAAACAATCCTCCGTCGGGCTTTGCCCGCCACCTCCCTTCAAAGACCTGCAAATAAAAGTCAAGCCCTAAAATGATATATTAAACAAAGCTAAGTAGGTATGACAAAACAAGCCACCATAAATGAAAGATTTATGCTGGCTGACGAAACAGGTTATCTCAAATCAGGCGATGGCATCATCCAGCCGATCAAGATGCTCCTTAATACGGGCGTAGTAAATGCGCAGGAACTTGTTGGCGGCAGCCATCATGTAAACGTAGTAATGCTTGCCTTCGGAACGTTTTTTATCGAGAAAGTCGAAAACCGGCTCGTCCGATGGTGACGTTTGCAGAATGCAGGACATGACCTGAAACAACGTTTTTCTCAAAGACGCCGACCCGCGTTTCGAGATGCTGCGGCTTTTCGCCTCAAACGCGCCAGACTGGTATGGCGGGGCATCAAGACCCGCAAAGGCTACCAGGGCCTTCTTGGTGTAAAAGCGGCGCACATCGCCAATCTCAGCCATGAGCTGTGGGCCGAGAGTATTCCCAACGCCGTGCATCGCCATAACGACAGAGTATTCCGGCAGCATGGCTGACAGCCGGCGCATCTCTCCGATGATGACGGCAAGCGTTTCAGCCACCGTGTTGAGTTGCGTAATTGCCTGCGTGATGAGGAGCTTCGTGCAGTCGTTTTTCGGCAGCGTGTTCACATGACCGCAGGATTCAACGTAAATATCTTCCGCTTTGGCATCGTTGTAATGGTAACCGGTTTTCCCGCACCACTTCCGATAACGCTCCTTAAAGGCGTTTTCAGATAGATCGCAGACGCACTCGCAGTGCCAGAATTTCTGGGCGAAATCAATCCACTTCTCATGACCGTCCTTACGCGGCGGGCTCGTAAACAAGGTATTCATGCTGGGGAAAGTCTGATCGAGTACAGAGATGAGGTTGTTCTTCAGCATGACTTTCAGCTTCATGTACTGGTTGTACTGGCGGTTGTAAGTCTTAAGTGTCTGCCGGACATCATCCTCGGGAATATATTGCTTCAAATCCACCCATCGGTCAAGGGCATAGTTGGCGAGCTTGATAGCGTCTTTCTTATCAGTTTTGCCACGTCTCAATGTGTTTCCGCCGTAGTCATGCACCAGAATGGCGTTGACCACGGAAACAAATATACCGGCCTCATGGAGATATTGAGCGATAGGTTGAAAGTATTTGCCTGTGTACTCCATGATGACCCGCGTCTCACCGTTCAGGCTTTTCAGGAAACTTGTCAATTCTTTGAGTTCACTAACGGTGTGACTGACCCCGTAAGGCGAGGCTACCACTTCTCCGAAGGGGCGCATGACGGCAATCATGCTCTTTCCCTTGGAAACGTCGATTCCAACAGCGTTCATTAACATCCCTCCAAGTAAAATGTGATGTGTAATTGGCGACCATCATTTTCTCACTGCCTATTCAATCTACTTGGTGACACGAACGCTCCGGAATCCGGTGGCTCAACCTGCTTAAACCGAACGCTGCAATGGAAGGATGGCTGACAGTCTTTGCTGCGGACGTAACAGTCCAAGGAGGCTTACGTCAGACCAATTAACCCTTCCATTGTAGCTGAGGCATGAGAACGAATAAAGCACGCCTGGATGACGTGCTTTATCCGGCAAATATATTGTAGTAGGGAGGCTTTAAAGGACAAAAGGCTCCTTTTGAAAGGAGCTGTCAGCGGAGCTGACTGAGGATTGTCCGTCAGCGGCTGTCGCCACAGGTGACTTAAGATTGCGATCGGAGAAATATTGCAAACAATCCTCCGTCGGGCTTTGCCCGCCACCTCCCTTCAAGTAAGCACTGCACAAAGCAAGGCATCAGGGCAGGAAAGTAGTATAAT
>CAZPBJ010000163.1:0-220 GCA_964584685.1 uncultured Christensenella sp. | reverse complement strand
ACTGAGGATTGTCCGACAGCAAAAGGGAGGGAAGCGTTTCGCTTCCCTCCCTTTTACAAAAGTCACAAGAGCCGCATAAAGCGCCCGATTACTTCAGGCCGGCGGCAATCAGCACACACGAGGCATGCTGCTGCTGATAAGCCTCCGTGGCTCCGCCGTGGCCCGCGCTGTTATACAGGTACAGGTCGAAATGGCCCGTGACGTTGTTTTGCTGTATGGT
>CAZPBJ010000162.1:0-2177 GCA_964584685.1 uncultured Christensenella sp. | reverse complement strand
CTCACCGTGCCCGCAAGCGTTATCCGGATAGGTTCCGATGCTTTCCTGGGAACAAGGAAAGGATTCACTCTGATGGGGCTGGAGGGGAGTTACGCGCAGGAGTATGCCCTGGCCAACGGGATCGATTTCACTGCAGCTATTGCGGATGCTTTCATCCGCACGACTATGCCTGAAACGGAGGCAATCCTGGAGGGGTCTTCAACGGAACAGCCTCAGCTCCATGCTGATGACCTGCCCCCGGAAGCTGCGCAAGGTCCCGTCTTTACCGCGGAAATAACTGTTCGTTTTCCACACGCCGACAGAACGGGCACCTATACTGGGGAGATGAAGGACGGTCTTGCGCATGGCAAGGGGTCCTTTACCTCCGTAAATGCGGATGGGATCAGTTGGACCTATGAGGGGGCATGGGAAAACGGCGCGATGAACGGGCTTGGTATTCTGACGTGGTCTGACGGCGTATCCTATGAAGGCTATTATAAGGATAACCAGCCATACGACGGCAAGTGGGTTGTTGATGGAGCAGTTATCTATAAGGGCGGTTTCAGAATGTGTCCTGAATGCGGGCTCAGTGTCTTCCATGGGATGGGAGAACTGACCAACAGGCTGGGGAGAACCATTTACAAGGGCGAATTTGATAACGGACTGCTGAAAGAAAGCAGTGAGGAACGACAGGCGCGCGCGCAGGCGCTGGATAGCCAGTGCGCTGTACTGTCTGAAGAAGAATATTCTGCCTTGATGAATATACCCGGCGCAGGAAGCGGCAAACTGTTCCGGCTGGAGGGACGGGTCGGCGAGATCCTTATAGATGATGAGCATGGCGAGGGGGAGTTCATACTGCTCAATAACGGCAGTGCCGCTGCTCCCATTCATATCAGCTATCGCTACGGCACCGGGGAGGAGCGGGCACAGGCCGGCCGGACCGCTGCGGTCTGGGGCACGATGACTGGTGTATACCGCGATACAGATAGCCGGGGCCGGGCTCACGTGATGCTGCGCATGGATGCCGATGTCATCCAGCTGGGCAATGAGCAGCCGCGAGGCAGTCTGAATGAAGCTGTTATCACAGCTGTGAAAGCGCTGGATGGCAGACCGCTCAAGAACAGGGAGTTCTCTTTTGCCCTTGATGAAACCTTCACTTTTATGGAGGAGCGGATCAGTCCGCTGGACGGCACGATAACATTTGTGCCTGTGACCTTTACATCAAGGCTTCAGACCAAGGCCAATGACCGGGAAGGCAGGATCGCATTTGATCCCATCCGCTACACGGCGGATGACATCGGAGGCGTTTTCACCTATACCGTGACGGAGGTCCCGGGGGTTGAAGCGGGCATGGCTTATGATCCGATGATCATGACGGTGACGGCAATCGTCACGGATAACGGCGGCGGGCAGCCCATGGTGAGCGTTTTTTATCCTGACGACGCAACCTTTGACAACCGCGTCCAGGCTGCGGAGGTTCCTCTGAACCTTGAGGTATCAGTTGAGTTGGATGGACGGCCGCTTCAGGAAGCGGAGTTCTCCTTTCAACTGCTGGAAAATGGCGAAGTACTGAGCGTCACGTCAAACGGCAAGGATGGCCGTGTCGTTTTTGATCCGGTCATGTTTACCGCGGAGGATATCGGGGCCGTCAGGCGTTTCATTGTCCGGCAGATTCCCGCTGACCAACCCGGGGTGACTTTCGACCTGATGGAGGTCCCGTTTGATGTGAGCGCGGAGCTTGATCCCGGCGGCATGGGCGCTCCGATGCTGACAGTCCCTGTCCCGGAGGACACAAGGTTCAACAATGTATTTTCGGCACAGGCTGAAGCTAATATCACATTTGAAGTCAAACTGGAAGGCCGGGCGATGAAAAACGGGGAGTTCTCATTCGAATTGTCTGAGGGCGGCAGCGTCCTGCAGAGAAAACGCAATAATATGGACGGTGGGATCTCCTTCGAACCGATCGTGTATACACAGGCAGATGCCGGACGGACTTTCAGCTACGCAGTCAGACAGGTGACGGGTACTGAGCAGGGGATGGAATATGATACCTCACTCAAGTCGGCGGATGTGACCGTGAACCTTGAAGGCGGATTGCTGAAAACGCGTATCGTCTATCCTGCGGGTATGAATTTTGCCAACCGATTCACGCAGCAAGCCGCAGCACCTGTTCTGTCCGAAGTCGAAATTGATAAAGC
>CAZPBJ010000161.1:0-2177 GCA_964584685.1 uncultured Christensenella sp. | reverse complement strand
CAGCAGCAGAAAGAACGCCTGATGCTTCAAGCAGAAGCCGCAAAGCAAGCAATTAATGAAAATACAGACGGAGAAGGATACCTGAGCCTACGCTTGCCCTACAGCGTCATTCCATTCAATAACAACGAATTTGGCGAAGCAGTCGAGGGCGATGCATATTTCAGGGTCTACATAGGGAAGTAAGCTCTCTTCGCGTCAAGAGAAGCCAACACTGGCAGAATGAAAAAGCCCCCCTCTCCGAAACGCCTAACGGCAGGACAGGGGGGCAATCTTCTGTTTTCCGGGTCATACTACTTCCTTCCTTTCAAACTTTTTCATGTTGCGCATCGTATAGCAGACATAGGAGGTGGTGGGCATGAAACGAATCATGACGCTCTTTTAATTTGTTGTTCTTTGCTTGTCAGCCGTTTCGGCGCAGGGGATGGGAGCACGGTATCATGCAGAAGTCACAGTTGATTTTCATCTGCGGGAAAGCCCAAAGGAGGCGGGCAAACGAATCGCTCTCATCAATGAGGGCAGTATAGTCATCGTAAGCGAATATGGTGATGCGTGGAGCAAAATCATCATCAACCAGAAGGCCGGTTACACCAAGTCGGAGTGGCTGTCCAAGTTTGTTGCCTTGGATCTAACTTTCCCGACGCTTTGTCCGTATACTATATGAAAGCAAGTGATGCATCCGCGCTTTCCGAAAGAAATTCCCAGAGGAGAAATCATGATTTCCGATGATCAATTCACCCGGGAAACGACAACGCTGACCCCAACGCTCTACCGGATATCCATGAGCATCCTGCGGCATGAGGCCGACTGCCGGGACGCCGTGCAGCAAGCCCTGCTGAATGTGTGGGTAACCCGCGGGCGTTTGGAGGAAACGCGATTCCGCACTTACCTGACGCGCGTTGTCATCAACGAATGCCGGAACATCCAGCGCAGGCGCCTGCGCGAGACCCCGGTTGACGAGATGCCGGACCTGGAATACGTCATGCAGCCGGAGCAATCAGAACTGCGGGAGGCCATCGATCTCCTGCCGGAATCCCTGCGGACGCCGCTCCTGCTGCACTACATGGAATGTTTCAATGAAAAGGAAACCGCCGGCGCGCTTGGCATCACCGTCGTTGCTGTCAAAAACAGGCTGTACCGCGCGCGAAAGGCACTGAAACAACAGCTGAAAGATTGGGAGGTTGCACCGCAATGAAGAAGAACGCGCTGAACAACGAGCGCCTGCAGGCGCTGTTTCCCCAAACGCCCCAAGCTTTCAGCGACTTTGTTGAGCATAGGCTCAACGACCTGAAAGCAGGAAAGGAGACCCCTATCGTGAAAAAGAAACTGAGTATGGGCCTTGTACTGGCTCTGGCATTGGTCCTGTTGGTGACTGCTGCCGCCGTAGCGGCCATCCTCTCCCCGACGGCTGATATCTTTGGCTTCCTCTATGGCAAGGAGAAGCAGGAAGCGCTGCTCAAGGGCGACATCGCGGCCATTGGCCAGGTGCGTGCGGTTGGCGACCTGGAAGTGACCCTGGAGGATGTCGTTTACCAGGCGGAAGGCGATATGACCGGGCTGTATGGCACCGGTATCATTGCCCCGAAGGAAGGCAGCAAGGTGGTGCTGATCCCTGAGGATTACAGCCCCGCATCGCCTGCGGGCTATACACTGCATTATGGCAAAGATGAGGAGGTGCCCGAGGACGCGCCCACCTACCTGGAGCAAGCGGAAAAGACCGGCTCGAAACTGCTGCAGGTTTCGGTTCGCCCTGACAGCCTTGTACAGGCTGATAAGCAGGTGGACGTTGACGTCGGGACCAGCCTGCTGCCCTTGCCCGACGGCCGCGTCCGCTTCGCGTTCGAGTTGGCAGGGCCCGGTGTCCTGCGCGCAAGCGAATATCTCCTGAAGATGGACCTGGTCTGGCTTGAGCTGGACAGGCAGGGAGAACCGATGGACGGCGTGAAGAGGGACAGCTGGGACGTCCTTGCTGTGCCGCAGCTTTCTGAGACGGCCAAGATCGCCATTGCAGCCCAGACCCCGATGCCCGAGCCCACGGCGGCTCCCGCTGCAGCCCCCGGCGCCATCCTGATGGTCGGCCAGCACTGGCAGGAAAATGAGAAATACACCGCCGCGCATCCCGAGCGCAGCGCCCAGAACATCGCTCTGGAATACGGCGAGTGGTACGACTTCATCGCGAA
>CAZPBJ010000160.1:1661-2178 GCA_964584685.1 uncultured Christensenella sp. | reverse complement strand
CCCACATCGATGGAGACGACAAAAAACAACGGATAGCTGATGAAATACTCCGCTTCATCTATGATGAAAAATTCGATATAGGCGATGGTATCAATTACGCACCTGACCACGATATACCGGCTTACAAAGAAGTGTTCGAGTTAATCTTCGATGCGATGAGCCAAAAACCACACTATCTCAAAATGTCGGGTTTGGGAGAATAAATTGCACTGCCGTCTTTGATATTATCCATATCAGCGGAGGCAATGACAACATCATCAGCAAAACGGCATGAAGACGCTCCAGCAAGAACAGATTATTTCGAAGTGGGGCTGATGATGAGCGAAGATAAATGAAAATACATCGTCATTTGATGAACTACCTTTGTTAGGAGGGAAAATATGCTCATAGATCTGAATTTTTTGCCGTTAGACACTACGGATTTCGTTATACCAATTTTTCGTAGTCGTTTTAATGGAGAGCCGAGACAAGACGGCTATTTTGCCGCTCAACTTCCTGTGTCCCAAGATGGTGGACA
>CAZPBJ010000160.1:0-1651 GCA_964584685.1 uncultured Christensenella sp. | reverse complement strand
TGCTCACTTTAGAGTGAGCCTTTCGGATTATAATAATGCAGAATCATATTCTTTCCGCGCTGATGAGAATCCTCAATTAATGACATCTATTTTATGGTTCTATTTCAAGAGATGGGCAGAGCAACTTGTTGCCGAGCAAAAAGTAAAAGCGGACATTATTGACCGCTTTGATAAGTTTGTTTCATTTGTCGTTGAAGACTTGCAAAAAGGGCAACGTGTCATTAAGGCACATCCATATTACCTCAATGCAACAGGGCAGTATGGGGTTTTGCTCGACTTTGCCTTTAGGAAAAAGCCCGGCGTGCCTTTTGATCGAGAGGTACAGCAGTTGAGTTTTAGTATTGATCGAGCCGGCAAATCAAATGCGAACTCCTATCTTGACAGGTTTAATTATATTCAGGGCTTCATAAGTAATAGATTTTCAAAGCTCGGTTCGGTTCAGATTGCTGACAACCAGTATAGTTTCTCCGACAATTTAGTGCGTCTGGAGGGAAAGGAACTGAATAGTCGAACTTATGTGTTTGGCAATGGACATGAAGATTACGACAAAATCAAGGGTGTAAGAAACCGTCCTTTTGCCCCGCCACCTAAACCGCCTTTGTTTGTGTTCGTGTTCAAGGAATCAGAGCGCAATTCAGGGAATGAGTTGTTTCGTGCCTTAATAGGGAAAGGATATCCATCAACTTTTAATGGAATGAAGACGTGGTTCGATTGTGATATAAATGCCAGCAATGTCACAAGGATACCCATCGATTTTGATGCCGATGCTAACGCTGTCAACACCCTTCAAGAGCAACTTACAAAAATAATAATCCAAAATCAAGACAAGCAGATAATCGGCCTATTCATAGATTCGTATTCGCACTATGACAAGAGATCCGAAAACTACACCAAGGCAAAGCAAGTGTTTTTTACAGCAGGCGTTCCACTTCAAGTTGTTCGCAATGATAGGATTATACAATCAGATGGTCTGAAGTGGGCGATTTCAGGAATTGGGCTACAAGTCTTCGCGAAATTAGGTGGCATACCGTGGAAAGTAAAACCCAGCACCAACAACTGTCTGATATTTGGGATTGGGAAAGCGCACGATTTGCAAAGACAAAATGGGAGAACTACAGTTAAAAAATACTTTGCGTATTCGGTTTGCTTTGATTCGACAGGTGTGTATCGTTCATTGGGTGTTTTGTGCGACACGCAAGACAGAAAACAATATTATACCGATTTAGAGAACAACATCATTATGCAGTTGGAAGCTCGCATTAACGCAGGGGAAACTATTTCCGACTGCGTTATACATACACCTTTCCGTATGCGTAATGATGAAATGAAGATTATTAAAAAAAGCATAGATAAATTGAGCCAAGCACATGGCAACATTACGTTTACCGTGATGCGTATCAATACAAGAAATCGATATTTGGGATTTGCAGACAACAACATAAAAATTCCGTATGAGTCCACCTACGTCCAGTTATCGACTAAGGAATACCTTGTTTGGTTCGAAGGTTTGAAGCACGGCAGAGAATACATCAATAAGCGTGTTGCAAATCCAACATATATTGATTTCTGGTATGGCTGGGGCGACCGCACTAAAGTAATACAGCTTTTGCAAGATACCGTAAATCTCGCAGGAGCAAGCTGGCGGGGATTT
>CAZPBJ010000159.1:0-2188 GCA_964584685.1 uncultured Christensenella sp. | reverse complement strand
TATGGCTGTGTCAAGACGAAGGTAGCGGGCCGCGGCTGGACCCACTGGTACAAGCTGCCGTTCATCCAGTATGGTGATGTGGCTGCGTCTGAGTCGGATTCCAATACTGCGACCACAGAAGATACTGCACAATCCGGTTCCAGTTTTGGCACCAGAACGCTCCGTTACACCAAAGGGAAGACCATGCTTCGGGGCGACGATGTGCTCGCGGTGCAGGCCCGCTTGATCGAGCTCGGTTTTGATCCCGGCAAAGCCGACGGTGTGTACGGGCCGCTTACCGCTGCCGCCGTGAAGGCGTTTCAGACAATGAAGAGTCTGGATGCGGACGGAGTGGTAGGACCGATCACCCGCGCGGCGCTGGCGAACGCAGCTGGATCTTGATGATCGGAAGAATCGCCAGCGGCTCACTCCGTACGCCGTGATATGATGGCGGCATTCGAAGAACCTTTCAGCATCCCACAAAAAATCTGCTAAAACCTGTTGACTTATCTCAAATCCTACGGGAATATGTCCATGCTGTTGGGGAAACCCAGGCAATGCAAGGGTTTTCATAAACTTTGGTGGACAGAAGCTCTTGCAGAAAGGAAAAGGAGGCAGAGGCCATGAAACAGCGCTACAAGCTCTGTAAGAGCTTCCTCGAGGGCGTGCTGAAAGACCTGACGATCGAGGAGCAAACCACAGTCCGATTCGAGAACGGCGGGACCTACGGAGGCTGCAGGACGGGAAGCCGCTACAGGTCACGGGGGTTGACGCCGAGCCAGAACCTGACGCAAGTCCCAGTTCGCAAGCCATCATCGCCACTGTCTGAGAGCCGAACGCCGGCTCTCTTATTTTTTGCCCTTGAGCCGAAGAGATGAAGCGTACGGTCCGGGGGGTGGAAAGGGAGAGGAAAATGAAGCAACCAATGACGACCGTCGCTGATCAGGTTGGCGCCATCGAACAGCCTGCAAGCCCAAAGCTCCGCGTCGCTGCTTACATCAGGGTTTCCACAGCTCTGGATATTCAGGAAAACTCCTTTGAGGTGCAGGAGCGGTATTACACGGATATGATCCGCTCAAATCCCGACTGGCGCATGGCAGGCATTTACGCCGACAACGGTGTGACTGGCACTTGCAAAGAGCACAGGATCGGCTTTCAAAGGCTATTGCGGCATTGTGAAGAAGGAAAGATTGACAGGGTGCTTTGCAAGAGCCTGTCACGCTTCGCCCGCAACACGCTGGATACGCTGGATGCCGTCAGACGGCTGAAGGACCTGGGCATCCCGGTTTTCTTTGAAAAGGAGAATCTGGACAGCCTGTCCGTTCAGTCGGAATTTGTTCTTTCCACCATTGCTGCCGTCGCGCAGGAAGAAAGCCGGTCAATCAGCGAGAACATCTGTGTCGCCTACAAACACCGGAGCGCGGCGGGGCAACTGCCCATGGTGAGGATTCTGGGATATCAAGTGTCACGAGCCGGAAAGCACGGATCGCATACCGTAACCGTTGACCCCGATGAAGCTGAGACGGTGAGGTTCATCTATCGATCCTACATCGACGGCGCGCGCCTTACAGATATTGCGGATGACCTGATCGATCAGGGGCGGCGCAACATACACGGTGAGATTGCCTGGTCGGGCGCAATGGTGCGGGCGATCCTTCTGAATGAAAAGTACACTGGCGACTACCGCAGTCAGAAAACCTACACAGCCGATTACCTGACCCATAGGGTGAAAATAAACCGTGGCGAGGTGGAGCAGCATGTGATTGAAAATCATCATGAGGCGATCATCGACAGGAAAACCTGGAATGAGACGCAATTGCTGACTTTTCATCATCATACATGGCGCTCAACCGGCAACACATACCCTTTCACGGGGCGCCTGCACTGCGCCTGCGGCGCAAACTTCCAAAGGTGCAATAGCCAGAGCCGCTTCAGATGGGTCTGCGGCAAGAGAAAGATGAGTCGAAAACTATGTGAGGCGGAAGGTATTTTCGAGGATGTACTGGTAGAGAGCCTGAAACCCTTGTTTTTAAAGCGATTCGGGAAAGCTGGTCAGCTGGACATCCGGGCGCTCCTGACGGGGCTCAAGACTGTTCAAGACTTTGACAACGTGGAACGCCAGCGCGTGATGCTGAAGCGGCAGATCAGCGCCGCACCCGGCGGTTCTGCTGAAAAGGGTATGCTTGAGGCGCGTCTGGCCTCTCAAGAG
>CAZPBJ010000158.1:0-2195 GCA_964584685.1 uncultured Christensenella sp. | reverse complement strand
TCGTGTATGCACCGATATAGTCACCTGCTGCGTAGAGCTTGTCCGCCTGCGCCTGGTTGGCGAGAGAAGCCGCATCCTTGTAAATGCCTAAGCCATTGAATACAGTAGTCGCCTCATCATACTGACCTGCCGACAGCAGCGATTTTCCCTTGAGATAGAGCGCTTCCACCGCCTGCGCGCCCGCGTCGCTGTAGTTGCTGATCCCTTCAAATCCGGCTATCGACTCGTCATATGAGCCCTCAGCCAGTAAGCCGGCCGCCGAATCATACATCGCTGCGTAGTCCGCACTGTGCGTCTGGTAGGTTACATCCAAGTCTTTGTAAATCGTGTATGCACCGATATAGTCACCTGCTGCGTAGAGCTTGTCCGCCTGCGCCTGCTTCACGCGTACTGCGGCATCAGTATAACTGCCCAGCTTGCTAAAAGCGGTTCCAGCCTCAGCGTGTTTGCCCTCCTGCAGCATTTGCATCGCGGCGCTGTACATCTGCGCGTACTCGGCGTCATGGGTGCGGTAGGCTGGGTCAAGGGCGGCATAGAGGGTATATGCGCCGGAAATATCCCCGGCAGCATACAGCTTGTCCCCCTGGGCTTGGCTGACGATACTGGAGGCATCGCGATAATTGCCCAAGCCCTCAAACAGCTGGATAGCGGCATCAAACCGCCCGCTTCCCTGCAACGCTTTGGCCTTCTGGTAGGCGCTCTCCTTTACCTTGTCCGCGCTGTCTGAGTAGCTGCCAAGCGCTGTAAACGCCTCCGCTGCCTGGTCGTACTGCTTGTCTGAAAGCAGATTCATGGCCTTCTGATAATTGCTCCTTGGGATGACCACCTGGGTGATGAGCAATACGATGGCGATCGCGGCGGCAACAATGGGCGTGATAATCATGGCCAGCCGCTTGTTCTTCGCGCGACGTTTTTCCTCCTCGAGGCGCTCCTGTTCAGCCTTCCGGGCCCTTTCCGCCTCCAGGCGGCTGCGCTCTGCCTGCCGCTCTCCTTCTTCCATTTCAGCTTGCTTGCGTAGTTCCTCTTGCTTGCGGTTGTAATCATTCAGGTGCTCAGCCAGCGCTGATTCATCCGCCGCACTGATCAGTGCGCTTTCAGATACGCTGCATTGCGGGCATGTAGCAATCGAGGCCTTTAGCCAATATCCGCAGCCACATTGCCGTAAGTCATCAATGTTTGCGGGCTGGAAACGTGAAGCTTGGTAATTGCCTATGTCACGTCTAAACTGTGCCAGTAAGTTACCTTCCAGTTTGTTTGTCTGAGGGTCAGGCAGGCACACTGCTTTTGGAGCATTTGGAGCAGCCTTCCAAACTTCACCACCACTAAAAGAAACTGCCTTCAAGCTGACTTCAAGCCGCTTCAAGGCGGTATGAGCGAGCTGGATGGGTGTCTGCACACCAAAATCTTGGTGTTGACCCACTGAAAGATTGTGGTATTGGAACCCGACCTTTTCCAAGAGTTCATTGAAGGCATCGAAGCTTGTCAACTCTACATCCACCGCCTCGACAAGCCGTGCATCCAAGTTACGCCATTTTAGTTGGGCAATCCCCTGGATGCCATCAGGATCAAGATAAGCGGCAAATGCCTCCAGCAGCAAAGGAGTGTTGGGGGTATAGTGCGGGTTTGTCTCTTTCAAGATCATTTGATAAGTGCTGTTTGACATCTTCTATTACCTCATGCATTACAAACTAAACCGAAGAAGAACATCACAGTTCGGGAAGCTTCATGGGCTGCTTATGACCGCCTGTACTTGTTTGCAATGCTCCCTTTTGTAGCAGTGTTATGATTTCCTTTGGCGCATCGCCAAACTGTTTCAACTGTTTGCGCAACTCCAGATCAGGCATTGCACAGACAAGCAAGTAGCCAAAGATCCCAAACCAAAAGCACAGGTGGAAATACAAGCGCTTTTCATAGCCCTTGTCTTGGGCGATATCACTTGCCTTGCTTGCAATAAAACCATTAACACCGAATAGTATCAGAAAAAGCATGACTGAAAGTATCACCAACCCATCGCGCATACAAAACTCCTCCATTTTCCAAATAGTGAACAGCAATTCTTAGCTAGCCGTTTGTATTCTTTCTTCAACATTGGTCTGCCCCCAGTCTTTGTACCAACTTGTGAGTTAGTAAAGACCGTTCGTGAGGTGTCCCCCGAAAAGTGGTCCAGTCTTAATGAGAAAAATTCGGGGTCTAAA
>CAZPBJ010000157.1:0-2227 GCA_964584685.1 uncultured Christensenella sp. | reverse complement strand
GTGACCAGGATTATCTCCACCTGCATGAGTCTTGGACTTTTTGTGTCGATTAATCAGCGGCTGGATGCCGAAACCTTGTCCGTGGTAGCCGACGAATTCGGCTACAAGGTGGAATTTGTGAGCGTGGCCATTCAGGAGGCGATTGAAGAGAAGGAAGACAGTCCCGAAGATCTTCATCCACGTCCGCCCGTGATTACGGTGATGGGACATGTCGACCACGGAAAGACCTCATTGCTTGACTATATCCGGAATACCAACGTGATTGCCGGGGAAGCCGGAGGGATTACCCAGCATATCGGGGCTTACAATGTGAAGCTTCCCGACGGACGGAAGATTACCTTCCTGGACACTCCCGGACATGAGGCTTTTACGGCCATGAGAGCACGTGGTGCCCAGGTGACTGATATTGTGATCATCATTGTGGCTGCCGACGACAGCGTGATGCCCCAGACCATTGAGGCCATCAACCATGCATCGGCAGCCGGCGTTCCCATTGTCTTTGCCATCAACAAAATTGACAAACCCGGTGCCAACCCTGAAAAGATCAAGGAGGCCCTGGCCAATATGAACTACCTTGTGGAAGAGTGGGGAGGAAAATACCAGTCGCACGACATCTCGGCTAAAAAAGGAACCGGCGTTCATGAACTCCTGGAGAAGGTGCTTCTGGAGGCGGAAATGCTCGACCTGAAAGCCAACCCCAACAAAAATGCGAGCGGAAATATCATCGAATCATCACTTGACAAGGGCAGGGGCTTTGTGGCCACCATGCTGGTGCAGTCAGGTACCCTGAAGGTGGGGGATGTGGTGCTGGCAGGCCAGCATTTCGGGCATGTCAAGGCCATGTTCAATGAACGGAATGTTCACATCGATGCGGCGGGTCCATCCGAACCGGTGATCATTCTGGGACTCGACGGCGCCCCCCAGGCAGGTGAAAAATTCCACGTGATGGAGGCTGAAAGGGATGCCCGCCAAATTGCCAACAAGCGGGAACAGCTGGCCCGCGAACAGGGTTTGCGTACCCAGAAACATATCACCCTCGACGAGATCGGCCGCCGTATCGCCATTGGCAACTTCCAGGAACTCAACCTGATCGTCAAGGGCGACGTCGATGGTTCCATCGAAGCCCTCTCCGATTCGCTGATTAAGTTGTCGACAGAAAAGATCCAGGTGAACGTGATCCACAAAGCAGTCGGGCAAATCTCTGAATCTGACATCATGCTGGCTTCGGCTTCCGAAGCGGTAGTGGTGGGATTCCAGGTCCGCCCATCCCTGAGTGCACGCAAACTGGCAGAAAAGGAACAGATCGATATCCGGTTGTATTCCATTATCTACGACGCCATCAATGAAATCAGGGCAGCTATGCAGGGTATGCTCTCACCCGAAATCAAGGAGGAGATCACAGGTACACTCGAAATAATTGAAATCTTCAAAGTAACCAAGGTGGGAACAGTGGCAGGCTGTATTGTCCGCGACGGAAAAATCTCCCGCAACAGCAAGATCAGGATTATCCGCGACGGCATCGTCATTTACACGGGTAACCTGGGGTCGCTGAAAAGATTCAAGGAAGATGTGAGAGAAGTGAAAAACGGCTACGAATGCGGTCTGAATATCGACAATTTCAATGACCTTAAAGTAGGTGACAACATTGAGTCGTTCGTGGAAGTTGAGGTAGCGCAGGAACTTTAAACAGTGAAATGGTGCCCTCCTGACACATTCAAAGCAGGAGGCCTTGATGTAATGCATAATTTACCAATACGCCAAATACGGTTTTGTTATGAGCGGAAGTGAGATCATTGTGATTGTGCTGGTTATTTTGCTGCTTTTCGGGGCGAAAGCAATTCCTGATGTGGCCAGAACACTTGGAAAGGGAATGCGGGAATTCAAAAAAGCGACCAATGAAATCAAACGGGAAATTGACCAGAGCACCTCGGATATCAAGAAAGACCTGAATGCTGTGTCTGATTATGGGAAAAAAGAAGCGGATAAGATCACCGGTCAGGTCAATGATACCTATATCGATTGACCGTCACAGGTTGTGTTGTGTCCTGACTATAAATCCCTGATGGTAAAATCTGAGCATATCAAAAAGTCGTTTGGGGAGCTTCAGGTGCTGAAGGGCATCAATCAGGAAGTTCCCCCAGGGAAATTGTATTCCATAGTCGGGGCCAGCGGGGCTGGAAAAACTACCCTGCTTCAGATTCTGGGCACGCTGATCCCAGCCGATGAA
>CAZPBJ010000156.1:0-2228 GCA_964584685.1 uncultured Christensenella sp. | reverse complement strand
GCTGAAACGAAAGCCGCCATGTCACACGTTTCTTCCCACGTCATGTGCCAGAAGTCTCCCAGACAGGTAACTCCGGGGTTGTTGATGTCGCGGCATATGGATGCAGCATCCGCCACCTGGCGGAGGTAAAAGGCTTCCTTTCGGTTCAGAGGCTCCAGGATAACCGTTGTGCCATACTTTTGAGCCGTGTTGCCCATTTCGTTGAACTGCTCACACAGGAAATCGCGCGTTTTTTGTGTATGTGGCATCACCGGCACCTGCGAATTGAACGCCGGAACGATGATCACTCCCGTTGAGCCAAGTTCACCGCCCAGGATGATCAGTTCTTCCATCGTGTCACGGCATTTCTTGCGGATAGCGGGATCGGTAGAAAGAATGAACCCTTCGAAGCCGGCGCAAACGGCGCTAACTTTGATGTTACGCCCTTTTAACGCATCCTTGAACTCTTGCATCCTGCCTTTCATCCCCCTGCCGTGGGGCTCGAACCCCACCACGCCGTGTTCTTCCATAAAGTCGAACTTTTCGTTCAGGTTTGCACCGGGAGCTGTCCCTTCCTGAAACGATATTCTGAGCTCTGCCTTGATCGGAAAGGCGGGAGGAGTACCGGCCGGGGTTTCACCCGCGAAAGCGCTCAGGGACTTTCCAAGGCCGGCTACAGCGGCACCGGCAAGTGATGATTTGATGAATTTTCTTCTGTCTATCGTCATGATTATAACGTATTTATTCTTTTATTTGGCACTTCCCGGCACAGGGACAGTAAAGCCTTTCATGTCCATCTTGCCGATGTTCAGGTCTGCCGGGGTATAATCCAGGGGAGCCGCCGCCATGGCGTCCCAGGTGGTCTCCTGGCCGCTGTAGGCCGCCTCGCGTCCCATGATGGCTGCCAGGTTGGAAACTGCCGTTTCGGATGCCTGCTCGATGGGGGTGTTTGCCCGGATACAGTTAATCAGGTTCACGTGTTCCAGCGTGTAGGGGTCGGTCTGCTTGAAGTTCGCCTTTTCAGCCTCACCGTCGTATTGCCAGAGGACGTTTCCGGCCAGATCCTTGATCACGTGCCCGCCCTGGCTTGTCCACGAACCTTTTGTTCCCTGGATGAATTCGCTCACGTTGTTGGCGCATCCGTCAATCTGGCGGCACATGCTGTGCAGGTGGATGCCGTTCTCCATGGTGAAGTCAACACCGAAATTATCGTACTGGTCTCCGGTCACGCGGCGCTGGCGGGAGCCGAAGCCCACGGCGCTGGTGGGATAGAGCCCGGTGAACCAGTTGATGACGTCGAGGTTATGGACATGTTGTTCGACGATATGGTCGCCTGAGAGCCAGGTCCAGTTGACCCAGTCGCGGACCATGAATTCGAAATCGCTCCAGGCGGGTTGGCGGTCGCGGTACCACAACATGCTCTGGTTCCAGTAGACGGCTCCCCCGGTGATCTCCCCGATAAGGCCGCCCATGATCTGTTTGTATGACTCAACGTATGAGCGTTGGTGGTGGCGCTGCGTTCCGGTGACAACGCTTAAATTCTTGGCCTGGGCCTGTTTGGCTGTCGCCACGATGGTGCGGTATCCCACCGAATCCACGCAAACCGGTTTTTCCAGGAAACAATGCTTGCCCTGTTCCACGGCATACTTGAAATGTTCCGCGCGGAAAAACGGCGGCGTGCAGTCGATCAGGATATCAATCCCGCTGTCAATGACCTGCTTGTACGCATCCAGGCCCACGAAACGCTTGTCGGCCGGTACATCGATGCTTTTTTCCGCTTTCAGCTTGTCGGCCAGGCCGTTCACCTTGTCTTCGAACACGTCGCCCAACGCCACGATCGTAACACCGTTAGCGGCATTCAGGAAATTCATGGCGGCGCCCGATCCTCTTCCTCCGCAACCGACAACACCAGCTTTCAACTCTTTTCCGTCTGTAGCCAGGTCCACCAACTCCGGCACGTAATACGTTCCGGGTTCTTTCAGGGGAACCGTTACATCCTTTTTCTCACCGCTGCAAGAGGTTAAAAAACCCGTCGTTCCGGTCCCGATCACGCCTGCTGCTCCGGCAACAGCCGAAGTTTTAAGAAATGTTCTTCTCGTTAAGTTGTTCTCTCTTTTCATATGGTTAAATTTTTTTTGTTTGTTATGCATCATTTATTTAACAAGGTCAAGTTTTGCCATCTCGTGAATATTCGCTATTCAATCCATTTCTGCCATTTTGTATGATTATCGCCTCCCGATTGTACCATC
>CAZPBJ010000155.1:0-2268 GCA_964584685.1 uncultured Christensenella sp. | reverse complement strand
TTCTCCGTGGCAGCCAAGCTCCACCGACACCTCGCACCCGGTGCTCCTTATGGAAATATCCATCCCGGAGCAGATTATCCGATCGATGCCGGCCTTGGCGGGCGAGGCGATGGAACAGGGTATCTGCGCCACGCTGACGACGCGGTGGTCAAGCTCTATGCCAAAGCGGGCCATCATGGCGGACTGTATGTCGCGCACGATCTGTTTTGCGCCGCGGTCGGAGGAGGCCAGCACATGCAGCTCGCTTATGGAACCGCCGTCGTCCAGCACGAACTCGGAGTTCAGCACGGAGGGCAGACCGGAGATTATTTCTTTCCACTCGTCGGGAGCACGCTTTGCCGTCTGGTCCAAATCGACTCACACCTTCCGCAGTCATCATAATAAAATGGAATAATATTCATTGGCCCAATAAAGCAATTACACAACAAAATACTCAAGAAATAAAGTGTAATATTTGCTGGGAAAGCTATCTTTTTGGAAGCTGCCGCGGGGCTGTGCCGGCAAACGGCCATTTGGAGCCATAAAGCGTAACGGCAAAGACGGGTGCGCGTCTGTTTTCTCGGCCATGGCGAAAGCGGGGACGTATGCGCCGCGCCACGCCTTTTTTGGGCGGAGCCGTTTACGTATAATGGTCCGTCCCCGCGCCTGCGAATTAAAAAATCCCCCGCCGGAGGCGGGGGATTTATCGCTCTTTTTATCAGTCGCTGACGTAGGGCAGGAACGCCAGATGGCGCGCGCGCTTGATGGCGACGGTGAGCTGGCGCTGGTGACGGGCGCAGGTGCCGGTCACGCGGCGGGGAATTATTTTGCCCCTCTCGGAGAGGAAGCGGCGAAGACGCGGAACGTCTTTATAATCTATATCGGTTATTTTATCTACGCAAAAAGCGCAGACCCTTTTGCGGGCGTGCCTGTTGCGGTTACCGGGCCTGTCGGGCCTATCGGGTCTATCCACGGATGTATCCTCCTTGTAAAATCGTAAATTTTAAGCTGCGGACAGGAAAGTCAGAACGGAAGGTCGTCCTCTTCCACCACGGAAAAATCATCGGCACTGCCATTTGAGAAGGCGAGCGGCGCAGGGTCGGCTATAGGCGCGGCGGACTCCACACGCTCAACAGGGCGGGCGTCGGACCTCGCTCCGGAACCGTTGCCGGTGCCGGGCACAAACTCGACGTTGTCGGCCACGATCTCTGTGACCTTGTGCTTGCTGCCGTTTTTGTCGTCGTAGGTGCGGGTCTGGAGGGACCCCTCAACGATGATCGGCTTGCCCTTCTGAAAATATTTGCAGATAAATTCGGCCGTGCTTCGCCACGCGGTAACGTCTATCCAATCTGTCTGGCGCTCGGCGTTTTTGGAAAACGAGCGGTCCACCGCAACGGTGAACGAGGTGACGGATATGCCGTTGCTCGTCTGGCGAAGTTCGGGATCAGCGGCCAATCTTCCGAGGATGACGACTTTGTTCATAGCTGTCCCTTATTCCTTTCTGGTGGTTATCAGCGAGCGGAGAACACCGTCCGTGATGTTGAAGTTACGGTCAAGCTCGGTGGGGAAATCGGGAGCGCTTGTGAAATTCACAAGAACGTAGTAGCCCTCGTTCTCATCCTGTATGGGATAAGCGAGCCGGCGTTTGCCCCACTCCTCTATACTGTCGATAGTACCGTTATCACTGATAAGACCGGTGAATTTCTCGACAAGAGCTTTGGTGGCTTCCTCGTCCTGGCTCTTAAAGAGCATGACGACCTCGTACTTTTCGGTAAGTTTTGCCATCTTTACACCTCCTTTTGGACTTTGGCCCCGCTTTATGCGCGGAGCAAGGATTGGTTCGCGTTGTTATAAACACGCGTTACAATTATAAACATAAAGAGTAAGAATGTCAAGCGGCAATATCCGCCGCCCGTTATTTTGTACGGGCGGCAATTATGCGGGCCGCCGCCCGTTATTCAACTTGACAAAACTTCTTGTCTGAGGTAACATAATCTTATATAAAAATTTGTGAAGATACGCGCGCTGCGTTTGTGACAGGCAGCGGGGGATCAGGTCTTTATTTTAGCTCAGCGAGGCTGAATAAGGGACATGCGGGCCATGGTGAGGCGCGGCCCGTCGATCGGGGGTGAAAACACTTATTTTGCGCATAGTCAATATTTGAGAAAGGATTGATTTTTGCAATGAAGCTTAAAACGCACCTTAACGGCAAAACATTTGAGTTCCGCGATGTAAAGGACGTTCTTGCGAAGGCGAACGAGCCGAAATCGGCCGACCGCTATCAGCACA
>CAZPBJ010000154.1:0-2319 GCA_964584685.1 uncultured Christensenella sp. | reverse complement strand
TTCTCCGAATCCATGCGGCTGTTGAGCAGGAAGCGGATCTCCTCAACCATTTCCCGGTCCAGGAGATGGGCTTCGTCGATAACGACTACCAGTTTGAGGCTATGCACGGCGCGGAGGATCTCGATCTCACGGTGCAGGACGCGGCGGGCGTCACCACGATAGAAGCGTCCCTGGGCGCCCATCTGCTCGAGCAGCCCATTATAGAAGTGCCTGGGCGTCAGCTTGGAATCGGCCAGGTAGAGGACGCGGTAGTTGTTATTCTCAGCCAACCGTGCAGACAGCTTGCGAATCAGGGTGGATTTGCCGGTGCCGCAGTCGCCGGTCAGCAGAGCGAACCACTGCCTGCTGGCGGCAACCTGGAGCCGTGCCAGTGTCTCGTCGGTCTTGTGGGTCAGGAACACGTGGTCCGTATCTATACCGTGGCTGAAGGGGGTGCGTTCCAATCCATAAAATACTTCGAACATCTCAGCGTTCCTCCAGGACATCGCGATACGAGATGGCGGTTCGGGCCAGGTCGCGGTGTTCACGGTACTTCTTTTCGGCGGCATCCAGCTCGCGGGAGGTCTTGGGCTTGACCTGCGCGGGCAGCGGGAGCCGTTTTCTAGGGGCACTGTGGGCCGTAATGACCAGCGGTTTGACCGCCCGTGGCTCAAAGCCCTCATGGAAGACCTCGATCTCATCGGGATTGTCCGGCCGGAAGGCCACGTCCACCCGCATCCCGATCAGGTCCTGTCCGGCTTCCCAGAGGATATTGCGGAACGACAGGCAGCCGGTTTTGTCGACCAGGCGCTTTTGTGTGAACACGAACGCGTAGTCCAGCTGCTCCCTGGTCGCCCAGCGCAGCGGCTTGTTGTCCTGCTTGAAGACTTCCAGCGGCGTACGTTCGTTGAGGGCCGAATGCGGCTTGTGGTGGTACAATTCCTGGATCCAGATATCCAGATAGTGCTGGACTTCAGCGGCACTTGCCGGGTGCTTCAGCTTGACCTCGGCGACAAATGTGTCTAAATACTTATTCATGACTTCAATTTTACCTTTTGACTGGGGACGCCTTGGCCTCGCTGTGATTTTATTAATATTTAGCTTCGCGCACACCTGCTGGACATGCTGGCTGAGGTACTGGCTGCCGCAGTCGGTGAATATCCGATCGGGGATGCCGTACTGCTCAATGGCGTGGCGGAAACTGGCCAGCACATTATGCGTATCCTGCTTCTCATAGACTTTGCAGGCAACCACCAATCGGGTGGCATCGTCGATGATGACGGACGCATACAGCTGCTGGGCCTTGCGATCTTTCGTCTCCGGCAAGACCAACAGGTATTTTAGGTCCAGCTGCCATAAATCGTTCCGGTGCACCCGCTGGAAGCGCCGGGCGGCGCCGGCGCCGCTGCTGTGGTACATGCTCAGCTGGCGCGACCCGTAGCCGCGCTTGATGAGGTGGTCCTGCAAGGTGGACCGCTTGATCGCCCCAAGTTCGGCCAGGCCTTCCATCTCCAGGATATTGATGATCTGCCGGATGCTGCGGGTGGGTACTTCTCGGCGCAGCAGCACTGCCTCGTCCACCAGCTGTTCGCTGATGGCGCCGCTGGTGTTGCCCGGCTTGCTCTTGGGCAACAGCCCCTGATACCCGTCGTGCTGGTACAGAAACAGCCAGCGCCGCAAGGTGCGCTCCGAAATCCCGGTGCGTTCATGGATCTGCCGGATGAGCTGGGCACGCTGAGCAGGGTCCACATTGCCATACAGCAAGGGTCCCAGGGTTTCGACGCGGTTCATGGCCACTTCATCCGGGTTTTTTGCTTTTCCCATCGATCTGATCCTCCATTTCAGCTGTTTTCTCCAACTGTAGAGGATTTTTCACTCAGATACGACGCCCGAACGGGTGGGTGGGCCAGAATCCGCTGTTGACGGTGGCCCTGACATACGCGGCCAGAGCCGGGTGCTGGTGCGGGGACGCAAAGCCGTGCGTGATGCATCTGTGCCATACGCCCAGGAAGTGTGTCTTGATCTGCCGATACCAGGCTTTGATCTTCTGCCGTGTCCGTTCCTCAACCGGTGCTTGTTCTGCACGGTCTTCGATGACCGCTTCGATAACCTCCAGCCGATACCGCTTGTACGGGATGAGGAACCAGGGCATTTCCAAGTGGATGCGCTTGCAGTTGCAACAGCGCAGACGGCGCAGACGGTACACTTCTCGTTCGCCCCGCGCATTGAGTGCCGTGCGTTTGCGTCGGTCGTAATACTTCAGCAAGGCTTGGCAGATCGGGCAGGACTGGGCTTCCGTCCCCGTTACGTCAAACAGCCGTCACCGCACAGCTTTATTTT
>CAZPBJ010000153.1:0-2381 GCA_964584685.1 uncultured Christensenella sp. | reverse complement strand
TTTCGTTCAAAGCGTGCCCTGACTTTCCAAACAAGGTAGGAGGTTGCTGTTTTGACCTCCGTGAATTTGGTGGGAGGGCATCATAGTGAACGATGCACAGCGCAGTGAGATTAAGAGGCTTCGAGAGGCAGGAACTGGATATACAGCAATCGCTCAGAAACTTTCGCTTTCTGCCAACACGATAAAGACATATTGCAAAAGAAAAGGGCTTGGTGGTACGAGGGCGATCAAGGAATCGCAAGACATTATTTTTGACGTTACCGAGGCGGAAAATATCGGCGGTCGTACTGGTCGAATTAACTTGCTATCCGGTGAAAACAGAGTGATTAATACCACTGCGGAAACGCCAGAAAGCCTTGATTTATCTGGCAAATCCAAAGCCGCAACAGTCCCGAAGGTCACGGTTATATTCGCCGAGCAACCTGATGTGCAAGCAGTTCGTGACGTGCTGGGAATGTTGATGCGGGAAAGAAAAGAGAGAAATGAGGTAATCGAATGAAGAGAGTCATCTGCCTTTACCGAGTCTCCACTATCGGGCAAGTCGACCATGATGACATCCCCATGCAAAAAACAGCATGCCGTGAATACGCTGCGGCCCATCCCGACTGGAAGATCATTGATGAAATTTCTGAAAAAGGAGTGTCGGGCTACAAGGTCAGCACCAACGCCCGTGACGCCATTATTGAAATCAAAAGGCGTGCTATGCTACATGAATTTGATGTTCTGCTTGTTTTCATGTTCGACCGGCTTGGTAGACGAGAAGACGAAACACCCTTTGTAGTACAGTGGTTCGTCCAGCAGGGCATCGAAGTCTGGAGCACAAAAGAAGGCGAGCAGCGGTTTGACAACCATGTTGACAAGCTGCTGAATTATATCCGCTTCTGGCAAGCTTCCGGGGAAAGCGAGAAGACTTCCATCCGTGTCAAGACCAGACTTGCGCAGATGACACAGGATGGGCAGTATACCGGTGGTCTTGTGCCTTACGGGTACAGACTGGAGTACCTCGGTCGCATAAACAAGAAGAACCAGCCTGTGCGCGATCTGGTGATCGACGAGGAGGAAGCGGCCGTTGTACGCGAGATATTCCGTCTGCTGGCTGACGAAGGATATGGGACGGTCCGGGCAGCTAACCTGCTGAACGAGCGCGGAATCAAGACAAAGCGCGGAACATCTCTTTGGCGTGGGACTTCCATCCGGGCACTGATAGATAATCCGATCTACATCGGCATCATGCGTTCAAACAGTGCAAAATCAGAGCCGTTTGAAAAGTACCGCATCATCGATGACGAACTATATGAGCGCTGCCTTGATACCGTGAAAGGGCGCGCGCCTTCACTGGGCAGCGAGATGCGCTTCCCACAACAGACTAAATCCGACAATCTGTTGGCGGGTTTCATCTACTGCGCGCATTGCGGCAACAGGCTCGCTTTTTATCCGAACGTGACCCGGCGCAAGCTGGCGGACGGAAGCACCAGAGAGTATCGCAGGAATATGTACCGCTGTTACCGAAAAACGAATGCACCGACGACCTGCGATGGGATGAACGTTTATAACGCCGATGTGGTGATCAACACAGTCGTCAAGGTGGTGCAGGAATTTTTCCAGCATATCAAAACAACGCCGAGCGAAGAACTGCTAAATGTGTCCTTACAGCGCAACATTAGCATTTACCAGGTGGCATTCAGGCAGGCGGAGGCTGACTTCCAACAAGCACAAAAGGAGATTACTGCGTTGGAAGAGCAAACGATCAAGACGCTGACGGGGGAAAACAGCATCGACGTTTCCATCATCAACTCCATGATGCCCAAGTATCGGGAGAAGCGCGACGCGGCGCAGCAGCGAATGAAGGAAGCCAAAGAAAATATGGAAAAGGAAGAAGCGACGAACCGTGCGGCCGTCACACAGGTGAGCGACGTGATCAAATGGGCGGAACAGTTCGATGACGCGAATAAAGAGACCCGGCACATGATCCTCGCCAGGCTGATTGATCGCATCGAGGTTGGTGCCGGATATAAGATCATGGTGAAGTTTAAAATCACATATGAACAGTTCCTTGGGGTTGCGGCCTGATAGAGTTCGGGGCTGAAGGAGTCGTGCTGGTAAGTGAACACGTCTATGACCTGAGTGCGCTGACCGCGGATGGGAATTAACTGCATAATGCGCTTCTCGTAGTTTCCGCGTTCATGTATCAGTCCATGTAAGAAAACGCCCGCGCTGCCGTGGATCAGGCAGAGTACAATAAGTACTACACCAGCTTGACCGAGCGCTACGATAAAGCAAGGCTGGCCTTGCGTGGATGCACATGGCCGCAGGCAACTGAGCCTTCGCTGGGAGACGCGCCCGCCTTCACCCAGCGCCTGGGCGTGTGCGTCATCAACGCC
>CAZPBJ010000152.1:0-2439 GCA_964584685.1 uncultured Christensenella sp. | reverse complement strand
CCGCCCAACGGCCAGGGCATCACCGCGCTGATGGCGCTGAACATCCTCAAAAACTTTGAGTTCACCGCCCGGGATGACGCGCGCACCATCCACCTTCAGTGGGAGGCCATGAAGCTGGCTTTCGCGGACGCCAAGCACCACGTGACCGACGCCCGCCACATGGCGGTCTCCCCCGGTGACCTGCTGTCAGACGCCTACGGCAGGGAGCGCGCGGCCCTCATCCAGGCTTCCGCCGCACTGCCCAGCCCCGGGCAGCCGCGCGGCAGCGGCACAGTCTACCTGTGCACAGCGGACAGGGAAGGCAACATGGTCTCCTACATCCAAAGCAACTACATGGGCTTTGGCTCGGGCATCGTCATCCGGGGCACCGGCATCGCGCTGCAAAACCGCGGCGCGGACTTTTCCCTCAACGAGGGTGACGCCAATTGCTTAAAGCCCGGCAAGAAGTCCTACCACACCATCATCCCCGGCTTCCTGCTCAAGGACGGCGCCGCCATCGGCCCCTTTGGCGTCATGGGCGGCTACATGCAGCCCCAGGGGCATGTACAGGTGGTGATGAACCTGCTGGACTTCCATTTAAACCCCCAGCAGGCGCTGGACGCGCCGCGCTGGCAGTGGATGAAGGACAAATCCTTCACCGTGGAAGCCAGCTTCTCCCCCGCGCTGGCCCGGCAGTTGCAGGACCGCGGGCACCAGGTGGAGATTATGGCGGATCCCTTCAGCTTTGGCCGCGGCCAGATCATCTGGAAGCTGCCAAACGGCGCCCTCATGGGCGGCACCGAGGGCAGGACAGACAGCAACATCGCGTGCTGGTGAGGACGGGGATGGGCAGGTGAAGCGGGGAGGGGCGCTGCAGTAGTCAATATATTCTGGACACAGATGGTTTTATAAATTTGGAGAAAATTTCGAATGGACTATTCTGCCCTGCCGACGCCATCCTTGACAGAACCTTGAGAAACATTGTATGAGGCCTACCGACGGCGAAGAACTCATCAGCAACCAGAACTCATTTTCGCCGTCGAAACGGAGATCGTACTGTTTCTCAAGAACCTGTCAAGGACAAGCCGCCGTGGGCGGTGGCTGCGTACGCGTTTTCCTGGTTCCTCCGGCTTCGGAATCTATCAGCAACCAGTAACCGAAGCAAACCGTTCCCGATATTGCTTGGGAGTCAGGTAATTCAGAGAGTAAGCAGGACGTTGCTCATTAAAGAATACAATGTATTCATCAATCTCCTCGTCAACGCACCTGTCACCCGTCACATGAAGGTCCATAAACAACTCCGCTTTTATCCAACCATTGATCGCCTCCATCGCTGCATTGTCGGTCGGCGTCCCTACACGTGACATTGAATGGACAATGTTGTACATGGGAAGTAGATCATTGAAGTCTTTCGAGGAATAGACAGCGCCTTGATCCGAATGCAGCACCATCTTGTGTTCAGGATAGGCCTCTTTCAATGCCAACAAACCGTTCAGCCCACTGATGTATGTCATCCGATCTCCACGTTTTGAAGATAATGAATGACTGACAATCTCATTGTTCCAAAGGTCCATATACAAGGTCAGCTCGTAATAAACCCCCTTGACATGGAATGCTGTCATGTCGCTTACGATGCATTGCAACGGCCCCCTTATGTTCAGTTCCGTCATGAGTAAATTCGGGAATACTCTGTAAGGCTCTCCTGGCTTTCTATACTGGTAGTGCCTCGCCTGGCTCTTCACCCCGGCTGTTTTGCAGCATTTGTGCGCATACTGGTCGGACATTATCTCCCCTGTATCCAGGTGGATCTTCGCATTCAACCAGCGGTAGCCATGTGACGGATACTTCAGGTGATACTCCTGGAACAGCAGAATAGATGCAATCAGGGCCCGCGTTCGGTTTGAGGGATTGGACAGATGTGCCTTCCAGTTATAGAAACTGCTTCGTTGAATGCCCATGGTCTGGCATAAAAGTTTAATGGGAAACATCTCAGATAGTTCCAGGATCACTTGGTACTCTTGCTGTCTGAAGGACTGCAACCCTCCAGAATACCATCTCCCTTCACTATGTATCCTTTTTTTAGCCGCGCTTCGATGATTTTAGCCCTGACAATTTCATGTAGCAGTTCCTCCTTGGTCATTGACTCGTAATCTTCCAAGCGCACAGGCGGCCGAGGCGGCTCTTTTATTTTGTCTGCATTCGACTCGACAATCCTGGCGGGAAGATGGTTCTCCGCTCGGTATATCCGCATGTAATTGCGAGCTGTATCGCTGCCGATACCATATTTTTCCGCTGCCTCAAACCTGCTGATCTCGCCTTGGTAGATCCTGCGACCAATGTCCAGTCTTTCGTCCCGCGTGTACTTCATTGTGGTGTCCTCCTGTCCACGTTTGGTTCCGTCTGTCCACAACGAGTTTTTCTTGTTCAGAATACCAATCGTTATGTCCAGTTTCTACCCCC
>CAZPBJ010000151.1:0-2453 GCA_964584685.1 uncultured Christensenella sp. | reverse complement strand
TGATGAAGCACTGCAACAACGACGCCCTCAGGCGCAAGGTGCTGGAGGACTTTGTGCTGGTTCGCAAGAATCGACCCTAATCGACCCTAATCGACCATAATCCACTCTAACCGCCTGATGAGGGCGGTTTTCTTATGTCCATTGTGGAGGTGACCATGTGAATATCAAGGTCAAACTTAGCCTGGCAGGTAACCTGAAGCACTTCGGGAAATCTGCTGGCGACATCGTGACTGTGCCCTTCGAGGACTACATCAAGGCGGTCGTAGCATCCGAAGTGGGCAATGCGCCACTGGAAGCATGCAGGGCACAGGCGGTGGCAGCCCGCACCTTTGCCTATCCCAGCGCCAGGGACGGCAGGGTCATCACCGACACTGGCGCACATGACCAGGCTTTTATCGCTGCCCGGATGACCAATGCCTCCACCTACCCAAACGCCATCAAGGGCGTTGAGGACACGAAGGGCGAGGTGCTGACCTTCGAGGGGCGGCACATCGGGAAGACCGCCCACTACAGCAGCGCAAACAATGGCAGCACCAAAAACAGCAGATACAAGTGGCCAAATAGCTCTGATCAGCCCTACCTGGTGCTTCGTCCTGACCAATGGACGTATCAGGAGCTGCAGCGCCGGGAGGCCGCCAAGGAGCGAATCCGCTATGGCCACGGCGTGGGGCTTTCCCAGTACGGCACCATGTTCGCCGCCAAGCAGGGTGTTGGCTACAAAGAGATCCTGAATTTCTACTATCCCGGAACGCAGGTGGTGTCTGCCTATGGCCAGGCTCCACCGAAGGAGGAAACGACCAGCATGGACACCGCGAACCTCATGATTGACTTGGCCCTGGCCGATGTTGGCGGGGCTTATGTTTTCGGTGCCTTGGGCGAAAAGTGCACCCCGAACAACCGAAGCGCCTATGCCCGGAGCAAACCAGCGCACGCTGCTTCCATCACCAAGGCCTGCCAGGTGCTCAACGGCAGCAGACCTTCCTGCTCCGGATGCAGGTACAACGGTAAAAGGATTTTTGACTGCCGGGGCTTCACCCGCGTGATGGTGACCAAGGCCACCGGCCGCACGTTGATGGGTGGTGGAGCCACCAGCCAATGGAACGATGAGTCTAACTGGGCAGAGAAGGGGCCGATGGCCACGCTGCCCGACAAGCCCTGTGTTCTTTTCAACCGCAGCTCGAAGGACCCCAAGGTGATGTCGCATACCGGGCTCTACGACGGCAAAGGCCGGGTCATCCAGTCGGGTGGCTACGGCGGAACAGGCGTGCATGTTGGCCCGCTGAGGCCGGAGCACTGGACAGACTGGGCCATTCCGGTGCTGCTTTACCCAACCAACGGACAAGGAGGGAAACCCATGACACTTTCCAGAGGGTCCTCGGGGGCGGCGGTGCGCACGCTTCAGGCGGCGCTCGTTGGCTTGAACTACACGCTCAAGCCCACGCGCTCTGACCCCAGGGGCATTGATGGCATCTTCGGCCAGGACACCGAAAATGTGGTCCGGCTTTTCCAGATTAACAACGGCCTAAAGGTCGATGGGAGCTGGAAGGAAGCAGACCAGGCGAAGATGAACAGCCTGCTTGGCGCAGGGCCACCCCCGCCAGCAGACACGAACGACAAGGCGGAGCTGGTCGCTGTTCTGAAGCGCGCGCTCCAAATTGCGGAGGGCATGTAAGGTGAGCGTCCATCAGATGATGGATAGCGGCCTTTCTTGCCCCTGGCCGCAAGCGCCAACCCCGAAACGCTCAAAAAAAGCAAGCGCAGGGGGAGGGAGGTGATGGTGACTGCATCCCTGCCAATACGGGTCATGGAATACACCTCGCAGAACGAGGCAGATCCCGAGAGGGCGAAGAACATCTACCTCGGCGCGATGATCACCATGCTGAAGGACACCATCGCTGAATCATGGGCTGATTCTGATTAACTAAGGGGCTGTGCGCATGAGCATAAACGGCATAAACCTACTACGGGACCTATGGTGGCTATGGTCCATTTTCTTTGTGATTTTGTCGGCCCTCATCACACTATCTGTTCGGCTATACCTGATGTACAAGCTGTTCAACCGAGCCTTGCGGGACATCAAGCGCCTGTTCAAGTGCAACTTCGTTATTCTCGACGGCCTGAAAAGGCTCGGTTGCAACGGCCCGGTCACCGAGGAATATGAGCGGATGCGACAACACGTTCTGGACGAACGAGGCTATGAGCAAACTGGAGGTAAGAAATGAAAAAGTTTCTGGCGGTTCTACTGTTGGTCATGGTGGCCATTTCCCTGATGATGATTCCGATTGCGTTTGCCGAGGCGGTGGATGCCGTGCCGGCCGAGGGCGCAGCCCCCGACCTGACACAGCTGTTGACCAAGGAAGTGCTGGCCACCATGGCCGGCATGGTTCTGCTGACAGGCATCCTGACACAAGGCATCAAGATGCTGCTGATGAAAAACGCACAGGTGCACACGG
>CAZPBJ010000150.1:0-2500 GCA_964584685.1 uncultured Christensenella sp. | reverse complement strand
TTTCTGTCTGTGTCGCCCGTGTGTTGGCGTGTTTTAATTTTTTTCTTTTAAGCGAGGGGAAAAATTTTGAAATTCTTCTTTCGGGCTGGCTTTGCAAGCTCTTTGACAATACTTTGGTTGCAGCGTTGGCTGGTGCGGTATTGGCAATGTGCTTGCAAATGCGTTGGATTAAAAAATGTCCTCTTCTTTCTCCCTTTTTGTCTGAACAACTTTTGTTTCTTCAGCTTTTTCCTCAGTTTCCATTTTCTCGTCATTTTTAACAGAACTGGCAAGCCTTGCTCTTGTAGATGCCCATTCCCTTAAACCTTCAATTTTCCTCCGCATAGTTTGAGCTAACGGCACAATTTGTTCGATTGCAAGTTCCAAATGCCGGATAGATACTTGTAATTTGTCAGGGTCTTCAACATACGAAAGGAACATTGCTTCTTTGACAGTTTCTTCAATTTCAGCACCATTAAAGAACTTTGTTTTTTCAGCTAAAATGTTGAGGTCGGTAATAGTTGTTTGACCATACTTTGCCAAATGAATTTTAAAAATATTTTCTCTTTCGTTTTTGTTTGGTAAATCAACAAAGAAAATCTCATCGAAACGTCCTTTTCGCAGCAATTCAGGAGGTAGATCGCTGATATTGTTTGCAGTGGCTACAACGAAAACAGGTTTTGTTTTTTCCTGCATCCATGTTAAAATGGTAGAAAACACTCTTGAATTAGTGCCACCATCCTTTTCGCCACCGCCAACGTTAAGCCCTTTTTCAATTTCATCAATCCACAAAACGCATGGAGCAACAGCTTCGGCAGTGGCAATAGCCATTCGAATATTATTTTCACTGCTACCAACTTCGGCTTGAAAAACTTTTCCTATATCCAATCTTAAAAGAGGTTGTTTCCATTCTGTGGCAACACATTTTGCAGTCAAGCTTTTACCGCAACCTGGAACCCCCAGCAATAAAATTCCTTTAGGTTCTTGCAACCCAAAGTCCTTTGCTTTACGTTCAAAAGCTTTGTTACGCTGTTTTATCCAATTCTTCAGAGTGTCAAGACCGCCCACACTTTTTTCCAAGTCCTCATTAACCTGATAGTAATCAAGAATGCCGCTTTTCTTAATAATCTGTTCCTTCTCGTTAGAAATAATTCTCGTAGCATCTTTTGAATTTAAACCGACTTTCACTTTAGCAAGCCGGAACGCTAAATCAGCTTCCATGTCAGTCAATCCAAGTGCAGAATCAAGCAGGAGCTTTTCTAAATCAGGATTTACATTTTCTCTTTCTTTGATATAATCCAGCCTTAGCTTTAAATCATCTTTATCAGGTAGGGGAATATTGATTATCGTTACATATTTTTCGATTTCTTCAGGCAATTTCAAAAATGGAGACATCAGAATTAAATGTTTATCAAAGGCTTTGAGAATATTTGTAAGTTTTCTTAAATAAACAATTACCTTCTCATCTTTGAAGTATTTATGAAAATCTTCAACCAAAAAAATCTCTTTGTTTTTTGAGGTGGATGCTTCCGTATCACGTTTAATGAATTCCAAAAATTCTTGATATCCCTTTGTTTCACCATGGGCTTTATGTTTCTCAACTTTTTCTAGTTTGTTGTTGTGGTTTTTTATATGAGATTGCAACCCATCAACATTGTCCCAGGTATGGAATGAATAATCTAATTCATAAGCAATCCTTCTTAACTTTTGCATGGTTCTGCCATATTCAGAAGTTGCCAGATAGAGTAATGGATAATTTGCATTAAGCATTATCCTTATTTCTTCGAAAACATCGTATTTTGCCATTTTATAATCTGTTTTTAAGTTTATTAATCTCTTCTGTTCTGGATTTTACCCTGTTTCTATATTCAACAGGAATCTCTTTTTTAGTCATCACTCTTTTATTACCGAGTAGGTTTTCAATTTCATCCATTGCCAAATGAGCTAAATCATTCACATCATCTGGTAAATAGTTAGAATCTGTAATGATAGTTCCATCTATAAGAATTGAGAATTCAATTTCATATCTCTTTATTTCTTCGTCTTCAATTTTAGTCACGCCAACCATGAAAAAATGCTCTGCAATGTCTTCTGTTTTCGTAAAATCCCAGTCCCGCTTAAATGTAAATCCATTCCTTTCAAATTCCTGAATTACTGCCTGTTTTGAATAGTTTACATTCAACGGATAAAAAACAGACTGTAATTCTTTAACCAGTTCCTGGCCGTTTTTAATGTAATAGCTATTATAAATTACCTGATCTCCTTTTACTTTTAAGACAAATTCACCATGAAGGTCTTGTTGTTTCCCAACATCCATTATAATTAACTCATCATTTATGATTTTATATTGCCAACCGAGGTTGTCACAAGCCACTTTCAACACTTGCTGATTCATTGCTGATGGGCTTTTTAAAAATTTCGATGATTCAAATCTTGACATAATAATATTTGGTTATTTAATAAACTTAGTTAGGAACTCATCATAAGACATTACGACCATTTCCACGGTTTTCGCTTTTTC
>CAZPBJ010000149.1:772-2523 GCA_964584685.1 uncultured Christensenella sp. | reverse complement strand
GGCCTTCTTTGCGGCGCGCACATGCGCCACATCATGCATGGAAACGCGCTCGATAAACGCCGCGCCTTCGATTGTGGCAAGCATTTCAGAAACGCGCAGCGGCGAACCGCAGTGCTCCTTATCGCGGCCGTAAGGCGAAGTGGTGGTCTTCTGGCCCACCATCGTGGTGGGCGCCATCTGCCCGCCCGTCATGCCGTATATGGCGTTATTGACGAATATAACGGTGATCTTCTCGCCGCGCATAGCTGCGTGCATAATTTCAGCAGTACCAATAGATGCAAGGTCCCCGTCACCCTGGTATGTGAATACATATTTTTCAGGATGGAGTCTTTTAGTTGCAGTAGCAAGAGCGGGAGCCCTGCCATGGGCAGCCTGTTGCCAGTCAATGTCTATATAGTTGTATGCAAATACTGAGCATCCAACAGGAGAAATACCAATTGTTTGTTCTTGAATGCCCATCTCCTCGATTACCTCAGCAATCAGTTTATGAACAGTACCATGAGAACAACCAGGGCAGTAGTGCATTGTATTACTTGTCAGAACAGGAGATTTTGAGTATACCCTGTTTTCCGGTTTTATTATATCTTTTACATCCATAATTGCTAAGGTTATTTATTAATAGACTTCTTAAATGCCTCGAATACCTCTTCCGGAGAGGGAACAATTCCTCCAAGCCTGCCAAAGAAATTAACCGGTATCCTTCCGTTTACTGCAAGCCTGACATCTTCAAGCATTTGTCCGGTGCTAAGTTCAACGGACATCATAGACTTAAGATTAGGAACCATTCTGTCAATCTCCTTTGTCGGGAACGGGAATAGAGTAATAGGCCTGAGCAGACCTAATTTGATACCCTCTTTCCTTGCCATTTCAATTGTACTTTCGCAAATTCTTGCCATACAACCATAAGCTACAATTACATGCTCAGCGTCCTCGCAATGGATACTCTCAAATCTAACATCCTCATCTTCCATTCTTTTATATTTTTCAATAAGAGTATGGTTTAGTCTTTCATGAACAGCAGCATCAAGAGCAAGAGAAGTTATGACATTTTGACTCCTGTCCGGAGTTTTTCCTGTTGTAGCCCAAGGCATGTTTTTAATTATCTCCTCATTTGTCCATCTTGGTTTAATAGGTCTCAGTTCAACCTTCTCCATCATTTGCCCTACAACACCATCAGCAAGTATCATTGCAGGATTACGATATTTGAAAGCAAGTTCGAACCCAAGATCTACGAAATCATACATCTCCTGAGCTGAAGATGGAGCCAGTACAACCATTTTGTAGTCACCATGTCCACCGCCTTTACAAGCTTGAAAATAGTCCCCCTGTCCAGGTTGAATTGTACCAAGTCCAGGGCCACCTCTCACGACATTAACTACAACACATGGTAATTCTGCGCCTGCTAAATAACTTAACCCTTCACACATTAGACTTAATCCGGGACTGCTGGATGATGTCATTACCTTTTTACCGCAAGAAGCACCGCCATACAACATATTTATTGAAGATGTCTCACTCTCAGCCTGAAGGACAACCATTCCAGTTGTTTCCCAAGGTTGTTCATCCATTAGAGTCTCCATAACCTCAGATTGTGGAGTAATAGGGTATCCAAAATATCCATCGCAACCACACCTGATAGCAGCGTGAGCAATGGCTTCGTTCCCTTTCATCAAAATTTGATCTGCCATATTCTTTCTCTTTATATTTTATTCTCAGACTTTAATCCTGTAAACAGTTATACAGGTGTCAGG
>CAZPBJ010000149.1:0-726 GCA_964584685.1 uncultured Christensenella sp. | reverse complement strand
CAATAGTATTAGTAGGACAGTTGACAACACAAACGCTACAGCCTTTGCATTTCTCAGTATCTACTACAATAGCTCCTCTTAATGCCATATCTTGATTTTTTAGTTTTATGAATTTCTACAAATTTAGATGAAAATATTTTAAATTGAAAGAAAAAAGTAATGAAATTTATAAATTTAATTTGAAAAATAGCGAAATCCTTTTATTATGTTATCAATAATGTAGTTCCACCTTATTATAATACCGATTATTAAAATAGTAATTAATAGAAAATAGCCTTGTTGTGTTTGACTTAAGCTACTAAACCATTTAACAAATTTCTTAATTAAATTTTTCATCTATTTCTCAATTCTGATCCTTGCATCAACCGCAATTACCTGTCTTGAATTACCAAGTAATGGATTGATATCCATCTCGTATATTTCAGGGGCTGCTATACAAAGAGCAGATAATCTTCTTATCGCATCTCTGTATATAGTCTCATTGACTCCATCCTGACCTCTTGTTCCTTTTATAATTTTGTATCCTTTTAAAGAGGTAATCATGTCATTCGCCTCTTTATGAGAAAGGGGAGCAAGTCTTGATGAGATATCACCTAATGCCTCTACAAAGACACCTCCTAATCCGCACATTATAATATGACCATAACCATCTTCTCTTTTTGCACCTGCAAACAACTGGGTTCCTGAAAGCATGGGTTGAAGTAAAACGGAGGTAGTATCAGGAAT
>CAZPBJ010000148.1:0-2530 GCA_964584685.1 uncultured Christensenella sp. | reverse complement strand
AGCGCGATCTATGATAGCCAAGGTGGCGCGCCCCAGCGACTACGGGCGATTGCCGTTGATTGCAGTCGATTGCCACGTCAACCATTGGCTCTTCCAGACGCATCTTCGCAGCGCACAAAAAAGCCCCCGAGGCATATTTACCTCGGGGGGCTTGCGATTGGCTATTTTGGGTGTCCTTGCACCCCAATCAATTCTAGTGCAAAAAGGCCTGGCTGGAAAAGGGCTCTATCAGCGACGAACGGTTAACTTTGTGCCATTGCTGCGAGCCGTAGTCGGCGTCAAGCCGAAGACCCCCGCTTCAACGGCGGTATTTTTCAGCCAGCCGACGTGACCGTCCATATACGGGAAATTACCACCATTGTTGTGCATTAGGTCGAACCGCGTGTCCACATTAGAATACACTTCATACCACGCAGCCCCCGTAAGAGGGTCCACAGGGTCAGTGTTCCTCCGCGGCCGCATACAGGCGCAGCGGCGATGATCCTTAAAATCTCGCGCAAAAGCCATCTCGGACGGATAGACCACATCGCTCTGGGCAATGGCCCCCTGAAATACTGCGCCGTTAAAGAAGTAGCTGTTGTAAATCAACGTCGCCGTCTCGCCAGCGACCCGCACGGTTGCCGGGCACTTCCATATCTTGCTATCGCCGACATAACCCTTGAGCTTGTAGATCAAGGACTCGGGCGTATCGGACTTAGCCTCATCATTTTCAGACTTCTGCTGATAGGGCGCACGCGCAAAGTCGTCCATGTACATGCCCATGGCCAAGCCAAGCTGCTTCAGCTGGCTCGTACAGCTGATCTGCCGCGCCTTGTCACGCGCTTTGGCCAGTGCCGGCAGCAGCATGGCCGCCAGAATGGCGATGATCGCAATCACCACCAGGAGCTCAATCAGGGTGAATGTCCGATGTTTCATGGTCAGTCCTTGTTTGTTAATTCCCAGATTCTGACTTCTCGCGAGCAGGAATTCCTAATACATTGCCACCATACGGTAAGAATATGGTTCTAATGAAGCGAAATAGTAATGGACGTTTGACGCAAAAACATGGACATTTGCGTCAATAATATGGGGGGGGCTATTGCAGGAAAACGCATATCTGTTTGCATCTTCCCGGTTTTATGAAAAACAGTGCATCTTCCCGGTTTTGCGAAAAAAGGCCATGCTTACGAGCAGGAACTGAGCAGTTGCGTCTTTATCTCCATTGAAGGCAATTCATGAATTTTCAGTTTTACGTAGTCGTAGTCATGAAAGCCGTAGGCCTGTGAGAACATGTGGCGCACCTTGTTGTTGAAGCCTTCCATGGCGGCATTGGTCAGGCCGTTCTGTGTCCAATAGGCGCAGATTCCATCCAGGTGCTCTTCAACCGTCTTTCCCATCGTCTTCAGTTCCGGGATGTCCATGCGCTGGCAGATGCCGGCCCAATCGGTCAGCATCTGCCGCGCCTCGTTGCCGTCATCGGCCAGTTGATAGATTTTGATCAGGTACTCCTTCAGCGTCCAGGCATCATAGAGGTCTTGGGAAACATGCCGCAGCGCTTTCACCGAGAGCTTTTCGTCGTCCGTGAGGTTGTCGCTGTTATGCAGGAGCAGCCAGCGCTTTCCTTTCAGCTGCCGGACGGCTTCCTGGTCCAGCTTGACCTGGACTTGCCGGCGGATCTGGTCCAACTTCTGGTTCATCAGTTGAATGACGTGAAAGTGGTCATAGACCACGGTCGCGTTGGGAAGGCAGTCCTTCACCCACTTGGCATAGGCGTTGCTCATGTCCATGCACACCGCCACGATGTTGCCTCTGAACCGGTTGAGCCGAGCCTTGAAAGGAGCCAGTGCCTCGCACCCCTTGCCATGGCCGACGAACAGCACCGCCCCGGTTTGCATGTCCCGGACCACGGTCAGGTACTTTTGCCGACGCTTGCCTTCAACCCATTCATGTCCGACGTGAATCTCATCAATGCCGATGTCGCGAACCTCCGACATGGGAATCCGGCGGAATTTCTTTTCCAACCATCTCTTTTCCAAATCTTTGACTGTATCCCAGTCCAAACCGTAGCGGGCGGCGATGGCGCTCAGACTCATTTCTCGCCGCAATTCCAGAATGGTGCGGGCCAGGGAACGGGTGAGGCGACTTTTGGGATAGAGGAGAAAATCCGGATTCTCGTAGGACGTTGCCTGACATTTCCGGCAATAGAGCCGATGGATCGGGACTTTGAGAAAAAGTTTTTTGGAACCGATGTTTTGGCCATGAATCAGGCGCTCACGGACAAAGTAGACCGAGACCTCGCGGGAACCGCAGACCGGGCAGCGGCGTTCCTTGCGTTCGATTCTCTCGCGGTAGACGCCGCCCTTGTACTCCATGGCAGCATGTTTGAAATTTTTGATCCCCTGTGTATGGTTATAGAGTGCTGGTCATCATCCTAAAAACCTCCATGTTACGGGTTGTTAGTTAACACATAACATAAGGTTGATGATGGCCGGCTTCAACTGCTTCCCACGCCGGTAAAGTCATGATTGGCTTCGGATGGGAAATGTTTCAT
>CAZPBJ010000147.1:0-2545 GCA_964584685.1 uncultured Christensenella sp. | reverse complement strand
AGGATTGTCTTGAGCTTCTCCGGCACAGGCAATCCCAGGTACACTGTGTTCTCCATGATGGATAGCCCTTCATTGCTCATGTAGAAGAAGATGACCGCCGTCCTCAGTCCGGCACCCGTACCAATGATGTTAGCGTCCACAATGTGGGCCACACCGACCAAACTGAAGATGAGGATCTTTCGGAAGATTCCCCTAAAGCCCACCTCGCTGGATAACGTCTTGTCGATGATGGCCACCATCACCCCGGTGATATAGTCCAGCACGACAAAGACAATGAGGGCAATCAGCAATCCATCCAGTCCTCCCAGGAAGTATCCAAGGGCTCCGCCCAGCACCGTAATGGCCAGCTGGATCTTCGCCCAGATCGATTCAATGACTTTCATGTTCCATTCCTCCATAAAAAATACCGCCTCCGCGGTTCTGGTTTCATGATCCGGTAATGCATCAACTCAGTTGTGACGCGATCTGTGCAAGCTCCAGGGCGATCTCTCCCAGACGCTGAGCGACAGATGCTGCCGTGGGTTCCGCTGCCTGCTCTCTAGTAGTATCGGTTACAGCCGCCTGTGCTTTCTCGTCCCAGACACCGGTAACCGGTAGACCCTTGTCGCGTTGGTACTGCTCCACAGCTGCCTGGGTGGTCTTGCCGAAGATGCCGTCCACGCCGGTACGGCTGCCAATGTCGTAGCCCAGCTTCTGCAGGGTTATTTGTAGTTCTTTGACCTGGTCGCCGCTTGCGCCATATGCGATCATGTCCATGCCCGTGTTCACCTCCTCCTTGTTTTGTTCTTGCGATGCGTAGTCAACAGCTTTCAGCCAGCCTGCATGTGTCCAGGCATTCTTGAGCGTGGAAGGTGCCACCTTCCCTTTTGAACTGCTGGCATGTACCACTTCATAGCGTCCGCCGCAGTACCATCCGACATGGCTGGCGTTGCCTTTGCCGTCCCGGTATTGCGGGGGTTCGTTTCCATCATTTTTGACAATGAATAGCACCGCGCCGGGAATGAGCCGGCCGACCTTCCTTGCCTGGCTCAGCGTGTCCACATAGGCACAGGCATTTCTGAACATATCATTGGAACCTCGATAGCTCATCTCACCGCCCAAAGATCGGACCACAGCCTCAATGAGGCCCTGGCAGTCCGCACCTTGTCCGTTGAGCGTTTCTTTCCCAAGCGCGTAAGGGATAAGGTCCCCGTCTGCCTCGTCCATCGCGAGGTTTGCGCAATCCTGCGCCTTTGGTTGCTTTGGCATTTTCAAGCCTCCATTTCACATGCTGAAGCATATATTTCTGAGCCGCATGTTTACAACGCTATTCCGGGGGTATAAAAAATTATTACTCGTTCACTCGACAATAGGCGTATTTTCTTTTTCGGAAAGGGGTTCGCACTATCATGTATGTACGTTCCTATCGGGAAGGCCTTTCCCTTTTCAAAGCGTTGGGATCTGACGCCAGGGTCAGGATCCTGGAGCTGCTGATTGAAAAAGGGCCCATGTTAATGACCTCAATCGCGGATGAACTGGAGGTGACAGGAGGCTCTGTGACGGCACATATCAGAATGCTGCATGAAGCCGGGCTCATTTCAATCCAGGAACAAAAAGGACGGCATGGGAAAAGGAAGGTATGCAGCATCATCAATCGGGGCATCATGGTGGAGCCCCCGCTTGGCGAGACCTGATCCGGTTCCAACTGTCCTGTCTTTCTTGTGTGCAGCTGATGCGCTTACAATTGGATAATCACACTACTTCTTCTTCCGTCATATCATTGAGCAGCAGCCTCTGCATTCGGATCGCCTGCCTGGTCAGCTTGATGATCTGATCATTCCTGTCGGATGCAGTGGGGTTTGCGAGGGCAAGATACGCCTTGTTGTCGGCCCTTGCTTTCATGAGATAGTCCATGATGGACAGGCGCGTGGCAAGCTTGGCTTCATCGATGCTCAATCCCTTCTGGGTAAGATACGCCTGAAGGCTAGACATGGATGATCACCCCCTGTGCAATCAGTAATGTGATAAGCTCTTCCAGGACTGAATCCATGGTTGACGGCGGAGGGGGGATAGCGGCGATGTCAGCGGCTATCTCCTCTTCAGTTCTCTCCACCACAGCGCCATCGGCCAATCTGTATTGGCATATGCCTGATCCGTCAATTATCGGCTTGGCAAGATACTGGTTTGCGGCGTTTTCATACCTGCTGCCGTTTCCCTCGTCAACCTGTATCCAATCGATGCCGTCGGATATGGATACGTCCGACTGTATCGCTGTGATTTCACCCTTGGCATTGATGGTGACAAACACCCTGTGCCAATCGACGAGGACACCGTCAACGATTTTCTTGTTATCCGGTATTGCCATAAAACCGTTTTCGATAAGCCACGCTTCAGTCTGCTTTGTGCCGTCCTCTTTGTAGGTGCGTATGTCCTGACCCGCCTGATACTCAAAGGGTTCGGACAGCTGTACAACTATGTGGTTTGCCATGTCAGGGTTTGCCGCAAAGGTAATGTCTGTGATTGGGGCCACACTCTCATGCACCCCCGTGATGATGCTGCCGTTGAC
>CAZPBJ010000146.1:0-2551 GCA_964584685.1 uncultured Christensenella sp. | reverse complement strand
TACTGCCTTCATCTATGCTTGCTTTTTATCGGTTTTTTCAATGAAATGGAACTGTTTTCTCAGCCTTTTGGTTTTGTTACGTTCTCCTTTCCGGGAAAAAACAGCATACATCACAGGTACGATCACCATGGTCACAACGGTGGAAAATATGAGCCCTCCGATTACGGTAATCCCCATAGGCCTCCACATTTCAGACCCCTCTCCTGTACTGAGGGCCAGCGGAAGCATTCCCAGGATGGTGGTGGCGGCGGTCATCAGTACCGGGCGCAACCTCGATTTTCCTGACAGCACAATGGCTTCGTTCAGTTTATAACCCCGGTCGCGCATGAGGTTGGTGAAGTCGATCAGCACGATCCCGTTCTTGACTACGATTCCGATCAGCAGCACGGCTCCCAGTCCGGCCACCAGGGTTAAGGTGGTCCCTGTTAAAAACAGTCCCAGAATTACCCCTGTAAATGCAAACGGGATGGAGAACATGATGGCCAGAGGCATACTGAATGACTCAAACTGGGAAGCCATCACAATAAAGACCAGGATCAGACTGACCACCATCAGCATGGCAAGATCTACAAAGGATTCCTGCTGGTCCTCATAGGTTCCCCCCACGTTGATGATCACTTCCTGGGGAACAGGGATATCCTTAATCGCAGCTTTAATATTGACAGCCAGGGTTCCCAGGGGAACCTTGTCCGGCATGGCCGACACGGTAACGAGCCTTTCCTTGCGTTTGTGTTCAATACTGGGTGGGCCCCAGTATTCCTTCACTTCCCCGATCTCCCTGAGTTTGATCTGTTTTCCCATCGGCGAGGTGAGGGTCATCTGCTCCAGATCTGAAACGGAATTCCTGTACTCTTCCGCCAACCTGACCCTGATGTCATATTCGTCGCCTTCTTCCTTGTACTGCGAGGCGACCATGCCGCTGACCCTGTTCCTGATGAAGGTGGAAACTGTAACCGTGTTCAGCCCGTGAAGGGCCATTTTTTCCTTGTCAAGTACTATCTGGAGTTCAGGTTTGTCTTTTTTCCGGCTCACCGTCACGTTCTTGGTTCCTTCCAGATTCACCATTTTTTCCCTGATCTGTTCCGACAACACATTGGTGGTGTTGAAATCATAGCCAAAAATTTCTACGTCTACGGTAGCTGAGCCGCCCATCATCTGGTTGGAGGTGCTGAAAACCGCATTGATGATTTCAGGGAATTGGGTAAATTCCTTACGCATATCATCGGTGATGTCCCAGACACTTTTTTCCCTTTCATCCACATCCTTCAGACGCATCATCAGGTTGATCATATTCGATCCCGTTGTGGTGAACAGGGAAAACATACCTCCTTCATCATCGGCTCCTGAAGAAGAGGACATCAACTGCACTTCCGGATACTTCTCCCTGATCAGTTGTTCCAGCTTACGGGTGGTTTTAATGGTCTCTTCCACGCGGGTACCCGTCTCCAATTCAACAGATACGCTGATACTGCTTTCGTCAGATTCAGGCATGAAGTCGGTCCCGACAAAATTCATCAGGAAAAGTGAAGAAATGAATATAACCAGGGCAGCAATCACCACAAAAAGCTTGTGAGAAAGTGCATACCGGAGTGTTTTGCCATAGAATTCGTCGAGCCACTCAAAAGCGGGCTTCAGCGTACGGTCCCAGCTGAAGCGGCCGTGTTTTTCGTTGGCAGGCCTGATCTTCAGTAATTTTGCCGACAGCATGGGGGTCAGGGTAATGGCAGCGAGTGTGGAAGTCACAATGGTGATGGACACGATCCATCCCAGCTGGTTAAACATGACACCCGTCATCCCTCCGACAAGGGTCAGGGGCATAAACACTGCCACGATCACCAGGGTGGTGATAATAACGGCCACCCACACCTCGTTGGTGGCGTAAATAGCGGCTTCCCTGGGTGAACTACCCCGTTCGATATGTCTGGTGATATTTTCAAGAACCACGATGGCATCGTCGACGACCATCCCGATGGCGATCGACAGGGAGGTAAGGGAGATGACATTGATCGAATTCCCGGTAAAAAAGAGGTAAACAAAAGCCACGATCAGGGATATCGGGATGGTGAGGACAATGATAAAGGTCGCCCTCCACCTGCCCAGGAAGGCCAGTACCACCAGAATCACAAAGAGAAATGCCCACATCAGTGTTTCTGTCAGGTTGTTGATTGATCCCTTGATAAACTCTGATGTATCCATGATCATGTCGATTTGGATATCCGGGGGCAGATCCTGCTTGATTTGTTCCAGGGAAGCGTTGATTTCGCGTGAAACCTTCACCGTATTGGCCCCTGACTGTTTCATGGCAAAAATTCGAAGGCCCTTCTGTCCGTTAATCCGCTCCTCCAGCGACATATCCTTCAGCGAATCACGCACAGCGGCCACATCGCTCAATTTGATGGTTTTTCCGCTGAAGTTGCCTACCACAAGGTCATTCAGGGATGCACTTTCATTGAATTCACCCTGAATCCTTAGCTGGTAATCCGACCGGCCCATCTTGACGTTTCCGGAAGGCATGTTCAGGTTTTCAGCTGCGATCGTATTTCCCAACTGT
>CAZPBJ010000145.1:0-2556 GCA_964584685.1 uncultured Christensenella sp. | reverse complement strand
ATGAAAAAGGCGCGGGAGGACGTCTGGAAACTGATTTTCCTCGCCGTCGCGACGTGCGTTGCCGTTGGCGCCGTCATGGGGCTGCTCGCTCCGGTCTTCCCGAAGTTTTACAACGTGGTCCAGGACACGCGGGACATGGCGGCGGGGTTCATCCTCATCAGCGCGCTGATGATGCCGCTGCACGCGATTGCCCATTGCAGCTATTTTACTCTCCGCTCAGGCGGCTCGACCTTCATGACCTTCCTGTTTGACAGCGCCTTTACCTGGCTGATCATGATCCCCTTCACCCGCTTCCTGGTCCTGGGGACCGGCATTGATATCATGCCGCTGATGCTGCTCAGCCAGGGAACCAACCTGATCAAGGCGGCCGCCGGCCTGCTGCTGGTGCGGTCCGGCCTGTGGCTGAAAAACATCGTTTCCCGCCCGGCGGAGGCCTGACCGGAAGGCGCCTGCAGACCGTCTCCGGCCCGCGCGCCCGTTTCATTTGCCATCAAACCGTGTAAGATAAATCAAGCATGTTATGGAAACGTGTTATTTTAACTTCGATGGAGGAACGTCATGCTGAATTTTGACCTGTACACCCCGGCGCGCATCGTTTTCGGGCGAGGCACGCAACAAGAAATTGGCAAACTCATCAAGCCGCACGCGAAAAAGGTGCTGCTGCACTACGGCGGCGGGAGCATCAAGAAGACCGGCCTGTATGACCAGGTCGTCGGGTCGCTCAAAGAAAACGGCATCGGGTTTGTCGAACTGGGCGGCGTTGTGCCCAATCCCCGGCTGTCCCTGGTCCACGAGGGTGTGGCACTGTGCCGCAGGGAAAAGGTGGACCTGATCCTGGCGGTCGGCGGCGGCAGCGCGATCGACTCGGCCAAGGCCATCGCCATGGGCGTGTACTACGACGGGGACGTATGGGATATCTATGAGAGCGGCAAACCGATCGAAAAAGCCCTGCCGGTCGCGATCATCCTGACCATTCCGGCTGCGGGCAGCGAGTCCAGCGGCGACACGGTCATCTCCAACGAGGAGAAGGGCCGAAAATATGGCTACGGCAGCCCGCTGCTGCGCCCCTTTGTCAGCGTCATGAACCCTGAGCTCTTCTTCACCTTGCCCAAATACCAGATTGCCAGCGGCGTGGCGGACATGATGAGCCACATCTTTGAACGTTACTTCACCAACACCACCCATGTGGACCTGACGGACGCGCTCAGCGAGGCGACGCTGCGCACCATCATCGCCAACGCGCCGCGGCTGATCGATGACCCCCGGGACTACGACGCCTGGGCTGAGATTGGCTTTGCCGGTACCGTCGCGCACAACGGCCTGCTGGGCATGGGGCGAGAACAGGACTGGGCCTGCCATGACATGGAGCATGAACTCAGCGCCGCCTACGACGTGACGCACGGGGCGGGGCTCGCGGTGCTGACCCCCGCCTGGATGAAGTATGTCCACAAGGACAACATCGATATGTTCGTGCAGTTCGCGGTCAACGTGATGGGCGTCTCCAAGGGGCTGCGCGACAAGGAAGAACTTGTGCGCGAAGGCATCGCCAGACTCCAAGGGTTCTACCGCCGCATGGGCCTGCCGCAGACCCTAGGGGAACTGGGTATCGATGACAGCCGCCTGGAAGAAATGGCGCGCAAGGGCACCCGGGAGTACTACGGCAAGGAAAGGCCGCTGGGCGGTTTCAAAAAGCTGCGCTGGCAGGATGTGCTGAACATCTATCATCTGGCGAAATAAAGAGGACAGAACAGGAACGGAACGGAGGCGCCCGTTCCGTTTTTTGTTATACGCTTGTGTAGCTCGCATTGACACGCGGCTTGCGAGCAAATTCATTGACAGACATTGTTGATATGGATATGCTGTTGAAAAGTAAAACGCAAGTTTAGGAGTTGATCAAATGCCACTGGTCTCGTCAAGGGAATTGCTTCTTGCCGCGCAGCAGGGGAAATATGCCGTCGGCGCTTTCAATGTTGAAAACCTCGAAATGGCACAGGCGATCGTCGAAGGGGCGGATGCGCTGCACGCGCCGGTGCTGCTTCAGACGACATCCGGCACCCTTCGTTACGCTTCTCCCGCGTTGTTTGCGGGATTTATCAGCCGCCTTGCCCGGGACGTCAAAGTGCCGGTTGCGTTGCACCTTGACCATGGGGACAGCCTTCTGTTGGCTGAGCGCTGCATCCGCGAAGGGTATACGTCCGTCATGATCGATGGCTCGCTTTTGCCTTTTTCCAGCAACATTGCGCTGACGCGGCAGGTGGTCGCCATGGCGTGTGACATTCCGGTGGAAGCGGAGCTGGGCACGGTCGGCGGAAAAGAAGACGGCCACGGCGCGAAGCCGCAGTATACCGTCCCCGCCGAGGCTGCTGAATTTGTTCAGAAGACAGGCATTTCCAGCTTTGCGGTCGCGATCGGCACGTCGCACGGCATCTATAAGGGCGAACCGAAGCTCGATCTTGCCCTGCTGGAGCGAATCCATGAGGCGGTTTCCGTACCGCTGGTGTTGCACGGGACCAGCGGGGTGCCCTACGAACAGGTGAGGGCCTGCATTGAGCGCGG
>CAZPBJ010000144.1:0-2609 GCA_964584685.1 uncultured Christensenella sp. | reverse complement strand
GGCCCAAAGACAATGGAGGATAGCAAAGCAATGGCGCTGGCGGCGGTACGGGATGGCATTACGCATATCGTCACCACGCCGCATGTTATGCCCGGAATCGCTCCTTTCGACGGGGAGCGATTCCGGCAACGCCTTGCCGCCCTGCAATCCTGGTGCCGCGATCAGGGCTTGCCGCTCAGGCTCTACCCGGGTGCCGAGATATTCTACACGCCGATGACGGTGCAGTACCTTAATGAGGGGCGCGTGCCCACCATGAACGGCACGGCCCATGTGCTGGTGGAGTTTGACCCAGGGGAGCGTTATGAGCAGATCCGCAAGGCCTGCGGGGAGCTCACCGCCCACGGCTACATCCCCATCCTGGCGCATACGGAGCGCTACACCGCCCTGGTCCGCCACCCCAAAGCCGCCCTCGCCCTGCGCGAAGAACTCGGCCTGGCCTTACAGGTCAACTGCAGCACCATCATTGAGCCAAAGGGATTCTGGCAGCAGCGTTTCATAAAAACGCTACTGAAAGAAGGGGCCTTGGATATGGTGGCAACCGATGCTCACAACATGAGTACTCGCCCTGTCAGGATGAAAGAAGCCATAGCCGCGCTTGAGCGCTATGGAACGAATGCAGACACTATTTTGCAACACTCTTCTGAGCTGCTGCGGACTACAGTCTAGCCTCTCCGGCCATTCAGCATTCCTAATTTAGCATTTAGCATTTGAACGCCTCAAGGTTCACTGTTCCGCATTCTACAAATAGTACTGCTCCATGAAGGAGCTGTTTTTATTTGCATCCTCTTCATTCAGCATTCAGCATTCATAATTCAGCATTTGAATGCCAAAGCGTTCACTGTTCAGCATTCAGCATTCAGCATTCGGAGGTGCTTATGCCCCAAAGCCAACAAATCTTGGCCAATAACCAAAAATGGTATCGTGAGAAGCGTAAGCAAATCTTGCGTTTTTCGCTGATTACGCTGTGTAAAGCGCTACTGGTTGTCACAGCAACCCTGATATTTGCGGGCGGATGGCTGCTGATGCAGCATTCATATATGTTGTATGCCACCAACACCCTTGTGCTGATGGGGTTGTACATGAGCATGTTTTTTATACTAAACAAAGCCTATGGCGGTTTTCGTGCCGATCAAAGCAGTACAGAGCTTGTTTTTTCTCAATTTCTGGCGGTGTGCCTGACGGACGCGTTCATCTTTATTATGCAGGCACTGGTATTAAGCTCCATCCCCTCTGTGGGTATTGCTCTGCTTGTGTTTACCGCGCATATTGCCTGCGCTTTTCTCTGGTCATCACTGGTCACCCGCCTCTACGCCCGGATAAAAAAGCCTCAGCGCACGGCGATCATATACCATGAGGAAGAGGCGGAGCCTTTCGTCCATACCCTGCGGGAGAAAGGTACGCAATACGCGGTAAAGAAGGAATTGCGTTTGGACGCGGTCAAGGGATGCCTGGCGGAGGAGCTGAAGGATATAGATGCCGTGTTTATATGCGGCGTGCCCAGCGTACAGCGCAATGACATTATTAAATACTGTGTAGCGCGCGGCATTGAGGCCTATGTTCGCCCGCGCATCGGCGATATTCTGATGTCCGGGGCAAAGAGCGTGCAGCTGTTTCACGTGCCGGTACTGCTTTGCAGCAGAAACAGCCCTGCTATGTATTATGGCGTATCCAAGCGCGCCATGGATATCACTCTATCCTTACTGCTGCTTATTATTTTCAGCCCTTTTATGCTGTGGGCAGCCATTGCCATCAAGCGGTATGATGGCGGCGCCGTGTTTTACAAGCAGGAGCGCTCTACTCGCAACGGCAGGCTATTTAACATGATTAAGTTTCGCAGCATGGTGGCCGATGCCGAGGGTGATGGCGTGGCGCGCCTGGCAAGTGAGGGGGATAGCCGCATCACGCCTGTCGGTGCCATTATACGCAAGACACGTATTGATGAGCTGCCGCAGCTGTTTAATATACTGCGGGGAGAGATGAGCATCGTAGGCCCCCGCCCGGAGCGGCCCCAGATAGCTGCCGAGTACCGCAAGACGCTGCCGGAGTTTGATCTGCGCCTGCAGGTGAAGGCTGGGCTGACCGGCTACGCGCAGGTGCATGGCAAGTATAATACCGATCCCTACGATAAGCTGCAGATGGATCTGCTGTATATCGCCAATCAATCCATTGTGGAAGATTTGAAGCTGATACTGTATACCCTGAAGATTCTCTTCTTGCCTGAAAGCACCGAGGGCGTCAAGGAAGGGCAGACGACCGCGATGGACTACGAAAATGCAGCAGATAGCACAGAAAGTGGCTCTGAAACGGTTAGAAAATAGGACAAATTGAACAAAAAACTGCCTAGTCCGGAGACGCTGCTGAAATGTCTGCCTTCGATACTCTGCTTATAGAAGAGCGGAAAGTAATGTAGCAAATACATTCAGGGTCGTCGATATGTGCTATGTGCTTTCGATAGTTTCAGGCAAGAACAGACACATTAAGGAGACCGGGAAAAACCGTTGATAGTTTCAGGCAATAAGAGACCGGACAGGGATATGTAGATTTCACCACGAAGGTTTCGGTAGCCCTGGGAGAGCTCTGAGGTTCGTGCGGATGACTCAAAAATGGAT
>CAZPBJ010000143.1:1966-2611 GCA_964584685.1 uncultured Christensenella sp. | reverse complement strand
ACAGTATGGCGACAATAAGTTTAACAGGCGTAATTACAAAATTTTCATTCCACAGGTCATATTCCAGAAGCGATGGCATCTTAGTGATTTTAAGCAATAACCATGCTCCGGCAAAAGATGCGATTATAGCAGGAATTCCAAATCTTAACAGAACCTCCTTATCAGCCTTCCTGCCTACAAGTGAAATTTTGAACAGGTTGTTTGAAAAATGGACTACACCGGTCAGTGCAATTGCAATTTCTACAGGAAAGAATATGGCAAAGACAGGCATTAGAATTGTCCCGAGTCCAAATCCGGAAAAGAAAGTAAGAATGGCTGTTATGAATGCAGCCAGGCAAACAACTAAAATTTCCATACAGCGCTAATTATGTCTTTAACAAGGCACATCGCAATAAGTTCATTCAGAATGTTATATTGCAAAATTCTGTTTATCTTTAGGGGGAAAGACCGATGGTGAAATATGATGAGTAAGCCTGATTATAACTTCATTTATGATGACCTTCGCTGACAGGATAATAGAATTCAACAAGTCCCTTTGTTTTGAAGGTTTGTTGCCTGACGGCATCAGTATTATGAATCCTTTCAGGGATAATTACATTTTCGAGGTATCATCGGCATTTTACAGGAAGTACTACAATGACAATA
>CAZPBJ010000143.1:0-1956 GCA_964584685.1 uncultured Christensenella sp. | reverse complement strand
GTCACGACGCTGTCCGAAAAAGTCTCCGACATTTGGCATAAATCCCGGCAGGTTTGGCGCAGGCTTTACCGGCGTGCCATTCACCGACACAAAAAGGCTTACCCTGGAATGCGGTCTTGACTATTCTGGCCCTCAGACTCATGAACCATCCTCAGTATTTGTTTATGAGGTAATTAAGGAGTACGGTGGTCCGTTCAGATTCTATAGCGATTTCTACATCAATTCTGTTTGTCCGCTTGGTTTTACCCTTACCGGTCCAAACGGAAAAGAAATTAACTACAATTACTATGATAGTCCTGAATTGATGAAGGCAGTGCTTAATTTCATTGTTGAAAGCATCAGGGTTCAGGTTGAGTTTGGTATGGCAGCAGATGTCTGTTTTTGTTTTGGAACCGGGAAAAATGAAAAATTCCTTCGTAAATTGAATGAACGGCATGGCTTCTTCAAAAAGATAATTGCCCTGGAACACCCCAGGTATGTGATGCAGTACAAATCGCGATCGAAGCAGGATTATATTTCCAAATATATCAATGTATTGAGCCAGAATTTTTGACGTCTGATGCCCGACACCTGAATTTCATAATTGCTTATCTTTAATCTTTCCATAAATAAAAGCAGAATCATGAGTTTCAGGGATAAAGTCGTAATAGTAACTGGATCGGGACAGGGGATCGGACGGTGCATAGCACTGACATATGCCTCGGAAGGGGCAAAGGTTGTGGTCGCAGATAAAAACAGCGATGCTGGTTCAGAAACCGAAAGGCAGATAGTATCTTCCGGTGGTATTGCATTTTTTAAGCAAACGGATGTAAGCCATCCCGGCGACATAGAAGAATTGATTGCGAAGACCAGGGAAATGTTTGGCACGATAGATATCCTTATCAATAATGCAGGCATTTCAGCATGGAGATCTCCTTATGATATCACTGTTGAGGAATGGGATGAGATAATCAATACCAATCTAAGGGGTGCTTTCCTGTTTTCAAGGGAGGCTGCGAGAATAATGAGGAAAAATGGAGGAGGATCGATAGTGAATATAGCTTCGACAAGGGCTATTATGTCAGAACCGGCAAGTGAAGCCTATGCTGCTTCGAAAGGCGGTATAGTATCGCTTACCCATTCACTGGCAGCATCCTTTTCACCCGACCATATAAGGGTAAACTGCATCAGTCCGGGCTGGATCGAGACCGGAGACTACAGCCTTCTTCGTGAAACCGATCACAACCAGCATCTTTCGGGAAGGGTCGGAAGACCTGAAGATATTGCCCGGGCCTGCCTTTACCTTACAGCCGATGGAAACGATTTTGTAAATGGCATTAACCTTATCATCGATGGTGGCATGACAAGGAAGATGATCTATGAACCATAGCTGTGCCTTGAATAAAATTAATTTATGAAAATTGCAGAGCTCATAAAACAACCCGAAGGACGCCGGCTTGAATTTAAGGCAAAGCTGCCGGCTGTTTCAGATATTGCAAAAACAATAGTGGCTTTTGCCAATGATGCCGGGGGTGAGCTGTTCATTGGGATCAGGAATGAACCCCGCGAGCTTGTCGGAGTAAAAGAAGACACACTCATCAGACTTGAAGAACAGATCAGTAATATCATTCACGATGGCATGAAACGGGGCTTCAGTTCCAGATTCAGTTTGTTAAAATCGAGATCCATCAACAGCAGGAGATACAACAGGAACAACCGCAGGAATTTCAGCAGAACAACGATGCCCTTTGGCAACAGGTAAGCACTAAGCTGGGACTAAGTTGGCACCAAGTTGGCACTAAGTTGGCACCAAGTTGGCACCAAGTTAAAAAACTTCTTGATTTTTGCTCCGAGCCAAGATTTTTGAAAGAAATAATGTCTGAACTTGGATGGAAAGACCGTACAAAATTCCGGATAAAATACATCAATCCTTTACTTGAGACAGGAATAATTTATATGACAGATCCTGAGGATTTT
>CAZPBJ010000142.1:0-2612 GCA_964584685.1 uncultured Christensenella sp. | reverse complement strand
GTAATAATCGGCACCACGGACATAGCCAATGGTATCTTTCTCCTCAGCGGTTTTCTTTTGACCATTCAGATAGATTATATCGTCATTGGAAGCCAGAATGGCCTTCAAATGACGATATCTCGGTGAACGAAATTTTGACAGAGCCAGCGAACAGGCTGTTTCCAAACGTTCCTTTGAGTAGGTTTTACTGAGGCGCAGAACAGACAAACAAGAATTGTATCCTTGTTCCTTGATTTTGACGCTCTCAAAGATACGATCAATGACTTCAGCAGTACAGTTGCCTAAAGATGATGCCCAATTACGAATACGATGGTCATCCCATTCCATCTGCTGGAAATGATCGGGCATATCTTCCGGATGGGTTGACCAGCCATTTGTTACATAGTCTGGAAATCTACGGTGTGTATCAATTCTTTCTCCTCCATGGTAGATTTCAATGAGTGATTCGGTCACTTTCAGATCAACTTGCTTGCTGACATACTGATAAGGGCATGAATAATGATTCTTTTCAAAGACTACATGACAGTCAGGATATATTTTTCTTCCATAGACCCAGTTGGCAATTTCATATGGAACGGTTGGCAGCTCGCGCAGGCTGGCTTTTTCTTCACCCAAGAAAATTTTAGTCCTGCTGCCAATTCTCTTTTGAAAAGGTTCATCATTAAATTCCTTTAGTGCCTTGCTGACCGAGGCTTTCAACTCATCCATTGTGTAGAATGTTTCGTTTCTCAGTCTGGCTATAATGGCAGTAGCGATTTTACCCACAGTTCCCTCGACAGAGGCTTTTTGCTTGGGTTTCCGGACTTGGGTGGGCATAATAGCGGTATAATAATGGTTCCCTAAAGCCTCATAAGCTTCATTGAGCACAATCTCTCCTTCACGCGGATGCTTGATCACACCCGTTTTGAGGTTGTCACATACGGTTCTGACAGTCGAACCGCCAAAAAACTCGTACATATGAATATGACAGCTCAGCCAGGCAGCCTCCTTCCGATTAAGACATGGCTCAACATATGAGTACTGACTGTACGGTAATGTTGATACAAATAAATAGACATCAATAACTTCACCTGTCATACGATCGATAAGGCTCATCGTCGAACCAGACCAGTCCGTCTCACAGATAACACCCGGCTTGTGCTGCAAATGATTAGTCAGGTTCTTGTCTTCGGTATATCGGGTGTAGCCCGTACAAAACTTCGTATAACCCACTGAAATGTTATTACTGTCAGGGAGTTTTTTATCACGATACTCTTTCCACAGCAATTTGAGAGTTACCCCGATTTTTGACAGCTCGCTGTGGATGTATTCATAATCGGGCTGTCTATAGATTGATTCTACTGCATGCTTGTCTGGATAAAAGAGTTCATACACCTCCTCTGGTTGCAGCGTTCGCACCTCCTCGAACGAGATGCTGCGTTCCTGAGCAATTCGAAACACATCACTGACCGAACTTTTCGACATATGGCGGCTTTGGGCAATTTTATTTTGCGACAATCCCGCTGCTCGTAATTCCAGGATCTGTTTCACCTGAATCTTTTTGGCCATTTTTCTGGCCTCCTTCCTGATAAATGTGAGGCTCTGCACCTCAGTTCTATCTTATAGGAAGGCGGTATCATTACGTGAATCGTTGGTATCTTCTTGCGAATCTTCACTTTGGTTCAGTGGTATCATTGATGTGAACAGATGGTATCCTGTTGCGTATCCATGGTACGCTCAACGCGAAATATCCACAGTGTAAGGCAGACCCAAAAATCCTTTTCTATGATGGCTGCATTCATGCCCATTTTGGCCGCAGTGTTCTGAAATAGTATTTCACGCTCTTCACCGGGAAGTTTAGCAATTTCGTACATATGTGATCACCTTTCATACCTGCAGATATCTTTGATAACTTCATAGATCCAGTTGATAGTATAGCGTGATTCCGAAAGAATAGTCTGACATTCGTCAGAAGAAAATCTTTTCCTAATCACTTTTATATCAGCTTCACTGACATTGCCTTGACCGATTGCCTTTAATGCCTGTATGAGAAGAAGTGTCTTTTCTGACATACCAGTCATTTGACTGTTGGAGCGATGGGAAAAAGTCAATGTAACATTGCCGAATGTATATTTTTTATAGGGACCGCTGCTGATATAAGACCAGTCGGCCGGTACTTGCGTAGATAGGCCAAGCTGGTTCAAAGCTGTATTTCCACTTGCAGAAATGGTCCAGTTATAGTTCCGGGCAATGGCATGTGCAATCTGATCAGGATTAGGAGCAGCATATTCCTGAAGAAGAGAACTGAATTTTGGCTTGTCATATACGCCTCGAAGTACTCGCCGCAGAGTGCCTTTTTTTTCTAAGCGGGCGATTGTTTTCTTGGCAGTTTCGTATTCTGCCAGGTCTGTAAAATCAGATGTAACGAACGCAGAACAGAAAGATGCTTCGTCAATTCGCTTTGTGATCAGGGAAATTTTGCTTTCGTCTTCCATCAAACCACCTCCTGTCCCTAATAACATACACTAATCGGGACAAGGATTCAATGCGTTGTCCCTAAAAATACATGATATTAGGGACAACCAAGAACAATCAGAGCTTAAAATCATGGGCTATGATTTCATGTCAAGCGA
>CAZPBJ010000141.1:1582-2616 GCA_964584685.1 uncultured Christensenella sp. | reverse complement strand
GGCCCGGTCTTTTCTTGCGCAAATTCGAATCCCAATCTGTTTTCGGTCAAAATAAGAGCGCGGAGGCTGCCGAAACGCTTGAAATTTTGTCCGTATGCCTTATCATGGAAGCGGTAGGTTCCAAAAGCCCGGTCATGAGCCGGCAAAATGTGTTGAGGTACGCTTTGAACAAACCGGACGCCGCGTTAATAGATACCCTGAAAAACAAAAAACTCTACCTGCTTGACATGGACGGCACCCTTTACCTGGGTGAGCGATTGTTTGAGCACAGCCTGGCTTTTTTAAAGGCCATCAGGGACAGCGGCGCGACCTACCTCTTTTTGACCAACAACTCCTCCAAGGGCACGGACAGCTATGTCAAAAAGCTGAACAGGATGGGTGTCATGGCCACGGAAGAGGACTTCTTCACCTCCACCGACGCCGCCTGCGCCTACCTCAAAGCCGGGGTCAGCCCGCGCTGCCTCTACGCCCTGGGCACGGAATCCTTCAAGCGGCAGCTGATGAACGCGGGCTTTCCGGTCACAGACAGCTATTCAGACGAGGTGGACTGCCTCCTCATGGGCTATGACACCGAGCTCACCTATCCGAAGCTGATTGACGCCACCAAGCTCATCAACCGCGGGGTGACCTACCTGGCCACCAACCCGGACTGGGTCTGCCCGACAGAGTTTGGCTATGTGCCCGATTGCGGCGCCATTGCCCAGGCGCTGGAGCACGCCACCTCTCGCCTCCCGCTCTTTCTGGGTAAGCCAAAACCGGAGATTGCCCTCCTTGCCATGGAAAAGGCAGGGTGCAAGGCGGAGGAGACCCTGCTCATCGGGGACAGAATCTACACCGACATCGCCTGCGGCAAAAACGCGGGCGTCACGGCCATCCTGGTCTTTTCCGGTGAAACCACAAGGGAAGACCTGGAGAAAAGCGATATCAAGCCGGATTTTGCCGTTTCCGGCATAGAGGAATTGTTGCCTGCCTTGAAAAAGGCCTGAAGCGACCGGGTATATTTATCTTTGGAGACAGTTTTTGGAGGGTTCGCC
>CAZPBJ010000141.1:409-1572 GCA_964584685.1 uncultured Christensenella sp. | reverse complement strand
GGAAGGCAGACGCAAGAGCAGCAACGTCAATGACCAGCGGGGTCGCGGTTTTGGCGGCGGCGGAGGTAAAATGGCAATCGGCGGCGGGGTCGGCATTGTCGGCATCGTTATCTTCTTGTTGGTCAATTTGCTGGGCGGTGGCGGCGACCTGGGCAGCATCCTGGGCGACGCGGTCAACACCATCCCCCAGAACCAGCCGGCGCAGCAAGGCACCTATATGGAGAGCGAGCAGGAAAAGGAGCTCATGGGTTTCCTTTCCGTCGCCCTGGCGGACATTGAGGACACCTGGAAGACCATCCTGCCCAGGGACGCCAATGTCCAGTACCGCGAGCCTGAAATGACCATCTACACCGGTCAGATTCAGACCGCCTGCGGCGCGGCGGATTCCGGCGTCGGCCCCTTCTACTGCTCGGGGGACCAGACCATCTACCTGGACCTCAGCTTCTATGACACCTTGACCCGCAAATACGGCGCCAAGGAGGGCGACTATGCCATGGTCTATGTCATCGCCCATGAGGCGGGGCACCATGTGCAGACCCTGCTTGGCATCACCCAGCAGCTCAACGAACTGCGCCAGCGGGTGGCGCGGGGCAGCATGAGCCAGACCGAGTTCAACCGTTACAGCGTCGCCTTTGAGTTGCAGGCGGACTACCTGGCGGGCGTGGTCGCGCGCTACATGAAGGAGCGGGGCTACCTGGACCGCGGCGACCTCAATGAGGCGATGAGCGCGGCGGCCGGGGTGGGGGATGACGCCATCCAGAGCAAATACCAGGGCTATGTGGATCCGGATACCTTTAACCACGGCACCAGCGCCCAGCGGCAGGAATGGTTCCGCCGCGGCTATGAAGCCGGCGACCTGTCCGGGTTTGACACCTTCTCCGAACTGTGAGGAGCTTCGTCAAGGTTCCGGCTCTGATTTTAGCGCTTCTGCTGCTGCCGCTGACCTTGTTCTCCGCGCGGCAAGCGCAAACGACACCAAGAGAGGAAATCCCCATGTACCAAAAACCCAGCCTGGAAGAAATCAAGGAGAAGCTCACCGACCTGCAGTTCCATGTCACCCAGGAGGCCGGCACGGAGCGCCCCTTCACTCATGAATACTACGAGCTCAACGAGCCGGGCATCTATGTGGACATCGTGACCGGCGAGCCGCTGTTTTCCTCCAA
>CAZPBJ010000141.1:0-399 GCA_964584685.1 uncultured Christensenella sp. | reverse complement strand
CTGCGGCTGGCCCTCCTTCTCCGAGGCCATCGCGGAGGAAGTCATTGTGGAGAAGGAGGACCTGTCCTTTGGCCGGAGGCGCACCGAGGTGCGCAGCCGCTCCGGGGACAGCCACCTGGGCCATGTCTTTGAAAACGACCCCGAATCCCCCAACGGCACCCGTTACTGCATCAACGGCGCCTCCCTGCGCTTTGTCCCCAAGGACAGGATGGAAGCGGAGGGCTACGGCTACCTCCTTGGCGAACTGGAATAAACCGCAAAACCAAAAACCGCGCCGGCTTACATAGCCCGGCGCGGTTTTGCTTTGCTATCCCTTATTCGTTGATTTCAAACACTTTCAAAAAAGCCGCCTTCGCTTCCTCCGAGCGCTCAAAGGGCACGTAGATGCGGTAGGATTAA
>CAZPBJ010000140.1:0-2623 GCA_964584685.1 uncultured Christensenella sp. | reverse complement strand
ACGTTATGTGATATGTTGCTGGAAAGATATTTCGAAATTTGCTTTTTTTTAACTTCTGGTTATAATTAAGATATAATCTTTTAGTAAATAAACATCATTTCAATGACCATTAATGATCTAAAATCAAATGAGATTAATCAAGAAAATAAATGAGTAATAACTGATGAAGACAGAAAGCAGATTGAATCTCAGGAAGAAAATCTGACTAAAATTCAATCAGAGAAAACCGAGCAGAAAAATATACAAAGTTCTCAAGCCGATTTTCTCAAAAAGAAATTAAATTTAAACGATTGAGTAACTGCTGAGACATCAGAAAGCAAAATATATTGACCTGCACAAGTTATGATGTCGCATTTAACAGATACAAAGAAGCTCCAAACCATAAAAAGCATGCAATCTGATTGGTTCAAGTCTTTATGATCAAGGCAGCTTTCTGTAATATTTTGAGAAGTTATGAATGCAACTGATTATAAAGAGATATTACAAAGTATTAAGGATTCAGCAGATCGTTTAATATCATCAGATAATACTCAATCTCATGAAAAATGGATAAAAATGGTCATTGATGCTCAAAAAGAATTGAAAAATAGAAATGACGAATGATATGCAAAAGATGTTATTTCCAATTTTCTTTATTTACTCAATGAGGCATTTCAAGAAAGATATTTAAACTTACATTGAGATTATTATCAAACTTCTGAAAGAAAAGAAGAAGTTAAAAAAATGAAAGAAAAAGCAAAAAACGTAAAAGTTTCTTAAATTTCCAGCAACACATACCCTCTCTACGTTCGGTCACATAACAGGACTTACCTTCCATCTCCGACCTAAATAAATTTCAGCGGAAAGTCGGGACGTCAGGCGAAGTCCAGACGTTATGAGACATACTCGGGAGCTATCTAAAAAATTTCGGGGGTGTTTGCCCTTATGGGGCAATCTTCCTTTGAAAAAGGAAGCGAAAATGGTATATTCCAATTGATTTATTTTTTAAAAAAACATTCCATGAATAAAGAGTCCCAATTATTAGAAAAAATTGAATGAGAAGCCAGAAAAAAATATAATGAACTTTATCCTCAATTTAATTTTTTTTGAAATAAAACTCTGATTGTAATAGGAGTATTATGTATCATTACAGTTATTTTGAATAATTTTGAAATAATTGATTTGGGAACACGAAAAAATATTGTAATTATGATATTAATTTTAACAGCATGAAAACTATTATTTAGACTATGAGAATATAAATGATTTGTTGAATGATATGAAATATGACACAGAAAATGATTTGATTATTGACGAGAAAAATGAATCAAATAATGTTTTTATTTTTTGATAAATAATATGCTATGCAAACAAGAGTTTCCAAACCCTTGGAATTATTATTTTAACGATGGCATAACATATTTACAAGATATCGCAAATGATAAAAAAATAAATCCAGAAATTAGAATCCAATCTATGAGATTATTTGTCGAAATCAATCAAATGCAAGATAGATGAGATATTGTATGATATAATAGATTTAGATACGCATTAGCATTGGCAGTACGCAATTATTTTAGACATTTCAAAGATGAAAATCAAGAAAAGCCCGAACTACACAAAACATTTAAAGATGATTTTCCAAATAAAATATATTATGTCTTATTTTAAATAAATTAGCGATATAAAGAGTTAAAATCAGAGAATTTAGATCCTAAATTTACAAAAGAATGAAAAATATCAAAGCTGATTTTAACCGATATTTAGAAAATACAACTATTTTTGATTATAGAGATGAAAAAAATAATATTCACTATAAAAAGAATAATTGCTATTCTCCTATAAAAATCAATTGAATTAACTTTTTTGATATAAACACATCATTTGTTCAATTTATCGAACAAACAATTAAACAATATCAGATAGAAGATAATGTCGATGTTATCAAAAAAATCTATAATATATATCATTATATTGTAGATAAAAGAAATATCAAAAATTTGAATGAAATCGATTGAATTAAAAGCGTTTTTGTAAATCTAAGTAATTTTTTAAAAAAGGCAAAAATATGAGAAATAATAGATAACTTATGATCGATACCAAGTTATACAAATACAGATGCAAAAAATGTGTATTGTTCTATTTGAAATGATACAATAACAAAAATATTTCCCAATAATGAAAACATCAATAAAATAAGACAAACAAGAAACAAATTTATAGAGCACAACGAAGAAAATAAAATAGATAAAAATGGAAATGATTTTCGCAGAAAAGTAAGCCTTTTATGATGATGAGACAATTCAGTATGAAGAATAAATATGAAGATATCTATAGACCATGAGAATAAAGAGTATACATTCTCACTATTCCCATTACTAGATTTTTGCGTGTTTATAAAAGAAGCATTAAAAGACAACTAAACAAAGAAACACCCCCTTTCTTAGTTAAAATAGCAATTTAAATCACTATTCCCTCGTACGCAAGCCCTCGCAATGCTCGGGTCTCATAACAGCCTCTGTCTAAATATTCCGACTACTATAAAACTTTCAAATGAATGTCGGGACATTAGACTAGAGGCAAACGTTATAGGTCATTGCGTTTAGCTTAAAATCAATGTTTTTACTTTTTAAACACATATTCA
>CAZPBJ010000139.1:0-2667 GCA_964584685.1 uncultured Christensenella sp. | reverse complement strand
CAGGTCGACAGGGGACGGTTCTTTGACGATTGACAATTTAACCTTCTTTGGTTTATTCTGAGCCCGAAGGAAGGTGCCCTTATGTCACGAAACGCCCGGAAGAGGAGAGGTGCGGACTGCGTCCGCAGTGCTAAGTGCAACGTGCTGCGTGATGTGTAATCTTTGGTCATAGTGCTAAGTGCAGCGTGCTGCGTTAGGGCTGTAAGATTCAAGAAGATTCTATGGAATGAGGGCTTGTGATGCCGAGACACGCTCGAAAGAGAAACGACAATAACCTTTATCACATCATGCTGCGGGGGATTAACCGGCAGCAGATTTTCCTTGAGCCGGAAGACTACATTCTGTTCCTGGAAGTTCTGCGGGAATGCAAGGTCTTGTCGGGGTTCAAACTCTATGCTTACTGCCTGATGGGCAACCACGTACATCTCTTGATCCAAGCGGAGGATGAGGACGTCAGCAATGTCATGAAGCGGATCGGCATCCGCTTTGTCCAGCGGATAAACCGCAAGTACGGCCGGTCCGGTCACCTTTTTCAGGACCGGTACAAGAGCGAAGCGGTCAGCGACGACAGTTACTTCCTGAACCTTGTACGATACATCCACCAGAACCCTGTCAAGGCCGGCCTGGCAGCCAGCGCGGGGGAGTACGCGTACAGCAGTTATCACGCCTATGTGAACTTGGACACGGACCGGCTGGTGGATACCAACCTGCTTTACAGCTTGATCAACAGGGAGCAGTTCGATGAACTGATGCGCGTTCCGGTTTCCGGAGCGTTTCTTGATATCCCGGAGAAGCCCAAAGGAGTTTCAGACACGAAAGCAATCAGCCTGATCAGGAAGGTTGCCCGCGTTCAGGAAATAGGAGAGATGCAGCAGTTGGAGCCGGATGGGATGGACCGGGCAATCTCTCAGCTGCTGTCGAAAGGCGTCTCCGTGCGTCAACTCTCCCGATTGACGGGGATTTCGAGGGGGCACGTGGAGAGCGTTGGCAAGCGAAAAGTAAAGCGGTAAAGTCGGCGCTGTAATCGCCTGTGAAGTCAGCCCTTCGGGCTTGTGAAGCCGGCCTTTCAGGCCTGTGAAGTGTGAAACAAGCATAATGAATCCGATATATGTGTAGGCCAATTTTTGTGTTCAGCATCCTGAACAGGAATACGGATCAGAACTGAGGATGATTTTGCATGAAATTGACAGTAGGAAGCATTAGTCGAAGGATATCTAAATAATCGCGGAACGATTAATAATCGGTTCCGCAACCTCAGTGTCGCGGCACATCGTGGTCGGGAGACAACTCGTCTCACTCGCTTTGTGGCACAGTGTCGCGGCAATTTCTACGCTGCAGCACATTCACAGGCAATATGACAAGCAGTTCCTGCGCTGTGGCAGGTTGATTCGCTCCATTCATTCTTTATCACCCGCGTTGTCGGGAGCTCTCCATGGCGATGGCCGCGCCGTCGGGATGATCTTGAAGCAAGGCAAGCACATCCCCAAAGGATACTTCCTCCGTCAGTACACCTCCGCCGAGAGGCTGGCGCACAGACAGCCTCCTCGTGTCCATGCCCCGCAGATAAAAGCAGGCGCGCTCCCCGCCCGTCATCACCGCAAGCGGCTTCCCTTCGATTCGGGGCGTGAGAGGCCGGCGTTTAGTCAGAGCATCTATCAGGTCGCTGACCATGGCATGCGCCGTGGGCAGAGCGCCCGCGCCCGGGCCGTACCACCCGATCCTTCCCAGATACTGCTCCTCAATTTCCACATAGTTTCCGGCCCCGTTGACGCCAGCCAGCATGCTGTCCCCCGGCAACGCCCAGGGAAAAACACTGGCTGCCGTGCCCTCTTCCAGCCTGCGCGCGCCGGCGATCAGCTTGACCGTATACCCATGGGCGCCCAGCGCCTTCACATCCTCCTGCCTGATCCGGCTGATGCCCTCGCAAACAATGTTGTCTTCCGCCAGGCTGCCGCCCAGCGCGAGGGTGGCCAGGATGCGCAGCTTGCGCCGCGCGTCAAAGCCCAGCAGATCATCATCAGCGTTGGCCTCCAGATAACCCCCGGTCCGCGCCTCCCGGACCAGATCTCCATACTCACAGCCTCTTTTCTCCATGGCGCTGAGTATATAGTTGGTAGAGCCGTTCATGATGCCGCGTACCACGCTCACGCGGCCTATGAAGGGCAGATCAGCCGCCGTCTTCAGCAGCGGTATACCCCCGCATACGCTGGCCTCGTATAGAAAGCAAAGGCCCCTGCTGTGCGCCAGTGCGTGCAGTTCCTCCATATGCCCGCTAACCAGAGCCTTGCCCGCCGTGATCACATGCATGCCGCTGTCCATGGCCCCGCGGGCCAGCTTGCAGCCCAGCGCCATATCACCCGTTACCTCCAGCAGCGCGTCAGCGCTTATAGATAACAGGCTGCCAGGGTCATCGGTAAGCAGTTCCGCCGGGACATCGCAAGCCCGGCGCTTTGCCGTATCGCGGACCAACACGGCCTCAACCCGGATCTCCTCGCCGAGTTCCCGTGCCAGGCGCTCCTTTTGCTGCGTGAGGATCGTATAGACACCTCCGCCCACCGTGCCCAGGCCCGCGATGACGACGCGTTTCACAACTCCGCCCCCAGCACGCGCAGGGCGATCTGGTCGACAGGGGACGGTTCTTTGACGATTGACAATTCGATCTTCCTC
>CAZPBJ010000138.1:0-2678 GCA_964584685.1 uncultured Christensenella sp. | reverse complement strand
ATCCAGCGCGGCGCGCTCCTCTCCGCGGTACTGGTCCAATGGGGATGTTTCAAAATCAAAAGCTACGATCGCGGCGCCCTTCAAATATGCCGCCAGTTCATCCAGCCCGATGATACATTTATAGTTCATATTCATTCTTTCTGCTGCAGGCAGGCAGACCCTTGCCGCCCGCCTGCAGCCTTTCATCAGGTGAGGGCTTGCACGATTTCCCCGGTCTGGGGATCTACTTGCTGGCCGAAGAGATCGTTGGACGGTTCGGCGTCGTACCCGATGCGTACGCTGAACGCTTTGACCTGCGCAGCCAGCGGCTGGAGGAGCAGGCGTTCCTCGTCGGTCAAGGCACGCGCGACAGCGAACTGCGCCTGGGAGTACGCGATACCGCTGGCACTCATGGCCTTCTTTAGGGTGAAGCGCGTGACCACACTGCCGGATTTCTGGCCGTGGCTCAGCAGGCGCATCAGGTAGCGGGTGTAGTCCTTCAGGGAACCGGTAGGCAGGGACAGCAGCATTGGGAACACATCCCCTTCCCGGAGCAGGTAGATGCGCCGGCGGTTCTTGCACGCCTTGCCTCCGCTCTCGCCCGATCCAAACTGGTTGTAAGGGCACACGGCGCAGCTGCCGCCGGGATCGCCTTCGCCCAGGACGCCGTCAAAGGACCCGCAGTCGGGCGGATTGGAGCCGCCGGTGTACTTGTTCCGATAAAAGGCATTCAGCGGGTGGTGATGGAGGATGACCGCGGAGAAGTCCTTCACCGCCTCCGGGCTGTCAGGGTCTTCCCCTGGGATTTCAAAGACGGTGCTGCCGGCTGCCGGGATCTTGATGCGCTCAAAGCTGCTGGACAACCCGGCCAGTTCATCCGAGAGGGCCATGGATAGATCAAAGTCCTGTAGTTTCTGGAATGCGCTGCCTGAGGTGATGAGTTCATTGCTTTTCATATCGTTTCTCCTCTTTCTTAATTCCGGGTCGCTTTGCGGACGCCCACTGTTGCCTTTTCATAGACATTGACCAGCCCATTCAGCCAGTCGGGCAGGGTATCGGCGTTCTCCGCGATCTGCTCCTTGACGAAAGCTGACAGCGAATTGGCATTGACGGTTTCGTAGATCAGGTCGCCAAAGCCCTCTGTGCGCAGGGCATCAAAGAGTTCTTCCTTACGCTCTGCCGTCGCGGATGCGCGGGTCGTGTTGGTCAGGCAGAACATGACGCCCGCACGGGTGAAGTTCTGGGTCTCTGACTCTGCCATGGCGGCTGCCAGCGCGGCATCCTTTTCATCCAGTTGGGCATTGAGTTCCTTCAGCTGCTGTTCCAGGCTCTTCTTTGTATCGCGCAGGTCTTTGAGCTGGTCGGCGAGTTCAAATAGCATGGATGTGTCTGGCATGGTGATCTCCTTTTTTATTGGAATGGGTTCCGGCCTGCCCGGCAGTCATCCACCAGGGCTTTGGCAAGGTTCGCTTTGTCTTTCAGGGCGGCCAGGACCTTCTCATCCACAGTGCCAGCCGCCAGCAGGTAGATGTAGGTGCAGGGCATGCGCTGTCCGGCGCGGTGGATGCGGGCTTTGGTCTGCTCGAAGTTGCTCATGGAGTAGTCGAGGGAGTAGAAGACCATCGTGCTGGCGGCTGTCAGCGTGATGCCCAGGCCGGCCGTCGCAATCTGGCCAACGAAGACAGGGACTGCTGGGTCGCTTTGGAATTGGGCGACCTGCTCGTCGCGGTTGGTGACACCGCCCATGATGAGCGAGTGCCTGATGCCTTTCTTTTCGAGCAGCCTGCAGATAGCGCGCAGTTCGGGGACAAACCTGGCGATTATGACCAGTTTGCGGTTCTCCTCCAGCGTGGAATCGATGAGGTCCTCCAGTACGTCCAGCTTTGCGGAACTGACCTGCTCGGTGGCTGGGGATTCGTCGCTGCCCAGGAATCCCCCGGTTAGCTGCGACAGGCGCAGCAGCTTGGTCAGGACGTTGGTGATGGTGATCTCTCCCTTTCCCAGCTCGGCATAACTGTCACGGACCAGCTGCCAGTAGAGGCGCATGGCCTGAGGCTCCAGCTCAACCCTGCGAAAGATATCCGTGGTCTCCGGCAGATCCAGGCACTCGGCCTTGGTCGCGCGGTAGGCGATGGTGTGCATCCTTTGGATGAGTTCTCCTTCCATGTTCCCCTTGAGGACCGGGGTGTAGTTGCCATAGCCTGTCATGTCGAAGTACCGGTTGCGGAAGGCGTAGAAGCTGTTACCGAACACGCTGGGGTCAAGGAACTTGTACTGACTGAATAGGTCGATGGCCTTGTTGGTGACTGGAGTGCCTGTGAGCAGCAGGCGGTATCGAGCCTTGGCTCCCAGACGATGCATGGCCTTGCTGGCGCTGATGTTGTGGGTCTTGATCTTGTGCCCCTCGTCCGCGATGATCAGGTCTGCTTTCCAGGCCGTGAGTTCCTTCTCCAGGCGCCAGGCGCTCTCGTAGTTGACGACTGCGACCTGGAGTGTTTTTCCTGTCATAAGGTGTAGTGCTTGGGCTTTCTTCGTGCCGGTGCCATTGAGGACAGTCATGGCGTAGGGGAAGGCTGCGAACTTGGCGAACTCCTCCTGCCAGACACCCAGGATGGACAGCGGGGCGACGATCAGGACTCTCTGAATGCGTTGCTGCTGGTACAGGGCGCCCGTAATGGCGATGGCGGTCAGGCTTTTTC
>CAZPBJ010000137.1:0-2786 GCA_964584685.1 uncultured Christensenella sp. | reverse complement strand
CCCGAACTACAGCAGCGAGGCGACGACGACAGCGAAGCTGACGATCGAGAAGCGCTTAGTGACGTTCACGGGAGAAACTGCCACAAAGGATTACACGGGCAGCGAGATCGAGCTGACAGGCGTTGCGGTGAATAACGGAGCAACGACAGGCCTGGTCGGCGGACATACGCATAACGTGGTGTACAGCGCGAAGGGAACGAACGTTGGCACGTACGACGGCACAATCACGGCAAAAGCCGGTGTGGTGATCAAGAACGCGAGCAACGCGGTCGTAACGAACAACTACGAGATCACGACAGTGCCTGGCAAGCTGACGATCCGGCAGGGTCAGCTGGCGTTCACGATCAGCCTTGCGGACGACACATACACATATGACGGAACGGCGCATCACAATACGAAGACCACGGCGAGCACAGCGCTGACCGGGACGACGAGCTACACGTACAGCTTTGTGGAAGCCGGCCCGTACACAGCGGACCTGACGGCGCTTGAAAAGACGGACGCGGGCGTATACACGATCTACGTCAAGGGTACGAACCCGAACTACAGCAGCGAGGCGACGACGACAGCGAAGCTGACGATCGAGAAGCGCGCGGTGACGCTGACAAGCGAGAGCGCGAGCAAGACCTATGACGGGACGGCGCTGACGAACGGCACCATGACGGTGACCGGCAGCGGATGGGCGACGGGCGAAGGCGCGGCCTACACAGTGACGGGGAGCCAGCTGGATGTTGGCTTCAGCGACAATACATTCAGCTACCTGCTGAACGCAGGGACCCTGGCGGCGAACTACACCATCACGAAGGTGGTAGGGAAGCTGACTGTGACACCGATCATGACGAAGATCATGATCACGGCGGACAGCAATGACAAGGTTTATGACGGGACGGCGCTGACTGACAGCGGCTTCACCTACACCTCCGGCATTCTGCTGACGGGCGATGTTCTGAGCGCGGTGGTTAACGGCACGATCACGAACGTGGGGACCGCGGACAACGTGGTGACCTCGTACAAGGTGATGCGCGGCCTGACGGACGTGACAGGGAACTACACATTCGACCCGAGCGTGAAGGGCGAGCTTGAAGTAACGAAGCGTCCTGTGACGATCGCGACAGGCAGCGCTGAGAAGCCATATGACGGTGTGCCTCTGACGAAGGCTGAAGCGGGCATCACGGGCCTTCAGAACGGCGAGACGGCGACGGTAACGGCGACGGGGAGCCAGACGGAGGTTGGGAGCTCGGACAACACGTACAGCATTGATTGGGGTACGGCGAACCTGGATAACTACGACGTCACAGAATACCTCGGCACGCTGACTATCACCCAGGATCCCTCCATTGCACTGGAAAAAGTTGTAGATAAAACCGTCGTTACTGCGGCTGGGGATGTGATCTACACCGATACCATTAAGAATACAGGCGATGTTCCCTTAACGAATTTATCTGTAACAGATGATAAGATAAGCGGAGCGATCATCCCGCTTCTGACAGAACTTGACCCCGGCGAAAGCACAACGGTAACCGCGACCTACTCGATTACACAGGTGATGATGGACGCGGGTAATGATGTCGAGAATGTCGCAACGGTCTCAGGACTTGCGCCGGACAGACAGACGACTGTGACATCCGAAGAGGCCACAGCAACAGTTGAGATGTCTCAGCAGCCTTCGGCGACAGTCAAAAAGACCGCGACTGAAGAAAGTTACAACGCTGTGGGCGACATCCTGAACTACACGGTGGTGATCAAGAACACGGGCAACATCACGCTGAGGAACCTTGAGATCGCGGACACCCTGCGAGCATGACCCTGAGCGGTGACGCGAACAGCGACGGCGACCTGCAGGTGGACGAGACCTGGACGCTGATCTACGCCTACACCGTGACCCAGGAGGACCTGGACGCGGGCAGCGTACTGAACAAGGTGACGGTGACGAAGCCTGAGAACCCGGATAACCCGGACGAGCCGGAACTGCCGCCGACAGAGGATGAGGAAGAAGTACCCGCGGACCAGAAACCTTCGGCGACGGTTGAAAAGACCGCGACGGAAGAAAGCTACGATGCGGTGGGCGACATCCTGAACTACACGGTGGTGATCAGGAACACAGGCAACATCACGCTGAAGAACCTTGAGATCGCAGACACCCTGGTGCCGTTTGCGAGCATGACCCTGAGCGGGGACGCGAACAGCGACGGCGATCTGCAGGTGGACGAGACCTGGACGCTGACTTACGCCTACACCGTGACCCAGGAGGATCTGGACGCGGGCAGCGTGCTGAACAAGGTGACGGTGACGAAGGATAACCCGGATAACCCGGATGAGCCGGAACTTCCGCCGACAGAGGACGAGGAAGAAGTGCCCGCGGACCAGAATCCTTTGATGACGGTTGACAAAACATCTGCCCAGACAGAATTCAACGCTGCCGGTGATGTGCTCAACTACACAGTGACGGTGACTAACACCGGAAATGTGACAATGACCAACCTGGTCATCACTGACGCCTTGGTACCCTTTGCTCAGATGGCTCTGACAGAGAGTGTCACAACGGATGGGAACCTGCAGGTGGGTGAGACATGGACCCTGACCTACACTTACACCGTCACAGCCTTCGATGTCACACAGGGCTTCGTATTCAACAACGTGACGGCGGCGAGCCCTGAATACCCGGACGATCCGGCGGGGGATAGCAATACTGTCCTTCTGGTAACCTTGGTTCCTGTGCCTGTCGTTATCCCGGCCTTTGACCTTGGGGCTGGTGTGAGCAGCATAGCTGACTTACTGGAATAAGC
>CAZPBJ010000136.1:0-2986 GCA_964584685.1 uncultured Christensenella sp. | reverse complement strand
CACGCCGATTTCCTTTGTGCGCTCCAACACCGAGGTATAGGTAATGATGGAGATCATAATCAAACTCACAATCAGGGAAATCGCGGCAAAGGCAATCAGCACGATGGTGATGCCGTTGATGATTCCTCCGGTCATCTGGGAAATTGTCTCCGCCAGGTCGGTGTGGAGAATCTGGTCCGCTTCCGCCCTGCCGGCGTTGTAGGCCTCCAGGTAGGCAACGACCTGCTCCTTGTCCTCAAATGTTTCCGGATACAGCATGATCGATGAAGGTATAGCGTTTCCTCCCAGGTAACTGAGGAACGATGCCTTTGCCGTGTCAGTCATGGCGGACAGGTTCAAGACATTTCGGCCGCTGGCCGACTGTTCCCTGACAATGTCTGACTCCATCGCGGCGTCAATGACATTGTCCATCAACTCATCGCTGTAGACGATCCCAGGCGCCAGCAGCGAGACGTTGACGCCTTCCTTCTGCCGTACGATCCCGGTGATGCGAAGCGTGACGCTCCTGGCTGCGTCAGCCATCGCCTGGTAATCACTCCCAGGCAGATAGGTCCCCATCGCTGTTTTGAAGTAGTAGTCGTCGTTATGAACCAGCCTGAACTGTATGCCCACAATGCTTTCAAAGGAGAGAGCTGCGGCGCCGGTGGTGTCAAAGCCAAAGTTTTTCAGGACGTCCCTATCCAGTTGGTTCTCTTCATCGACTACGAGCACCAGGTCGTTCGCTTCGCCGGGGTATTCTCCCGCCAGCAGATCGTAATTCCGTTGGATATACGGCGTTTCCTCTTCCCTGAGATCTTTGGGGAAGGAGGACAGACCCAGACTGGTCAGGCTGGACATGCCGGCTGGGTTGGCAAGACCAGGCATGCCGCGGCCTGCCATCGTCCCGATGCTGCTGCCAGCTGATGGGACTTCACCCGCGCCGAGAGTGACAAGAACAGCACCGTCATCTGTTTCACGCACCAGGTTCAGGGCTGTGGTCCTGGTCAGGCTGATGCTCCTGCAGATGTCCGGGTCGATCCCGTTCAGGTAGGCTAGAAATTCATCGGTAATGACGTTGGTATGCGTTGTCTGGTCCGCGGAAGCGTCAACAAGGAAAACCTCGTCGGAAATGACAGGCTCGGACTCCTGCAGCATCCTTCCCCTCAGGCCGCTCTGCATCGCGGTGAACCGGTTGCGCTCCACTGACATGGGCGCCTGGGAGATGATGATGGGATATTCAGTCATGGCGTCTGACTGGAAGGCGTCAATCTGCTTCTGGAAGCCCGAAGAAAGGCTGAGGATGACAGCGATGCCGATGATCCCGATGCTGGAAGCGAATGCCGTCAGGAAGGCCCTTCCCTTCTTGCTCATGATATTATTGTATGAGAGCTTTAACGCAATCAGGAAATTCATGTTGGTCTTCTTCAGGTCGAAGCTGTCTGGGGTTCTCGCCTCTTGGTAAGGATTGCTGTCGGAGACGATCTTCCCGTCCTGGAAGCCAATAAGCCTGTCGGCGTATTTCTCCGCAACCGCCACATTATGTGTCACCATCACGACCAGCCGGTCGCCCGCGACTTCCCGGATCAGGTCCATAATCTGGCCGCTCGTTTTTGTGTCCAGGGCGCCGGTCGGCTCATCGCACAGGAGAATTTCCGGGTTATTTGCCAGCGCGCGGGCAATGGCGACACGCTGCATTTCGCCGCCCGAAAGTTGCTCCGGCTTTTTGTGCAGATGGTCCTTAAGGCCTACTTGCTCCAGCAGCTTTAGCGCACGATTTTTTCTTTCCTCAGCCGGCACGCCGCCCAGCGTCATGCCCAACTCGACGTTCTCAACGATGCTTAAGTGAGGGATCAGGTTGTAGTTTTGGAAGACAAAGCCGATGGCACTGTTGCGGTAGGCGTCCCAATCGCTTTCTTTGAAGTCCTTCGTTTTTCGGCCCTTGATAACGACCTCGCCCGAGTCAGCATGATCCAGCCCGCCGATGATGTTCAGGCAGGTCGTTTTGCCTGAGCCGCTTGTGCCAAGGATCGCCACAAACTCTTTCTTCCTGAAAGCGACGCTGATGCCGTCCAAAGCCACCGTCTCGACACCGCCCACATGATAGGTCTTGTAAATGTTCCTGAGTTCCAGCATGTTTGCGTTTCCTCTCATAAGACCGTATCGATGGGGTTGAGCGAAGTTTGTTCCCGGAACCTGTCATATTCGCCGATCAGCCGCTCAATGTGGGCTTTACGCGATTTCATCATCCTGATCCTGAGTTCCAGCTCCATTTTCCCATTTTCCAGGATCAGGTAGACCCTACGTTTGGGGCCGGCGCCGCCTTCTTCCCAGACTGATTTGAGGCAGCCTTCCTTTTCCAGGTGCCGCAGAATCCTATAAAGCGTGCTGATATTGACCGCTTCGCGGGAGTAACCGAATTGTTCCAGCTTTTCCATCAGCGCGTAGCCATGCGCAGTCCCTTCGCTTAGCAACTGCAGCAGGCAGGCTTCCAGAAACTTGTCAGCGGTTCTTTTGCCTCCCACGAATCCGGGTCGTTGCTTTTGTTCCATCTAAACCTCCCTTACCTACTATGTGCTTAATGCATATAGTAGAAACGCATATAGCATAATCCTGGATATTCTTTTTGTCAATAAGATTCGTCCAATGATGAATACCAAGATCGAAACCAAGCACACAGACGATCTACCTGGGCTTTAATTTCTCTGTTATACCAACAGTTGCCGGGTTTTCATGCTGACAAGGGTTTCATTAAAGAAGTAAATGCGCGCTCCATAAATCAGCGGATATACAAGCGATGCAGCAATTGTGATTGCGGTAAACGGAAAATGCATATCCAGAAACTTGTTTCTTTTTATAGTTTCACTTTCGCCGCCGGAGAGTGTCCGCTGGTTGAAATGAAAGACCCCTTGAAGCTCAAGGGGCCACGGTTTATTTGAAACTATGACATTCAGCATATTAGGGAACCGCTGATTAACGAGCACTTTATGAGCAGGCAAAGCGTCTCTGC
>CAZPBJ010000135.1:0-3028 GCA_964584685.1 uncultured Christensenella sp. | reverse complement strand
GAAGATGCCGTTTCCGATGCTGTGGAGGCCACCTGGAGGCAATTGGACAATATACGAAGCGATAGAGCGCTGCCCGCGTATCTCTTGCGCAGCACAATCAATTTTTGCCATGCCACCTTACGGAAACGAAAGCGGGAAACGGCAACAGATGACCTTGAGACCTTCTTACCACCGGTACAGGCCGAAACACCGGTATGGATGTACCTTAGTGGCTTGAAAGAAAAGTACCGCCTGCCATTGGCACTGCGTTTCAGTGAAAATATGCGGGATGAGGAAATTGCCGCCGTGCTGCGTATTCCCAGAGGAACAGTTTCTTCCCACATATCGCGAGGACTGAAAATACTAAGGAAACAAATTGAAAAGGAGGAAAAGGGCCGTGGATGAAACGAAATTGGCGCGGCTGATTTATGAACAGCGGCCCGTACCTGCACAGGCGTTTGACGATAGGATCACAAGACAGGTCAATCGCCTGGTCAGGGAAACACAACCCATGAAAAAGAAAATGTCTGCGTTGGCAGTCTGTGTAATCATCATTCTTTCGCTGGCGCTTTGCGGCGCAGTGGCTGAAATGCTGGGGCTTAATCTGTTTGAGTTGTTTGGTCAGAGGAATAATCGGTTTATGGAACTTGCGCCCAAGGCGGTGCTTAATGAAGAATCGCCTGTTACTGTCACAAGTCCCGATCTTGGCAAGGCTGTCGCCGGTATCAACAGCGCCTATTATGATGGCCAATCTCTTATTGTGGCATATTCCATTCAGAACGGAAGGCGAGTTGAGAGATTCGTCCCAAGCGAAGAAATGCTCGCAAATATGAGCCTGGTGGACCCGCAGTTGGGCATCATGGCCGAGAACGAAGAAGAAGCGCTCATGATGAAGGAATGGATTGCAGCCAAGGATAGTGGAGCCGCCATGGGTATTGTGAGGTATTCCGTTTCTCCCGGTGATCATACCGTAACGGATGACGGGCTTGACTTGCCGCCCAGTACTGAAAACCAAATGGAAGGGGAGGAGAATGCCGTCCACTATATCCGTGAGTATGAGAATCCGCTGCCGGAGGAAGCCCGTGAGCGGGAGTACCTGAACATTCAGTTCCGCCTGTATCAAGGCGCAAGTTATTTGTACTTTGATGGCAAGAATACCTACGCCTATTCTGAAAAAAATACGGAACTGGAGCCGATGCGTGCCACTGTATGGCGGGCGGACGCGGAAGTACGCCATTTTAAGGGCGAAGGAGAATACAACGGCTGTCCGATTTCTGTAGAAGCTTCTGTATCCGCTGCCGCTGCGCGGGTCACCGTAACCATGGACGGCGGTATATTCCCCGCGCTTCCGGAAGACACATGGTATGATTTACTTCTGATGGACGAAAGCGGCAACGAGTATAGGACCAGGGATGGAAGTGACGGTAATGTGAAGCAAATGAGTGTCTCGTTCGATGGAACAGGTAAATTGCCTGATAGTCTCACATTGCGCATATTGCTGGTAACGGAAGGCGAATGGGATAAAGAGGCTGCCATCGCCAATGCGCCTTCGTTTATTCTAGAATTTATTATGAACGAACAGCCTGGGGAATAATGTCAGCACGGAAGCGTTGCTCAATCGAGCAGCGCTTTTCTTATGCATTTGGTAGATGTGATACTCTGGTTTCAGATTGAATGCAACCTTTCATGGCTGTCCCGCATCTAATGGGTGGAATCAGCGCTGATTCATAAAAACGGAGAGTGTGATGGACGAACAATTCTTCACGAGGGAAGTAAAAGGGATGGAGCGAACGCTCTACCGGGTGGCATACAGCTACCTGCGCTCAGATGAAGACGCCGCGGACGCGGTTCAGGATGCCTTGCTCAAAGGCTGGGAAAAGAGAGGTTCTTTGCGTGAGGAGCAATACTTCCGCACCTGGCTGACGCGGGTCCTGATCAATGTCTGCAATGCCCGGCTTCGCAAACACCGTTTTGAACTCCCATTGACCGAGGCAACCGCCTCTTCGCAGGGCGATTCACACCATGAATTCTATTTGCGGGATGCAATGGCGGACATGGACATCAAGTACCGCGTTCCCCTCATGCTGTTTTACCTGGATGGATTCTCGCTGAAAGAGACAGCACAGATACTTGGGCTTCCCAAAGGGACTGTGAAAAGCCGGATCGCCCGCGCAAGGAACCAACTCAGAGACTTGTTCAAGGATGAGGAGGTGTTTGAAGATGAAACGCTTTGACCTGGATCAGGCATTCCGGCAAACCCCGTCAGCATTTTCGGAGCGTGTCGACCAAACACTCCGGATAATCAGGGAGGAAAAACCCGTGAAAAAACTGACAGTCCGTACGATACTCATAACTGCAGCCATTACCCTCGCCGTAGGCGGTATCGCTTACGCGGTCATCACACTTGGCCAGGAATGGTACTACAATACCCGCTTCACCGCATACCAGCAGCATGAGCCTGACAAACACCAGGCCATCATGGACAGCATGCAGACTGACATCCCGCAGGAATCAATTGGAATCGCAGCAAACCTGGTTGACGTCAACATCCAGGACGCGTCATGGGCAGGAGAGGGGCAAGTATTCACACTAAGCCTCACCGCAAGCGCAAAAGACAGCGGCAAGTACGAGCTTTACTCATTATCGGAAATGGACGGGGATGGGTTGTATGCAGCAAACATTGACGCAGGCGATCCTGACAGCAGAAACGTACACTGGCTGGGAACATCCAAGGGCTTTGGGCTGCCCAAAGACGTAATGGCAGACTCTGGCAAGCAACTTCTGCTCATTGACCTGGAGAAAGACCTGTACATCGGCGAAACCCAGAGTGTGCTTCCGGGCTATATGACGGATGTTTTCACAACGGAAGAAGGTCCGGTCATGGCGGTACACGAATATGACTTGAAGCTTGCCGATACCGCTGAGGTCGAAAAGATGTTCCGGGACGTCAAAATCCCTGAAGGGATGGATGAAGCCCAGTTCATCCTGGACAACCAGCAGCAGAAAGAACGCCTGATGCTTCAAGCAGAAGCCGCAAAGCAAGCAATTA
>CAZPBJ010000134.1:0-3121 GCA_964584685.1 uncultured Christensenella sp. | reverse complement strand
GCCTCTGCGGCCATGCGGGGTCAGCTTACGGGTCAGGCACGGAGCCTGACCCGGCCGAAAGCCTGGCATGGCTTCTGCTCCCTGTCAATCCCCGCGGAAATTTCCTGCTGAATCATGTCCGCGCTCGCGCTCAAACTATGTGAGGCACAGATGATGTCTTCGCGCTCAATTTGACATGAGGCACTACGTGCTAAACTTGTGTTTTTGAGATGTGTTGAGAAGCACGTTCAACGCAATTGACAGTGATCAGGAAAAGGATTACAAATACCCTCTGAACATAAGAATCAGGATTCCTGATGAATATCGAAGATATGCTGCCTAAACTCCAATGTTCCTGTATGCTGCTGTTAAGTTAGTATCTGGACAAATTATTGGCATTACTGCAATATCTATGCAGGATGACTTCTCCTGAGTCTATTCGCTGACACCTCCAACGGGCATTGTATTTCAAGAGTGAATGAGGTGCATCAATTCATACCGTCTAGTGATGGCCGAAGGTGTCCGCTGTGGCGACCTTTTGCGTTTTGGACTGGCAGCACAGCTGATTCCCCCAGCTCAAGAGATGACGGCAACCAATTGTTCGCCAAACGCGCCTTCTGGATATAGGTGAAGGTTACGCCGCTAAATCCACCAGATAAATTCATAAGAGTGGTAGCAATTTTGATTCCTCTCAGATCCTTCATCCTCTTTTTCCACTGATTTGCCAATAAGAAAATGCGAATCAAATCCGCCCATTTTTTCATGTATCTACAATTTGCCGCGCTGCAGTTCAATTGCCAACAATAACATCAATAATCCATACCAAGTCCATGATGTCGATCACGCCATCTTCATTCGCGTCGGCATTCAGATCTGAGGGAATGGGTGAACCGTAAACGATGTGGTCGATGATCGCGACCAGGTCCATGATGTCGATGATCCCGTCATCATTGGCGTCGCCCGGGAGAATCGGGTCAATGATCCACCACACCAGGGGAGCGACGACTGGCTCCTCATAGTTGAGTTCATTATAACCTAATTCGACAGACGCTGTATATGTGCCGGTTAGGGTTCCAGTATTGCCCTCATATGAGGCCTCAGTTATCCCTTCCGGCAGACCAGTAAGAAGTACGGTCTTGGGATAACCATCATAGGTGAAGGCTCCGCTGTAGTTCCAAGCGACGCCGCTCATGTCATAACTGGCCTTGCTGATGATGTAGGCCTGCTCAAGCCCTTCTGCCGGCAGTGCATAGTTCGGGTTGTTCAGCGCCGTCGCGGCGGCTGTATATGTCCCTGCGTTCACCTCGTTGCCGCCGGTGACCGTCACGCCGCATACGTCCTCACCGACCAGGCCGGTCGCTATGGCAGTCACATTGGACGTTGTCCCGTCATACACCCGGGTCTCCCAGCCGCTCCAAGAAAGAACAATGAGCTTCTGTTCAATCGTGAACACCTGAGACGCCTCAGAAGCCAGGTGGTTCGTTCCCTCCGCCAGCGTCAGCTTGACTGTGTAAGTGCCAGCGTTGATGGGAGTGTTATCCAGTGGCTCTGCGGACATGTCTCCGCCTTCCGCTGTTCCGGTATAATAACTGATGGATATCATACCGTCCCCTGTCTTCACATAGGTTGGCTCATTTACCGGCAGTCCGTCGTATACTTTACCAATGTCGCTGATATCCGAAATCCCGCCAGGAGCTTTCACGATCTCAAAGGTGACGGTCCTGGTCCCAAAGTATAAGCCGATGCCGGTGATGGTAACCATTGCAGTGCCTGTCTGGACGTTTTGCGAGTATGTTGTAGTATAATCCGTTCCATCCGTCAGTACAGTGGACCCGTCCCTCAGCGTCACGCCAGGTCTGATTTCCTCCCCTGTGTAGGGCTGGTCCACCATCACATCAAGGGCCAGATAAGCTAAGTCCTTCCTCACCGTGACAGTACAATCTGCTCTGACCCCGCTGCCGTCTCTCGCCGTTGCGGTAACCATGGCGCTGCCGTAGGAAACCGCAGTGACGGATGCTGTAAACTCGCCTGAGGCATTGACCAATGCTACCGTTTCATCGTCTGACGACCACAGGATGGAGGAGTCGTAAGCACTGGCCGGCAGGACGGATGCCACCAAATCAGCCGTATCGCCCAGGTATAGAATAAGGGTTTCGGGTGTAATGCTTATATCTGTGACAGGTTGCAGAACAGTCACCATGCATTCTGCGCTGACCTTGCTTCCATAATCCACTATGGCAGATATTTCAGCCGTGCCAAGGCTGAGGGCGGTCACGAGGCCGGTTGAATCGACCGCCGCGACGCTTTCATCTGAACTTTCCCAAAAAAGGGTGGCAGCCGCTCCCGCAGGCGTGACGACCGGCACAAGAAGGAGCGTTTCGCCAATCAGGAGATTCAGGGACGTTTGTATGGAAACAATGGGAAGCAGCACCGAATAATTCCCTCCATAGCCGTCCCTGATAATGTAGTTGTGCGCATAACTGCCTTCGTATACATAAAGCGTGAACCCCTCGCCGCATCCGTCGAAGGCGCCGTCGCCTATGCTTTGAACGAATGGGCCGACCGTGACGCCGCTCAGGCCGGTGCAACCATAAAAAGCGGTGCTCCCGATATCTGTCACGCTGTCCGGTATGACCAGGCTGCCCGTCAGGCCGCCGCAGCCATTGAGGGCATCGCTGTTGATCGCCCGCAGTCCTTCAGGCAGGGTGAACTCCCCGGTTTTCCCAGGAGGGCACAATATTAGCGCCGTCTTGTCCTTGTTATACAGCAGCCCCTGGTCCGAGGAATAAGCGCTATTATCCACATGAACAATGATCTCAGCCAGACTGGCGCATCCGGAAAAAGCGGTTTGGCTGATGTCTGTCACGCTCGAAGGAATCTCGGCTTTGGGTAGTGCAGTGCCGCTGAAAGCCCCGTGCTCAATGCTTTCCACTCCCTCATTGATGGTCACAGAGGACAAATACAAGCATCCGCTGAACGCGTTCTCGGATATGACAGAAACGCCGCTGGGGATATCAACGGAAAACAGGAAGGTGGAGGAAAACGCGCTGGCGCCGAGGTTTATCAGCGTTCGAGGCAAAGCGGCGTCGTACAGATAGGTACAGTTGATAAACGCGCTGTCACCAATCGTCTCAAGCCCTTC
>CAZPBJ010000133.1:0-3235 GCA_964584685.1 uncultured Christensenella sp. | reverse complement strand
GCTGGGACGACCTGCTCAAGCCCGAATACAAGGGCCTCATCTGGATGTCCAACCCCAACACTGCCGGCACAGCCAAGCTGATCATCAACACCATGGTGCAGATGAAGGGCCATGACGCCGCGATGGACTATTTTGTGGAACTTGACAAGAACGTCTCCCAGTACACCAAGTCCGGTTCCGGCCCTTCCAAGAAGGTGGGCGTGGGCGAGTGCGTCATCGGCATCGGTTTCCTGCATGACGGCATCACGCAGATCCTGATGGGTTACGACAACATCGCCCTGGTCATCCCGTCTGAAGGCACCAGCTTCGAAGTCGGCGCCACCGCCATCTTCCAGGGCGCCAAGCATCCCAACGCCGCAAAGCTCTGGGTCGAGTTCGCTCTCACGCCCGAGTGCGTCAACCTGGCCAAGGAGAATGAGTCCTTCCAGTTCCTGGTCATCTCAAACGCCCAACAGCCCCAGCAGGCCACGGATTTCGGCCTGGATCCCGACAATGTCATCGATTATGACTTCGCCGACGCCAAGGCCAACACCTCCAACTACGTCAAGAATTACTTTGACGCCCTGGGTGCCGCGGCGGACGCCCGCTTCAAGACCGAATAGGATTACCACCTGGTGCGGTATCCGGGGATGGGCAGCGCCCCATCCCCGGATATGTTTTTAGCATTAACGGGCAAAGAGGTGAAAACGATGGAACACAGCCAGCGTGCCAAGCTGGAGCGCAGGAAGTTCTTCGCCGATCCCCTGATGGTGGGGGTCATCCTGATCCTGGTCATCTTCCTCTCGCTGTTCATTTTGTATCCCCTGGCGATGCTGATGACAGACAGCGTCTATTCGCCAAGCTCCTACAGCGTCTATCAGGTTTCACAGAGCCGGGAAGAGATCGAGGCGCTCTATTCAGGGCTAGGCAAGGAGGTCAAGCAGCTGAGCGTCGACCGCAAGGAAGTGCTGCAGCTGCCCGACATTGAAGGCTTGGCCGTCACCAGGGAAATTGGAAAGACGGCCAGCACCACTTATATGGCCGACATATTGACTGAGGAGTTGGCGGGCAGCACCGTCGCGGTGCCTGCCAAGGCGGGACTCTTGTCGCTGCAGTCTTTTCCGCACATCTTTCAGGACTACACCTTCAAGCGCGCATTTACCAACACTGTCTGGCTGGGCCTGATCACCGGCCTTGGCTCGACGCTGGTGGGCCTGCTGTTTGCCTATGTGGACTGCTATGTCAAGGTGCGCAGCCGCATCATGAAGAAACTGTTTGACATCGTGTCCCTGCTGCCGGTCGTATCGCCGCCCTTTGTGCTGTCCCTGTCGATGATCCTCCTGTTTGGCAAATCGGGCCTGGTGACGCGCAAGCTGCTGGGTATTTATGATTCTGATGTTTACGGCCTGCAGGGCATCGCCATCGTGCAGATCATGACCTTCTTTCCCGTCTGCTACCTGATGCTCAAGGGCCTGCTCAAAAACATCGACCCTTCCATGGAGGAGGCTTCGCGGGACATGGGGGCGAGCCGGTGGAAGGTCTTTACCACGGTCACCTTCCCCCTGATGCTGCCGGGCCTGGGCAACGCCTTCCTGGTGACTTTCATTGAGTCGGTGGCCGACTTTGCCAATCCCATGCTGATAGGCGGCAGCTATGATACGCTGGCGACTACCATCTATCTGCGCATCACGGGGGGCTCCTACGACATCCAGGGGGCGGCCGCGATGGCCGTCGTGCTGCTGTCGATGACGGTCTTCCTGTTTGTGGTGCAAAAGTACTACCTGGAGGCGAAGACAGCGGCCACGCTCACCGGCAAGGCTTCACGGGCCCGCATGGCCATCACCGAGCGCTCGGTTACGGCGCCGCTGACCACGCTGTGCGCGCTGGTATCTTCTTTCGTGATCCTGATGTACATCGCCATCCCCTTTGGATCCCTGTTCAAGTTGTGGGGGCGCGACTACTCGCTGAGTTTCAAGTGGTATGAGCAGCTCATCAAGGCGGATGGGCTCAAGGCCTTCCAGGATTCCTTTGTGCTGAGCTTCATCGCTTCGCCCATTACGGCGCTGCTGTCGATGATCATCGCCTATCTGGTGGTCAAGAAACGCTTCCGGGGCAAGGGTTTCATCGAGTTTGTCTCCATCCTGGCCATGGCGGTGCCCGGCACGGTGCTGGGCGTCGGCTTCATCCGCGGCTTCGCCAACGGCGTCTTCCGCACGGGCCTTCTGCAGGGGCTCTACGGCACCGGGGCGATCCTGGTGATCGTCTTCATTGTACGCTCCCTGCCCGTTGGCACGCGCAGCGGTATATCGGCCCTGCGGCAGATCCACCCCTCTATTGAGGAATCCGCCTATGACCTGGGCGCGGGCAGCGGCAAGGTCTTCATGTCGGTCACGCTGCCGCTGATCAAGGACTCCTTTTTCAGCGGGCTGGTGACCACCTTTGTGCGTTCCATCACCGCCATCAGCGCCATCATCCTGCTGGTGACGCCCAAATTCCTGCTGATCACCACCCGCATCAACGAGTTCGCCGAGAAGGGCAGCTACGGCGTTGCCTGCGCCTACGCCACCATCCTGATTGCCATCGTGTACGCGGCCATCCTGATCATGAACCTGTTCATCAAATACTTTGGCACCAGCAAGCAAGTAAGGGAGGCAGAGGCCAATGTCGGATAAAAAAGGCGTCAAAATCGAGCACGTTTCCAAGATCTATGAGGATCCCAAGACCAAGAAAACCTTTTACGCCGTCAAGGACGTTTCCATTGACATTGCGCCGGGCGCCTTTGTGACGCTGCTTGGCCCTTCGGGCTGCGGCAAGACGACCATGCTGCGCATGATCGCGGGCTTTGAGAGCCCCGACGGCGGCGAGATCTACCTGGGCGGCGAGGCCATCAACGCGCTGACCCCCAACAAGCGCGATACCGCGATGGTGTTCCAGAGCTACGCCCTGTTCCCGCACTACAATGTGTTTGACAATGTGGCCTACGGGCTCAAGCTGCGCAAACTCAGCAAGGACGATATCCATCAAAAGGTGATGAAGATCCTGGACATGGTGGAGATGAAGGGCCTGGAGTCCCGCATGACCAACCAGCTGTCGGGCGGCCAGCAGCAGCGCGTCGCCCTGGCCCGCGCCCTTGTGGTGGAGCCAAGCGTGCTGCTGTTTGACGAGCCGCTGTCAAACCTGGACGCCAAGCTGCGCGTGACGATGCGCACCGAGATCCGCCGCATCCAGCAGGCGCTGGGCATCACCGCCATCTACG
>CAZPBJ010000132.1:0-3426 GCA_964584685.1 uncultured Christensenella sp. | reverse complement strand
AAAATGGGTCGAACGAATCAACTTGAGTGGCCGGGGAATGGCGACGAATCCCTGGCTTTATAGCATGAAAGTTTCCTGACAGAGGCAAATTGATGAAACGAGGTCTTTCTTTTCTCCTGGCTATATTCTGCCTGACGCCTATTTTCAGCATGGCTGAGAATAATCATGTTCTTCGGATCCTTCTGATCGGAACAGACGATCAGGGTTGGTTCACGGTTTCTGAAGAGGAGAGCGCCAGCCGGGCTGATGCGATTTTTGTGGTCAGTCTTCACGTCGGTTCTGGAGATGTCCGGGTTTTGAGCGTCGAAAGGGACTATCTGGTTACGCTGCCTGACGGCATTGGGGCGACAAAGCTGAATACCACGACTTTTTTTGGCGGGCCGCAACTGTGCCTGGACGCGGTCAATGACCTGTTTGGTACAGATATCCCGCATTATCTCCAGGTCAGTACCGAAAACATCACGGACATCCTGGATGCCCTGGGAGGCGTGGACGTTGAGGTATACGAGGAAGAACTTGAATTGGTCAATGCCGTACCCGTCATCGACCCCAAGGTCGTGGCCGGCATCAACCACCTGGACGGATTGAATGCGCAGTACTTCATGCGTGTGCGGGATTGGTACATCGACCCGATCGAATCCAACATCGCCCGGAACGACCGCCAAATGCGCGTATTATCCGCACTGCTCGAACAAGCAAAAACGATGTCCACGGAGAAAGCGCTGGAACTGGTCAGCGGGATCGTTCCTTTGCTGCAGACCAACATTTCCCTGTACCACCTGTTGATTCTGGCCCAAAGCGCACTGCATGCGAAGGTCGCTGAAATCTCATATTCCCGGTCACCGGGCGGACCTTACCAGACCAAGCGGATGAACATGCACCAAGTCATCGTAGCGGATGATATGCAGGAAGAAATCAGAAACGTTCACGAATTCCTGATGTATCCGTGAAGCGATGGTGGTTGACGGTTATGTTATAATTATGTGCGGTATCAAATCTGAAGGAGAAAGCTCTCGAATGAAAAAAAAGGTATCCTTGCTTCTGGTATTGCTGATGGCGGTAACGTTTTCTGCTTCAGCGTATGATCTGCAAACAGGATTTATCCACCCCGAGATTGGCGAACTGATCATCGTAAGCTACAGTAATCATATGCCGATGTTTGATATATACGGATTCACCTATTATGAACTTCCTGATCCCGGGCTTCCATACCGCGGGATGGCGGTGAACCAATTTGACTTTGACCATGACCAGATGCATACCCTGGATGAATCGCTCAATTCCCTGCTGGACAGCGTTGAGGGGAAAACTGCGGAACCTGTTCCGGTCGCCTTCACGTATACGGGTATCATGGAACCGTACTCTGAGCAGCTCAAGGCGCTTCCCCGCGAGCAGAAAGTTGCGGCAATCAAAAAGCTCAACGGCTTTGAAGGACGGGATGGCTACGACAGCCTGAACAGTATTCCAGGCTTTGAGCAGGAGGATTTTTCCGCGCTTTCTAACCATTTCTTTGAATTCTCCGCCAGGGTCGGGGACCAGCGTTATCCCTACCGCGTGCTCCAGTTTCACGTTGAGGAGGAGATTTTTGAGGAATACTATTACGAGCGCTACTGCTATATCAACATCAACGGGGAGTGGCGCCTGATCCGCGTCGCCAAGGAGTATGTGGATGATTATGAGAATCGACAGTACTACATCCACGGCGTGACCGGGTTTGATGCGGAAACGGTATATGACATCAATTATGAGCTGATGCGGGAATTTGAGTGGGGCGTCCCGGCGGAGGAAGTCGCCGGGCAGGAAAGCCTGAAACCAAACGGCGAATTGTTGAAGGTTCAGGAAACGTCCATTTATCAGATCCCCTGTTCTCTTACATATACTTTCACCGATGACAAACTGACTGGAATCACCTACGAAATGAGGAACCAGCAGTCCTTCTTCTCTGCCTTCATCTCTCTCTATATGCGTTACGCAGACCCTGTCACCGTAAGCGAAAACGGTGATATGACTTGGTCACTAAACGACTCGTATATCGTGTTGTCATATGACGAACAGACGCCTACCATTACCATTTCACTGAATTAGGAGGAGTTGACATCCGGCTGTGTGAAAATCCAATTCGTACGGTTCGGCAGTTTGCATGTCATCTCCTTTCAAGATATATTGGATCAACAACGGATTTCATTGAAAGGGCTGTGTATGAAAAAGACAGTAATTATTCTCATCCTGATCCTCCTGATCGCCAATGTGGCTTTCGCGCAGGAAAGCCAGACAACGGTCATTGTCCCTGGCGTTCTCAAGCGGGATATCAATCCCGCGGGGCAAAACGCAGACGGCAGTTTTCCCGCCAATCCCATCATCCCTGGCATCAGTTCGACCACCGGACTGCCGATTATAGAGCAGAAGTATGTCCCGATTTTGCTGACGATTGACAATAACTGGGCCGCCTGGCCTCAATGGGGCCTGATCGATGCGGACATCATGTACGAGATGCCGATTTCCGGAAGCGGCTGGACCCGGCTTGTTGCCCTATTCTCAGATCAGTACCCTGAGGAAGCAGGACCTTCCCGTTCCGCGCGCGTCATGCATGCTGACCTCCGTGAGGAATGGGACGCCCTGCTCCTGCATTATGGTGAGCAAACGGATGAAGGCAGTGATTTTCTGGAAGTCATCCATGATTACGGCGTCAGAAAAAAAGGTCTTGAAATAGACGGTATTGGCAACAAGTATTTTCAGTACTTCCCCAGGGTGCGCTATCACAAGGCGCCGCATAATGTCACCGTATTTGTCCAGCAGCTGCGGGATCTGATCATAGAAACCGGCTACGAATTTCCCCAGAGACCGTTCAAGTTTTCTGATGAGCTGAACTATTCAGGTCCCAACGCAGTAAAAGTTGATATCATACACAAGAAGAATACTGATGAAGCTTCTACCTTCTTTTACGATACAAACAGGAATACCTACATCCGCTACAACTCCAACGGCATCTACACTGATTTGCTCAAGCCGGATGCCGCGCTGTATTACAGCAACGTCATTATTCAACGGACCAAACTGACCTTCAACAGCAGTTCGAGTATGCCCCTGTTGCCAAATGTGGTGGGTAGCGGCGCGGCGGATATTTTCATCGGCGGGCGTTACATTGAGGGCGCCTGGGTTCGCAGCAGCGCGCAGAGCCGTACGGTTTTCCTTGACCAGAATGGAAACGAAATCGCCCTTCAACGCGGCAAGACATGGATCGTCGTATGCAGTGACGACACGGACGTCTCCTATCAAGCCCAATTGGACGAGGACACGGCGGTCTTTTACGCAGCCATGGGGACCCTGCCGAAGTACAAGCCCCTGCGTCTTGGAGACAACAGTGAAGACGTTAAAAAGATGAAGCAAAGGTTGGCAGAGCTTGGCTTTGTAAGAGGAAAGACTTTC
>CAZPBJ010000131.1:0-3430 GCA_964584685.1 uncultured Christensenella sp. | reverse complement strand
CAAACCCGGTGACCTGATCAATATCCGCCCCGTATCCGCCGCCGTCAAGGAGTTCTTTGGCTCTTCACAGCTGTCCCAGTTTATGGACCAGCCCAACCCCCTGGCAGAGCTGACCCACAAGCGCCGCTTGTCGGCCCTTGGCCCGGGCGGCCTGAACCGCGACCGCGCAGGCATGGAAGTGCGCGATGTTCACTACAGCCATTACGGCCGTATCTGCCCCATCGAGACGCCTGAAGGCCCCAACATCGGTCTGATCGGTTCGCTTGCCACCTATGCCCGCATCAATGAGTATGGCTTTATTGAGGCAACCTACCGCAAGGTAAATGAGAAAACCCATAAGTTGGCCGACCAGATCGTCTATATGACGGCCGATGAAGAGGACAAATACTACATTGCCCAGGCTTCGGAGCCCGTTGGCCCCGATGGCAGTTTCATCAATGACCATGTCACCTGCCGCTGGCGCGAGGAAGTTGTCCGCGTGCCGCGCGAACGCGTTGACTACGTCGACGTCTCCCCCAAGCAGCTGGTTTCGGTCGCCACCGCCATGATCCCCTTTCTGGAGAACGATGACGCCAACCGCGCCTTGATGGGATCCAATATGCAGCGTCAGGCTGTTCCCCTGCTGGTGCCCGAAGCGCCGATCATCGGCACAGGCATGGAATTCAAGGCCGCGCACGATTCGGGCGTGGTGCTGCTTTCCAAGCATGCCGGCGTTGTTGAAAGCGTCTCCGCAGATGAAGTCGTCATCAAGGACGCCAGGGGCGAGCGCTTCCGCTATCGCCTGACAAAATTCGCCCGTTCCAACCAATCCACCTGCATCAACCAGCGCCCACGCGTGTCGCAGGGCGAGGAGATCCTTGTAGGTGACCTCCTGGCCGACGGACCAAGCACCGATCAGGGCGAAATCGCCCTTGGCCGCAACGTGCTGATCGGCTTCATGACCTGGGAAGGGTACAACTATGAGGACGCCATCCTCATCTCGGAGCGTATGGTCACGCAGGACAAATACACCTCGATCCATATCGAGGAGTACGAGTCTGAGGCACGCGAAACCAAGCTGGGACCGGAAGAGATTACCCGCGATATCCCCAACGTAGGCGAAGAGGCGCTCAAGGACCTGGATGAGTTTGGCGTCGTGCGCATCGGAGCCGAAGTCCGCGCCGGCGATATCCTGGTAGGCAAAGTCACCCCCAAGGGTGAGACCGAACTCACCGCAGAAGAACGCCTGCTGCGTGCCATTTTTGGAGAAAAAGCACGCGAAGTCCGCGATACCTCCCTCAAGGTGCCCCATGGCGAGGGCGGCATCGTAGTGGATGTCAAAGTCTTTACCCGTGAAAACAAGGACGAACTTTCTCCCGGCGTCAACCAGATGGTGCGTGTCTATATCGCGCAAAAACGCAAGATCTCGGTGGGTGACAAAATGGCCGGCCGCCACGGCAACAAGGGCGTTGTGTCCCGCATACTGCCTGAAGAGGACATGCCTTTCCTGCCTGACGGCACCCCCCTTGATATCGTGCTTAACCCAATGGGCGTACCTTCGCGCATGAACCTGGGCCAGGTGCTGGAAGTCCATCTGGGCATGGCCGCCAAGGCTTTGGGCTGGCATGTCGCCTCCCCTGTCTTTGACGGAGCAAGCGAGCTTGATATCGAGGAATGCCTTCTTGACGCTGGATACAATAAAGACGGCAAAACCACGCTCTATGACGGCCGCACCGGCGATGCATTTGAGAACAAAGTCACGGTTGGCTACATGTACTTCCTGAAGCTCCACCATCTGGTGGACGACAAGATGCATGCCAGGTCCACCGGACCCTACTCCCTGGTGACGCAGCAGCCCCTTGGCGGCAAAGCCCAGTTTGGCGGCCAGCGCTTTGGTGAGATGGAAGTGTGGGCGCTGGAAGCCTACGGCGCGGCCAACACCCTGCAAGAGATCCTGACAGTCAAATCCGACGATGTCGTAGGCCGCGTGAAAGCGTATGAGGCCATCGTCAAGGGCAAGTCCATCCCCACCCCGGGCATCCCCGAGAGCTTCAAGGTGCTCATCAAGGAACTGCAGGCGCTGAGCCTGGATATCAAGGTTTGGGGTGACAACAGTGAAGAGATCGTCCTGCGCGAGATCGAAGAGGACGATACGCCGCCCATCTCCCTGCGCCGCGAGGAAATGCCCGGCAATGTCCAGGCTGTGCATGAAGACCTGGATGACATTGACCTGGACGACCTGAGCCTGGGCGAAGGCGATCTGTCACTGGCCGATGAGGTGGAAGATACGCTGGACGATGAGGAAGAGGACGAGGATCTCAGCCTCGACCTTGATGACGATGATATTGAGTAAGGCCCGGCAGGAGGAGCTATATGTTTGAACTGACAAACCTGGATTCCATCCAAATCGGCATGGCGTCCCCCGAAGAAATGTTAAGGTGGTCCTTTGGGGAAGTCACCAAGCCCGAAACCATCAACTATCGCACCCTGAAACCCGAACGCGGCGGCCTGTTTTGTGAAAAGATATTCGGGCCCGTCAAGGATTGGGAATGCAGCTGCGGCAAGTATAAACGCATTAAATACCGTGACAAGGAAAAGATCTGCGACAAGTGCGGCGTACAGGTCACCCGTTCCAAGGTGCGCCGCGAACGCATGGGCCATCTTCAGCTGGCTGCGCCTGTCAGCCACATCTGGTATTTCAAGGGCATCCCCAGCCGCATGGGCATGCTGCTGGACATCTCCCCCAGAAACCTGGAAAAGGTGCTATACTTCGCGTCGTATATCGTCATTGACCCGGGCAACACGGATTTCACCAAAGTTGAGAAGAACTCCCTGATCTCCGATGCCGCTTACCGCCAGATCATGGCCAAGGAAAAGGCCGACCGCGGGTCTTTCCGCGCAGGCATCGGCGCGGAAGCCGTCAAAGCCCTGCTGAAAGAACTGGATCTGGATACACTCAGCAAGGACCTTCGCAGCGAGATCGCCATCCTCATCGAAAAGGAACGCGACAAGGAAACCGAAGGCCAGAAACGCACGCACGCGATCAAGCGTCTGGAGGTTGTGGAGGCATTCCGCAACTCCAACAACAAGCCCGAATGGATGATCCTGGACGTGCTGCCCGTCATACCGCCCGATTTGCGCCCAATGGTTCAGCTGGACGGCGGACGCTTTGCCACAAGCGACCTTAACGACCTTTACCGGCGCGTCATCAACCGCAATAACCGCCTGAAAAGAATGCTTGAGATGGGCACGCCCGAGATCATCGTGCGCAATGAAAAGCGCATGCTGCAGGAGGCGGTCGACGCCCTGATCGACAACGGCCGCCGCGGCCGCGCTGTCACAGGCCCCGGCAACCGCCCGCTCAAGAGCCTGTCAGACCTGCTGCGGGGCAAACAAGGCCGTTTCCGCCAGAACCTGCTGGGCAAGCGCGTGGACTATTCCGGCCGTTCGG
>CAZPBJ010000130.1:0-3478 GCA_964584685.1 uncultured Christensenella sp. | reverse complement strand
CGCCGGTAATGCGTGGGCTTCTTTTCAACCTGCTTGTCCTGATCCTGTTCCATCGTGTCCTCCTGCCTGTGCCTGTCTTGTCTGATATTAACATAGCGGCGGGAAGTAGGGAAGCAATAGCAAAGCGATAGCTAAGCAGTGGCGAAGACGCTGCTTCGCAGCCGCAAAGGGGCGGAGAACGCCAACGGCCTGCGCAGCCACAATTGCTTCGCGGCTGCGCAGCAGCCTCTTTGCGCTGGCGCAAGCCAGCTCTTTGCAATCGCTTCGCTAGTACCTTGACAAGCTCCCCCGCGTATGAAAGAATGCGTTCAGACACACAGACTCAAAACCGTCCCTGCTGCGACCAACCGGACAACTGGAGGCATATATGAAAAAGATGAAACGCGCCTGGCTTTTGATGATCAGCCTGATGCTGCTGACCGCCGCTTTCCCCGCCATCGGCGAAACGGCCGCCGCCCTTCCCCCCATGACCTGGGATACCTATGACCCGGCCCTGGAGGCCCTGGGTCCGCTCACCCTGGGCATGCCCGAGCAGGAGATCAAAGCGCAGCTGGGTGAGCCCGAAACCGCCGGCACGCCCGAGCTGTGGGGCGCGGACGGCCTGCTGCACTGGACGCTGGCCTACCCGGCTCAGGGCCTGTCGCTGGATCTGGCGGGCACCAGTGCAGGGGAAGGCACCCTGTACGCCATCCATGCCGCCGCCCCCTGCGCCCTGGCCACCGCGCGCGGCCTGGCCATCGGCGCCCCGCGGGAGACGGCGCTCACCCTCTACGCCGGGCTGATCAACCCCGAGTGGGATGAACAGGCCTCCGGCAGCATCCTCATCGGCACGATCTTCGGCGGCATCATGATCGGCATCGAGAACGGCCTGGTCAGCAGCCTGTTTATCGGGGCGATGGCGGAGTAATTCATACCAGCTCAAACCCTTCACGCGCCGTCGCGCCGGTTATTTTAGCCCGGTGCTGTGTCGCCGCAAGTTCGACGTAGCGTTGCTACGCCTTCACTTGCGCTCCTTGCCCCAGACTAAAATCCCTCACCGCTTTGGACGCGTGAAGGATTTTCGCTGGTATGGGGCTGATATCATACTGGTATTCATCAGAGTTTTCATCAGTCCGTTTTTTACTGACGGAGATGTGTTGAGCGGAAGCTTTATTTTCCTATGACGTTTTTAAGGCGTAAAAACCACCGAGTCTCTTATGGTTTAGGAGATGAGGTGTTTTTTTATATACTGAAGACATACCCATAACATCCTATAACCCTGAATTTAATCTCAGATTCTATTCAATTTTCATTTGACTTCATCAAATCTCATGTGATAGGATGAACCAACATATTCTCAAGCGATATCACAAGGTGCCAAGAGCGTTTCATGTGAAAGGACAGATCATGCTGCAACAAGGGCTGTACGAACAACTGATATATCATGCTTTAAACGACCAACTGGAGAAATCAAAAGATACAATCGTCAGCTATACACAAGCGCTCGACAAGGCAGAGGCATCTAAGGTGATTGCGAAGTATTTGGCTGAAGTCATAGAGCAGAGTTTGAATGATGTTGCCGATGATTCGACCGAAGACGAGGCTGTTGACCGACAAATCAAGGTAGCCAATAAGATCGTCAGCCTGATCAATCAAGAGACAGGGATTGAAGACTACCTTGAACTCGGAGTTGACGAGCAGGCCAAGGTTCTCTATTCGGTTAAGAATCGCATTAACACAGCGCTTGCGATTGATGAAAAGCACACCATCATCAAACCAGAATCCTCCATAGCCATCAGCAGCCTCTTTACTGGCGCGGTTCATGAACCCACCTTGTACTCGGAGTTCAATAAAGAAATCGCCTCCTGTGATGAGATCGATATGCTGGTCTCCTTCATCAAGTGGAGCGGTCTTCGCCTGATTTATGATGCCCTATCTGAATTTACACAAAACGGTGGGCGGGTGCGGATCATCACAACATCGTACATGGGCGCGACAGATATTAAGGCCATCGACAAGCTTAACGAACTGCAAAATGTGGAGCTCAAGGTGTCGTACGATACACAGCGAACAAGGTTACATGCCAAGACCTATATCTTCTACCGCAATACTGGCTTCACAACAGCCTATGTCGGTTCATCCAACCTGTCCAATGTCGCCATCTCAAGCGGGCTTGAGTGGAATGTCAAAATCACAGCAAAGGATCTGCCTGAATCCATCCAGAAAATGCGGGCAACGTTTGAAACTTACTGGAACTCAGCGGATTTTGAAAGCTATTCGTCAGAAGACCGTAAACGCCTGAATGATGCTTTGACTGAGGAACAGCACACAGGCAATCTGGATAGCTACGCCTTCCATTTTGCGATCAAACCTTACCAATACCAACAGGAAATCCTTGACCAATTGGACGCAGAGCGAAAAATCAGGAATCACTATAAAAACTTGATCGTGGCGGCCACCGGCACAGGGAAGACCGTCATCTCCGCCTTTGACTATAAACGCTTTGCCGAGAGCCGGCGCGGGCAGAAAAGCCGGCTGTTATTCATCGCCCATCGGGAAGAAATACTGAAGCAAAGCCTCAGCTGCTTTCGCGGTGTACTGGGGGACGCGAACTTTGGGGAGCTTTTTGTCGGTACCTATCGGCCTGAAAACTTCGACCATCTATTTATGTCGATCCAAACCTTCAACTCGCAGAACTGGCAGGAGAAGACCACCAGTGATTTTTATGATTACATCATCGTTGATGAGTTCCATCGTGCTGCTGCCATCAGCTATCAGCCTCTTTTCAATCATTATCGACCGATCATCCTCTTGGGCCTGACCGCTACGCCGGAACGCTTGGACGGCAAAGATGTGACGGAATACTTCGACAACAGGATTGCTGCCGAAATCCGTCTGCCAGAAGCCATCGAACGCAAACTGCTCAGCCCCTTCCAGTACTTTGGCGTTACAGATGAGGTGGATTTATCCAGCACTGCATGGACCAGAGGTGGATATGATGTAAACGCGCTAACGAATCTATTTGCCTTGGATACAGCCATCGCCACAAAACGCGCGCAGAGCGTACTCAAAAACTTGGATAAATACTCTACCAGCATAAATCATGTCATTGGCCTCGGATTCTGTGTTTCAGTCGAACATGCCAAGTTTATGGAAGGATTCTTCAACGCACAAGGCGTCCCTTCGATCAGCCTACACGCCCAATCCCCCCATGATGAGCGCGTACAAGCCAAGCAACGCTTGGTTTCAGGGGAGATCAAGATGATCTTCGTAGTAGACCTGTACAATGAAGGCGTTGACATTCCAGAAGTCAATACCGTCATGTTGCTTCGGCCTACCGAAAGTCTGACCATCTTCCTTCAGCAGCTGTTGCGCGGCCTGCGGTTGGCAGACAATAAAGAATGCCTGACGGTGCTTGACTTCATTGGGCAAGCGCATAAGAAATATCGCTTTGAAGAAAAGTTCGCTGTCCTGCTTAACAGCACATCAAAGAATGTTG
>CAZPBJ010000129.1:0-3506 GCA_964584685.1 uncultured Christensenella sp. | reverse complement strand
CCGGAGTGTCATCTGTTCGAATCAGATCGCCGCTACCATGAAAAAGCCCGTAAACAGTGCGTTTGCGGGTTTTTCTTTGTATTCAGCTTTAGTTCGTTTTATGCAACTTGACACAAACCTGACACAGTTTACTTTGAAAACAGCGTTTCCATGAGGGCATCAGAGGCCTTTTTCTTGCTCTGTTCTAGCACGTGCGCGTACTGGTTCATCGTGAATTGAGCGGTAGCATGCCCGGCAAATTCGGATACCGTTTTAGGGTTCTCGCCGGCCTCTAGCATGTACGTGATAGCGGTATGCCGGAGATCATGCAAGCGCATTTCTGGCAAGCCTATCTTTACCGCCGCCCGCTTGAATGCTTGGCTAATACTGTCTGGGCGAAACGGCTTGCCTTGAATCGTAGTGAACACAAAAGGAGAGAATACAACATGCTTGCCCGCGCCGCGCGCGGCATCATCCTTTCCTTGCTTCATTTTCAACAACTCCGCGCGCAGCATATCCGGCATGGGTAGCAAGCGGCGGCTATTTTTGGTTTTTAGTTCGCCTATCTCCACGGTGTTTGATAGATTGTTTATTACAAGGGCGCGCCTGAAATCGATTGTAGAAGCCTCAAAATCAATGTCCGACCAGTAGAGGCCTAGAGCCTCACCGCGTCTGCATCCCATGACCGCACACGTGAGAATAGCTAAGAAGCATTCCGCGCCGGATAATTCATCAAGCAGTTGGCGCATCTGCTCCGGCGTCGGTATGGTGTAATCCTTTGGCTTTGCCGTGGGTAGTTTCGCATCATCGGCGGGGTTCTTTGAAATTAGCCCTTCACGTCGGGCCTGATCGAGACAGAGGTGCAGAAGGGCGTGTATATTCCGTACCGTTTTGATGCTGTAAGTCTTGGCAGGCTTTACGCAGATTCGCATCGCACCGCGCTGCTCGTATTTCGCTGAGGAATACTCTGTTTTCAATATCTCGCCGTACATGTGCTGTATGACAAGCGTGGAGAGACTTTCCAGCCGCTCGCCGCCGAGATACGGCTTGATGTGAAGATCCGCGTAGAGCTTGTAACCCTTTCGAGAATTCGGGCGTACATTGACCGCATAGGTATCAAGCCACAGGTCAAGATACTGACCGACCGTAAAGCCGCGCGCGTCAGCATACATACCCATATTGATCGAGTGCTCAACCTTCGCTTGAAAGGCTTTAGCATCTTTCGACAGTTTGAACGTTCGGGCGCGCTGCATCCGCACACCGTTTTTGTAGTATGCGTATCTGACGCGGTATCGCTGTTCTCCTTTTTCAGTTTTAAAATTATCAATGCTGGCCATTATGTATAGCCTCGACCATGTTAAATAACTTCTCTAGATATGTGCCATCATCAATGCGTCTTTGAATTCCATCATATATTGTTTGAGAAATCAGACTGCCAAGTTTCCTTATGTAAAAATCGATTGCATCTTTTGTATTAATTATCGTCAAACTGTGAAGCGCTGCTTCATAATCTAGCCTCTCCGCTTCTTCGCTTGAAGCGGTGGTTTCACTGCTTAATCCTACAAAAGAGTTTATGTCCATGACATAGAACAATCTTCCGTAGGTATAAAGAAGAGCATTCAAAGCATCGGATTCTAGTATGAAATTTATCAAGTCAAGTGGATGTTCTCCTAGGTCGTGATTGTCAGGCTCGTTTTTCGTTTTTTCAAAGATCGATTCCAAGACTGTTATTGCTTGTTCGGATAAACCGATTTGGTTCGCTACGCTAGCTTTTTCTCTTGTTGTAACGTTCTCCAATTGAAGAAGGTAATCACTCGTACACCCGATTGCGCGTGCTATTTTTGAAAGCACTTCTGCATCTGGAACTCGCATTTCGTTTTCATAATAACTGACTGATTGCACAGATATTCCAACAGCATCGGCTAAATCTTGTTGCCGCTTATATCCTGCTGCTATTCGCTGCGACTGTAATCGTTCGCTAAATTTCTTTTTGCTAAATGTTGACATATTGGCGTCTCCCAATGCTTAAAATACATATTTGTTTAATTCTATTGCGCGAGTACACGTTTGTATGTATTATTACTTTTGTGGATTGATGTTGTTGTTTCCACATTCGTATTATTACATATAGGTTTATAAATGTCAATAAAGGGAGGGGTTAATCTGAACAATAAAGAAATTCGAGAGTATGCAAGCTCAAAGGACATTCTTCTGTGGCAAATCGCAGACAAGCTCGGGATCACGGATGGAAATTTCTCTCGTAAACTCCGGCATGAATTCACGCCAGAAGAAAAGGAGAGGATAAAGAAGATCATTGACAAGATATCGGAGGAACAGCAGTGACGCAGCCGCTCGTTTACACGATCCGCGAAACAGCCGCCCGCGCGGGGATCCCCGTAGCATTCGTGCGTCGTCTTGTGGCTGATGGCAGTGTACACGCGGTACGCTCCGGCAATCGCTTCTATGTCACGTGGGCAAGTATGGAGCGGTATTTACTCGGCGATCAAGCGGCGCAGGCCGCAGAAAGGAAACACGGTTGATAAAAGACTATCTGAAACATGGGGAGCAGAATGCGATCAAGGCCGCGAACCTTGCCCGCCTGACCGGGTACGCAACGACCAGGGAGCTGCAGCAGGCTATACATGACGAACGCAGTAATGGTGAGTTGATCTTATCAAGCGGCGCGGGGTTCTTTCTTCCAAGCGAGGACAAGCGACAAGCGCGGCGTGAAATCGAGCGTTTTATAGCCTCGTTGAGCAGCCGGGCAATCAACACACTCGGCGTTCTGAAAACGGCGAAAAGGGTATTGCGGAGGCTCGATTCTACTCCACTTGATGAAATAGGAGCATAGAAAGGGGCGTACCCATGCCGCCGAAGAACAAAGGATTCACGCCTTTCCCGCCGTGGCAAACGAATACGCAAACGGGGCGCGAGCGATTTTTCATAAGGCTTGGAGAATCGCAGTTGATGAACAAGGCTATGCTATCGCTCACGCCCGGCGCGTTTCAAACATACTGCTATATGCTCCTATCGTCTGGCGGAAAGAAAGAGTTTATCTACCCGAAAAGTCAATACCTAAAGGTGTGCGGAACAGAAGCGTTTTCCCGACAGCGTAGGGAGCTTGTCAAAAAGGGCTTTATCAGAATCAGCGAGAACGGAAATAACATCGTTGGGAAAACTACGCTTTACGCGTTCTCGGACGAATGGAGAACCAACGCTGAAACACCAGCCCCAAAGTAGTAGCATCCGGAAGAGAGAATAAAAAAGATCACCGCCCATGGCTATATATATATAGGTTTCGGAAACCGAAACGGTCAGCGATACAGAGAAGGTGATACGGGGTTTCGGAAACCGAAACGGTCAATTCGCAGAAACAGCCAAAGGGTTTCGGAAACCGAAACGGTAAGTTTCGGAAACCGAACTCACAAAAAACCAAATGAAGGTAAAAAAATGGGACAGCCCCCCTACCCCAAGAAGTTTTCACACATGCATCGGAAACCGCGCGTGCTCATTCGTTTGCATCACGT
>CAZPBJ010000128.1:0-3562 GCA_964584685.1 uncultured Christensenella sp. | reverse complement strand
CGCCACGACCGTGATTTCCTCGTTCAAACTGTCGAACTCAGCATCCAACGCCATGGTGTCAGAAAGCGCCTGCCGCACTATGGTACAGTCAGAGATAACTCTCTCGCGGCCAGCCATCAGCCGATTGTAGGCGATTAGAAACTTCTGCTGGATGGTTTCCGTGTCCAGATGAGGCGTAGCGCATTTCGTTTCGCCCTTGAACTTGGCGTTGCAGCGCCATATCACCTTGCGGTAAGGGTCGTTTGAATGCCACACCTTCTGCCCGAAGAAACCGCCGCAATCGCCGCAGACCAACTTTGACGAGAATGCGCTGTTGCCGCTGTAAGCTCTGCCGAGCAATCTGCGTCGCGCAATTTCCGTCTGCACCATGTCCCATTCCTGCGGTTCAATGATGGCGTCGTGACTTTTTTCCACATAATATTGTGGCACCTCGCCCTTGTTGACTTTCATCTTTTTTGTCAGGAAGTCGGTTGTAAATTTCTTTTGAAGGAGCGCGTCGCCTTTGTACTTTTCGTTGGTTAAGATACTGTTTACCGTGGTCTGGCTCCATTTTCGTTTGCCGGACGGCGTTGGGATGTCCTTCTGTTCCAAGTGCTGACAGATTCCAACGGGCGTCTTGCCCTCAAGAAAAAGCTTGTAGATAAGCTGGACGATGGCAGCTTCCTGTTTGTTAATCACCGGTGCACCGTCTTCCCCTTTTTCATATCCGAGAAATTGCTTATACGGCATACTGACTTTCCCATCTGCAAACCGTTTTCGCTGACCCCACGTGACGTTTTCCGAGATGGATCGGCTTTCCTCCTGTGCCAAAGAAGACATTATTGTGATGAGCAATTCACCCTTGCTGTCAAAAGTGAAAATTTGCTCCTTCTCAAAATAAATCTCCGTGCCATGTTCTTTCAGCTTACGAACGGTCGTGAGGCTGTCCACGGTGTTGCGGGCAAATCGGCTGACAGACTTGGTTACGATGAGATCAATTTTCCCAGCGAGGGCGTCCTTGACCATCTGTTTGAAGCCGTCGCGGCGCTTGGTGTTAGTTGCCGAAATCCCCTCATCGGTGTAGACTCCAACAAACTCCCAATCCTCACGGGATTGAATATATCGGGTGTAATGTCCCTGCGGAACTTCATGCGGTACAGGCGCGGGATGGTGGCGGAGGAACGGAACGTCACTTCCTTGTCGCCGACCTTTACGGTTTTCTGAATCATAAGCGTCCTCCTTAATTGCCGGTGCTGCTGCCACTGCCGGAAGACACGGCGGGCGTGTAAACGGATTCGTACCATGCCTGATAGACCGCACTGGTGGTGTCATCACCTGTGCGGGCCTTCACCAGACCGTCCTCCCTGGGATCAGCGGACAGGGAAAGCGTCTCGGTGCCGGGCTCGATGCTGGTCTCCTTGGTCTGGGACGCAATGGTCGGACGCTTGGAAACTGAGCAGTTGTACAGCACATGGCGGATGGCCTTCTGGTCTCCGTCAAACTCAAAGAGCAGGGCGAAATACACGGGTTCGCTCACGTCGCTGGTCTCGATGAACACGTTGTTGGTGTCCTTGGTCTCCTGGAGCACCTGCTCACGGAACCATTCGGGAATCAGGGCGATCTCAAGGTCGCCGCTGTATCCGTTGTTGGCGGCCGAGCGGAAATACACGATGCCGTCCGCGTAGAAGGGACTGGCCTCGCCCTCAGCGTCCAGGCTCATGGAAACCGCGCCGGGGATCGCCACCGGAGTGCCGTAGGTGTAGCTGTTCGCCGTCTTGGTGAGGACGGCGGCATACACGTTTTTCAGGTTGTACTTGATCTTATTCATGCTGGGTTACCTCCATTTCATACAGAACTTCATAGAGCTTTTCGTCCTCGATCCAGACTTCGCTCTTGTCGTAGAAAAGGCCGTGCCTGTCAAGCACAGCCTCCACTTCCGCCTCCACATCCGGCTGCTTTGCGTCTGTGTACAGCTCGAAATGGAGTTCATTGATTTTGAAATACACCTGCCCGTCCGCGCTGAAATTGTCGGAACGGGGAAACAGGAAAATGAGAAAAGGCGGATCAGGCGATTCGCCCTCCGCAAAATGGTCGTAGGCGTATGGAAGGCCTGTTTCCTGTGCCAGCGCCATCACTTCATCATAGGTCATAGGCATCATCCTTTCAGTGCTTTCGCGATATCCGTTTCCAGCTGCTGTTCACCGATTTCCTCGGCGGGCTTGATGTGCGGAATGGCTCTGACCCGTCCGCCGCCCCGCTTGGCGTGGCCGTTTTCCAGCAGGTGCGCCAACATGTAGCGGCTGGGGCTGTACACTGTCACCTCAATGTCGGTGGAGCTTTCCGCCGTTGTCCTGCTTGTCCAAGACTTGGCGTACCTGCCCGTGCGGACAGGCGCGGAGCCGTTGATCTCTTCCTTGACGGTTTTGCCCGCCTTTTTCACGGCCTTTTTCATATCATCGGTGGCAAGCTCGTTATATTCATCCAGCTGTTTCATCACGGCATCGGCAAGGCCGTCAACAGATACCCTCTGGCTCATGACCGCGCCTCCTTCCGGCATTTCAGATGGATGAATTTCCGCTGCCAGTTCATCATGTCCACCGACTCGATGTTGAAGGTCTCGCCGCGAAAAAGAACCCGGTAGCCCGTGGAAGTGATTCCGGCCAGTTCCGAGCAGAAACGCACTTCAAAGGTAATGCTGCGCTCGTCCGTGGTGGTGACGCCGTCCTCCTCCTCTTTGACATAGGTGTTGGCGTAGCAGCGGCAGGTGAAATGATCCGTCCACTGTTTTTTGTGGTTGCCGTATTTATCCACCACGACTGTGTCCCGCTGGATGGTGATTTTCTCGTTCAGTTTCTCGATCATGGCCGACCCTCCCTTACGGCAAAAAGGAGAGAACGGAGTGTCATGGCAAGATCGTGGTGATCCGCTTCCTCCCGGTGTTCATACAAGTATCCCAAGGCATATAACATAGCCACTTTCATGGTGGCGCGAAGACTGATAACTGAAGCTATATCTTCCTCGGACGGAGCGGCATCTACCTGCGTCCACTCGCTATCGGTCAGCCTGCCGATGTCTGCGCATAGCCGCCCGGCGGAGAGGAGGAGGCTCCCGATCAGGCCGTCCTCATCCGCAGAATCGACTCTGAGATAAACCTTCGCTTCTTCCAATGTGATCAGCGCCATACGGGAGCCTCCTTTCCGTTATGCGTCCGCAGTCATCAGGCCTGCGGCTTTCAGCTTGGTGAGCAGGGCGTTGAACGCCGTCACCACATCGGCGAGCTCCGTCGCTTCCAGGGCGGCCTGATTCGCGGCGGGCGTAATGCCGTCTGCGGAAAGCACGCCAGACGATGTAATGGATAGGCCGCTGCCGACCTTGACACCGCCCAGCTTGGATCCAGTCGCCGCAGGGAGCGTGTAGGAAGAAGGGAGCCCCTCAACGGAAGCTCCCTCCTCAATGATCAGTTTGCCGCCGATGTGCGTAACATCGCCGCCCTGCTCGGTATAGTTCTTTGCGTTATATTCGCTCATAGGTCAGCCCTCCTTACGCATGCTGCTGCAGGATCTGGATGGCCTCGGCCAGCACG
>CAZPBJ010000127.1:2687-3712 GCA_964584685.1 uncultured Christensenella sp. | reverse complement strand
CCCAAGCAGCAGGGCACGCTAATCTACCGCCAGCGGCAGATCGCCTGTGTGGTGGAGGAAGCGTGCTTTTCGGCTTCCTCCCGGGAGCGCGCTCCAAAATTCTTTGTCAGCCTTCTATGCCCCTCTCCCTTTTTCGAGACGCCGGAGGAGGTGCGCGAAGAACTGGCCATGTGGACATCGCTGTTCGAGTTTGAGTTAGAAATCCCCGAGAGCGGCATGGAGTTTGGCGCAAGGCAGCCCAGCCAGATCATCACGGTGGACAACATCGGCGATGTCCCCTGCGGGTGCCAGATCGTGTTTAAGGCACTGGGTACGGTATCCAACCCCGAGCTCATGAACGTGGACACCGGCGATGTGATGCGCCTGAACACAACCATGGCCGCCGGTGAAGAACTGCGGGTATACACCCACTTCGCTGGAAAACGGGTAGTGCGCCAAGCCGGTCAGACACAAAGCAACGCTTTTTCGCAGTTGGATACCGACTCCACCTTCCTGCAACTGGGCACCGGGCGCAACACGCTTCGCTACAGCGCGGCAGAGAACATTGATCTGCTGGAAGTGAGCATCTACTATCGTCCGCTTTTCTTGGGGGTGTGACTATGCAGTTATATGTCTTTGATCAGGCCCGCAACCTTACGGGTATTGTAGAGTCCTTCGAATATCTGCGCTGGACGCGCCGGTATTCCGCCTGCGGCTCCTTTGAACTCAAAGCCATCGCCACACCGGTGAACCTTGCGTTACTGCAAATCGGTAGCTACCTGTGGAAGAGCGATGATGAGGAAGCCGGTATCATCGAGCATGTAGAACTGTCGCAAACGGATAAGGAGATCATCACCATAAGCGGGCGTTTCGCCACCAGTCTGCTCGCCCGGCGGATCATATGGGGCACCGAGACGCTGAATGGAACGCTGTCAACCTGCGTGCAGACGCTGCTCGATCACCACATCCTCGATCCCGCTGATGGAAATCGAAAAATCGACTTCGTCTCGTTTACTGCTCCTTCATTGCCGATGTCAGTCAACACG
>CAZPBJ010000127.1:0-2677 GCA_964584685.1 uncultured Christensenella sp. | reverse complement strand
TGCCGTGACGGGACTGTGCGACACGGCGAATGTCGGGATAAAGACTGTGTTCAGCCCGTTTGAGCGGGATTTTACCTTCACGCTGTATGAAGGCGCTGCCTCACAGGCAGTGTTTTCCCGCGAATATGAAAACCTGACTGAGCAGACCTATATAAGAAGCAATGTGGATTACGCCGACACCGCGCTGATTGGTGGCGAGGGCGAAGGCGCGGAACGCACCTTTGTCAGCATTGTTGGAGACATAGGTGAGCAGCGCCGCGAGGTGTTCGTGGACGCAAAAGACCTGCGGCAGGAGGACTTCGGCAGCGGGTATGCGGATGCGCTGATCTTTCGGGGACAGAGCAGGCTGTCGGAGTTGGCCATGTTGCAGTCCTTCGACGCGGCGATCAATCCCCACGGCAACCTGAAATACAAAGAAGATTTCGATCTCGGACAGCTTGTGCAAGTGCTTTCCAAGAAATGGGATGTGGCGCTGACCGCGCGAATTACCGAGATTGAAGAGAGCTATGACCGTGACGGACAAAGCTTAAACATCGTGTTTGGCAAGGGCGTGCTGTCGCTGCTGCAAAAGATCAAAGGAGGGTTTTAGATGGAGAAAAGCGGTTTTTTTAATTCTTCCGGCGGCGACCGGATGTACAACGCCTCAGATTTCGCCGCCTATTTCGGCAAACTGGTCAGCAATGGCATCTTCTACGCCACCGCTGCGAATTTACAGGTTATCGTTGCGTCAGGCATGAAAGTCGCGGTGCTGCCCGGCAGTGCCTGGATCAACGGCTATGCTTATGAGAATACCGACACACTGGAGTTGGAGCTGGCAACCGCCAACGGCGTCAATCCCCGGATTGACCGTGTGGTCGTGCGCTGGAGCGCAGTTGGTCGTGAAATTCGCTTGGCGGTCTTGACAGGCGTGGCCAGCGCATCGCCCGTGACACCAGAGTTAACCCGCAATAACGACATCTATGAACTGGGCATCGCCGACATCGCGGTGGCCAAAGGCGTGGTGTCCATCACGGCGGGCAGCATCACGGACACAAGACTAAATACAACGCTCTGTGGACTGGTCAATTCGCTGGTGTCCGCAGTCTACGAGTGAGGTGAGGTAAATGGCAACTGCAGCGGGTACAATATCCGGTCATTCTTACTGGAACAGTGGATGGATTCCTTCCGGCTCCACGACGTACGGGGCGACATCTTCACAAACCTGTTACGCCGGAGGAACGCATCCCTATGTTTTGAAATTCACCGTACCGTCTGTCTCGGGCGATCTCAGCGCCGCCACGCTGACATTCACGCTTTTTGCCGTAAAAGCCGCAGCTAGCTCTGCGACTTTTAACTACAGGATCAGCACATCGGGCAAGGATGGCTCAACGAATACGGTACCGTCAGGGCTGGTGTCCGGGTCTGTAACTTTCTCCAGCCTTACCGCCTCCGGCTATCAAGGCAGTTTTACAACCACCGCCGTGAATCTGACCGCAGGCGGCACGTACTATTTGTGGCTGCACGGGGGAACACATTTTCAAGCGTATAAGCATGCTTCGTATTATTCTGTAACGCTGAACTACACGGCATATACCGCTTGCGGCGCGCCGACTTCCTGCAGCGTCAGCAGTACATTGGCCGAGGGTGCTGTCACTCTGTCTTGGAGCGGAGCAAGCGGAGGCGTCGGCAACGCCATCTCCTCCTACGAGATTCAATACAGCGAGTCCAGCAACAACTCCTCCTGGGGTAGTTGGGCGGCATTGACTACCGTGAGCACTACGTCGACCAGCGGCAGTGTATCGGTCAGCCCACCGTCTACGCGAGGCTACTACCGTCGGTTCCAGGTGCGTACACGCGGTACCGCAGGTAGCTCGTATTACTCCGGCTGGAAGGTGTCCAGCAATACCGTCCGCAAGAACACGCTGCCAACTGCGCCGACTAGCTTTACCGCCAGTCCTGCAACCTACAACAACGAGAATGTCACGCTCTCGTGGAGCGGCGCAGCGGCGGGCACCAGCGCCATTAAGCAATACAACATCGAGCACTGCACGTCGACCAACGGCACGGCTTGGTCATCTTGGTCGACACTAACAACCGTTACGACGTCCTCGACCAGCGGCAGCAAGGTGGTCACGCCGACGACGGTGGCCGGAACCTACACAAAGTACCGCCTGAGTGTCACCGACACGTTGGGCGCGGTATCCGCCGCATACAAGGAAAGCAACAGCATCTATGCCGCCATCACCGCTTGCGGCGCACCCACCGCGTGCTCCGTCAGCGCCACACTGGCAGAAGGCAACGTCACGCTTTCTTGGAGCGGTGCCGGCAATGGTGCAGGCAACACCATCTCGTCCTATGAGATTCAATACAGCGAGTCCACGGACGGCAGCAACTGGAGCGGTTGGACGGCGCTGACCACGGTGACCACCACGGCCACAAGCGGGAGCCTAAGCGTCAGCCCGTCCGCGACACGGGGCAACTACCGGCGCTTTCAGGTGCGCACAAGGGGCACGGCAGGTGCGGACTACTACTCCGAATGGAAGGTTTCCACGACCCATGTTCGGAAGAACACGCTCCCAACCGCGCCTACATCCTTTCATGCCACGCCTGCGGTCTATGAGGTCAACATCATTACACTGGCGTGGAGCGGCGCGGCTGCGGGCACCAGTGCCATCCAGCAGTACGTCATCCAGCGGTC
>CAZPBJ010000126.1:1032-3771 GCA_964584685.1 uncultured Christensenella sp. | reverse complement strand
CATGACAGCAACGACGACGGCCTGCACTTCATGGCCACGGGCTACAGAAGTGTGGAGATGATCGTGCGGCAGGCGATCATCAACGGCCTGGTGGCCGGGCCATGAGCGGAATGGCGACAGCAGCCGCGTGGGCGACGCTGTTGGCCGGCTGGCTCGCCTGCGTCGGTGCGGCGACCGCGACTGCGGGCGACAACGCCGCGACAACGCTCCCGCGCCGCATCTCCCTCGATGGCCGCCACGGTTTTGTCGACGTTGACGGCCGGCTGCTGGTTGCGCCCCGCTACGCCTTGTGCGGCGACTGGAGCGAGGGACGTTTGTGGGTGCAGCGGGAGGCGGACGGGCAGCGCGCCGGTTGCTTTGTCGATGAGACCGGCAAGCCGCTGACGGCCGCAGTTTACCTTGATCTCTCCGACATACTGCCGGAAATGCCACTGCCGCGTTTCGAGCGGGGTACCGCAGTCGTGGGCCTCCGCGAGGGCGGCCATGGCTATCTTGACCGGAGCGGTCTCCTGCTGGGACGTGCGCCCGCCGCGGGCGCTTTTCAACGCCAAGATGACGACCTGCTTCTCTTCGTCAGTGAAAAAAAACTGGGGTTCATGAACCGCCGGGGGGAAATCAGCATCCCTGCGCGCTATGAGGAGGCGACGCCCTTCCGCGGCGGGCGGGCTGCAGCGCGCCTCGGCGAACACTGGGGACTGATCGATCTCAACGGCTTATGGGTTGGCCGGTCGCAGTATGATGAAATGCTCTGGTTCGCCGACGAACCGCGTTTCTGGATGTACCGCCAGGCACAACGCTGGGGCGTGATCGACCGGCTAGGGCAAGTTGTAGCGGCTGCGCATTACGACGATTTCGGCGTCTGGCAAGGGGACACGGTCAGCGTCCGGCTGGGCGGGCTCTGGGGGCTGCTGGCGGCGGATGGCCAGCTGCGTGTGCCGCCCGCTTACCGATCCCTGACGCCCTTTGGCGAGGACTCCACACTGTGGGCGGCGCTCGCCGATCACGAACGATGGGGTGTGATCGACGGTCTTGGCAAGGTCGTTGTCGTCTGTCGCTTCGAAGCCGTGCAGATCCCGAACCGCGACCTCTGGCTGGCGCAACAGGAGGGTTTGTGGGGCATCCTCAACCGCACCAATGGCGCCTGGCTGGCCGCCGTCCGTTACCAGCGCATCCTGCCGTTGGAAGCGTCATTCGCGGGTCTGGCCCTGGCCGAGGCGGGGGGAAGATGGGGCGTCATCGAGACGGCCACCGGCAAGGAGCGCATCGCGCCAAGGTTCGACATGCTGCAAGCCTGGCACAACTGGCTGGCCGCGCAGGAAAGCGGCTGGGTGCGCCTGATCGGTGCCGACGGCAGGGAGGCGCACGGCTGGGAAGGCAGCATCGAGGGACTGCCTGCACCGGAGAGCATGATGCAGGGAGTCGGCGTTCTGCGCACCGCAGCGGGGTGCAACCTGATCGACACTGCGGGCAACCGGTTGTGGAGGGAGCGCCTCGCGGAAGCCGGCGCATGGAGCGGGGGATTACTGCCCGCGCGCCGCAACGGCGCCTGGGGTTATCTGGACCGCGCGGGCGCCTGGGTCATCACGCCGCGCTTCGCGGCGGCCGGTGCCTTTGCCGAGGGTTGGGCGCCGGTCTGTGAAGAGGGCCTCTGGGGCCTGATCAACCGTCGCGGCGACTACCTCGTCAAGCCGGCATTCGAGGCCTTGGGGCGTCCCTGGCGCGGACTCGCACCGGCCAAGCGCGCCGGCCGCTGGGGTTTGATTGACAGGCGCGGTCAAGAGGTCTTGCCGCTGGAGTACGACGACATTGAATGGGGAGAATGATCGGCGGCCAGTCATCGGCGCGGTCGGTCGTTCCCGGTCGCTCCACCCCAGCTCACACACTCACACCCCCTTTTCTGTTTCCTGGGAAGGCTCTGCGTCTCTGCGCTAAACCTGTTCGCCGGGGACGGCGGTCTCCAGGATTTCTACAGTCGAATGCGTAATCGGTTGGCCACAGGGGTGCGCGGATGGCGCATGGGAAGGCGGCCGATAGCTGCAGGTAGACGCGTCACGCGGCACCACGCCCTGTTTCCGTGTACCCGGGCCTGAAAGCCCTCGCAGGCTTCCGGCTAAAGCCGGTACTCCGAAGGGGAGGTCGGTGTCGGTCAACCTTCGCGTCGGACGCCCGCCTTCAGGCGGAAGTCGTTCAGGGGCTTCAGCCCCGTCTCTCGCTCGTCCACGGGTTCATCAGGGTTCCGCCCACTATTTATGCGCTCCCCGCGCACCTCTGTGGCTAGCCGATTTCAGTCGAATGCCCCGCTTCCGATTGCACGCGGCGCGGTAAAATGCCACAATGGCGGCCATGAAGCTCACCCGACGCGAAGGGTTGCGCATCCTGCTGCGTGGCGCCGCCATCGGCGCCAGCGTGGCGGTCGTCGCGCGCCTGGCTGGCCGGCCGGTGCGGGAGGCCGGCACGATGCGCGATGACCGCTGCCGCTTCGCGGGCTCGTGCCGCGACTGCCGGTGGCTCGCGGCGTGCGGCCACCCCCGCGGTCAATCGGCCCGCCGGGTGCTAGGGGAGGGGACATGAAGTCGCGCCGTCGCTTCCTGCGCGCGCTGGCGGGGCTGGAGCGCGCGCGCGGCAGCGTACAGGTCAACGGCGAAGTCTGGCAGGACGACGCCACCGGCCAGTGGCTGCCCACGCACCAGCGCGCGCTGGGCTATGTGTTTCAGGAGGCCAGCCTGTTCGCGCACCTGG
>CAZPBJ010000126.1:0-1022 GCA_964584685.1 uncultured Christensenella sp. | reverse complement strand
GCTTGCTGGCGGCAGTCGGTCTCGGGGCCTGGCTGCGCCGGGCGGCCGCGCGCACACGCTGGCAGATCGACCCCCGCAAGTGTACGCAGTGCGGACAATGTTCGACCGCCTGCGTGCTGACGCCCTCGGCCGTGAAGTGCGTGCATGCCTACGCGATGTGCGGCTACTGCAAGCTCTGCTTCGGTTATTTCCATTCCGGCGCGCCGGAACTGACCGAGGCGGCCGAGAACCAGCTCTGTCCGGCCGGCGCGCTGCAGCGAACCTTCGTCGAGGATCCCTATTTCGAGTACACCGTCGACGAGTCGAAATGCCTCGGCTGCGCCGTCTGCGTCAAGGGCTGCACGCAGTACGGCAACGGCTCGCTCTACCTGCAGATCCGCCACGACCGGTGCGTCAACTGCAACCAGTGCAGCATCGCGCGGGTCTGTCCGGGCCAGGCGATCGTGCGCGTGCCGGAAGCGCACCCCTACCTGCCGAAGGATCTGCTGGTGCGTCCGCCCGCCACGCCTCCCAAGGTGCCCTGCAAATGCATGCAGACGCAGCAGGAGGCCGGGTGAGCGGGCACCGCGGGTTATGGCTCCTGCCGGCGCTCCTGGCGTCGGCCGCTCTGCGGGCGCAGGACGAGGGGCGCTTTCCCCGGCCGGAGTTCGAGTCGGGCTACGTGCCGCCAATCCCCGCCGATCCCCCGCTCCTGCTGGCGTGGCTGGCGCCCGCGGCCGATGCCCTCGTGCTGCTGGCGCTGCTGCTCTTCACCGCCTGGCTGGTGCTCGCACGGCGCTCGCGCCGCGCCATCCTCCTGACGGCGGCGCTGGCCGGCGTGGGCTGGTTCGGGTTTGTACGGCGGGGATGCATCTGTCCCGTGGGCGGTATCCAGAACGTCGCCGAGGCACTGGTGCAGGGCTCGGGCGTGCCGGTGGCCGTCACCCTGATCGTTCTGCTGCCGATCCTGGCCGCCCTCTTCTTCGGACGCGTCTTCTGCGCGGCGCTCTGTCCGCTGGGCGCCTTGCAGGAACTGGGGACGC
>CAZPBJ010000125.1:0-3817 GCA_964584685.1 uncultured Christensenella sp. | reverse complement strand
CTCCTCGTTACACACATTATATGTGTAACGATTAATTGTGTCAACAAAAACCGCGCTAATCATTGTGATGTGTAAGCGTCAAACACTCTTCAAGGACCTGCATCCAGCAGGCGCATTTGCTGGGAGTAGCATAGCAACCTGGTCGTCTGCATTCATGTCGAGCTTAGGCGCTTCGTGCATCAGCCAGGTCAGATAACGATAAGGATCCAGCCCGTTCTCCTTGGCCGTTTCTATTAAGCTGAAGATGATCGCACTGGCTTCAGCTCCCTTTGGCACTTTGGCAAACAAGAAGTTCTTCCGCCCCATCACAAAGGGCTTGATGCTGCGCTCCGCCCGGTTGTTGGAAATCTCCAGCCGCTCATCCAACAGATAGTTGCATAACCAAGGCCACTGCTCCCGTGTATAGTGGGCCGCCTTACCCAACAGCGATTTGGGCGCGGCGCGCAGGCAGAATATCCAGTCATGCAATTCCTTGAGTATTGGCTCAGCCAGTTCCTTGCGTTTGGCAAGGCGCTCCTCGCGCGCTAGGAAATCCAGCTTGATCTCAATGGCAAACAAGCTGTCACAATACTGTTTCCCACGCACGGCAGCAGAGCCTTCCCTGTCCGCCTCGGGGATAGCCTGCAACGCTTCGTCAAACTTGCGCCGGCAGTGCGCCCAGCACCCAACCACCGTAATACCGTCCGGCAGTCTGTGGTATGCGGAATAACCGTCCGTATGCAGGTATCCGCGATATCCCGCAAGGAATTTCCGGGGATGTTCAGCGCTTCGGGTTTCCTGATATTCATACAGGACAATCTGCTGTGGTCCGTCCCGCCCCGTCCGGTACAGCCACATATAACTTTTGCTTTCCGCTTTGCGTTCCGGTTCCTGAAGCACCTGAATTGTTGTTTCATCAGAGTGCAGTATGTCCTGCTTCATCAGTTCAGTTTTCATCCTGCCATAAACGGGTTCAAGCCAGGAAGCCGTGGCCTTAAGCAGCCAGTTGGACATTGTCTGGCGCGTCAGCGCTACACCGGCGCGGTTGTACTCCTGCTCCTGCCGGTACAGCGGCGAATACATCACGTATTTCTGCGTCATGATGTGGGCAATGGCCTCAGGTGTGGCGATGCTGCCCTTGATGACCGCCGGTTCTGACCCTGCTGTCTTCACGGGCGTCGCGATGTCATGCTGCTGGCAGCGCCTGCAGGCATACTTGTGAAGATGGGTTTCCTCGACCACAAACCTTGCCGGAATGATCTTCAACCGCTTCGTTACCTCTTTGCCGATGTCGCTCATCCGGCCTTGGCACTGAGGGCAGACGCACTCCTCTTCCGGCAGGGTCTTCTCAATGATCTCGACTTCAATGTCTTCAGGCAGCTTTTCCTGGGTGGAACGGTGTGCTTTTCGGGCATGCGCCTTTACGATGATATCGGAAGGCTCCGACTGTTTCTCGTCCGCCATCGCCTCCGCTTCATTGAACAGATAGCTCAATTGTTCGAAGCTGTCATTCGTTTGCGATTTTTCGCTGGATGAACCGAATCGCTGCTTGCGGGCAAGACGGATCTGCTCCGTCAGCCATTGGATTTTCTGTTGAAGGTTAGCAATTTGAGCGCTCATCTGTTCGTATTCCAACTTGGGAATCGTGACGGTTTCCACGCTCATTCGCCCAGTCTCCTTGCTCCTTTTGTTGCCCATATTATACCAAAAACTGAGCCAAATGTCTTTGGATATACAGCGAAAAAGCAAGTATTTTCAATGAGTTCCGACCTTTAGGACCTTAGATACTCTGTACCCCATGTCAAGGACAAAATGAGTTTTAAGACTTTACCACCAGCTGAGCATATCGATATACTTAGGTAGCTTTACCGGCAGGGAGGATAGAGCAACGGTGAGGACCGACTCGAGCGCCCTGACGGGTTTGCAGGGGAGACGATTGAACGCGTCTCCTTTTTACGTGGTTATCGCCGTCTCCCCCGGAAACAAAAGCGATAAACCTTGGGGGTGTGGGGGCGAAGCCCCCGGTATGGAATTTACTTCAGTCAACTCCTCTCAGTAATGGGGTAAACGCCTGTGGTGACGTACTTGCAGTATTCTCGGGGAGACAGTTTTGCGAGATCCCATTGGTATCGGTCGTTGTTGTAGTAGTCTGTCCAGTCCCTTATCACCGTCAGGATTTCATCGTAGTTGGTACATCCCGATACGTCGATTTCATCTTTCATATGGCCAAAGAAAGATTCTTGTGGGGCATTATCCCAGCAGTTAGCCCGACGGGACATGGATTGACGCAGTTCACTGTCTTTGAGCAGTTGAATAAACTTTATACTGGTGTAGTGCGACCCTTGGTCGGAATGGATGATCGTATCCGCTTTCAATAGTTCATCGCCATATTCAGCAATCAGCTGCTTCACTGTTGCCAGAACGAAATCGACCTCCATGGATTCACTCAGTTGCCAGGCCAGCAGTTCCTTGGTGAAAGCATCAATGATCGTTGACATGTAGCACCGGGGAGCCGTGTGATTGATTATATAGGTGATATCCGTCAGAAGGATCTTTCGGGGACCGTAGCTTTCGAATTCCTGGTTGACCAGATTGGGGGCCACATACCCGGTCTTCATATCCCTGGCAATTTGCCTGTAAGGATTCGGTTTGCGAATGGGACATCGCAGGCCGTACTTCTTCATGAGCCGCCGTATCTTCTTCAGGTTCATGACTACCGGCGGCTTCAGGTGGAGCAGCCGCATATGGATTCCTCACGCTCCTTTGCGGTATCTGCGGAATTTGTATGCTTCCAGAATCATCAGGAAATCCTGACGATCCCGCTGCTCCCGACGCTGTCTCAACTCTTCACTCTCAAGATAGCTGTAATATCCAGATCGGGAAACACCGGCTGTTTCGCATAGCCAGGTGAGATTCAAACGATTGTTGTCCCGTATGGTCATTTCCCGAATAATGGCATACCTTGCGCCTGCTGAAATGCTCATCATCCATTGCTGCCCCGGTGCAAAGACACAATTTTTTTTAGAAATTCAATCTCCTGGTCCTTGTATTCCAATTGCTGTTCCAGATAAGCAATACGCTGCGCGGCGGTCATATTCTTTGCGTAGTATTCTTTGTTTGTTATGAGATCCCGGAAGCCTTTCCCGGCAAGAACTTCCTGTTTCAGCATTCCTTTGAATCCCGCTACTCTGGTTGGACCAAGAATGTCTGGGTCGATCCCTAACTCACGGAAGATTTCCGGCGGCCTCATCCCGTTTTGCAGCCTGTCCCAGAACAAGGATTTGAATGAAGCTGAAAAATGAATGATATTCTCTGTCACTTCCATGACATACGGGTTGGCTTTCAATACAGCGATATCTTCTGGTGTAAACTTCCTGGTGGCCATTGATTTTTCCTCCAATTCATTGCGTTGATTGTATGACACAGCTGAATCGGAGGCAAACTCTTTGTCCGAAGATTGGGGGTTCCAAGAGAAGTGTGTGTCCGAAATCAGGGATCCGCTGATCCGGATAAAAACCCTTTTCTCCGCACAAATCCGGTTTTGCCTGTCTCGCCTCATCTCCCATTTTGTACAGTTTAGCGATTCCCGGAACTCGGTGTCTGCTTCATAGGGTATTTGCTTGAAACATCTGTCCGATTTTTAGGGTGATCGCCTGTCCTTCAGTAGGGTTTTTGAAAACCCTTGCTGTCCGATTTACGGGGTACAGTTTAATATGAGCAATGTCCTTCACCGGTTGATGCGCCTTGGGCTGGTAGATGCTCAAGCCTTCCAGCAGCCACCGAAACTGCTGAGGGCTGAGGCTCATCACCTCGGTTTTGCTCCGGGGCCATTGATATC
>CAZPBJ010000124.1:0-3830 GCA_964584685.1 uncultured Christensenella sp. | reverse complement strand
AGCGCAGCTATTACGGCATACGGAACATGAGCGACAAGCTGTGCCGGGAAAATGGCTTGTCCGTCGTCGTCCCCGGCAAGGGCAGCAAGGGAAAGAGCTATGCGGAGTACCAGGCAGAAAAGACGGGTACAAGTTGGAAAGGCAAACTGAAAACCGCCGTTGACGCACTTATCCCCCAAGTTTCCAGTTTTGAGGAATTGCTAACGCGGTTACAGGCGGCGGGCTATGAGATAAAGCCGGGGAAATATGTATCATGCCGCGCCCCCGGACAGGAACGCTTCACCCGCCTTAAAACCCTCGGCGCAGACTATACAGAGGAAGCCGTAAGGGAACGGATAGCGGGCAGACGGACAAAGGTGGCGAAAGCTCCCAGAGAGCAGCGCGGCGTGTCGCTGCTTATCGACATTGAGAACAGTATCAAGGCGGCGCAGAGTAAGGGCTATGAACAGTGGGCGAAAATCCACAATCTGAAACAGGCGGCAAAGACTATGAACTTTCTCACCGAAAACAAGATTGAACAGTACGCGGATTTAGTTAGCCGGATTGAGGAAATGGCAGCGGAAAGCGGACAGGCGGCAGACGCATTGAAGAACGCCGAAAAGCGTCTTGCAGACATGGCGGTACTTATCAAGAATGTTTCCACCTACCAAAAGACAAAGCCCGTCTATGACGCATACCGCAAGGCAAGGAACAGGGAGAAATACCGCGCCGGACAGGAACAGGCGATTATCTTACATGAAGCCGCTGCAAGGTCATTGAAAGCAACGGGCATTGCAAAGCTCCCGAACCTCGCCGCGCTGCAATCGGAGTATGAAGCCCTTCAAGCGCAGAAAGAAGCCCTTTACGCCGACTATGGGAAGCTGAAAAAGAAAGTCCGGGAATATGACATTATCAAGCAGAACATTGACAACATTTTACAGGCAGACAGACAGCCGGAACGGGAAAAGGGAATGGAACACTGATTAAGCAAAAAATGATTTTCGTATAGAAACAGAAAGCGGTATGTGGTATAATAAAATTATCTACAACTTTTGAAAGGATTTGATAGTACATGACAAAAGGAACACCAGCTAATATTAGTCAGCTTGTCAAAGACGCAAACAATAAATCATCATGGAAAATTAGGCTTGCTGCGTTGAATGAACTAAAACAATATGATTGTCAACAATCAAGAGATGTTATTACTCGTCTTGCTCTCCATGACAAAGTTTATAAAGTTAAAGAGGAAGCATTTAGAGCAGCACAAGCTATGGGGATTACTTACCGCGGAAATCCTATTCGCTTAGGACGTAAAGATATTGGTTTTAAGACAAAAGACTTTACTAAAGTTTTTCTACGTATCAAACGTGAAAAATCAATGGAAGAATTAGATTTACAATTATTCAAGGAAGCGTTCAAAACAATCGCGGCAGAAATGTATGATGTAATGGAATTTGAAAAGGGTCAAAAATTTGATGATTGGATTACAAATACATACAAATGTTTGCCAAAGAAATAAAAAGAACAGGGCGCGGAAAGTCAGTATATGACTTCCGCGCCCTGTCTTTTTGTGGGTGCTGTTGTGGTAAATGTTACGCAATAGAACGCCATTTTCGGGGGAAAAGGTATAAAGTATCGCCTATCCGATTTTCCCGCCCGGAAAGCCCTGTAAATCAAGGGATTTTCCGCGCCTACTGCGTAACAGGGGCGCGTCTTTTCCTCATGCGCTCGGCGGCTTGTCTGCGGGTGATACGCTTCCGGCAGACGGGGCAGTATTTGACGCTGTTAGAGCTTGACGCAAAGGACGTGCCGCACTCGGTACATTTCTTCCTGTCCCCGGTTTGGTAAAGCTCCGCATAGAGCAGCTTATCAGCGGGAAGCACCGCAACCTTAAACCACTTGCAGAGAAGCGAATAGGAAATGAGCTGCGGACATACGCACTCGTCCCCGTCGTCCAGTAAGATACAGTTCCCGTTATCATAATTGCAGCACGTCCGGCGCACAAGGGCGTTGACTTTCCGGCTCTGGGGCGGCGTCAGCCGCTTGACCTCGCTCATACTTCATCAGCGGCGTAAATGGGAAGCCCCGCAAACTCCGCTTCGGTCATGGCTTCCACTTTGGAGAGGGTACGGGCAGCAAAGCCCCGCATTTCCCCGTCCATAAAGGGCAGCGCGGCGTTCATGGCGACGATAAGCCCCTGTCGGCTCCCGGTCTTGTAAATGCTCAAAAGGTTTGTTTCTTCTACGGTCAGTTTTGTCATGTTCACACCTCCAAATCGTGATTTTTATTCTTTGCCGCCGCCTTTTTCGGGGCGGTCTTTGCCTTGTCTGTTTTAAGCTGCGCCCGGATAGAGGGGCGGGGCTTCCGTATCTCCCTGTCCCGGTTCTCCCTCTTGTCAATCAGCGCATACGTCCCATGTCTGCCCTCGATTTTGGAAAAGGCAAGGGTCTTGTAGGGCAGCATGGAGAAAAGGCGGTCAGTGTCCTTTGTGGCTGCAAGCTGCATGAACGCCGGGGAAAGCTCTACCATGAAATGGGTCTTGTTTGGGCTGTTCGGCGTGTCGTGCCGCTTCATTTCCCACACAATGCGCCGCGCTTCCGTTTCAATCAGCCCGTCCCGCAATGCGGCGATATGCGCCTTGAAATCTCCCGGCGGAAGCTGCTCCCGGCTGCGCCGTTCTTCCTGTAAGAGCGATTGCAGCGCGTCCGGGTCGTTGGGTACGGCTTCAAAGCGTTCAAACTTCCCAAGCTGCGGGTCTGGGGTTCCGTCAAAATATCTCCCGGCTTTCTGTACCCTTTCCCCACGCTCATAAAACAGCTTCACCGTATCGGCGGGCAGCTCCTTTTCCTTGACGCGCTCATAATGTTTAGAGTAGTCCAGTTCGTACAGATTGCCCTTGATTTTCCCGCGCTCCGTCCCCGTTAGCTCGATTGCATAGGCAAGGACGCGGTCGCTCGTCTGCTCCATGTAGAAACGCCATGTGTTGTGGGGCGCGGTGTCTTTGAGGAAAACGTCGCGCTCCCGGAAGCAATGCGTCCCGGACGGGCGGCAGAACCACAAAAGGGTCTTGTCCTCCTTGCGGGGGCTTGCCGCCGCCTTTGCGATAATCTCCTTGTCAATCTCCAAGTCGCTCTGGTAAAAGCCTGTGTTCTGCTTCATAACCGCATTGAGGGAAGCGAACAAATCCACGTTCTCAAATTTACTCTGTTTCGGCATGGGTCAGCTCCTTTCCAAATCCTGTAATTTCTGCTTTGCGTTTTTCTTCTGCGCCTTTTCCTTGTCAGCCCTAAGCTGCGCCCGGATAGAGGGCTTCTTTTCCGGCTTCGCTCCCTTGACGCGCTCCTTGTCGGCTTTGACCGCATTAGCCAGGTCAACAAGGGAAATCGTTTCTCCCGCCTTGACCTTTGCTTCCAGTTCGTCAACGGTAGGGGTGTTGTTGATGATACCGTCAAAGTTGTTGTCGTTCTGCTCTACGGTGTCCTCGACGTGCTTCAAAGGGTTTGCCTTTTCCGGCTGCTCTGCGGCAACGGCAAACGCCCGCGTCCCGTTCCCCATAATCAGATACTTTCCGTCGTCGGATTGATGATGAAAGCCATATCCGGCGGCTTCTATCTGCTCCCGGCTCATGGCGGTTACATGGAAAGTCCCTCTCGATGTTTTGACAGTTTCGCCCGTTTCCAAGTCGTCCGGGGTAAGCTGTTTCTGCTCCTGTAAAAACTCCGGCACTTGCCGGAAACCCGCGCTGTCAACATAGTGCGCCGCGTCCTGTCCGTCCTGATGAAGCACTACCACGTCGGAAACGGAAAGGCTGTGTCCCTTAAAATCTTTGGGGTGGTCGATATTGAAACGGG
>CAZPBJ010000123.1:0-3868 GCA_964584685.1 uncultured Christensenella sp. | reverse complement strand
TCCACTAATTTGAGTAAATGGATACAGTCACATAAGCCCCATTTGCCAGTATGCACCGACCGGTGCATTTTTTCAGCCTTCGGTGCATACCGGCAAACGGACGCCGGTGCATGGCTGAAACCATTGTGGCTATAGGGTTTTGCTGCCGTGGCGACCATCACTCATACTCCTTCTTCGTCCATTCTCGGATTTTCGGCAGCATGTCCAGGAAGTGCTGCCCGATCTTCTGAGCGTCATATCCGTTGGCTTCGATGATGAACCGAAGGCCGTCAGGGGTCAGGATGTGACCGTGCAGCTTATCGCTCTTGTACTGCTGGAATTCATCATACTCTTTGTTCGTTATCTGCTTCATAGTCCATCATCACCTCGGGAAACTGTAATTTACCTGATTGCTTTCAATGTATAAGTAGCACCCCAGTTCTTCAGAATTGTGACGGACGAAAAACCGGCTTTGATCAAAGATTCCTTTTCGTGTTCGACAGTTAATGGCGTGTCGTAGTGATAAAAAGCCTCATCCGCTATGTTCTGTCCTTCTTTCAGACGAAGCAGCTCATTTCGATAAAACTGCTCTTCTTCCATGGACAATGCGAAATAATCCGTCAGAATGAAGCAGCCTCCGGGCTTCAACGCTTTTCTCAGTTTTTCATACAGATGTGTTTTCTCCTCTTTGGTAAAATGATGAAGCGATTCCACAGACACCGCTGCATCATAGTAGTTTTCGGCAAACGGCACATCAAAATACGATCCCAGAATCAGCGTCATTCTCTTATTGGGAAACTTGTCGCGCAGCTTATCAAGCATACCAGGCGCAAGGTCAATGCCTGTGATCTCTGCCGAAGGCACCAACTCAAAATAATATTCAAGTTCCAGACCTGTACCGCAGCCTAAATCGAGAAGGCGCGTACCATGATCTTGTGGCAGGCAGCTTGCTGTAAACGGATAGAATTCCCGTGCGGAATCAATACAGGTCAGTTGGTGTTCTTCATATCCGTTTAAACGAGCATCGAAGAATTCGCCCATTTTTTCAAGCATATATATTTACCTCCCCAAATCCCGATTTGACTTACAGCCACTCAGCCACTTTCTGCTTTGATTTCTTTGCCTGTGAGCCTTTGATGGCAAGGCCCTTCATGTCCACATTAGCACCTTTGCACATTTTCTTCACGTCGGACGGCATACTGGCAAGTCCTGAGCCTTCGTGGGTGCTGATGATCCGGACGGTTTTCCCGCTGAAGTCCAGCCCGGTGAGAGCCGTCTCGACCTCCGGCGCATAGGTTCCCCAGTAGATTGGGCTCATCACATAGATGGTGTCGTAAGCGGAAATGTCCGTCAGCTTCTCCTTGATCGGAGCGTTGCCAATGCGTTTCTTCGCCTCTTCGATGCAGGTCTTGTAGTCAGCCGCATAAGGAATGGCGGGCTCGACCTTGAACATATCAGCTCCGGTCAGCTCCTGCACAAACTCCGCAACATACTCCGTGTTGCCCTTATCGATCCAGCCTACGGAGTAGTTCTCGTCGGCCCGGCTGAAATAGATGATCAGACTCTTGCTCATTTCCGTATAAACCTCCTGTCTGCATCGTTTTCTTCAATGCTCATAAAACGTTCTACGGTCATATGCAGATCGTACTTCTCCCGAAGTGCTGCGATTGTCGCCATCATTGGTGATGCGTGATGTGCATCAATGGCAGACTGGTCTGCCCAGCTGTCTATGAGCAGCACCGTTTCCGGGTCTTCCAGCGAGGTATAATACTCATACCGAAGATTGCCCTCCTCGGCACGTATCTTTCCCACCGTCCCGGAGGACGTCATTTCTTCCGCAAAGGCACGGGCATTACCGCCAGTGCCGGTATAACGCAGATTCACTGTAATCGCCATTTCAAAATCTCCTATGACTCATTGACCAGTTTCCCGGTCATATGCTCTATCGTAAGCTCCAGGCAGCATACCCTCGGAAATGCGTTAGTCAGTTCTTTCTGAAGATACTCCGCATCATCGGTAAATTTCCTGACAAGGTTCGTGCAGATTTCCCGCTTCTTATCTTCTTCCTCGACAATGCGCATCCTGCCGAATACCACCACGCTGTTAATGTTCAGCGCCCATTCTCCATCCTTGCGGAAACCTTCATCCAGCACGCAGTAACTGACCTTATCGCAGGCAGTAATGGCATCAAGCTTATGCCCGGTCTTTGCACAATGGAAATACAGCTTGTTTTCCTTTTCCGAATACCAGTGGTCGAGAGGAATGCCGTATGGATATCCATTATCACCGAGCATGGAAAGCACGCCCCTCGGCTGTTCCTTCAATACCCGGATGCATTCTTCCTCGCTGATCTGCTGCTTAAAGCGTCTCATCTCTCTGAACATTATTTTTCCTCCCGCTTCACATAGGTAAGCTCAACATCATAACCCAGCTTTTCCATTAGCTGAAGGAAAGTCTTATTGACAATTTTATCGTTGCTGCGAATCAGCCTGCTTACGTAGGGAGCAGAGGTACCGATCTCCTCCGCCAGTTTTGCCTGCGTGGCGTTCTCCTCTATGCATTTTACTTTGACATCGACTTCCACATTGTTTTTGAGCATGATAGTCCCTCGCTGTTCCAGTAACATTAGTTGCACTGACACTACAATCTATTGTAGCATATTATTATGAATTTTTCTACCCTCTAACGAAAAAAAGGCGCCCCACCTCCGAAGAAGTGAAGCGCCGCTTTGCTTCTGCATTTAAGCCCTGATTTCCAGTCCACCCGTCAGGGTGAAGACCAGGTTGTCCTTGTCGTAAACCGTCACATGGTCAACCATGCTGCCCCACTGGGCTTCGCTGAAGTCGGTGATGCAGTCGGGCAGTTCTTCCACCGTTCGGATGAACCGCCCCAGCTCCCGCTTCTGGATGCCCTTCATGGTGATTTCCGCCGTCACCTGCTCGTACCGTGCCTTGGTCTGCTCAAAGCGGGAGGCGAGCGCCTCGTAGCGGACGGCGTACTCCTTCTGGTCCTGCGCAACCCTGGCGTTCTCTGCAATGAGCTCCTGCACGGCGTCAGCATCAACGTTCATTTGCTCCGCCAGCACCTTCTTTTCCCGTTCCAGCCCGTCGGTGTCGCCGATCATCGAGCGGTTCTGCCTCAGCGTTTCCAGAATGACGTCACGGTCGGTGGTGATCTGGTTCATGACCCTGACGAAGGCATCCTGAATCTGCTCCTCGGTCAGGTGCGGCGTTTTGCAGCGGGTGCTGTCCCGGAACTTGGCGTTGCACTGCCAGATGATCCTGCGGTAGCGGTCGTTGCTGTGCCAGACCTTGCTGCCGTAAAATCCGCCGCAGGAGCCGCAGCGGATTTTGGAAGAGTAAATCTTCACCCCGCTGAAATGCTTCTCGGCGTTGCGTTGCTGGATCATGTCCTGCACCCGGTCGAAGAGGTCAGGCTCAATGATTGCCTCGTGGTTGTCTTCGACGAAGTACTGCGGAACCTCGCCATGGTTGACCACCTGCTTTTTCGTCAGGAAGTCCGCCGTGTAAGTTTTCTGGAGCAGAGCGCAGCCCTTGTACTTTTCGTTCTGCAAAATGCCCTTCACGGTGCTCTGGTTCCACTTGTCCTTGCCGCCGGGCGTCTTGATCTTCATTTCCGTCAGCTCGTCGGCGATGGCGCGGTAGGACAGGCCTTTGAGGAATTCACCGAAAATCAGCTTGATGACCTCCGCTTCCTCCTTGTTGACGACCAGGTTTCCGTCCTCACCCTTGTCGTAGCCCAGGAATCGGCTGTAGGCCACCGCCACCTTGCCGTCAGCCATGCGCTTGCGGTGTCCCCAGGTGACGTTTTCCGAAATGCTCCGGCTTTCCTCCTGGGCCAGACTGGACATGATGGTGATCAAAAGTTC
>CAZPBJ010000122.1:0-3876 GCA_964584685.1 uncultured Christensenella sp. | reverse complement strand
CAGAATACGATGGTGGTCATCGCGTAGGGATGAAAACTATCCTTCCACTTCATAAACCGCTCCTTGTGTTTTCATCATGTGGTGCTCTATCCGGGCTGTATAAGTATAAGCATGAACAAGCAGATTACGTTGACAATGTTGACATATAAAATTCAATTATTCTGCCTGATTGTGCTTTCTACATCGAGAGCCGTCCAATATCTGCTGCGGTGTCTTAAGGCTGGAAGGATTGTTCTCATAAAATCTGCTGATTTTACGGTCCTGCTTGAACTCAAGATATAAAATACAGCCGAAGCAGGCTTCCATGACAATACCAACGCAAATAGAGACGTACATCACAATTTTTATAATACTGGAGTTCAGGAAACGATTCAATATATTGAGAATAACCGGCAGTAGTGCAAGAAACACAAAGCCGACCAGAATCACTTTACCCCCGTAATTAATGGTGTTGATCTTTTTCATTGTTGCCTCGCGTCAAGACTATCAAGTTCTGCTCTAAAATGAAAAAAATACAAAGCAGAAGGCAGTTGTCGAAAAGGCGATTAAGGTTCACAGTTGACCAGTACCTAAGTCTTTGTAAGAGCTGGTAAAATAAAAAACCGTTCATCAGCACAGGCATTGGTTCATAGGCTTGGCCACATCTTAACACAAGGCGCTGAGGCGCTCAAGGGAGCATGGCATAGAATGACAGCTGTTTAAACTCTACGGTCTGTTGATTGTGTTTTCATCATGACCCGATTACACTATTGCTTAGCGGTATGTATGGCCGGTGAAAGAGGGCTTTCGATGGATACGGATATGAAAAGACGGCTGAAAGATGAGTATAAGCAAAAGCTCAATATTGGGGCTGTCTATGTCCTCGAATGCAGCGGCAATCACCGCCGCTGGATCAGATCGACAATAAACATTCAAGGCATCAGGAACAGGTTTCAATTTGCGGCATCGATGAAGGTCTGCCCTGACCCGGTAACATGCAGTGAATGTGACCAGTATGGATGTGATTCCATTTCGCTGGCCGTACTTGAGGAGCTTCAGATGAAGGAAGGCCAGACAGTCAAAGAATTCTCTGATGAAATTGAGCTGCTTCAAGAGTTGTGGACAGAAAAGCTGCTGTCAGATGAAAATGGGGGAAAGTGACATGTCGAATACAATCAGGATTAACCAGTTCCTTGATGATGAGGGGAGGATCATCCACCTCCCAAAGAAGCATAGCACCAAATGCGCTGTTCTGGATTACCTGGCAGGGAAGTTTGAACCGAGCGCCGAATACACAGAGCATCAGGTCAATGACATCTGCAATAGCTGGCACACCTTTTGCGACCCTTGTCTGATCCGGCGTGAGCTGGTAGACAGCGGACTGCTGGGGCGTGAAAGCGACTGTACCCGATACTGGCGCGTGGCAGAAGAGAGCAAATCCATAGAAACAGACGCCAACTAATACTGATTCCAAACGTTAATTCATCGTTGCATCGGTTCTTTTGTCCCTGTGCTATGTCGCTGCTCAGTCAGCGTAGCTCTACTACGCTTACCCTCGTCTGCTCCTCTCACAGAAACAAAATAACTCTCTGCTTCGGATGCACTAACGCATTACATCAGTATCAGAATGCAATGCGGATGATATTCTTTCCGTTTTCATGTTTGTATTCCGCGCGTTTGGTCCTCGCCGTCGCCAGTTTGATGGAGAGTTCGTCGCCCTGTGTGAGCGGGTTGTAACTTTCCCCTTCCCAGCATATCGTTACTTCACAATCGTCGCCGTTCTCGCTGCAGGCCGCGTCGAATTCCAGGCAGAATCCCGATTCAGGAAGCGCCGGCAGCAGGACAAGCACGCACAGTTCCTCAAATATCTGTTGGAATTTCATCCTCTGCGCCGCTTTGAGCGATTGCCGTTTCGTGAACTCCTCAACATCGTTTGCCATGGCGACAAAGTCGAAATCCCTGGATCGGATCTCCCGGTGGAGGGTGCGCAGCCGCTTGACAAAAATACGGGTCAGTTCCCTTTGGGGATGGTCGAAGATCTGCTCCGGCGTACCCTCTTCATAGATAACGCCTTGATCCATGTAGAAAACGCGTGTGGAGACGTCCCGGGCAAATTTCATTTCATGGGTAACGATGACCATGGTTAACCCTTCCCGGGCGAGATTCCGGATGACCGTGAGTACCTCGCCGACCATGGTTGGGTCCAAAGCGCTGGTGGGCTCGTCAAAGAGCAGAATCTCCGGCTGCATGGCAAGCGCTCGCACGATGGCAACACGCTGTTTTTGGCCGCCGGAAAGCTCATCCGGATAATTCCTGGCCTTCTCGGCAAGGCCGACAGTTTTGAGCAGCTTGATCGCCGCATCATAGGCTTCCTGACGATTCAACCCCAATAGATCCACAGGCGCCGCCATGATGTTCTCCGCGACCGTCAGATGCGAAAATAGATTGAAGGACTGAAACACCATCCCCATCTTCTGCCGCACCTTGGAAATGTTGCAGGACTTTTCGCAGATATTTATTCCATCAATATAGATCTCACCGGATGTAGGGGTCTCCAATCCATTGAGACAGCGCAGAAATGTGCTCTTGCCCGTCCCGGAGGGGCCGATGATCGAAATGACTTCCCCCTTCTTGATGGACGCGTTCGCGTCCGTCAGGGGCGTCACGTTGGGATACTCTTTGCGTAAATTCCTGACCTCGATCATGATTCCACTACCCCCTTAAGCTTGCGTGATCTGCGTTTGGGATCGATCCTGATTTCCACCAGGTTCAATAGAGAAGTCAGGCTCCATGCCATGAGGAAGTAAATCGCCGCGGTGACGATCAGCGGGAAGAACGCCTCATAGGTACGGCTGCGGATGATATCTGATGCTTTCGTCAGATCCATGATGGCGATATATCCCACAATCGAGGTCATCTTGACCATGGAAATGAATTCCCCCTTGTAGACGGGCAGAAAATGTCGGGCCGCCTGCGGGAATGTGATCTTCCAGAATGTCCGTATCCTGGAATAGCCAAGCGCGAGGGCCGCCTCGATCTGTCCTCTGTCGACCGCCTCGATGCCCGTTCGCATCATCTCGCTGACATAGACGCCGAAGTTCACGGAAAGGCCGATGACCGCCACAAAGATCGCGTTGATATTGATCGAGCCGAACACGACGTAATACAGTACCATCAGCAGCACCACAAGGGGGACTCCCTGGATGAGGCCAACAAAAGCCTTGATCATTCCGGAGACCGCCTTGCGTCCCCGGAGGCGCAGCATGCAAAGGCCGAAGCCGAACAGGGTGCCAAAGAGCGCTGAGAGGATCGAGATCGTCAGCGTTACGCCGATGCCGCTGATGATCAGCCTCCAGCGGCCTTCCCGAATGAAGTTTTTCTCAACGCTGCTCTTCAGGCCCTGCCAGAAAGCGGCCAGCGGATGCGGAGGTTCTGCGTCGGGGGCGGCCGTTATGGCGGAGGCAGCTGGCATGCCGCGCACAATGATCCATTGGCCCTGAGAGTAATAGCTGTCTGTAAAATCAGCGCTTTGCCGGCGTTCCTCGGTAATGACAAGTCCGCCGCCGGCCATGTCATACTTCCCCGAAGCGATCCCCGCGAGCATCCCCGATATGTTTAGTTCGGTGACCTCCAGCCCATAGCCGTACTCTTTGCAGAAACGGGTGAGGATGTCCAGTTCAAAGCCGACCATATCCATGCCCCGCATCAGGCTGATGGGTTCGTTGCCCGCCTGCGCGGCATACCGTATTGTACCGTTTGTATTGGGCAGGTCCTTCGGCGGGATGATCTCCGGATATCCTTCCTCCTGCGCGCGGAACCACGCGTCATACACTTGCCGGAAGAGCCCGCTTTCCCGGCTGGAAGCAATGAACGCGTTGATCTTTGGCAGCAGTTCTG
>CAZPBJ010000121.1:0-3886 GCA_964584685.1 uncultured Christensenella sp. | reverse complement strand
CGTAAACCAGCGCGCGGGAATACTGATCCACCGCCATGCGCTGCGAATTCTGCTTATTGCCGAGCATGGAGAGATTAGCTTCAGTGCCCTGGATGGTCTTTTCAAAGTTGGTAACGCCCGCGCCGGCGAGCTTGAAGGTGCTCTCCGCCTCTTTGATCTGGTTGTTGATGGTGCGCAGGTTTCTGGTAAAGTTATCGCTGTCCAGCGACAGCGCAACCACTAACTCGCGCAGGACTTCACTCATGAGGGCACCTCCTTACGGTTTCATATTTGGCCACACCTGGTCAATAAAAGCGGGTTTGGGCGCACGCTTGATCTGTTCCTGTTGCGCGTCCCAGGCGCGCAAACGAAGGAAGCCCAATAAATCCATTTCGTCAATCTCCTTCATGCGCCAGCCCGATTTGAGCAGGGTGTTGAATGTCGCATAGATGTACTCCGGTAACGTCAGGCTTCCTGTTTCGCTTTCTCCAGGATCTCCTCCGCTTCCTGCGTCACCGGAATCGTAGGAAAAGAGTCCAGCACCTCAGTGGTCTGGGTCTGCACCGCCATGATCGCCAGCGCGATATCATGCATCAGGCGATCAGCAGGGTAATGGTCATAGATATCATCGGGGGTAAACTGTCCGCCAAATAGGATGCAGAACCACCGGACCATCGTGTCCAGCGCCTCCGCTACGGTCAACTTTTCGCTGGAGACCTCCTGGCCGTCTACCGCGGCTTTGGATAGTGATACGAGTTTGCCGTACATCTTGGACGCCGGCTCCATTTCCCGCAGCGCACGCCCGGGTATAAAGTCAACGCTGTACTTTTTACCGCCCAGAGTACATGTCACCATGTGATCACCTCTTTCAGAATTGAGCCGCTGCCCAGGATTGCCCTGGGCGGCGGCTCTAGTTGTGCCGTTTAGTTGTTACAGGCCGTCGGCCACGATGACCGACACGATGTCGGAGTACACGTCGCGGCTGCCCGCATTGGACAGCTTACAGAAGAAGTAATGCGTGGAGTTGTCAGCGATGCTGTTCGGAATGGTGAGTTCCGCGCCATCGTTGCCGGCGTACGCGGAGGCAGTCGCCCCTGCGTAGGTCTTCCCGACCGCCTTGTACCACTGGTAGGCGTCCGGAGCGCCGCCGTCAACCTCGGCCACGATGGTCAGGGTGCCACTCGCACCGCTTGCAAGGGCAATGTCAACCGGCTGGGTAGTGATTTCAATTTCGCCTGCAACAGTCGGCGCATAGACCGTTGCCAGGAAGGTCGCGCCTTTCTCAGCGGTGAAGCCGTTTTCGCCCTCATCCGCGACGGCCTGGTAGAGACCATCATGGGTCCGCTTGATGGCGGTCCATTCAACCTCGCCGGTCTGGCGGGTAATCGTGCCGCCTTCCTTGGTGGCATAGGTCTCCGTCACCGGCTTCGCTCTGACTTTGTACAGCCAGACGTAGCGGTACTTGCCGTTGGACTTCTCCGACTTGAAGCCAACGGCAAAGTAGGGCGGCTTGTCCGCAGCGGCCCGGATCAGAACGCCGTTTTCATCGATGGTGTTTCCGAAGATCATCTCCTGGATGGCCAGCGGGATATCCGCCATCTTTGTCTTGAAGGACACTTCCGGATCCGGGTAGAGGACGTCAAACTCGATATCGTCCGCGTACTGGATCTCGGGATCCGTGTTCTCCGGGGTAAGGGTAGCCTCCATTGCGCCGGCAACCGCCTGCAGGGGGCCGTAGGTGACAGCGGCTTCTGTGTCCACCGTCAGCGGCGCGAGGACAACGTTTTTCATACCCACGGTGCTGGCTACAGTAGGGGAAGCAATTATTGACATATGTTTTCTCCTTTATTTATTGGGTATCTCGTCTCGGAGCACGCGTTTCATTTCTTCAAACGCCTCTCCGGCCTTCACGTCAAAGGCGGGTCGTACAAAGGGGTGTGCGGGGGCGGGTGCGGGACCGCCATGCCCAAACTCGACTGGGTTTGCGTAGTACGCGCCGCGTTCACCATGGTGTACGCCGATGGTGATGCGCTTACCCCCGGACCGATTCTTTTTCACCTTCCCGGTGCGGATCGAATCGTGCAGGTCACCAGAGATCATCTTGGGGTCTGAGGACGCATTCTGGAGCATCTGTTCCTCAATAGGTGCGGCTCCTGCCTGCAAGGCTCGGTTCACGCCAGGGCCATGGTCCAAGGCGGCCGCCATATTGATCAGGTCGTCCCGAAGGTCGTCAAACCCACGAAGCTCAACACCCATTCAGCTCGCCTCCTCATACAGACACCAGGTCCACTGGACCGTGTACATGCGGGTGCCAACGTCATAGCCGGGTTCGTTGTACCCGCGGTCTGTTTCCTCGATCATGCCAAAGCCTGCAGCATACATAGCGCTGCGCACCAGGGCTGCAGTTTGGGTCGGGTCCCATTTGCTCCAGAGGTTCAGGTAGACAAAGGTCTTGAACCCTTTAACCTGATCATCAAAGTGCACCTCTTCTGTTTTGGTGGTGGAGTAGACCAGATACTGGTCGGGCGCGTTGGGGCTGCTGGAAGTTGCCCGCCAGATGCCCGCGAACACAGGAACAGTCAGGCCAGACAGAGCTTGCTGCACCTGCTTCATCCACTCACCCCCTTGGAGATAGACGCTTTCAGGCCAAGGTACCGGCGCTTAAACTCGTACTCGCCAAGGGTCGAGATGTACCACTTCTCCCCACGAAACATCACCCACATGCCCGGCTTGATGTCGGTTCGGTAACGAATGGTGAAGTTGATCACTGCTTCAGCGTTCATGACGTCCGCAGCGCGGTAGTGCTGGTTGCCTGCGTCTACCGTAGCCGCCCAGACCCGACAGACAACTACGTCCTGCGGGTCTGGGTAGCCATTGTCATTGATGTCATTTTCCGTATAGCCGATTTCCACCAGGTGCCGGAGGTTCCCCGGATGCGGGTCGCTCTCAAAGTTTTTATAACCGCGCACTCCTTCTCACCTCCTTAGAACATCTTGTCTATGTCACGATGTGGGTACAGCAGATTTTCAAACGCCATCCGCATGGTGAGATAAATCTGCTTATCCGGGTTATCCCGGTTTTCATAGAAATGACTCACCATGAGCAGCACCGCCAAGCGGGCGGTTTCCGGTACAGGGGGCGCAAAAGTGATACGGCAATACTCCTCAGCGGCGGCCTGCGCCCGAGTAATCAGGCGCGCGATATAGGCGTCCTCTTCGTCGTACTGAACGCGCAGATGCGCCTTGACCTCATCCACTGTCAGGATCATGCCAATACCCTCCCTTAGCCTTCGGCGTCAGGCGCCACGATACCGGCGGCCTTCAGATTGGTCAGGAGCGCGTTGAAGTCATCCTTCAACGCTGCAATGGTGGAAGCAACGCTGTCCTCCTGGTTGGCTGCCAACTTCACACCGCCGAGGGCGTCTGCGGCGGCAGCAGGAAGGACGTAGTCCGCCGGATAGGTAGGCGCGTAGAGCTTGTCGTCGTCGCCTACTTTTACCTCTACGGTGTCTCCTACACCTTTGGCTGCGGCCTTGACGCCGCCGAGGGCGTCTGCGGCGGCAGCAGGAAGGACGTAGTCCGCCGGATAGGCAGGCGCGTAGAGCTTGTCGTCATCGCCTACTTTTACCTCTACGGTGTCTCCAACGCCTTTGGCTGCGGCCTTGACGCCGCCGAGGGCAGCAGCTGTAGCGGGAACCAGTAGAGAGACGTCAACAAGCCCAGCAACTTCCGCCCCTTCCAGGACAGTTAGCTTGCCGCCAATGACCCACTCGTTGCCGCCATGTGCGGCAAAGTTCTTAGTGTTGTGCGTAGCACTCATGTTTTATCCTCCTCAATTGATGCGGGGACTGCTCATAAAAACAGCCCCCGCGGATTCACCCTACCAAAGGGTTATGCCTTCTGCTGCA
>CAZPBJ010000120.1:0-4446 GCA_964584685.1 uncultured Christensenella sp. | reverse complement strand
GTTCGCGTCAAGCAGATAAAAGTCGTAGAAGTCCCCGCCCACTTCCTTTGCGGTATCCATGACGGCGAAGATGTCAAAGTCAGCGCGGTCGGGGTAGGGCGGGAACACGCTGGGCAGCGAGGAGGACTGGATGATCTTCGCGACCTCCAGCTCCTTGTCGATCCTCGCCGCGGCTTCCGCGATGTACCCTTTCAGCGTGACGACGGTGGTGTTGATGTCATCGGACAGGGAGACGAATTCCTCATTGGTGCGGACGTCCACCGACACGTCCAGGTTTCCGCCAGTGATCTCGCTGAGGGTCGTGTTGATCTTCTGTATGTTCTCCACGACCAGCTTTTTGACCAGGAAATAGACAAGGACAAACAGCATGGCGAACACAAGGATCTCCATGAACACTGTCACGTAGACGGACAGGTCCCTTGAAAAAAGCACCTCGCTGACAGGCTCGACGGCGATGATGTAATAGCCCTCGGTCAGGGCATACATGAAGTAACTGTCCTGGCCGTATACCGGGCTTATGAAGCGGGTGTATTCGGGCATGGTCGGCCTGTCGATCCAGATGCCGGTCCGGTCGAGGTTCTGCCCCTCCTTGTGATGGGGATCGCTGACGATGTTCCAGTCGTCTCCCGCGATGATGATGAAACCGCTTTCTCCCACGTGCCGGTTTCTGGTCGCTCCGGTCACCTGCCCGTCAATGTCTTGCTGGAAACGATCCGCATTATAGCCGACCTGTACGAAGCCGCCGCCCATTAGCGCCACGCCGGCATACTTCATATGGGTCCCGTCCTTTGAAATGGGCTGATAGCTCTGGACCAGCTCGTCCGTTTCGTCAAGCAGGGCCATGAACTCCCCAGACTGCTCGCCGACACTCATATCAAAGCCGATGTACGCGGGATTGGTCGAGTGGGTGATCACACCAACCGCGTTGATCACGTTGATCTCGGAAAAATCGTTCCCAGGCTGACTGCTGATCCTTGCCAGCAGCTCATCGCTGACTGCCCCCGCATCGTTGATGTCCCTGGCCACGCCGCGGGTAAGGCGGAGCAGGTTATCATCGGAAGCATCCTCGATGTCCGCCTTTACGTCCGCAATGTTCAGCCTCAGCAGAGCCTCACTGTTTCTGTCGGTAAACCTTGTCTGCAGGACATAGGTAAAAAAGCTTGTGATGCAGAAGGCCGTGAGAACGACCAGCAGCAGCCATCTGGAAAAAGACTGCGACAGTTTTCTGTGTTCATTTTTAGGTCGCAGTTTCTCTTTCCCAAGGATGGACACGGCCAGCACGGCAAACATCACGGAAAGGGAGTTTGTCAGGATCATCGGAACAGAGCAGCTCTGTACGTAGATGAATGCCGTCTGCACGTCATCCATGTTTGTGAAGAAGATCATCAGCATGTGCAGGACTTCCATCACAAGGCCCGCGGCAAAGCCGTAGAACCAGGCGGGCTTCTTGTCGTCGAACATCCACTTCCGCAGCGCCGCGCCGAAGAGTCCCGCGATGACTGTTGCCGCGGAGCAGGCAAGCTGCGTTTTGGCGCCCGCGCCCCAATAGACGGCAAACCACCGCTCAACCCCGCCGATGAGGCCTGCGATGATGCCGGCCGGCGCGCCGAAGATCAGCCCCGCGCTGAGCGGCGCCGCGTCACGGGCGTTGATGATGGCGCCGCTGATGGGCACGCCGAACTCGGTGCCGAAGATCGCCAGGACACCAAATATGAGGCCGTACAGGATCTGCTGCGGCCACTTGCCAAGCCTGCCCAGCGCGGTCCTTCTGCTTAATGAATGGAGCGCGGCGGAGGCGATGACCGGGAGGACAGCGACAAGGGCAAGTCTTGCGTACGGCATATCAATCCCTTACTCGATCGAAAGGATGTCCGCAAAACCCGTCACTTCGAAAACTTCCATCACGGTCTCGTCTGCGCCCCGGGCGGTCATGCGCCCCTGCTTGTTCATCGCCTTCTGCGCAAAGAGTAGCACGCGAAGCCCCGCGGATGAGATATATTCAAGCGCCGTCAGGTCAAAGGCCAGTTCAGTGATGCTCTCAAGGCTTTGCTTCAGCTCCGCTTCCAGATGGGGGGCGGTCGTGGTGTCCAGCCTTCCTTCCAGCGCGATTGTCAGTGACTTGCCGTTTAGGGTGCTGTTGATCTTCATGTTCTTCTCCTCCAGTTTGATCGACCGAATTCTGTCCGGTCGTTGCAGATGATTTCATCCAGGGCGGGCGGCCAACCATGCTTTGACCGGCGCAGAAGCAGTGCCGGCAGGTGTTTATTTATCGCCGGTCCGCAGCATGGATCAGGTTTGCTTTATCCTTCCCGATGCGATTTGGCCAGCCCCCTGCCTTTGTGCCGTTTTGGGTTGGTAAGGGCCGCCCTGAGGGACCCGTTCTTCTTTGATCTGGTCCCATCCTAACACAGGAACCGGAGGCGCTCAAGGGCGCGGGCGGAAGACCCTGCGCATGCCCTATGCCTTCTCTCTTCTGAGCTTCGCCTGCGTACGGACGACTGTCGTCTGCAGAAGGTACATATCCGTCGCAGTGATGGGATAGTCCATGAGCATATCGATGATGAGGATGATGCCCATTGTCTCCGGAGGGAGCCCGAACTGCGTCAGGATCAGCGCGTAGACGGACAGGGTGCCGCCGGGCACGGGCGGGACCGCGAGCGCCAGCATGGGGAGGATCAATAACAGGATCAGGATCGTGAGGCCTGTGATGGGAACGGACCGGTTCTGCATCAGGGCAGGAAAGAGAGCGACCCAGTAGGCGGACAGGGCCCCCTTGCTCAGGATCAGGCCGATCGGCACCCCAAACCCGGCCAGGCGTTCGTCCACGCCCTGTCTGTGCCTGATCTCATTCATCATCGTGCTGTACGCGGCCAGGGACGAGGCCGTCGTCAAAGAGATCAGCGTGCCTGCAGAAAAATCGCTCCACGCCTTGAGGGGTGAAACGCGCTGCGCCCGGGCAAATGAGATCAGCCGAACCAGGAACACAGCGGCGAGTGAAAGCGGTATCAACAGCAGCGAGCCACCCATGGAGAGAAGCGAGTCCAGCCCGCCGTCCAGGATGATCTTGGCGAGATTGAGCGTGATGCTGACGTACATGCCCATCATCACGAAACCCATGATCCGCCCGAACATGTCATGAAGCACGTCGCAGACGTCCTTGAGCGGCTTCGCGCGCTCTCCGAGCAAAAGCATGACCAGGCCCATCACGCAGGCAAGGAACAGGATCTGCAGAACGTTGCCCTGGACAAAAGGCGTGACCACGTTGCCCGGAACGACCCCCAGAAGCATATCGACCAGTCCCTTGAGCGTTTGGCTGACCGAGCCGTCCGAGCCGGCCCAGACAACGGGATAGAAGAACAGATTGAGCGCGAGCGCGAGCGTGCTGCACAGAAAACACCAAAACACATAGCCTTTGACCGTTTTTGCGCCGATGCTGCCAAGCTCCGCGACGCGTCCCATGCTGTAGATCGAGCGCATGACGGACAGGAGAATGATCACCTGCGACACGGCGACGAGCGCGCGCAGAAACGCGTCGCGAAGGGGCGTGATCAGGAGCATGTTCACTGTCGCTCCAGCGCCTATGAGCGAGAGCAGGAAGCCCGTGCCCAAGCCGGAGACAATGGCGATCAAAAGCGCCAGGATCGGATTTGTCTTTCGCTTCGGCAGCTGCCACGTATAGACGTTCGCCTCGCCGGCGTAGTGGAAGCCCGGCGCGAGGCCGAGCATGCTCAGCAGATCGTCGCGGGCAGACTCATCATCGTCGCCGTGCGTCAGGTCAAGTCTGTCACCCGCCGCGTGAAGCTCGATGTACGAGCTGCTGAGGCGCTTGCGCACGGTGAGGGCACAGGCCGCGCTCTCACCCAGGGTGTCGCGAAGCCGCAGAAGCATCTCCTCGATCGACAGGCGGAGCCGAAGCGCCTCGCGCCGCTGCATGCCGTGCTCACCAGCGATTTGATACACGTGATTGGATGCTTCATCGATCGCGGCGTTGGACAGCGTAAAATCTCTCGAGCCCGCCGTGTTCTTCATCGTGTATCCTCCCTGACCCAATTCAGAATCGCAGTCCGCGGGCCGTGGTATACCTCGCATCAATATCCAATTACGATATAATACAGGAGAAGCCGGATCAATGCAATCAAACGGTTTACCTTATATACAATGTGAGGATTGCAAGTTTAATTGCCCATGCCGCACGACCATTCACCTAAGCCGCTGAGTAAACCTGTTCGGCTGTCCTGTATGCCAGGATACGCCTTGGGTAGTTGTTCATCCAGTGCGCTATCCTCCGGATCTCGCCGGCAGACAGCTTACCGATGTCTGTTCCCTTGGGGATAAACCGCCGGATGATCCTGTTCGCATTCTCATTGCTGCCGCGTTCCCAGGCACTGTAAGGATGCGCGTAATAGCACGTTGTCCGCTTCTCTCCAGGATACAGACAGGAGGCCT
>CAZPBJ010000119.1:0-4539 GCA_964584685.1 uncultured Christensenella sp. | reverse complement strand
GCCTGCGCTGCGACGCGGTCAGTTCCATGCTGTACCATGACTTTGGGCGGGAGAACAATTGGGTGCCCAATATCTATGGCGGCAGGGAGAATCTGGACGCCATCGCATTCCTGCGCCGCCTCAATGAGACAATCTATCACGACTTCCCCGGCGCCCTTTCCATCGCTGAAGAGAGTTCCGCCTACCCCATGGTCACCCAGCCCACCTACCTTGGCGGCCTGGGCTTTGGCTTCAAATGGAATATGGGCTGGATGAACGACATGCTCAGCTATATCAAGATGGACTTTGACGCCCGCAAAGAGCGCCATAACAAGCTCACTTTCAGCCTGCTTTACGCCTTCAGCGAAAATTATATCCTGCCCTTCTCCCACGATGAAGTGGTGCACGGCAAGTATTCCATGCTGGATAAGCAGCCAGGTGACCTGTGGCGCAAGTTCGCCGGCCTGCGCGCGCTGTACGGCTACACCATGGCGCATCCGGGCAAGAAACTGCTGTTCATGGGCAGCGAGTTTGCGCACTATATTGAGTGGAAATACGATGACCAGCTGGACTGGTTCCTGCTGCAGTATGAGCGTCACCCCGATATGCGGCTTTATGTTAAAGAGCTTAACCAGTTCTACTTGAAGCATAAACCGCTGTACGAGGTGGAAGACAGCTGGAGCGGCTTCCAGTGGCTGGTGCCCAATGACAGGGACAATTCGGTTGTTGTTTTTTGCCGCTTTGACACTGCGGGCAATGCCATCATCTGCGCCAGCAACTTTACCCCGGCCTTCCACCCCTTGTACCGCTTTGGCCTGCCGCTTGACGGCAAGTTAAGCGAGGTTCTCAACTCCGACCTTGACAAGTATGGCGGCTCCAACCAGCACAATCCTCTGCCCCTGCAGGCCCAGGAGATCCCTTCCCATGGCCTTCCATACTCTGTGGAAGTCTGCCTTCCCCCGCTGGCCACGGTTTATTTCCACTACGAAAAAGGTGTCGCCCCCAAAAAAGTTCGGGAATTGAAGGAGGAATAGCCTATGCTCCGTAAAAAGCAATGTGTTGCAATGCTCCTGGCAGGCGGTCAAGGCAGCCGGCTTGGCGTTCTGACACAAAACACGGCCAAGCCCGCCATCCCCTTTGGCGGAAAGTACCGCATCATTGATTTTCCGCTGTCCAACTGTTCAAACTCAGGCATCGATGTCGTCGGCGTCCTGACACAGTGGCAGCCCCTGGAGCTCAACACATACATAGGCTCCGGCAGCCCCTGGGACCTTGACCTCAATTCAGGCGGCGTATTTGTTTTGCCGCCGTACATGAAGGCCAAGGCCAGCGACTGGTACCGCGGAACGGCCAACGCCATCTTTCAAAATATCGCGTTCATCCAGCAGTACAACCCGGATTATGTGCTGATCCTGTCGGGCGACCACATATATAAATTTGACTATGATGAGATGATACGCCACCACATCGCCAAGCAGGCCGCCGCCACCATCGCCGTGCGCCAGGTGCCCTGGGAGGACTGCCACCGCTTTGGCATCATGAATACCGATGCGGACGGCAATATCATAGAGTTTGATGAGAAACCGGCCAAGCCCAAGTCCAACAACGCGTCCATGGGCGTGTACGTCTTTACCTGGACAAAGCTGCGCGACTATCTGGAAAAAGACGACGCCACGCCCGGCAGCGCCAATGACTTTGGCAAGAATATCATCCCCAACATGCTGGCCGCCGGCGACCGCCTGACCGCTTTCAATTTCAACGGCTACTGGAAAGACGTCGGAACCATCAGGAGCCTCTGGGATGCCAACATGGACCTTTTGGCCGATCCCCTGCCTATCGACCTGCATGACCGCAATTGGCGCATTTACGCGCGCAATGTCGGTATGCCGCCGCATTATATCGCGTCCACAGGCTCAGTTGAGAACAGCCTGATCACAGAGGGCTGCGAACTGTACGGCCAGGTGAGCAATTCTGTCCTTTCCGCGGGCGTAATCGTTGAAGAAGGCGCGCGCGTCATGGACAGCGTGATCATGCCCACCGCGCGCATCGGCAAAGGGGCGACCATCCTGCGCGCCATCATCGCCGAAAATGCCGTCATTGGCCCTGACTGCGTAATAGGCGGGGCGAAAGGCGACATCGCCGTCGTTGGCGACAATACCGTTCTTGCGGCCGGCACTGTGGTGCCGGCCGGTGAACAGGTTGGCAATTAAGGAGGAGGCATCATGAGAAAAGATATTGTTGGCCTGATCTATACCGGGGAACGCATCGATGAACTGCGTGACTTGACGCGCTCGCGTGCCGTGGCTGCCCTTCCGATGCTGGGCCGCTACCGCCTGATCGATTTTTTGCTGTCGAGCATGATCCATTCGGATATTCACAACATCGGCATCATCACGCAAAAAAACTATCACAGCCTGATGGATCACCTGGGCAGCGGCCGCGAGTGGGACCTGCATGGCAAACGCTCCGGTATGACCATCCTGCCGCCCTATATGTCCAATGAGAACATGGGCCTCTATGGGGGCCTGCTGGATGCGCTGCGTTCCAACATGGGCTTCCTGCGCCGCTCCAAGGAACGCTATATCGTCGTCAGCGACAGCTATGTGCTGTATTCCGCCCCCTTTGAGAAAATGCTGGATACTCATCTGGCGGCGGGAGCGGACCTGACACTGCTGTATACAAAGGAGCGTTCGGCCCGGCGCAACGGAATCGGCCGCTATCTGGATATCGGGGACGATGGCACAGTCTACCAGATGGAATGCGATCCAACGATTCCGCACTATGCCAATACCTATATGGGTGTCTATATCGTACGCCGTGAGCTGTTGATCGATATTGTCGACCGCGCTGTTGCGACGGGTTTCCATCATTTCAGCCGTGAACTGCTCATGCAGATACTGCGCGAGAAAACCTACAAAGTCTGCGGCTACGAATGCCCGGGCAAAGTCTGGCTGCTTGATTCGGTTGAAAGCTATTTCCAGTCCAACATGGATTTCCTTAACACGCAGACGCGGGAAAGGATATTCTCCCCCGAACGCCCGGTATGGACAAAACTGCGTGATGAGATGCCCGCCCGCTACGCCCCCGGGGCTGACGTCAGCAATTCAATGATAGCCGACGGCTGCATCATAGAGGGCAAAGTCGAAGGCTCCATCCTGTTCCGCGGTGTCACTGTCAAGAGCGGCGCTGTCGTGCGCAACTGCATCGTCATGCAGGACAGCCAGATCCACCGGGATGTCGAGATAGAAAACTGCATCCTGGACAAGCAGGTCACAGTGCGTGAGAAGGCCCGCATGATCGCGCCGCCGGGCCACCCCATCGTAGTTGCCAAGAACTTGACGATCTAAACTCTGCACATCAGGGTTCCCTCGCGGACGAAAGGAGTGATTAACATGAAGATATTGTTTGCCGCAAGCGAATGCGTTCCCTTTATCAAGACCGGCGGCCTGGCCGATGTAGTGGGCGCGCTGGCGCCTGTGCTGGCGCAAAAAAGCAACGATGTGCGCGTCATACTGCCAAAGTACGCCGCAATCCCCGAGAGATATGAGTCGCAGATGCGCCATGTGCTGGACTTTGAGGTACAGCTTGGGTGGCGGCGTCAGTACTGCGGCATCGAGTCCCTGGAAATGCAGGGGGTCACCTACTACTTTGTTGACAATCGGTACTACTTTGGCCGCAACTATATCTATGGCATGGGCGGCGACGAATATGAGCGCTATGCCTTTTTCTCAAACGCGGCGCTCAGCTGCCTGCCCCTGATCCCCTTTGAGCCCGATATCATTCACGCGCACGATTGGCAAGCCGGCATGATCCCAGCGCTGCTGAGGATACAGTATTCCCATCTGCCCGCATTCTCAGGGATCAGGACCGTTTTTACCATCCACAACCTGCAGTACCAGGGTATTTTCGGCATCAAGGATGTACAGGATGTCCTTGGCCTGCCTGACTCCGTCTTTACCAATGACAAGCTGGAATACTTTGGCTCGGCCAACTTCCTCAAGAGCGGCATCGTCTATGCCGATGAAGTCAGCACCGTCAGTCCCAGCTATGCCGAGGAGATCCAAACCGGTTTTTACGGCGAACGCCTGGATGGCCTGCTGCGAGCCAAATCCGAGCACTTGACAGGCGTCCTCAATGGCATCGATACGGATACCTATAACCCCGCCACGGACGAAAGCATCCCAGCCAGGTATTCGTCAGAGGACATTTCCGGCAAAGCAGCCTGCAAGCGCGCGCTTCAGGAACAGCTGGGCCTGGAACAGCGCCCGGATGTGCCCATCATCGCCATGGTAGGCCGCCTGTCCAATCAAAAGGGGTTGGACCTGGTAGACTACGTCATCGCCGACATCATGCGGGAAGATGTGCAGCTTGTCGTACTGGGCATGGGTGACAGCCGCTATGTCAACCTGTTCAGCTGGGCCGAGCAGAATTACCCCGGACGTGTCGCCGCGCGCTTTGCCATGGACCATGATTTGGCACACCGCATATACGCTGGCAGCGACCTTTTCCTGATGCCCTCACAGTTTGAACCCTGCGGCCTGAGCCAGATGATCAGCCTGC
>CAZPBJ010000118.1:0-4677 GCA_964584685.1 uncultured Christensenella sp. | reverse complement strand
GAGCGCGACAGCCGCTTCCAGACCGGGCTCTACATCTGGCTGGAAGGTTCCCTGGGCAAGGATGTTGAACAGCTTGGCCTGGTGAAGGCCAACGATCCCACCGCCGTGCTGGGCAATTACCTGTTGGCGCCGGAAAAGCCCCGCTACATCAACGCCGCCGGCGGCGAAGTCCTCTGCGTCCCCTACAGCGCCGCCAACCCGGCCGGCGCCCTCAAGTTCCTTCAGTGGATGTGGGGCAGCCAGGAAAACTACCTCTTCCTGCTCTACGGCGTGCAGGGTCAGGACTGGAAGCTGGATGACAACGGCCGACTGGTGACCATCTCCGAAACCGCCGGCGCGGACGGCTACTTCTATGAGTGGATGTTCCGCAACGCCAACTATCAGGTATTCAGGGACAATGTATCCGATGAATTCATCGAGACCTACAAGAATTGGGACAATGAGGCCATTCCCTCCAAGATGCTGGGATTCGCCTTCAACAACGCGGGCCTGGAAGCGGTCGAGACCGCCTGCAACGAGGCCTATGCCAAGCTCAACCCCATCCTCTACGGCTTTGTTGACTTTGACGCTGAGTATCCGGCCGCCCTGGAGGGCCTGAAAAACGCCGGCATCGACCAGTATGTGGCTGAGGTCAACCGCCAGCTGGAAGCCTTTATGGAAAAGAACAAGTAACACACTCTCAGGGGGCTGTCCCGCGCGGGCAGCCCCTCTGCTTTGGCGCCTGCCGCAGGCGAAAGGAGACAGCCTGATGAAGAAGTCCCTCATGTTCCTCACGCTTGCGGCGCTGCTGCTGGGCACTTTCCCCTCCATCTCGCTTGGCGGGCAGTCGGGGCAGGCCGCGGCCGCCCCGCCCCTGATCGCTGCCGACGGCGACCTCAGCGACTGGGCCGGCATCTGGAGCCTGGCGCCGGGTGAAGACAAGATCGCGATCCTTTACGCGCTGCGCACGGACAGCCAGTTGGCCATCGCCTTCCAGGCGCCCGATACCACCGATATCGGCATCTATGATATCGTGCTGGACCTGGACAACAATCCTGAGACCGGCTACAGGACCGGCGGGAGGTACAAACAGGCAGGCGGGGATTTCCTGATAGAGACCTGGACCGCGGGTTTCTATACCGACGACCCAACGGGCGAGGAATAGGCCTGGAAGGGTGACGATTACCCCATTGAAAGAGCCGCTTCCAAGGACAACACGGCCATCGAGGTCCTGGTGCCGCTGGAGGTGCTTCATCATCCCCAGAGCATCCGCATGGCGGTCTGGGTCAACGACAAGGACTGGAACGCCATTGGCTATGCGCCTGAGACCGGCGGCGGCTTCATTGAGGTTCCCTATTATACCCAGGTGATCGGGGCGCCCATCACCGAGCCGATCAGGGACATCACGCTGAAAGCCGCTGAGGACCTGCGCGCGCTGGGCCCGGCCGCGATGCCCGGCGGGCTGATCGGCAGCCTGTCCGCCTCGGGCGGCGACGGCGAGCACTATGATTTCGCGTTCAAACCGGATGTCTCCAAAGGGCGGGACAATGACCTGTTTGTCATCAAAGACCGCGAGCTGAGGACAGGCGCCGCCCCCCTTGCACCGGGCAGCTACAAGCTGAACGTCCAGGTCAGCAGCGTCATCCGCAAGGAAACGGCAAACCTTGTTGTTGAGATAGCGCCGCAGGATCCAGATACCCCCATCACCGCGGATATCTTTGACGGGCAAAAGGGGCAATGGTACACCGTGCCCCACGACGCGGCAAAGCAGCCGCCAAACCTGACCCAGCTGAAAGCGCAAACAGACGGCAACCGCCTCTGGTTCTTTGCCGCGGCGGAGTCGCTGGGTGAGGACTTTGAGATCTACCTGGCCACCGATGCCGCCCGGGGTGCGGACATGACAGCTGATTGGCCAAACGCTTATCCGACGCACAAGGTCAGCGCCGACGGGAAACTTTGGGTATACACGGATGGCGCCTGGGCCGACAGCGGCAAAAAAGCCAGCCTGAATAAGACGGGCAAGGGCGTGGAGGGCTTCGTCATGGGCGCGCGGCTCAACAGCCTGGCCAAGTCCTTTGGTCTTGCCGTCAAGGATGGACAGGGCAGCATGCTGCCCGAAGCGGGCAAGCCCATGCTGAAGGTCACTTCACCCAACAGGCTTTTCAGTCCCGCCATCAAGGCGGACGGGGACGCGGGCGACTGGAGTGACGTGCCCATGCTTGCCGGCGGCACCGGCGTCCTGGGCGATACCTATGCAGCAAGGACACAGGATTACCTGTATGTATTGACGCACCTGAGCGGAGTGACAGATCCCGCGGATGACCGCGCCTTTTCGCTCAATATCCTGGTGGACGCGGACGGCGACGCTTCAAATGGCTTCAGCCATCCCGGCTACCCTGCGCACAGCGGCATCGATATACTGGTGCAGGATTGGCACAGCACCAACCTCGAGCTTTTCATCTTCCAAAAACCCAGCGCCGAATGGTTCAGCTGCGTATACCGCGCGCCGGAAGGCATCAAAAAGGCAGTGCAGGATCTGGGTGATGGCAACTACGCGCTGGAGTACCAGATCCCCATCGCGCTGCTTGCGGCCAATGTGCCGGAGATATCGGACGACTTTTACCTGGCTGTTGACCGCGAGATGGATATGCAGCCCGGCACCAGCGTTGGCGTGGCTCCTGAGGCGCATCTGCCCCGCAGCGCACTGCTGCTTGTGCCCAAGTACCGCACAACATCTGGCCATCTTGACCTGAAGGACCAAAGCTTCCTGGATTGGGACGGTGTCGGCGGCAAGGCTGCGCCATCCGCGCAGGCCATGCAGGAAAACCTCTATGCCGCAATGTCCCAAGACAAGCTCTATGTGATGGCAGCAGGCACCGGGCTGAACGCCAAATATGAGCTTGAGATCACCAATGAAAATGGAGAAAGATGGCTTATTAAGGACAGCAAGCTTATGAGTTCCGGCGGCGAGTTCCTGCGCGATATCTTCAGCCGCATTTATTCAGACCACATCGCGCTGCAGGTATATTTGAAGGATATTGGCAATCCGCAGGAGGTCAAGCTGCGTTTCAATGCCGCGGGAGTCGAGCAAACGCTTCACTGCACCAGCAGGTTTGAGCTGAGCAAAGAATCCGCACTGTTTTATCCGCGCGAGGATTTCACGCTTCATAACAACCCCTATCACGGCTGGGCAGCCTGGGCAAGCGTGGACCCGGACGAGAAGATCGCGCAGCCCTTCAGCACTGTCTTCCTGGATGTCAAATGGGCGGAATTTGAGCCCGTCAAGGGTGAGTACGACTTTAACCTGCTGGAAGAACGCTATCATCTGGACCATTGGAAAGAACAGGGTGTGCGCTTCCTGCTTCGTTTTGTGATGGATGACGTCGTCCCGACGCATGGCAGGCAGCGCATGGACATCCCCCGGTGGCTGTATGAGGAACTGAAGGACGAGAACCACGGGGGAAAAGGCGCGGGCACTTTCTACGACGAGCCCGAGCTGCTGGGCGGCGGCGGCTTCTCGCCCAACTATGAAAGCCCCATTCTTGTCGAACGGCACAGGCTGGCCATCGAAGCGCTGGCCGAGCGCTTTGACGACACCGCCGTCACGGCCTTTGTGCAGGTAGGTTCCCTTGGCCACTGGGCCGAGATGCATACCTGGCCGGAGGGCACCGGTGAATTCCCGGATCCGGATCTGGTGGGTGAATACATGAAGGCCTATACGGACGCCTTCAAGCGGGTAAAACTGGCGGCGCGCAAACCCTATCCCTATGCCAGCCAAGAGAATTGGGGCCTGTACAACGATATGTTCGGCGATGTCGGAGCAAGCGATACTTTCCGCGATTACTTCCTCAATGGTTGTACCGATATGCCCCACGCAAGCACGGAGCAGGTGCAGGCCTCCAAAATGCCCGAATTCTGGAAATTCGCTTACTCGGGCGGTGAGTTTGCTGAAGGCAACGTGCGTAAATTCATCGGCGACGGCGCCATCGCCGAGACCCTGAGGCTGATCCGCGAGAGCCATACCTCCCTCATCGGCCCCTGCTCGCCTACCGACCTGCTGGAAGACGACGCGGACGGCCACGGCTATGACGTCAATGTTGACGCGATGAGGCGGCAGATGGGCTATCAGCTGTCCGTTGAAAGCATCAGCAAATATGAAACAGCCAGGCCCGGGGATACCCTGGCTCTGCAGATCACCTGGCTCAACCGCGGCGTGGCGCCTTTTTACTACAAGTGGCCCGTGGAGCTATCCCTTCTTGATGACACCGGCAAAGCGGCTTATGCCCAGAATTGCAATGTGGATGTGCGCAGCCTGCTGCCCGGGCGGACGACCGCAGTTGAAAAGCTGAGCATCCCCGACAGCCTTGCGCCTGGCGTCTACACCCTGTCGGTCGCGGTGCTGGACATGGACAGCCTGCAGCCGGGCCTATCCCTGAATATGGAGAGCGCACGGGACGAGATGCGGTATCCGATGTATTCGATTATCATACAGTAGAGGCAAATCTCCCCAAAACGCCTCAAATTTCCGCAAAATTCGCTGTTGACAGGCCTGCTTCATTATGATAATATTTAATCTCGTCAGCAGGTCGATTCCCCCAAGAAACGTCGTTGCTGCCCGGCGGAAATGCGCCTGTAGCTCAGTAGGATAGAGCAACGGCCTTCTAAGCCGTGGGTCAGGGGTTCGAATCCCTTCAGGCG
>CAZPBJ010000117.1:0-4759 GCA_964584685.1 uncultured Christensenella sp. | reverse complement strand
GCGGTTTCCAAGATATATTTTTGGAGCCTCAGTCTATGCTGCTGTAAATGTCGGGTTATAGCATGCAAACACACGTTTGCATAGCTGTAAACAGCAAATTCATGCCTTGTCTTCGTTTATATCTTGGGGCAGCGTGTCTGCAATGCTGTTACGCAGATCAGGCAAAATGACGCGCTCGGCAGCTTCGCGCTTTCTGGAATCCTGCATGGCGGCATAATGGCGTTTTGTCGTGTTGATATCACTGTGGCCAAGAGCGTCCGAAACCAGATATATGTCACCTGTCTCCTGATATAGGCCGGTGCCAAATGTGCTTCTTAGCTTATGCGGACTGATTTTTTCCTTTAGCGGCGCAGCGACCTGGGCGAACTTTTTCACCAACATCTCCACCGCTCGAACAGTTATCCGTCGTCGCTGCAATGAGAGGAAAAGCGCATGTTCACTGCCGGGCAGCGCGACGACTTTTCCCCTGAAATCAAGATATGCCTGAATCACGGCCTTTACTTCATCCGGATAGTATAGGATGCTTTGATTACCGCCTTTCCTGGTTACCATAAAGGCAGAAGCTTTCAAATCGAGATGATCGATATCAATACCGACCAGTTCACTCACGCGGATTCCCGTACCCAGGAAAAGCATCAGGATCGCGATATCACGCAATCGTGTGTGAGCAAGAAGTTTCTGCTGCCTTTGACTGAGACCTGAACCTGTCACAACCGTGTCCATGAGCTTTTGAACTTCGCGCGGCTCCAAATAAAGGATAGGCTTAACATGCAGCTTTGGCAGCGTGATCATGGTCGCAACGTTCGCGGGAACAATCTCATGTTTAAACAAATAATCAAAAAAGGAGCGGATACAGCTTAATTTCCGCATGATGCCATATTCGTTGTTTTGAATCAGGATAGGGGAAGAGTCTTCATCTGCGGAATGTAACTTGCCTGTACGGTCCTCTTTAACATACTGCTGCAAATACTCCTGAAAACCTGCAATGTCGCACGCTGTAATGCGGACCAAGTCCTCAGCCTGCATCAAGGAGGGAATACTATTCGCAAAAGACACAAGTTCCTCTGTGAGGTACTGAAAGAACAGGCGCAGGTCGTATGCATAGGCCAACCTGGTCAATGCACTTGTTGTTTGTGATATGGCACGAAAGTAGTCTGTGCACAGCGCGGGAAGCTCTCTTTGCAGAGTCTTGAGTCTTTCATTTGTGTTGATGGAGCTTTGCGTATGATAGCTGAGACGCTTTGCCATGAGACTGCCTTTCGTGTTCCAAATGATATGCCGTCATTCAATATAGCGCAGTTTTGCATGTCACTCCGGTAACTCATGAGGTTAAATGGTTCGTCGGCCGATGCTGCAGCCCACCTCATACAATGCCATTATAGTCCATCAAGCTGAAATATACAATACTATTCGCAAAAGATGCCTTTCGCGAATAGTATTGTTAAATATGCCAATCCACTTAAGCCCTTTGCGCGGTCCCCTGCACCGGCTCAACATCTTGAAAAATCTTGATGACCCTTTGAACTTCTGCCTTTGCCAACTCATCGCAGCGATTGTTCTCCGGGTGATCCTGGTGAGCGGGCACTTTGTGGAAAGTAACATCATGTTTGCGCATGGTGAGCAGCAGCAATTTCCAAAGATCCTGGTTTTCTACCGGTTTGTTGTCAGCGGTTTTCCACTCGCGTTTCTGCCACGCCTCTATCCATCGCTTTTCAAAGGCATGCACGACATATGTGGAGTCTGAGTAAACCTCAACCTTGCAGGCTTGTTTCAGCACGCCAAGCGCGCTGATCACCGCAAAGAGTTCCATGCGGTTATTGGTGGTCAGGTGCATATTGCCGCTCAGTTCTTTTTCATGCGCGCCAAACTTGAGGATAGCAGCCCATCCGCCCGGACCTGGATTGCCTGAGCATGCGCCATCGGTATATATTTGGACTGTCTTCTTATCCGGCAGGGTCATCATCAGCCTATGTGACCGATGAGTTCAAGCGTATCCCTGGCGATGACGATCTCTTCATTTGTTGGGATGACAAGGACCTTTACGCGGCTGTCCTGAGCAGAAATGTCCCGCTCTTTCCCCCGCACTTTGTTCTTCTCTTTATCAATGACTGCGCCGAGGAAGCCAAACCCTTCCATGACGTTCTCGCGCAGTTCCATTCCGTTTTCGCCAATACCTGCGGTGAATACGATCACATCTACGCCGCCCATGATGGCTGCATACGCGCCAATGTATTTCTTGATACCCGCATACAGCATATCCAGAGCCATTTGCGCGTTTTGATTGCCGTCTGCCGCAGCGATCTCAATATCACGCATATCGCTGCTGACACCGCTGATGCCTAACAGACCGCTTTCCTTGTTCAGTTTATTCAGCAGCGTGTCGACATCGATCCTGTCGCTGTTCATGATATATTGCAATACAGCGGGATCCAGGTTGCCGCTGCGTGTCCCCATGACAAGTCCCTCCAGCGGGGTCATGCCCATGGAAGTATCTACACATTTGCCATGGTCAACTGCCGCGATGGAAGAACCATTGCCTAAATGGCAGGTGATGATGCGCAGATCCTCCCGTTTCAGGCCAAGGAATGCGGCAGCGCGGGCACTGACATAGCTGTGGCTTGTGCCGTGGAAACCATAGCGCCGTACCTTCAGCCGTTTGTAGTAATCAAGCGGGAGGCCATAAAGATAAGCTTTGGGCGGCATTGTTTGATGGAATGCCGTGTCAAAGACAGCAACCATCTGTATATCCGGCATCACCTGCCGGCAGGCTTTGATGCCCATCAGGTTGGCTGGGTTGTGCAGCGGTGCCAGTGGGATGTTCGCTTCGATTTCATGCAGCACGTCATCATCGATTACCACGGAGGCGGAGAACCTTTCCCCTCCCTGCACCACGCGATGGCCAACTGCGCTGATCTCATCCATGCTTTTAACGACGCCTACCGTGCTGTCAGTAAGAGCCTTGATCATGTATTTGGAGGCGTCTATATGGTCGTTCATTGGCGCTTCAAAGACAAGTTTCTTTCCCTGCGCGGTTTGAGTCAGCTTGCTGCCCTCGATCCCGATGCGTTCAATCAAGCCTTTTGCGGTCGTCTCTTCTGTTTCCATATTGATCAATTGATACTTCAAGGACGATGAGCCGGCATTGACGACAAGTACTTCCATTTGTAACCTCCATTACCTCAAATACTATGCGCATTATACATGAAAACCATGCATATGAGAAGTTCATTGATAAAAACTTCATTAATCCGCTGCTTTGGGCAAGTCAATTCCCGGGTTTGTTATCCTGTATGGTGATGATCTGTGCGTCCAGTAGTCCCACTTCCGAAAGGTCGTGCGTACTGAAAATGATCAGCGGTGCAGCCTGGCGTACATGTTGTGAGATGCGCTCTTTGAGCGCTGTGTCTATGCCGCCAAAGGGTTCATCCAGCAGAAGGACTTCCGCGCGAAAAGCTATCGCCCGCGCCAGCGATACACGCCGTTTCATGCCGCCGCTAAAACTCGGGGGGAAGACTGAAAACTCATCTATCTCCAAAGAACGCAGGATACGTTTTGCATCTTCGATATCGGGATCAGGCATAGCAAGCAAAACATTTTGCAGCACGCTGCACCAATTCAGCAGCCTGTCCTCCTGAAACTGCAGAACAACCCGTTTATCCTGCAAACCGTCAATGCGGCCTGCGCTGGGTTTAATGAGGCCGCAAAGCAGCTTAAGCAAGGTCGTTTTACCCGTGCCCGAGGGTCCCATCAGGGCATATGCACCTCTATCCTCCATGTTGATGCTGATGTCCTGCAGCACATCCGATCCTTGCGTATAGCCGGTACTTATATGTTCAAGGATGATCATGCTTGATCTCCCCCTGTCCCCTGGTTTTTTTGCCCATGATACGCTTAAGCAGCAACTCAAGCGCCAGGCTGAACAGAATAACGACCAGGGTCCATGCGAACAGTGATTCTGTTTGAAGGTATACTTTTGCGTCCTGCAAATTTTTCCCAATGGAGTAAGCGGGTTTTGCGATCACTTCAGCTGCGATGCCGGCTTTCCACGCAAAACCCAGTCCGGTAGCTGCGCTTGAGTAGAAATAGGGAACTACGCAAGGCAGGTAGACATAACGCAACACCTGAAGGGGCTTGAACGCGTAGACACCGGCCATTTCAAGCAGATCAGCGTCCGTCTGTTGAATGCCTTGCTGAACACCATGCCAGATAACAGGAAATACCGTCAGAAAAACAATGAATACGGGCACTTTGTCTACATTTAGCCACAATAGAACTAAAATGATGAAGGAAGTGATCGGAGTGGAACGGATCAAAGTGCGAAGCGGCGATAAAAGCGCTTCAGCAGTTTCATACCCGGCACACAGGATTGAAAGTATAACGCCAAAGACCAAAGCTAAGGAATAACCCGTCATGATGCGCAGAAGGGATCCACCTGCGCTGATCCAGAAAGACGGCACTGAACATAAACGCGCAAGCGCTTCAAGTGTCTGCAGCGGGCCCGGCAAAAGAATGGGCATTGCCACCAGGCAGGCGGCAGCTTGCCACAGCGTGATCCAAAAAATTGCTACGAAGGCTGTGCGCAAACTCTTCCTGTTCATGCTATCCTTCCTTACTTTTAGTGCAGTATTCCTTGGATGATTGTACCATAGTACAGCGGCAATAAAAAAGAGACCGGACAGATGTCCGGCCTCATCAATGAAAACTTTAGTCTTCTATCACGCGGGCAACGGCGCCGGAGCCAACCGTGTGGCCGCCCTCG
>CAZPBJ010000116.1:0-4794 GCA_964584685.1 uncultured Christensenella sp. | reverse complement strand
CCCGCCCGTCACCAGGGCAACCTTGCCCTTCAGTCCAAAAAGTTTTTCCAGATACATCGATTCATCCTCCGTTGATTTGTATTGATATAGATATTTCTCACAAACCGAGCAGCGCGAATTCCTTCTCCGCCCTGCCCATGATGTCAACCGCGCTGTCACAGACGCGGTCAAATGCCGGGTCGGGCTTTTGCAGCGCTTTACTGCCTATAAAATTGGCGATCGACAGCGCCGCCCCCTGGTCAAAGCGCGTTTTGGCGCAAAATCCCGGCACCAGCCGCTTGAGCTTGCTGTTGTCAAACATCACCGTATTGGCTTTGTCACCCACCAGGGCGCCCCTGAAGTCCGACCCGGCGATCCTGCCCAGAAGCGCCGCGGGCACATAGCAGGGCAGGAAGGGTTTGTTCAGGATGCCCGCGATGATTTGGTGGATCTGATTCCAGCTCAGGACCTCGTCCGACGTGATGTGCACCGCTTCACCCAGAGCATGGGCATTGCCCATCAGCCCGATGAAGCCGTCGGCGAAATCATCCGCCCAGGTCACGGTCCACAGGTTGGTGCCGTCGCCTGTGAGGATAACGGGCTTTTCACGCAGTATCCTGTCAAGCACCTGCCAGGCGCCTCCCTTGCCGTGCACGGCCAGCGGCAGGGCATTGTGTGAGTAGGTATGGCTGGGCCTGACAATGGTTACCGGGAAACCCTCTTTGGCATAGGCTTCCATCAGCAGCGCTTCGCAGGCCGTCTTGTCCCGTGAGTACTGCCAGTAGGGATTGTGCAGGGGCGTAGACTCCGTGATGAAGGGCGAAAGGATCGGCTTATGGTAGGCAGACGCGCTGCTGATGAAGATATACTGCCTGCACTTCCCCTTGAAGAGGCGCAAATCCCGCGCGATCTGCTCAGGTTTGAAGGCGATGAACTGGGCCACCGTATCAAACGCAAGGCCTTCCAGCTTGGCTGCCACATCCGCTTCATTTGCCATGTCAGCCTTGATATATTTGGCTCCGGGCAGGAGGTCGTTTCGGCTGCCGCGGTTGAGGACGGTCAGCTCCCAACCCAGAGCCAGCAGTTTCTTTGAAATGCTCAGGCTGATGTTGCCCGTGCCGCCGATAAAGAGCGCTTTCATGAGGCAGACCCCTCCCGTATTCTTCCACTTTCCCGTCATGCGCGGGGCTGAATGCATTATACAGTAAGCCGTGTTGAAGGGCAACGGATATGCCGGCCTTATTGACGCTTCCTGCGCAAACCGCTAAAATGGGCAAAGCTCAGGACGGGCTTGCGGCATTCGCGAAAGGACAAAACATGCAGACTTTTTTTTCGGCGATCATGGGGATCATCCAGGGGCTGGCGGAGTTTTTACCCATCAGTTCAAGCGGGCACCTGCTGGTGGGGGAAAAACTGCTGGGCCTGCTGGGCTTTCAGACAGATAACACCCTGGCGCTGTTTGTGATGCTGCACATGGGCACCCTGATCGCCGTCGCCGTCATCTTCTGGCGCGACTGGCTGGACATGGTCATGCATCCCATCAAGAACAAGACGCTGCTGCTGCTGTTTTTGGCCTCCGTTCCCGCGCTCATCGCGGCAGTGCTGCTGGGCAAGAGCATCGATTCGCTTTTCACGGGCTGGTTTCTGGGCCCCAGCTTCCTTATCACCGCGCTTTTCCTTTGCCTGATCGAGATGATCGGCAAAAGACGGAAAGAAGGATCCCTTGTCAGCGACAAGGTTACTCTGCCGCGCGCGGCCCTCATGGGCGGCTTTCAGGCTGTGGCGCTGCTGCCGGGCGTCAGCCGCTCAGGCGCAACCTTGCTGGGCGGCGTGTCCGGCGGCCTCAGCCGTGCCGCAGCGGCTAAATTCAGCTTCATGATGAGCGCGCCGGCCATCCTGGGCAGTTTCCTGATGGAAGGCAAGGACGCAATCGAAACAGGCGGTCTGGGTTCCCTGCTGTCGTTTGATATCCTGGTGGGCGTGCTGTTTGCCGCTGTCAGCGGCTATCTGGCCATCCGCTATATGCTCAAGCTCATCGAGCGCGTCTCATTTTTCAAGTTCGCCCTCTATGTCGCGCTGGTGGGTATATTTGTACTGATCATGCAATTGACGGGTACAGCCGGTTTCGAACCGCTCACCGCAGTGCCGGCAACAATTCCGCTTGGCTGATCATCCGGAGGCACCATGCTGAAAAAACCCCTGATCATCGTCCTGCTTGCAGCCCTGCTTCTGCCGGCCCTCTCCCTGGGTGAAACCGCCGGGGCAGATAATGCGTTCATCCCCGGATCCCTTGCTGTGGGCCTGAGCGACAGCTACTGGGAAACACCCATGGACATCACGCAGACCCAGCGCATCTGGGCCATGCTCACCGCCCCCATTACCGTGGTGGACGGCCACCAAAAGAAACAGACCGTGCTGCGCAGGGAACCCAGCGCCGACAGTGAAGCCGTGGCGGATGTCACCTTTGCCAGCCAGGGCGTGCATGTACTGGAGACACTGGACAACGGCTGGAGCCTGGTGGAGGTCTATTCCAGCTCCTTCCACGACAGCAAGATCAAGGCCTGGAACCGGCTGACGCAGGGCTACATCAAGACCTCGCTGCTCAAAGAAAAAAAGGTGAACCAGAAGTACGGCCTGGTGGTCGACAAGCTGGACCAGAAGCTTTATATTTTTGTGGAGGGCGAGCTGTACGATGTCCTCAGCGTCTCCACAGGCCTTGCCAATGAGCGCCAGCCCTACAACGAAACCCGCAGCGGCGAGTTCCTCATCGTCAGTCCCGTAGGCGACTTCGTCAGCGACAATGTGGTGGGCGAATACGCCCTGCGCTTCAACGACGGCGATTTCCTCCATCAGGTCCCCTACATCGCGCGCGGTGACAGCAAGGTTTACGAGCCCCTTGAGAAGGTGCTGGGCCAGCGCGCCAGCCATGGCTGCATCCGCGTCCAGCGCAAGCGTACCCCCAAGGGCACCAACATGCGCTGGATCTGGGACGTCATGCGGCAAAATATGGGGACCCGCATCATCGTCTGGGAGGATCTGCAGGGACGCAGCCTGGACATGCCCGACGCGCAAACGCCGCTTTTCTACAACCCTCAGGGCGGCAAGGACTACCACGTGGCGGACAAGTGCTACGGGGTGCGCGACAAATACCTGCCACTGACCGCCTTTATCTACGGCGAGCTTGAAAACGCGCCGTACGCCGCTTTGAATGCCTGCCAATACTGCGTGCCGCCGCTCCGCCGGGCCCAGATCGAGGCGATCAACCAGGCGCACCTGGCAGCCGGGTTATAGGCCGGTCAAGGCAATTTGGCGCGATGCATCCCAATTTTGCCTTGCCCAAAGCAGGCCAAGGCTGTATAATGGCGTTTGTGAAGTTTTGATGCATGGCATCTGCAAATGAAAGTGAGACTGAACCCGATGAAGAAAATGGCACTGGCACTCCTCCTGGCGCTTTCACTGCTGCTGAGCGGCTGCAATTTGGTGGTCAAGGACCCGGCAGTGGACGCAAAGCAGGTGATCCTGGATGTCAACGGCCAGAAGGTGGATAAGCAGGCCTTTACAGCAACCTACAACGCGCTGCTCAACCAGGAATACCAGATGCAGCAGATGTACCAGGCCTACGGCATGCAGGCGCCTGAGATCAACACCGATGATATCATCACCCGCGCCAAGGACCAGAGCATCCGGCAGATCATCCTCCAGCAGCAGGCGGCCAAGCTGCAGCTGGACCAGCTGAGCGATGAAGAGAATGTGACCCTGCAGGCTCAGGTGGATACCCGTTACCAGGAGACCCTTGACCAGGTCAAGAGCTATTACTTCGCCGACACCGCGCTGGAAGGCGATGAGCTGCAAAAGGCGCTTGAAGCCAAAGCGCTGGAGCTTGGCATCACGCGCGAGGTCACCGAGGCATCCGAGCGGGAGACCTTCATCAATGACAAGCTGGAAGCCCAGGTGACCAAGGATGTCACCGTGCCCGACGAGGACGTCAAGGCCGACTACGACGCCAAGGTTGAGGAAAACAAGACAGCCTATGAAGCCGACGCCGATGCCTACGGCACGGCGGTCAACGGCGGCCAGACCGTCTACTTTGCCCCCGAGGGCTACCGCTGGGTCAAGCAGGTGCTGATCAAGTTCCTTGCCGACGACCAGACCAGGATAGACGCCGTCCAGACGGAACTGAGCACCGCCCAGACAGCCTTGACAGACGCCGCGGCAGCCAAGACCGCCAATGAGGACGCCCTGGCCAAGGAAGGCCTGAATGAGGCGGACAAGAAGGCCCTGGAAGAGGCTGCGCCCGCACTGCAGACCGCGGTGGATGAAGCCCAGGCCAAGGTGGACAGCCTGACCAAGGACCTGCAGGCAGCCAAGGACGCGGGTTATGCCAATATACTGCCCAAGGCGCAGGAAGTCTATGACAAATCAAAGACCGTGAGCTTCGACGAACTGGTCACCGAATATAACGAAGATACCGGCATGCCCGCCCGGGGTTACGCCATCCGCAAGGGCTTTGCCAGTTTCGACGCCGCTTTTGTGCTGCCGGCAATGGCGCTTGAAAACGCGGGTGATGTGGCCGAACCCTCCAAGGGTATGTACGGCTACTACATCGTGCAGTATGCCGCCCCCGTCGAGGCAGGTCCCGTCGCCTTTGAAGGCGTGAAGGCCGATTTGCATGACGCTCTGCTGACCGCCAGGAAAACCGAGACATGGGAGGCGCAGATCAGCACCTGGACCGGGGAAGCCGCCATCACTACCTACCTGGACAGGCTGGAAGACTGATTATCCCGGCCCGTTTAGGGTAAAACAGTTTAAACTGCC
>CAZPBJ010000115.1:0-4845 GCA_964584685.1 uncultured Christensenella sp. | reverse complement strand
TACCTTTCTTACAATAGTACCTTATTTCATCGCCAATTTGATGTTTTCACACTAAGCCCCTCTGGTACTTCTTGGAGCGCTACAAGGATGCATTCATGGAGCAGGACAGGCAATTTGCTAAAGCCTGCCTTGAGGACAAACCAACGCCCGTGGGCGTGCGCGACGGACTTTACCCAGTCTTGATTGCAGACGCAGCTCTCAAGTCAAGCCGGCTGGGCGGCGTGCCAGTACAAGTTGAACGCATCGACTAAATAAAAAACAGAAATGAGCAAATAATCACGAAAGATTGGATTGTAGCGAAATAGTCACATTTCGGCTTAACAAGCCACTGTGCATCATCCAGGTCTGATATTCCCCTCCCGCAAAAATCGCCTGTTCTATCCGGTTCGTTGATATAGAGCACCTGTTCAGGGATGGGCCTGATATCAAAGTCGTGATGAACGGCATGCATTGCGATATCTGGTAATGACATGAAAACATCCTTCCGTCTCAGCTGTTCCGCTGATAGGATGTTCGGAGAGGCGGCACTAAAGTGAAAAATAAAGACAGGGAGAAACCTGATCAGCAACCCAGCTCAGATTGGAATGACCTTCGGCCTTGATTCCCAGTCGCGCAGTTCGAGTGACCAGTAGCCCGACCACTCTTTCATTTGCTCGTACTCCGGGTGTTTTGGGTCAAGCATAATATCTCGGAATTCCTCAAAGCCTGGTACGCCGCCCACATCCTCAGGAGGCGCTTGTCCGCTTGCTTCAAGCAAGTAGGGCGATTCTTCGTGATGGTTGTCTATCTCCCGCACAAGTTCAATTCTGTGTTCCCAACTGTCGCCCATGTCATAGGTGTAAATCATTTCCCTATGTTCAGGAAAATACTCTGACAGCCTGTGGCCTGTTTCCACGACGGCTTCTTCGTCATACGAGCGGTCTGCTTCACTCATAACGAGGCGGATGATGGTCAGGTCGGTTTTACTGTCGACAATACGAAAGTCGTGAAGGTGACGGTTTTCCCATTTATACAAATGCTGAAGCAAATAATGCAACTGCGTAAGCTCAATATTGGCTGGTACAATGACGCGCCGGGTGGCCTTGTAAATATACAAATCAAGCGTCACCAGCAGCTCAAAGGCTCGGTAGTTGTAGGGTGGCCTGCCTGTGAGTCGTTCCAGCGCCTTGATCATCTCCTCAGCGGGGATATAGCTTTCTGCGAAACTGCCGCTGTAGTTGACGCTGTTCCTGCTGACTCTGCGCCCGAGCGTATCGTTGAACTTCATTTCGTCAGTTGATTCATTCACAGCTCTGCCCACCACAAACGCGGCATCCAAGCCTTGGCGGTTTAACCAGGCTGTCAATTTGCGGTCGTGATTTGCTGTGAATACCGGATCAGCCGCTTGCCGCATATATGCTTCGACCATTTCAGGATCCAGGTTCATGGATAGGAGCGTGTTTCTGATGGCAGATATCATACAGGACTTGATATCCTTCAACCGGTTGCGTTTCATGCCGTAAATCGTCACGGTAAAGCGTGTTGCGTTGTTCACCATCACGATCATGTCTTCTTTTCTGCGGTCAAAGGTGTTGACCCAGTTGGCTGTCCATGAAAACAGTGGATCGGCATCCGAAACGGGCGGAACCAATGCGACGCCTGCGGCATCGGCAAGCTTCTTGGTGAGGGCGATCTGCATATCGGTTCTCCTTGTCGATGAATGTGTCAGTCATGGTTCGTGTCAGATAATACTGTACGGCACTTTTGGCGCTCTTTAGTGCTGCGCTTCTCTCTGATTTGGCATGAAACACGTTCATATTAACATTTTCATTCACTGACATCAATGTTCATGAGTGGAATATGCCGTAGTCTATTCTTCTCTCTTGTATCCTTTGCGATGGGCGTATTGTGCTTCTCCGAATTTTTCACCCATAGAGAAGCAATGGCGAAGGGGCGGCTTCGCAGCCGGGAAACTCTTGCTTTGCCGGCGTGCGATGACGTTCTTGTTAAAAAACGTACGCCGCACTATAATCAAGTGGACGGCACGGCACACCCGAGGGCTCTCAAGCACGCAGATTTTTCGTAAAACCCTGAAAGCAGGTGATGCAAATCATTCATTTCAATGATGTGCCGCATCGTGATTGATGAAAAGACAGCACTGGCAGACAAAAAGGCATCCCGAACTTCAACCCGCCAGGCCGCAGCTCAGAAAGGAGAACCCCATGCGCTACAGAATCGTTGCGATTGTGCTTTCAGTCATCCTATCAGCTCTCATTCTGCCTGTATCCGGCGCGGATCCCATTGTCCCGGAAACGGGCTCAGGCTTCCCGGCGGTTGGAGAAACGTTCATGTTCGGTCATTATGAACAAGACGGCAACTGGGCCAACGGCAGGGAACCCATTGCATGGCGTGTGCTTGCCGTAGAAGGCGACGCAGCGCTGCTGATTTCACAATTCATTCTGGACGCGAAGGCATACAATGATAAATCCATGGATATCACCTGGGAAAACTGCACTCTGCGCCGCTGGCTGAACGACAGCTTCCTGATCAACGCATTCTCAGAAGCGGAACAGCGCGCCATCCTGACGTCACCGGTCACAAACGGGGACAACCCCGAATTTGCAATCGGCGGTGGGGCGGACACAAAGGACAGGGTTTTCCTGCTGAGCATCGCGGAGGCGGAGAATTATTTCTCTTCGGATAATGACCGAAAGGTGAAGAACACGGCCTACGCGCAGGCGCAGGGCTCCGGCGGCATGGACGACATCACCAATTGGTGGCTGCGTTCCCCCGGCCAACAGGCCGATCACGCGGTTTCCGTGTCATCCGGCTTCATTCACGTGAGCGGTTATTTTGTGTTCACCGGAAACAATGGCGTGCGTCCTGCCCTGCGCCTGGATTTGAAGGCGGATCTCTCTGCCCTTGCGCTTTCAGCCAGCCTTTCCATACCCGCTCTCCCCGCATCTGATGCGGATCCCCAGCTGCCGGAAACGTCCTCGGCCCTTCCTACCCTCCCCGTATCCGGTTCTAATTCCCTTGCACAGCTAAAGGCTTCAATCTCCTCTGACGTGGTGGCGCAATCAGTGCCTGAGGACTTCGTATATACACTTGAATACGACAAAGCGACAATCACGAAATACAACGGCACCCAGGAGAATCTTGTCATTCCGAAACTGCTGGGCGGATGCCCTGTTGTCGGGATCGGTGAGCGTGCTTTTGCCAGATGCATGACGCTCAGGAGCATTTCGCTTCCCCCCAGCGTGGCGCGCATAGGCTCAAGCGCCTTTTTTAATTGCGCGAACCTTGAGAATGTTTCACTTCCTGAAGGGCTCACAGAACTCCCTGATTCAGTTTTCGCGATGTGTGAACGGCTCAGCGGGATCGCGATCCCGGACAGCGTAACATCCATCGGGCCCTGGGCATTTGCCAACTGCTCCGGCCTCGCTTCCGTTGCGCTCCCATCTCATTTGACAACCATCGGATCCGAAGCATTCCTCCAATGCGCGGGGTTGAAAAGCATCAGCATGCCCGACGGCGTCACCGTCATCGGCGACGGCGCGTTTTCTTCCTGCGGAAGCCTGGAAAGGATCGTGCTGCCGCGGCAGCTTGTGTCCATCGGCAAACGCTCTTTTGCATACTGCGGCAGCCTTGCGGAAGTTGTTTTCCCCAAGGGCATGCAGGAAATAGGCGAAGGAGCTTTTACATCCTGCGATAACCTGATCAGCGTTACACTGCCGGAAGGCATCACGAATATCCCGGCGGACGCGTTCAGCTGGTGCAGAAGCCTGGAGACGCTGAGCATCCCGTCCAGCGTAAGGTCCATTGACCTGAGCGCGATCAGCGTCTGCCGTTCGCTCTCCGCTCTGGAGGTCAGCGGGGCAAACGCTCACTATACCACGCAGGACGGCATTCTGTATGACAAAGGGATGAAAACGCTGATCAAATGCCCCCAGGCAAAAAGCGGAATTGTCACAATTCCGGAAGGTGTCGAAACGATCCTGCCCCTGGCATTTGACTTTTGTGAGCACATGACGGCTATTCAGATGCCCGACAGCCTGAGGGAAATCGGGGCGGGGGCTTTCCGGCTTTGCAGAAGGCTCAGCGGGATCACCATCCCTCAGAACGTGTCCGGTCTGCCCGGGGGCGTATTTGAATCCTGCTCCGGCCTGGAGGACATCAAAGTCGCCGAGGGCAGCAGCTTCTTCACCTCAGTGGACGGAGTCCTTTTCTCCAGGGACCTCAAAGTGCTCATTGCCTATCCCTCCATGATCCCTGAGCCAACCTATGACATCCCCGAGGGAGTCGCTGAAATCGCGTCCTACGCCTTTGATTTCAATCCTTTCCTGAAGGTGCTCAACGTCCCCTTCAGCGTCGTGAGGATCGGGGAGCATGCCTTTCAAAGCTACGGTTTGGGTATGAGCATCAGGAGCATCAGGGGGAGTTATACCCATCAATATCTCGTCGATCAAGGATACCTCATCACTCCGTGACAGCCGGCAAATGAGAAACTGAATCCGGGACGGGCCGTCGAGGGACGGGGCTTTGACGACGTCCACAAAGACACAGAAGGAGACCAACAGAAGATCCCTTTGGACCAGGCTGACTGAGCCTTTCATCTCTACACAAGGCGTATCGGAGTGCCGACGGAGCCCCGCCCCATGACGAACAGTACGGCCTCCTCCGCATGTGGAATAGCTCCGTCCTTTGCGGGGAGACGCCCGTCAACCGGGCGACGGCATCAGTCCGCGCTGTCTCCCGCGCCCTTGCCGTTTGTCCAGCAGAACCCGGATCTGCTGGCGAAGGACGCCCGAGCCCCCGGCATTTAACCGCCTTATCCGCCGGGCGATGCCGGGCGTCCGGCGGGTA
>CAZPBJ010000114.1:2578-4978 GCA_964584685.1 uncultured Christensenella sp. | reverse complement strand
GCGGTGTTCAGGCGCGCATATGCCAGGGAGATCAGCGCCATAGTCAGAGCGCCCAGCATGATGCCCAAACGCCGGTTGATGAACCGCCCGGTCCACCCTCCTATGAATATTGGCAGAAAGGCTGTAAACATAATTCCGATGGAGCCGAAATTTAAACTCATCTGGACATTCCCGGTGTTTGTCAGGTTGATAAAACCTACGGCGCCCATCAGCGCGCCGCTGAGCGTGTAGCAGACGACGGCGTTTTTCACCTCGCGGATTCCGGTGTCAACAGCGATGCGCTGGCCGGAGAGCAAGGCTCGGTATTCGGCCCCAAAGTGCGAATGATCAAGCAGGATGATAACCAGCGCTACGGCAGCGGCTGTAAGGATCAGATAGTTGATGATGGAGGGAAACGAGATCAGATCGCCCCGGGTGACGACTGTCACCCCTTTGCCGCCGGTGAAGGCGTATGCCGTCCCTTCATAAAATAATGTCACACCAAGAGAGACGATGATCGGTGGGATTCTTGTAGTTACATAAATGACGCTATGCAGCCCGCCCAGGACAGCACCAGATAGGACACTGAGGAAAAGCGCCGGCAGCGGGCTCAGCCCAAAACGTACGGCGAGGGTGCCGCTGATGGTCGCGCACAGCAACGCGACCGCTCCAAGCGAGAAATCAAAGCGGCCGGAGTCAAGGTTAATGGACAGCGCAAAGCTTGTCATGGTCACGGTCGCTGCTGCACGGATAAAGAGGAGCCAGCTGTTCCCATCATGGAACAAACGGACACCGTTCACGGCGCTCAACAAGAGCAGCACGGCCAATACTGCCGAGGGAATTATCAGGCTCAGCCCCAGCCGCTTTAGTGCAGACTGCTTTTTCATCGCGCTAACCACTCCCTTATTTGTCCCCATCCGTCTATATCTGATCACAACGGTCAGCCAATAGGCAGGCTTGGAAAATGGGAAGCGCCGGAGTTCCGGCGCTTCCCGACGCCATATTACTTCAGGTCAGAAATCTGCTGGAAAGAGTAGCTGCCAACAAATGATGCGAAATCTGCATAGGACACGCCGGCGCCACAGTACTGGTCCAGGATCTCCCTGGTGTACGAGGGGTTCTGGATGGAGGAATCAACCGCGTAGTATTGGGAGAACTCTTCCGCGTTCTTGGCAATCCAGTACCCCTGGCCCAGGGCAAAGGCAGAACCCTCTTCCGTGCGAAGAGGCGAGCCGTTGACTGCGTTCAGGACGGCCATGAAAGCCGGGCCGATGGAGGCGGCGAACTTTCCAGCCAGATAGTCCAGGATACCGTTGTCCATGGCCTCGCCCAGGGCCTTTGTAAAGCTGTCGACTGTTGCGAGTTTGACACCGGTTCCGGAAACGAAGCTGCCAAGGACATCAACACCGCTGCCGACAGTCAGAAGTGCCTGGATGCCTTCTGTCGAAGCCATCTGTGCCAATTTACCAAACCAGGCGTCATTGAAATCATATCCGCCGACATAAGCCATCAGGTTCAGTTTGCCAATCGCACCCGGCTCAATCCCGCCGTCAGCGTAGATCTGCCCGATGATTGCGCCATGGTCCGCCTGCCCTTTATAACTGGCGCCTTCACCGCCTTGATCGACCATCGCCGCCAGAATGCCCGCGGCGCGGTAGATGTGCATGTCTACGTAATAGGGAACGCCACCGCCAAACATGCCGAAATTTGTCATTCCCTGGTCGATGTAGTACGCCGCCATGTCGTAGCCGGTCTGGAACTCAATGTCCAGCGTGGGCCCGATGGAGCCAACGTAGAACTCATAATCCTTATACTGGGCATACTGTTCATCAGAAAGCGTGCCCGTAGCCACCGCGTAATAGACGCCAGCGCTCTCGCACTGGTCGATCTGGGCGGGGCGGTCAAAGCCCGAGAAGGAAATCACAGCCTTGGCGTTGTTGACGATGAAATTGTCGATCGCACTCTTTTCCCCGGCCGCGTCCTTGAGTTCGTCGGAATAGATGAATTCCACACCGTAAGCTGACGCGATGTACTGGGTATAGTATGCGCGGAAGGCCAATGCTTCAGACGAGGTTGCGTCCGCTACCAGCACGCCGATTTTTACCGCCGCTGCGCTGGCCGGCGCAAGGACAGCCAGACTGAGCAGCGCGCATAGTGCCAGGGCTACGAGACCTTTGAGTTTCTTCATTTTCTTTCTCCTTTTTTTCTTTATGTCCACGCTGTCAATGCAGCGGTACATACTGCTACCTGGGCAGGAGCTTTCCGCGAAGGCCAGACATTGCGACCAGGACGACCAAGAGGAATATCGCAGCCTTGATCATCTGCCCATAACCTGAACCAAGGTTCAGGAACATCATAATTTGGGTCAGGAAACCCATAGAAAACGCGCCGATGACCGCGCTGAGAACACGCGAGCGCGGC
>CAZPBJ010000114.1:734-2568 GCA_964584685.1 uncultured Christensenella sp. | reverse complement strand
TGCGGCCAAATACGATGGCAATGATGACATCCATGCCGATACTCGATGCCGTATGCTGAGAGAGCGTTGGGGCGTACACAATGGAGAGAAACGCGCCAAGCCCGACCCCCAGGGCGGACATGATGGATGCGGCGACCACCATACGCTTTTGTGAAATGCCTGACAAGGCCGCACATAAAGGGTTGCCGCCAATGAATTTCTGCTGGCGGCCGATAGGCAGAAAGTCGAATACAAACACGCACAGCGCAAGGTATGCGCCCAGGACCGCCAGTTTGGAGGGGACATTGTCCAGATGCTTGACAGCCCTGGGCGGGACTTTGACGGTGTCCCCGGTGCCATTGATGCCGATAAGGATGAGCATGAATGCGCTCAGCACACTCATCATTGCGACCGTGGTCACGAAAATCGGCAGGTTGAACAGGGAAGCCAAGGTTGAATTGATCAGGCCGACCGCGAGGGCGACGCCAAGGCAGACCAGGAACATCAGGGGGAGGCTGCCGGTCGCGTTGTAGGTCATGGCACCCAAGAGAGCGCTGACGCCGGTCGCCGCGCCCAGGCTGATGTCGAAGGATCCCAGGGTATAAATGAAAACCGCGCCGGTAGCGACAAGCGCTACCACAACAGACTGGTTGACGATCGCTTTCAGGCCGTAGGCGACATTGTTCCCTTTGGCGAGCCCGATGATGTAGTACAGCATGATGAGGAGAAGCAAGCCGCCAAGCGGCGCAAAGGCAATGGACTTCTCCCTGAACGTCTGTTTGCCTGTCATAAGCCCTCCTCCTTAGATCATTTGGCGGATAATGTCCGCCTCACTCATGTCCCCGCGCAGGAATTCCTTCTTGACCGCTCCGTCCTTCATCACCAGCAGTCTGTCGCACATCCCGATCAGTTCTGCCAGTTCCTCAGATATGATCAGGATCGCTTTGCCGTCTTTCTTCATCCGGGTGATCAGCTGGTACATGGCTTGCTTCACCCCAACGTCCACGCCGCGGGTAGGGCAGTCCAGAATCAGGATGCTGCTGCCTGCGCCAATCCATTTGCCGAAAACAACCTTTTGCCTGTTGCCGCCGGACATCGCACTGACCGGTTGTTGGATATGGCGGCATTTGATGCGCAGCGCGTCCACCTGCCGGCGCACGAAAGCCCCCTCGTTCCTCCTGAGCACGAGACCCTTGCTGGCTATGCGGCGCAAGCATGCGATGGCGATGTTGTCCTGTATGGGCGCCTGCAGGCAGAGCGATTCGCTGTCGCGGTCTTTGGAAACATAGCCGATACCCAGCCTGGTCGCTTCCTGCGGGGATGAGATCTCCCGCCCGCCCGCCGTCACCCTGCCGCTGCTCAGGCGCGCAAAGCCGAACAGCGCTTTCCCAAGCATGTGCATGCCGCAATCAGACAGCCCGCCCACACCGAGGATCTCGCCCGCACGCAGCTGGAGGGTCACGTCGTTCAGTTCGCCTTTAACGCACAGGTTCTCCGCTGTGATCATGACGCGCTCGTCCCACGAGGGGACGCTGTCGCCGCGGTAATAATCACCCTTCAGTTCACGTCCGATCATGCTGGTTTTGATCGCATCGTCATCATATTGTTCTCTGGCGAAGTGGGTGATGATGCTGCCGTCTCGCAGCACGGTCAGCCGGTCGCAGACCCGCTTGATCTCATCAAGATCATGGGAGATGAAAACAACTGCCTTTCCCTTCCCCTTCATATCTTGGATCAACTGGTACAGCAGGCTCCGCCCAATCTGGGAAAGCGCAGTCGTCGTTTCGTCAACGATGAGGATGTCCGGCTCCCTTGACACAACTCTGGCGACCTCCACCAACTTGCGCTCCTGGAT
>CAZPBJ010000114.1:351-724 GCA_964584685.1 uncultured Christensenella sp. | reverse complement strand
CATTATCTGCAAATGCCCACTTCCAAGAAATAGTGAGAGCATCGGCGCTGATGTGCAAAGCCTGGATCGCAGCAAGCGCCTTCTCGGCTTCACGGACCATGCCGCGGCTGTCAACTATACCAAGGCAGCGGGTGAAGCGCCTGCTTTCTCCAAGGAACAGGTTCTCCGCGACCGTGATGCCCGGAATGGTCCCTGCTTCCTGCATCACGATGCCGACGCCGCCTTCCATCGCAGACACCATCGTCGCCGGTTGCCACGGCTCTCCTCTGAACACCATGTCCCCGCTGTCAGCCCGTTGAATGCCTGCGATGACGGAAGCGAGCGTTGATTTGCCCGACCCATTCTCACCGATCAGCCCAAGGACCTCACCGCT
>CAZPBJ010000114.1:0-341 GCA_964584685.1 uncultured Christensenella sp. | reverse complement strand
AATATGTCAAGGTCGACTGGGCTAAGCGCGACAGTCGCACCGAACCGTTTACTGATGCCCCGAACACGCAAAATCGGGTCCATGCCATCACCTCGCCCACAGCTTCTCTCCTTACCCAACATACCGCTTTTCTTGCGTAATGAGTATTGACAATCTTAATCTATTTTTATGATATTTTTTAATATTTGCCTGACAAATTGGCATGCACACCGCTGTTTTAGTTCATCCTTGGCCAGAGATATATTGTTTTAGGTCATTGATGTTGACTGTACGCGCCAGCCTGTGTATGATCAGCTCCATATGGATGTGAGGGTGAAAAGGATGAACGAAACGGAACTGCT
>CAZPBJ010000113.1:2235-4991 GCA_964584685.1 uncultured Christensenella sp. | reverse complement strand
CCTCATGGACCACTAAATGTGCCGAACTAGTATCTATCTGTCTTCTTGCTGTTGCATCAATTGTACAACTTGAAGACTTGCTCTGCATCACCCTCAGTTACTTTTTATCATGCCTCCTTTACTTTTTCTGCCGTGCGTCAAAGGCGTCCCTCAGACCGTCGCCGATGAAGTTGATGGAAAGGACTACAATGAGGATGCACAGGCCCGGAGGCACCCACTGCCAAGCGTAGAGCGTCAGAGCAGCCAGGTTGTTGGATTCGTTGAGCATATTGCCCCAGGACGGAATGGGCACCTGCACGCCGACGCCCAAGTAGCTGAGCGCCGCTTCCGTGAGAATGGCCCGCGCCATCTGGAGCGTCGCCTCCACAATGATGGGGGCAATGATGTTGGGAATGACGTGGCTCAGGATGATCCTGCTGTGCGACGCGCCCATGGAAATTGCGGCCTGGACATAATCAAGCTCACGTACGCGCAGAATTTCCCCGCGGACAAAGCGCGCTGTGCCGGTCCAGTTGACCAGTCCGATGATGATCATGATGTTCCAGATGCTGGGCTTGAGGATAGCGGCGATGATCATGACCAGAAACATGACAGGGAAGCAATAAACGATATCAACGATGCGCATGATAACGCTGTCAAGGAGTCCGCCGAAATATCCGGCCAGGGAGCCAAGCAGAATGCCCACGATGGTTGAGATGCTGACCGCGACAAGGCCTACACTTAGTGAGATACGCGCGGCGTACACCGTGCGGCTGAACACGTCGCGACCCAGGTAGTCGGTCCCTAGGATGGTGCCGCTTTTTTCAGGGGAGGTGTTCTTGATAATTTTATTGCCCGTCAAGGCGCGCAGGGATATGAAGGGGTCGTTTTGTGCAATGACAGGCGCTAAGACTGCTGTCATTACCATCAGCATAATAATGACAAGGCCGACCAGGGCGAGCTTGTTCTTTGAAAAACGCTTCCACTCGTCTGTCTTGAAGATATTCCTGCGCCGGGCCAGGTATACTTTGTTTTGCATGCTTTTCCTCCTAGTACCGTATACGTGGATCGACAATGGAATAAAGGATGTCTGCCAGGAGATTGCCGAGCAGAACCAATAGCGCTGTGAAAACCGTCAGCCCCATCAGTACGGGATAATCCCGGTTACTGATGGCGTTGACGCCCAGCAAACCCATGCCGGGCCAGGAGAATACCTTCTCGGTGATATAAGAGCCGCCAAATAGATTTGGTATGGACAGGCCAAAGATCGTGATGACCGGGATGAGCGAGTTTTTGAGGGCATGGCGGTAGATGACCACCTGTTTTGAAAGCCCCTTTGCTTTTGCCGTCCGGATATAATCCTGGTTCAAAGTCTCCACCATACTGGAACGCGTAAAGCGCATGACGGTCGACAGGTTGCCCAGAGACAAAACCATCACAGGCATGATCATATAGCGAATCCTTTGCACAAAAGCAGCCCAGTCGCTGCCGGAAAATGTCGTGGACCCAAAGCCGGACGTCGGAAGCCAACCTAAACGGAGCGCGAAAAAGTAAATCAGGCCCATACCGAAAAAGAATGAAGGCACTGATATGCCGATGAAGGAGAATATGGTCAGGCCATAATCTCCGAGCGTGTATTTATGCGTGGCTGAGTACACACCAAGGGGGATGCCGATGACAAAGCTGATCAGGAACGCTGTGCCGGTCAACAGGAGGGTGGCGGGAAGCCTTTCGAAGATCATGCCCAGCACAGGCTCCCCTGAGGTGATAGAATAGCCGAAATTACCCACTAGCAGCTGCTTAAGCCAGGCGAAATACTGAACAAGTAAAGGCCTGTTGAGCCCCAGTGCTTCCTTGGCGCGTTGCAGGGATTCAGCCGATATACGGGGGCTGATCATATTGGCAAGCGGGCCTCCCGGTGCAAGCTGCATGATGCCGAAAGTCAGCAACGTGATGCCGAAAAACACGGGGATGGATTGCAGGAGCCTTTGGCGGACATATTTTGACACTCGGTTTCCCTCCCTATTCCTTATTGGCCGGATGCCCGCAGCACCGGGATGACGATGCTGTCGCTAGAGACAAACTCACAACCGGCCGTGCCGCCCAGCGCTTCGAGGAAGCGCTCGTAGCGACCCAGGGTGAGGCCGTCACACTGCGGATGCTCCTGCGACAAATTGAGCGCAACTTTGCCCGGTTCAAGGCTCTTAAAGAGTTCAGCCAACTCCTGCCAGTAATCCGCGTAGACGGTGAGATGGGGGAAGAGGCCGGATATCTCTACATCGTGCTTATCAATTCTTGAGGCAAGAGCGTAGCGGCTGCCGTCGCGATGAAACAGGTATGCGATTGCACCAACGGTATCGACGCCGGGGATAAAGGATGTTATGGGGTCGGCGTGCTCGCTTGTGATAATGAGGTAAAGATCGATGTTCTCCACCTGCATGTTCTTCACGACATCCCGGATCACCTGTTCGTGGAATGCTTGATTTTTCATGGTGCCCACCTCGAGTGTCTGGAGACCAAAGTGAAAGGACGTTTCCGCGATGCTTTCATTGGGGCCGTGGACCATTCTCAGTACCTGGTCAAAAGGGTCATCCTTAGTGCAGGGTGAGCAGCCAAATACCCTGCTGCCGCTTTGCCCGAAAAAGCGGCCGTCCGTTCGACCCAGGGCCAGCATTGGGAAAACAGGCATCGGGTGCCCTGCAGCCCGAGCGCCTTCCTGCAGCAGTTGTACCATGGGGGCGCTGAGGCCACTTTCGAAACCTTCATCGCTCGTCAAC
>CAZPBJ010000113.1:0-2225 GCA_964584685.1 uncultured Christensenella sp. | reverse complement strand
GTACACCGGGTCTCTCGGAGGTTTTCTCTGAAGAACGCTTCCGCCTCGTCTGCGTCAGTATAGGGGAGGGACCTGAGCTCAACGACGCATTCGACTTCGCTTGGCAGGACATTGACGCGCTGCCCTATCCTCCAGTTGCGCAGGTGCAGGCTGCTGTTCCTGGCATAGTCATACAGAATAGCAGCAGTGCCTTCAAGCTGCTTTCCCGCCGTGACACTCTCGATTGCTTCGGCTATGCGGCGGCTTCCGCTATTCAGCTCGCAGGCCGCTGTGAATAGCTTTTCAAGTCCGGAGGCCAAATGGACAAGAGCCTGATCATCAGTAGGGACACTGGCGTGCCCGCCGGTCCCTTTGGCGCTGACCTTTACCTTGAACAGGGATTTTTCTCCCAAGGTGAGTGTCATCCAGGGGTTGCCGTCAATAAAGACGGGGAAACCGCCGCCTTCATTGATGACCACTGCGTTTTCAAATAGTTTCGGTCGTTTGCGGAAAACCGCTTCCATCCCTTGGCTGCTGCCGGTCTCCTCGTCAAGGGTCGCCAGAAAATAGACATCCCGCCTGCGCCGCTCTTTGGCTAGGGAAGTGAAGGCAGCCAGTTCCATGATGGTCAGCTGCTTGGTATCCAGCGTTCCCCGTCCGCGGATGCGGCCCTCGACGCACTCTCCGCTGAACGCGGGGAAATGCCACCCTTCTTGTTCCCCCCCTACCACATCAAAGTGAGATATGAGCAAAAGTGGCGCTTCGTCTGTGGGACGGCTGGAGGGTAAAAAGGCCAGGAGGTTGGGGCGTTTAGGATCATCGCATATACGCTCGTGGGTGATGCCATATTCGTCCAGCGCTTCTTCCAGCAGCCTGCAGGCTGCTTCCTCGCCCGGACTGCAGCACAGCGAAGGGATCTGTACAAGTGCTAAAAAAAGGGCCTGGGCGCACAGTTTATCCATACATCAGGCCTCTTTATAGGGGATTTCGATAACAGCCAGCTGGCGCTTTTCCGGATTGATCAGGCTGCAGCCATTTTCTGTCACAATCCACTCATCTTCAACAATCGCGCAGGGCAGCACGGTGCCATCTGGCAGGATATCCTGCAAAACCGTCGGCTCAATCGCGTAGATCTCATCTTTGCGCAGGGTGCGCTGGCTTCCCGGTCGGCTTATAGGTCCCAACAGAGTACCTCCGTCATGCACTTCCAGTCCCACCTGATGGCCGGTCGAGTGCGCAAACGAGGGGTAGCCGCTTGACACAATCGCGCTCCTGCCCACTTCATCAACCTGATAGCCCGCTACGCCCGGTCTGATGAATGCAGCGCAGGCACTGACGGCATCAACTGATGCTTTGACACAGCGGCGCACCGCTTCGGGCGCTCGCTCTTCCCCGTGTTTGAGGAAGTATACGGTCCTCGCTACATCAGATGTGTAGCCATTGTAACGAACACTGAAATCTATCACCATCATATCGCCGGGCATCGCGACATTCTTGGCGTCAGGGCCGCGATGGAACATGCCGCCCTTGACCAGCAGGACCAGGGGGTATTCATCCGGGTCTCCAAGACCGGTACAGACGCCGCGCCTGCGGCATTCCCTGATGAGCATATCGCCTATCTCTGTCTCGCTTAAGCCGGTATGAAGCTGACTGAACACTGCGTCATAGATGTCTGTTGTCAGACGGTTGCACTCTGTCATGATGGCGATCTCGCTTGATGTTTTGACTGCGCGCAGCTCTTCGAGCATGTTGAAGCTGCAAGTTTTCACCCGCGCCATGGTATCTTCGCCGATGGCACTACACAGCTTATGATACAATCCGACACCCAAGCCGTCGCAGCGGGTGTCCTCAGCGCTGCAGTTTAACGCCAAACGGCTGACTCTCTCCGCGTCAAAAAGTGTCTTGAACGCCGGCATAATCTGACGGCTGTCAGTTACAATGACCTCATTGTATAAGCCCGAAGTCAGGAACTGCGCTGAACAGACAGCAGGGACAAAGGCATAGCACGCACCGCTGGCTGTCAGCGCCATGAGCACTTCCTCCCGTGTATCGGTGTTGAACATGAGTTCCAGTGCCGGATCCTGCTTCAATCGGCTATAGAAGACCCACATGCTGATATCAGACTGCCTCATCAGTTCCACGGCGCACGCGAGCTTCTCCCGGGCGACATTATTGCGGTCTATCATTGGTTCATCCTCTTTCTTCCGGCCTGTTTGCCGGGCGCGTCAGTCCGCCTGTGCGCAGAC
>CAZPBJ010000112.1:0-5198 GCA_964584685.1 uncultured Christensenella sp. | reverse complement strand
CAACTTGAGGCTTAGTTTTTATTATTTGATACTAAATGAGTATGACAAGTGTATTAGTCACTATGTCATGTTCAGAGAGAATAGAGTATCACTTAACCATTTTGCGCCATGGATGCATAGATACTATATGCTAACAATATATTGTGTCCGTATGATGTACTTCTATAAGACTATCGAAAAGATTCGTAAATCAAAAGCAATGAGCAGTTATGACAATGATTTGCGTGATTGGTTTGAGAGTTTTCCAAATCACGACGGAGTTTTGGATTCGATGCTTATAGCGAAATTCGTAGGCTTTGGAGCGAACAAGTATCCGATGAAATTGAAATCCTGGCTCCCTAGTAATAGTGAGTATACACGGCAACATGCTTGGTTCTGGTTTCAGGAGTTAAAACTAAATATAGACATTACATATGGTCAATTTACAGACGACGAAAGATCCGGGGTAGTATTCTTCAATGCTGACAGGCATCCATTTGAATCTCATGAATCATTGACTATTATCAAAAGTATGAATGATACAGGTTTGGCTTCGCCATGCTTTATCACAATTTTAAGTGTTGAAGATTTATCACATCAACAACGAGAGCTTTTTGACAAGTTATATGATGAAGTGTGTTCCCAAATCCCTAAAGAATGTCCTCAAATCGATGAGCTGGAACAGCTATACATTACGACAATGCTCCCAGTTCAAGCTATCAGCAGCTAAACTGCTTTTCGAATAACCTGAATCTATCACATTAAAATATTCAGTGGAATTCTCTCCGTCCTCCTCTATATCTCTGTGTCCTCCGTTGAAACGTAACCCATCCTTTTTCCGTGTCTTCCGTGTTTTCCGCGGTTCGTTTCCCCCGCGCAGGCACCGAGGAACATCAATCCCAGGTAAAGCAATACCCGCCGGACATCACATCCGGCAGGCACCATATTTCATGAACTCTGTTTATCAGGACTACAGCTGCACTTCCTTCCCCATATACAGGACATGTCCGTATTCCTCAAAGCCGTTCTTCTTGTAGAACGCCGGAGCCGGCGCGTAGCGATTGGTCGCCAGGGTGATGCCGGCCAGGTCTTTGTCTATGACATATTCCTCCGCTTTTTGCAGCAGGGCGGTCCCGAAGCCCTGCCTTTGGCATTCCGGGCGGACAAACATTTCCTCTATCACCAGTTCGCTGTTGTTCCACCATACTTTTTCCCGGCAGAACATCGCGGCGGCGATCCTGCCGTCATGCTCCAGTACAAAGCCCGCAAATTTCTCTGCCCGATAGAAATCTGTCAGGTACCTGGTGGCAGTGCCGATATCCCATCTGCATTGCCACAGTTCATTGTTATAAACTATGCACAGGATATCCGCGCAATCCGGGATATCCGATGCTTCCATTTTCCGTATCATCATGGCCTCTTTCATCGTGTCAGACGATTTTCCGCTCAGCCTATACCGATTCTGCTCATCACGGGCTTTTCTTTTTCTGCACGCCTGTGTTTTCAGAGCCAGCCACTATTCAATCTTTATACCGCTTTGTGAGCGTCAGAAGATTCAGCCCGTCACGGTACATATACTCCACGCTGTCCATGGTCTTTTTCACGATGAAGAAACCCAAGCCTCCAACATCCCGTTCTTTGGCAGAAAGAGCTATATTCGGATCCGGTTTCTCGGTCGGGTTATATGGGCGGCCATTGTCCGTGAAAGACAGGATAATTTTCCCTTCCGAAACCGCGCATTCAATGGCCGCTTTTTCAGCCCCGCTGTATCGGATAATGTTTGAATAGATCTCATCAACGGCAATGTTCATTTTTGCGATGACTTTCATTGAGACATCATTTGATGCCAGGGTATCCTCTACAAACGCTGCCGCTTCGGCCATGCTTTCCTCAGAAGGTGTCAGTGTGATCCTGTTTTTCGACGTCAGCTTCAGATGGAGCATCGTTATGTCGTCAAACTGCGGAGCCTCGCCTACGAATAAGTCAACATCAGCTTTCACCGCGCGGCATACCTCATTTGCGGGCACAGATCCCAGGGTGTTAAGGATATGGCGCAGCCTATCGTCGCCATACAGCCCGTTATGGGCGTTGGTTGCCTCCGTCACGCCATCGGTATACAAAAAGATCTCATCGCCGGGGTTTAGCGCAAGCTCCCCGCGGCGGTAATGGATCCCTTCCATGCCGCCCAGAACAAAGCCCGGACGCGACTTGAAGTATTCGAACTCTCCGTTCCGGCGGCGCACAAGAGGCGCGTTGTGTCCGGCGTTGGCGAAGGTGACGGTGTTCGCGGCAAAGTCGAGAATGCCCATCCAGCAGGTGACGAACATTTCCGCGTCGTTCCCTTCACACAGCGCCTCATTCGCCATCGTCAGAATCTCCGCAACATCGCTCTCCTTGTCAGCATAGCTTTTGATCAGCGTTTTTGCCTTCATCATAAACATGGCTGCCGTAATGCCTTTACCGGAAACGTCAGCGACAAGAAAAGCCAGCCTGTTTGCGTCAAGCAGATAAAAGTCGTAAAAATCTCCGCCCACTTCTTTCGCGGTATCCATGGCAGCGAATATATCAAAATCAACGCGGTCAGGATAAGGCGGGAAAACGCTTGGCAGTGTCGACGATTGAATGATCTTGGCGACTTCCAGCTCCTTATCTATCCTTGCCGCGGCTTCCGCGATGTACCCTTTGAGCGTGACGACAGTTGAGTTGATGTCATCGGACAGCGACACAAATTCCTCATTGGTACGGACATCTACCGATACATTCAGGTTGCCGCCGGTGATCTCGCTAAGCGTCGTATTGATTTTTTGTATATTCTCAACGACCAGCTTTTTAACGAGAAAGTATACAAGGACATACACCACGGCAAATACGAGGATCTCCATAAATATCGTGACGTAGACGGACAGATTCCTTGAAAACAGTACATCATCGGCAGGCTCAACGGCGATGATGTAATAGCCCTCGGTCAGGGCGTACATGTAATAGCTGTCCTCGCCGTAGACCGAACCCTCGAAACGGGTATATTCGGGCATAGTCTCCCGGTCGATCCGTATGCCGGTCCTGTCAGAGTTCTGCCCTTCGATGTTATGCGGATCGCTGACGATATTCCAGTTATTTCCCGCTATAATGATGAAGCCGTTTTCACCTACATGCCGGTTTCTTGTCGCGCCGATCACCTGCCCGTCAATGTCCTGCTGGAAACGCTCCGCGTTATAGCCCACCTGAACAAAGCCGCCCCGGTCCAGCGCCACGCCGGCATATTTCATGTAGGTGCCGTCCTTTGAAATGGGCTGATAGCTCTGCGCCATTTCCTTTGTCCCGTCAAGCAGGGCCAAAAACTCCCCGGATTGCTCGCCGCTTGCCATATCAAAGCCGATAAACGCGGGATTGGTGGAGTGGCTGATCAAGCCGTTCGCGCCGATCACATTGATCTCTGAAAAATCATTCCCCCGCTTGGCGCTGATATCTTTCAGCAGCATATCGGCGACTACCCCGGCGGTATTGATATCCTTGGCCACGCCGCGCGTCAGGCGCAGCAGGTTTTCGTCGGACGCGTCTTCAATATCCGCCTTGACATCCTCAATATTCAGCCGCAGCAGCGCCTCATTGTTGCTGTCGGAAAACCTTGTCTGCAGGATATAGGTAAAAAAGCTCGTAATGCAAAAGGCCACCAAAACAACGAGCAGCAGCCATCTTGAAAAAGTCTGCGACAGCTTTTTATACTCTTTCTCAATACGCAGTTTTTCCTTGCCAAGGAGGGACACGGCAAGTACGGCCAGCATGACGGATAAGGAGTTGATCATGATCATCGGCACAGAGCAGGTCTTTACATAGGTAAAGGCCAGCTGCACATCGCCCATGTTGGTGAAGAATATCATCAGCATATGCAGAACTTCCATCACCAAGCCCGCGGCAAAGCCGTAAAACCAGGCAGGCTTCTTGTCGTCGAACATCCATTTGCGCATCGCGGCGCCAAAGAGCCCGGCGATGACCGTTGCCGCGGAGCAGGCAAGCCGCGTATAAGCGCCCGCACCCCACAGAGGGGCAAACCACCGCTCGACCCCGCCTATGACGCCGGCGATAATGCCGGCTGGCGCGCCGAAAATAAGCCCCGCGGCAAGCGGAGCCGCGTCACGGGCGTTTATGACCACGCCGTTGATCGGTACGCCGAATTCGGTGCCTAATACCGCCAGACCGCCAAACACCAGGCCATAAAGGATCTGTTTCGGCCGCTTGCCAAGCCTGCCCAGCGCGGTTCTCTTATTCAATGAATAGAGTATGATGGAGGCGATGACCGGGCCAATAGCGACAAGGGCAAGTTTTGCATATGTCGTCATATCTGTTTTTTACTCGATCGTCAGGATGTCGGAAAAACCTGTCACTTCAAACACTTCCATGACTGTCTCGTTGGCCCCCCGTACGATCATGCGGCCCTGCTTGTTCATCACCTTTTGCGCGGACAGCAGCACGCGAAGCCCCGCGGATGAGATGTATTCAAGCGCCGTCAGGTCAAAGACCAGTTCTGTGATACCGGACATGCTTTGCTTTACCTCCGATTCCAGGAGAGGGGAGGTCGTGGTATCCAGTCTTCCTTCGAGCGCGATAGTCATTGATGTGCCGTTTAAAGTATTGTTGATTTTCATGTTCTTTTCCTCCAAATTAATTTACTGTGTCTTGTCAGGCCGGTCGCGTATGTCTGCACCCGGGTCGAATGGTCATCCAAATGAAAATATGCCTTGGCACGGCACCAACAGGTGTTTTCCGCCGCGCCGCCAGGCGTAACTGAAGCCGTGCGGCGCCTGATCACCGCGGCATCGTTTCACAGCGCTGATCATCATTGCTTCATCAGATCCTGGACAGCGCATCCGTCACCTTGTCACCGGTGATCCCCTTGTCCGGGCAAATACCAGGGCACTCCCGGCTATACAGGTCTATGATGGTCAAAGCCCTGAACCTTTTGCCATTATACAGATGGTCTGAAACAAAGTCCATTCCCAATCACTGGTTGAGCCTTGTTGCATTTTCCTGAGCGGGACTCTAATACCGATATACGGTCCCAGATAAAGACAGCACCCGCCGGACAATCAGTCCGGCGGGCAAAATACATCAGGTATGTCTCTCAGCCAACAATCACGGCTTCCAGATCACCCAGATCAGCACATACCCCGTGATCACGGCGGCCAGCGTGAAGGGCACGCTGAGCTTCATGAAGGTGCCGG
>CAZPBJ010000111.1:0-5300 GCA_964584685.1 uncultured Christensenella sp. | reverse complement strand
GCGCTCCAGGATGTCCTTGATGAAGGTGGGGTCGCCGGTCTCGCGCTTTGTCCAGTCGATTTGGGCATACTGTTCGGGCGTCATGATCTTTTCCATCAGGCCCTTGTCGATGAAGTAGTTGAGCGTGGAGTTGAGCTCGCCGTAGTTATCCCACAGGCCGTAGTCATCGGCCAGGATGGCGCTGTAAACGCGAGCGATCAGCTTTCCGTCGCCCTCGTCCTTCTCGTCCACGTAGTTCTTCAGCAGGCCCGCATAAGGGCCATTGCCCAGGCAGGTATTGGCGTGGGTTGTATTGGTAGTGTACTTGCTGATCATCGGCACATTGACGCCGCCGTAGCAGCGCACCGGGCAGGTGGCGCAGCCCACCATTTTCACGGTGTACTTCTCTGCCACCGGGCCGTGGTCGAATACGGCTTTCTGGCAGCGATAGCCCATCAAGGTGGGCTGGCCGGGCGCGGATTCGCCCGTATCGATGGGGCCGCCCTCGGCGGCGCCCCATGTCAGACCGGGATGACCGGTCCAGCGGGTGCCCTTGTTGGAATACTGCGACCAGCTCTGCGGTACGGTGGGCACCGGATGGTTGTTGTTCGAGCCCATCAGGTCACTCATCACATGCCTGTTGAGCTCCAGCACTTTTGCAGGGTCGGCCACCAGGGTGGCCTCCTTGCCGTAGAGAGTAATGGCCTTGAGCTTTTTGGAACCAAACAGCTTACCCAGGCCGCCGCCGGCGCTGTGGGCAACGCCGCTGATGACGCATGAGAGGTTGAGCTGGTTCTCGCCCGCCAAGCCGATAGAGAGCACGTTGATACCGGTACCGATCTTTTCGCACAGCAGGGCGGATGTTTCGGTTGTGGTCTTGCCCCAGAGGTCGGCCGCGTCCTCAATGGTCACCGTTCCCTCATGCACCTTGATGTAGACAGGCTTGTCGGAGGCTCCCTCAATGATCATCGCGTCAAAGCCGCAGCCCTTGAGCATGACAGCCGTATCGCCGCCGATGTGAGCATCGACGATTGCATTGTATTTGGTGAAAGGGGATAGGAAAGAAAATGTCGTGCGCCCGCTGCAGGGTGCGCTTGAACCGGTAGTGGGGCCTACCGCCATGACGATCTTGGACTCCACAGCCGTGGGCTGGGTGCCGTTTGGCACTTCGTCATAGATGATGCGGGTCGCCATGCCCTTGCCGCCAATAAAGTCAAAGTATTTTTCACTGCTTTCCACCGCGCTTTGACCAGTGGTGAGATTAACGCGAAGCAGTTTGCCTGTCCATCCGTTCATTAGCTTGACCTCCTCTTAATGTTGGTGTAAATGATCCGGCGGTTCACAGCGCGGCGGCGATTTCATCCCACAGCACGATTTTAAGCGCGCTGGTGGGGCATCCCGCTACGCAGGCGCCGCAGGCAATACATTTGGTGGACTTTCCCTTTGACGGGTCAATCTTGGGCATTCCGAAAGGGCAGGCCTTGACGCAGGCGCCGCAGCCGACGCAGACATCCTGGTCTATGACGCGCACGCTGGTCAGGGGATCGGGTTTGATGGCGCCCACCGGGCATGCCAGCATGCAGGGTGCGTTCTCACACTGATGGCATGTGGCGGGGTTGATGGTCCAGTTGCCAAAGGTGCCGTTGGCCTCAAGGTAATTCTGGCTGACTTTGACCCCGAACTGCGCGTTGTCACGGACATTGATGCGGGACATGTAGGGTTGGGCCTTGCCATCGTTGGCCAGCGTGCAGTTGGCCTCGCAGCGCTGGCAGCCGGTGCACCTGGCCATGTTGGTGACCAGCACATACTCCGAGTTGGGGTAAACTTTCACCTGACCGCTTTCCGCCTGGGCTTTTGTGCAGTCAAACAGCCTGAGCATGCCGCTTGAAAGGCCCACGCCCGCAAGACCCTTGCCCGTCAGCTTCATAAACTCACGGCGGGTATACTCGCGGCTCAACAATCCCTTTGACATGTGCGTTCCTCCTTTTTTCTCCTTATATGCAGCGCATATAAATCAATGGCAAAGGAGATACGGGCAATGCAAACAGCCCATATCTCCTTCGCAAGCACGGCAGGCAGGATGATCGCTCTTCCTACCCAATGGTCTGCCCGGCCGCTGGGGTCAGGCACACTTGGAGATTCTCCTGCGGATATCATACAACAGGAAAATCAGAAAATCAATGTCTATTTTTTAACATATTGCGAGATAAATGTTATATAAATCACCATAGTATTTTTAATGTGAAGCCGGTATGCGACGAATAGTATAGCTTGCTTGTCTCACCAATGACAGTCAGAAGAACGAACAACAGAATATATGACAAGGCAACGCGGAATGTCAATATTAAAATTATATCAAGGAATTCTATAAGTTTGCACCTTTTCTTGTTATATCGGAACCTTGCCTATGATATACTGAAGTCGTCGCGCAAGCCAAACAATAATGATTAAATCAACCGCCACTCATATGGCAAAGGAGCTGCCAATGTTACACATCCAGTCCCTGCGGGAAGGTTTTCCCTTATTCAAGGCGCTTGGCTCGGAAACGAGGATCAGTATCCTGGAACTCTTGATCGAAAAGGGTCCTATGCGCATGACGGCCATCGCCGAAGAGCTGAAGATCACCGGCGGCGCGCTGACCAGCCATGTCAAGGCCCTCAACGAAGCGGGCATTCTCACCATCGAGCAGCGCGGCGGCCGCCATGGCATCCAGAAGGTATGCCGCGTCCGTGACGAGCGCATCCTCATCGAATCGCCCATCAAGCGGCCCGGCCTGCATGTGTATGAGGCGGAGCTTGATGTGGGCCAGTTTGTGGATTGCCAGGCGTCAGCTCCCTGCGGCATCGCCACAACCGAGAGGCTGCTGGAGCCCAAGGAAGACCCCGCCTGCTTTTCCAACCCCGAGCGTTTGAAGGCCGGGCTGCTGTGGATGAAGCACGGCTTCCTCGAATACCTCGTACCCAACTTCATCAAGAAGGGCCAGACCCTGACCGAGATCCAGGTCTCGCTCGAACTGGCGCCCGACGCGCCCGACCCCCAAAGCCGCAGGGCTGCCGACGTATACCTGTGGCTCAACAACAAGGAAGTGGCCGCGCTCACCCTGCCAAAGGAAGACGGGAACGCCTACGGCATGTTCAACCCGGCCTGGTGGACGGACAAGCACAACCAGCGCGGCGTCTTCAAACTGATCACAATCAATGACACCGGCGTCTATGCGGACGGCATCCAGATATCGGCTGTCCGGCTGGGGGACCTCAAGATCGGCGCGGCCAAATCCATCCCCCTGCGCCTGGGCGCGGCCAAGGACGCGGCCAACAGCAGCGGGTTCACCCTGTTTGGTCACGGCTTTGGCAACTACCCCCAGGGCATCAAGGTTCGCATGGTCTATGAGGAACAAAAGAAGGGCTGATCAGGAAAGCGGTACCGATCCATAAAGAAATGCCCCCGGCGTACCCGCAGCGTGCTGCGCTGCCTGACTCCGGGGGTTTTCATCGCGAACATATTCGATAGGCGAAGGCTATGCCCTGTCCTGCCGCTCGACCACTTTGCCGGCCTGCCTCGTCTTTTCCAGATCGATCAGGCGCTGGTTGCGGCTGCCTTTGAATTGCAGGGCCAATGACCTTTGCGCCATGATGAAGGGGCCGTCCACCAGCACATCGCAAAGCGCCAGCAGAGCGTCTGTCGCCGCATCGTGTTTTTCCGTCAGTGCTTCATAGGCAGCGCCCGTATAGGCCCAGACATTGAGGCCCCTTGCCTTGGCCGCGCGCGCCAGTTCAAGCGCCGCCTCCGGCTGCATAAAGGGCTCGCCGCCCGACAGGGTCAGGCCGTCCAGCAGCGGGTTTTGGTCCATCAGGGCGACGATCTCCGCCGTATCGGTTTCGCGCCCGCCCTGCATGTCGTGGGTCTGCGGATTGTGGCAGCCCGGACAGCCGTAGGGGCAGCCCTGGAAGAAAACCGTCAGGCGCAGCCCCGGGCCGTCGACAATGCTGTCATTGGCGATCCCCGCGATGCGCAGCTTCATCCCTGCGATACCCCGCATACACCGTGCTTGACCCGGTCATGCTCCTCGGAGCGCTTGGCGTTGTTGAAGCGGTCCGTAGTGCCTACCAGATAGCCGGTGATGCGGCGGATGCGCTCGAACTTGTGGTCTTCCTCCGCCCTGCCGCACTGGGGGCAGCTGTCGCCGATGATGCCGTTGTAGCCGCACACGGGGTCCCTGTCGATGGGGTGGTTGATGGACCCATAGCCTACGCCTGTGTCATGCATGTGGCGCACGATCTTTTCAAAGGCTTCCAGGTTCTGCAGCGGATCGCCGTCCATCTCCACATAGGTGATGTGGCCGGCGTTTGTCAGGGCGTGATAGGGCGCCTCCAGGCTGATCTTCTCAAAGGCGGTGATGGGGAAATACACCGGGATGTGAAAGGAATTGGTGTAATAATCCCTGTCGGTGATGCCGGGGATCACGCCAAAGCGCTCCCTGTCCAGCGCGACGAAGCGGCCCGACAGGCCCTCTGCCGGCGTAGCGATAAGCGAGTAGTTGAGGTGCGTCTCCCTCATCTTCTTGTCCAGGTAGCTGCGCATGAACCCGACGATCTCCAGTCCCAGGTTCTGGCTTTCCGGGCTCTGGCCGTGATGCTTGCCGCGCAGCGCGACCAGCGCCTCCGCCAGGCCGATAAAGCCCAGCGTCAGGGTGCCGTGCTTGAGCACCTCGCGCACTTCGTCATCCCAGGCCAGCTTTTCCGAATCCATCCACACGTGCTGCCCCATCAAAAAGGGGAAATTGTATACCTTCTTGCGCGCGATGATCTCAAAGCGCTCATTGAGCTGCTCATAGACCAGGTCCAGCTTGTTCTCCAGCTCCTCAAAGAACCACTGCACATCGCCTCTTGACTTGATGGCGATGCGCGGAAGGTTGACGGATGTGAAGGACAGGTTGCCGCGCCTTGGCGCCACCTCGCGGCTGGGATCATGGGCGTTGCCCATCACGCGGGTGCGGCAGCCCATATAGCTCACCTCTGTCTCGGGATGGCCGGGCCTGTAGTAGGTGATGTTGTAAGGCGCGTCGATGAAACTGAAATTGGGAAAAAGCCGCTTGGCCGAGCAGCGGATGGCCAGCTTGAACAGGTCGTAGTTGGGGTCGCCCGGGTTGAAGTTGACGCCCGACTTGACGCGGAAAATCTGGATGGGGAAGATGGGCGTTTCGCCGCGGCCAAGGCCGGCCTCGGTCGCCAGCAGCAGCTGCTCCATCACCAGGCGGCCTTCGGGCGAGGTGTCGGTGCCGTAGTTGATGCTGGAAAAGGGCACCTGGGCGCCGGCGCGGC
>CAZPBJ010000110.1:0-5334 GCA_964584685.1 uncultured Christensenella sp. | reverse complement strand
GTTGCGCAACCCCCGACCCTTCGGGAAACGGATTACGCAGCGGGCTGCGCGCAGCGTTTTGCTCAGCTGCTCAGCGGCCTGAGCGCGCCACCGTCCCTTTCCATCAATCATGGCGGCCTTTTGCAGGGCATCACGTTCCTCGCGGCGGAATCTCTTGAGGTGATTCGCCAGCTCTATGAAGAGGTCAGCCAGCAGATCCCGCGTTTTGTCATCGACGATACCCTGGAATTCCTTTCGGAGAGCAAGCTCCGTGAGGTGCTGGCCGGTGCCCCCCGCAATGCCGATGGGCAGCTGTCGCTGGGCAAGCTGCGGTTCATCGTCGATGCCATTGTTGATGTTTCGAAAGATATGCACGTACCGCAGATCCAGCTGATAGCCAAGAATGTGAGCCGCAGTAAGGTCAGATTGTATTGGCGGATTTATCAACCCGAAAGTTACTATAAAAGCAACCGCTTCCACGTGCTGAGCCAGGAGATGGGCAAAGAGGAGTAAAAGGCAGGCTCGCAAGCCCTCCATTGCCCTTTTATGGTATAATTGAGAAGATAAGCAAACCGATAAGGAGTACCTGTACATGATCACAGGCGAACTGAAAAACAGGATTGACGGCATCTGGGATATCTTTTGGTCCAGCGGCATGACCAATCCCCTCACGGTGATTGAGCAGATCACCTATCTCTTGTTCATCAAGATACTGGACGACAATGAGCTGCGCAAGGAGGCCAACGCTGCCGCCTTTGACCTGCCGGTGTCGGACCCGGTGTTTGACGAGGCTCACCAGTCCTGCCGCTGGAGCCGCTTCCGCCATTTTGAGGCGGAGGCGATGTACCGGAACATGACAGACAAGGTGTTCCCCTTCATCAAGAACGAGCTGCACACCGGCCGGGACACGGCCTTCGCCCGGTTCATGAAGGACGCGATTTTCATGGCGCCCTCCGCCCGGGTGCTGGTCAAGGTGGTGGACGCGCTGGACAGCCTGGACCTGAGGAACAAGGACATCATGGGCGACGTGTACGAGTACCTGCTCTCCCAGATCGCCCAAAGCGGCACCAACGGCCAGTTCCGCACCCCACGGCATATCATCCGTTTGATGGTGGAGCTGATGAAGCCCACCCTGGACGATCATATCTGCGACCCCGCCATGGGCAGCGCCGGCTTTATCACCGCCGCGGCGCAGTATATTACCGAGCGCTTCCCGGACGAGATGATGAAGGCGGAGAACCGGCGCCACTACATGAACACGATGTTCACCGGCTTTGACACCGACCAGACCATGCTGCGCATCGGCGCGATGAACATGATGCTCCACGGCGTGGAGGCCCCGGACATCGCCTGGATGGACTCCCTGTCGGAGGACAACACCCGCCGGGAGGCCTTCACCCTCATCATGGCCAACCCGCCCTTCACCGGCAGCCTCGACAAGGAAACGGTGTCCAAGGATCTATTGGCCGTCACCCCCACCCGCAAGACCGAGCTGCTGTTCATCGCCCTGTTCCTGAAAATGCTCAAGGTTGGCGGGCGCTGCGCCTGCATCGTGCCCGACGGCGTGCTGTTCGGGAGTTCGAAAGCCCACAAGGCGCTGCGGCAAGAGCTGGTGGAAGGAAACAGGCTGGAGGCGGTCATCTCCATGCCCTCCGGCGTGTTCAAGCCCTACGCCGGCGTATCCACTGCCATTATTGTTTTTACCAAGACCGGCCACGGCGGGACGGACCGGGTGTGGTACTACGACATGCAGGCCGACGGCTTCAGCCTTGACGACAAGCGCGGACCCATCGAGGCGAACGATATCCCGGAAATCGTGGCGCGGTTTGGAAAGCTTGAGCAGGAGGAGGGTCGGGCGCGGACGGAGCGGAGTTTCTTTGTGCCGAAGGGGGAGATCGTGGGCAAGGACTACGACCTGTCCATCAACCGGTACAAGGAAACGGAGCGGGAAGAGGTGGCGTACGACCCGCCGCTGGTGATCCTGGAGAGGATTGAGGGGATGAATATCGAGATTGAGGAGAAGGTCCTGGAGTTGCGGGGATTGCTCGAATGAATGATTATCCTCAGTTCCCGCTACTGGAAGTAGCTGACGTTATTATGGGCCAATCTCCTCCATCTACTACATACAACCTGAAAGGTGAAGGTTTACCATTCTATCAAGGAAAAATTGCTTTTGGCGCGATAAACCCAACTGCACGTACATACTGCACTTCACCACAAAAGATAGCGAAAGAGTTTGATATACTCATCTCTGTGCGCGCCCCCATTGGTGCTATGAATGTTGCTATTGAAGAATGTTGCATTGGTAGAGGTTTAGCAGCAATTAGAGCAAAATCACATGTTTTTTGTAAGTACTTGTATTATGCATTATCTAGTTGTGTCGATGAGCTTGTTTCCCAAGGTACAGGAAGCACCTTCAAAGCAATTGGTAAAGATATCCTTTCAAGCATAACCATCCCCCTCCCCCCTATCGAAGAACAGAAAAAGATCGCCGCCACGCTGGATGCTGTGTCGGACCTCATCCGGCTGCGGAAACGGCAGCTTGAGGAATTGGACCTGCTGGTCAAGGCCCGGTTTGTGGAGATGTTTGGGGACCCGGAAAGAAATCCTAGACATTTTCCTTCACTTGAAGGTAAAGATCTATTTGTGTTTTCAAGCGGGAAATTTCTTGAAGAAAGCAAGAGAATGTCTAGAGGCATACCTGTGTATGGAGGCAATGGAATTGCTTGGTATACAGACAGCCCACTGATTTCGGATGCAACAATTGTCATTGGTCGTGTTGGCGCCTATTGTGGCAATGTAAGACATATCAAAGAACCAGTGTGGATCACGGATAATGCAATATTCATAAAGAAGTTCAAGACTGCTTTCATTAACTTAAATTTCTTATTATCGCTAATGACATATATGAATTTCTCCAAATATGCTGATTTTTCCGGACAACCGAAGATTACTCAGAAGCCCTTAGAAAATCAAAAATATATTATTCCTCCTCTTTATCTTCAAGAAGAGTTTTCTTCCTTCACGGAGCAAGTCCATTTATCTGAAACACTATTTCAAAAAGGTCTGGGAGAACTCGAGGCCTTGAAAAACACCCTTATGCAGCAGTATTTCGTATAAGGGGAGGGAAAGTTGATGCAAATATGACATTATTTCCAGCAGATTGCGAACAAAGAAGAATTGGCTCAAAAGCTCGTGCTATTGTTCATTATCAGCTAAACTCTGAGCACTGGGAATATCGAGAGGAAACCGGAAATGACTACGGACGTGATTGTGTGCTCGAATTATCTGAACACGACAGGTGGGAGAATCATAAGATTGAAGGGCAGATAAAGGGAACCCGAAGCCCTTCTATATTGAAGGACAGGAGATTTATTACTTTCTCAATGGAAACGAAGACAATCAACTATGCACTGGGAGCAACAGCCGCGTTTGTGCTGTTCTGTGTAGATGTTATTAATGAAGTGGTATATTTCTTGCCAATTCAAGATTATTTCATTGCACATCAGGAGCTTTTCGTAAAATTGGAAAATCAACAGCTAACAATAAATGTACGCATACCGGTAACGAATGTGCTTGTTGAAAACGACGATTATTTATGTGAAATAGCAAAATGCACTTATGTGGATGGTCCAACAAGAACTTTAGCAAGGTACAGGCCAGTGTGCACAAGAGGCGCAGAAACATGAAATCAATAGCACTTAGGTTCTCAGATAATTTTGCGCCTCCGGAGGGGACGATAGAGGCACACCGGCGATTAATTGTGCGAAATGGCTTTGTTTGGTATGGCAAACTTGGCAGCGCAATTTCTGACAAAGTTGCGAAAGAAGTCCTTGCAGAGCCAGCCCCAAGAATTCTCCTGATTCACAGCGGGAAATCTGCCAGATACTGGGCATTCATATCCGGCATTCAACGGGAGCAACCAGATGATAACATTCCCACATATTATCGTAACAGAGCAGTCGACTTCAAAACATGGTTTCATATATGTAATATTGAAGAAGCTCCAAAGGATGTCCTTTCACATTGTATTGTTCCTTCCTCAGGCAACACGTTGTCTTATGTCTCCAAAGGCAGCATGAGTCCATACTTCATTATTGAATATAATGAGGAAGATGAGAGAATCAACAAGGCAGACAACGGAGAGAAAACGCGCCTCTAGACAAGGGAGTTATACTATGAACTTCTCACACTTATCCTCCTTCCCCGCCTTCTCCCAACTCCTCGGCTACTGTCGGGAGGCGGAAGACTTCGCGCTGACCCGTCCCAACATCAGCGCCACCTCCGCCCGTAAGGCGATGGAGTTCCTGGTGAAGTTCCTCTACGCCGCCAGGGTCGCAGAGCCGGAGCCGGGGCGGACGCTGTTTGAGATGGTCACGGACCCGCGCTTCGCTGCCTTCGTGGGCGACCCCACCTTGCTCAACAGCATCCATTACATCCGCCGGATGGGCAACGTGGCGGTGCACGACGGGACCCTAACGGCAGACGTCGCCCTGAAGGTGCTGGAGGAGCTGCACTTCCTGGTGGGAGAAACCTGCATCCTGCTGGGGCTCATCCCCGACTACGATGATTTCGTGAAGCCGGGTGCCTCCGTCCCTGTGGTGCCGCCGACGCCTTCCACACAGAAAGTCACCGTCGCGCCGGAGCTGGCTGCGGCCTTCGCCCCGCGGATGCGCTTGGCGCGCTTTGACGTGCGGCACCCGCGGGACGAGGAGGAGAACAAGAAGCTCTTCCTCACCGCCTCCCTGCGGGAGTCCGGCTGGGCCCTTGTCAACCGACCCGACCAGGCTCTGCCCGGCTGCGCCGGCATCCAGATGATGCTGGAGGGCGGGGACACGGTGGACTACGTGCTCTATGGCCGGGACAACAAGCCCCTGGCGGTGGTGGAGTACACCGCGACCCGTAAGAACCCGCTGGAGGGCCGGGCAAAGGGCATCGCGAAGGCGAACCAACTCGCCCAAAAATACGGGTACCGCCCGGCGGTGTACTACACGGACGGCTACCACATCTTCTGCATCGACCCGCTGGGCTATCCCCCGCGCCGGGTGTTTTGCTTCCACTCCGTGGCGGAGCTGGAGCTGCTCCGGCTGCGGGCGACCCTGCGCGGGGATTTGAACGCCGTGAAGGTCGACGACGCGATCACCAACCGTGACTACCAGAAGGCTGCCATCGCCGGCGTGCGCGCGGCCTTCACGGGGATGCGCCGGCGGAGCCTGCTGGTGATGGCGACAGGCTCCGGCAAAACGCGCGTGGCCATCTCCTGCGTGGATGTGCTGCTCAAGGCGAACTGGGTCAAGAATGTGCTCTTCCTGGCCGACCGCACCAGCCTGGTCCGCCAGGCGCACAAGAACTTCA
>CAZPBJ010000109.1:0-5357 GCA_964584685.1 uncultured Christensenella sp. | reverse complement strand
CTGAAACTGTAATGCTTTCAGGAGATTTTTGTTCTCACTAACTGTAAAAGTCGGGGTATAGCACACTGTCTGCATGGACAGATAGACAAACCTTACCTCTTCCTCCATATGTCCGGATGGAAGAGCACCAGCAGCGGGAAGAACTCCAGGCGGCCTGCCAGCATCAGGATGGACAGGAAGTATTTGACAAAGGGGGAGAAATGGCCGTAGTTGCCGTGCGGTCCCACCAGCGAAAGACCGGGGCCGATGTTTGACAAACAGCTGGCCACGGCCGAAAAGCTGGTAATGAAATCGTGGCCGTCAATGGAAATGACCAGGGTGCCCGCCAGCAGCAGGAAAAAGTAGACGAAGACGAAGATGGCCACCTGGTGCAGCTGCTCTTCGGGGACTGTCCTGCCATCCAGCTTGACGACCTTCACCTTGCGCGGGTGCAGGGTCTGCGTGACTTCGCGCAGGCTTATCTTGCCCATCAGCACCATGCGCACCACCTTGATGCCGCCCGCGGTCGAGCCGGCGCTGGCGCCCACCAGCATCAGCATCAGCAGCCAAATGCGGGCGAACTGCGGCCACAGGTCGAAGTTGTCGGTGGCAAAGCCCGTGGTGGACATGATGGAGCTGACCTGGAAACTGGCGTGACGCAGCGCCGTCCAGAAATCCCCGTAATGCGGCATCACAAAGAAGGTCAGGACGCCCATACTGACCGCCGCCAGCAGGAGATAGGCCCGATACTCCTCATTTTTGAAGGATTTGAGCTTGTCGCCGTGCAGCAGATGAAAATAAACGACGAAGTTTGTGCCGAACATCAGCATGAAGACAGTGATCAGCACTTCGGCCACCGGGTTGTTGTAGCTGCCAACCGAGAGGTTGCGGTTGCTGAATCCGCCGGTGCCCGCGGTGCCAAGGCCGTGGATGACGCTGTCAAACAGGGGCATGCCGCCGGCCATCAGGGCCACGATGAGCACGATGGTCATGCTGGCGTAGATCAGGTACAGCACGCGCGACGTATCGGCCATGCGCGGCAGCAGCTTTGAGAAGGAAGGGCCCGGGCTTTCGGCGCGGGCCAGCACAGAAGTGCGGCCGCTGAGCTTGGGCATCAGGGCCAGGGTCAGCATCAGCACGCCCATGCCGCCTACCCAGTGCGTAAAGCTGCGCCAGAACAGGATGCCCTTTGGCAGGCCCTCGACAAAGGGCAGCACCGAGGCGCCTGTGGTCGTGAAGCCCGAGACGGTCTCAAAGTAGGCGTCCCAGAAATAGGGCGCGACGCCCGACAGCATGAAGGGCATCGCGCCAAAGGCGGACATCAGCACCCAGGCCAGGCCCACAACCATGAAGCCTTCCCTGGCGTTCAGGTCGCGGCTGGGCGGCCGGCTCAGCAGCATCATGGGCAGGCCGGCAGCGCAAAGCGCTCCCATCGTGATCCAAAGCGGCAGGGGATCCTCTTTGAAGTAGTAGGACGCCAGCAGCGCGGGGGCCATCAGGCCGATTTCCACCATCAGCAGCTTGCCCAGGAGGTACCAGACCAGCCTTCTGTTCATCGTCCGAGCACTTCCTGCAGGGTTTTGACACCGTTGCCCTTGGTGATGACGATGACGCGGTCCTCCGCCTCAAGGGCGCTCATGCCGGTGGGCATCTGCACCTGGCTGCCGCGCACAATGACGGCGATGAGCGCGTCATCCTTGACGCGAAGGTCCTTGAGCGGCACGCCGATAAAGGCGTCGTCCTTGTGCACGATGAATTCCAGCGCCTCCGCCCTGCCGTCCATCAGGCGGTACATGCGCTGCACCGCCTGCGCCTGGTCGGCGTTGGAGCGGGTGCGCACCGTGCGCAAAATGGTGTTGCAGGTCACCTGGCGGGGGCTGAGGATGCTGTCAAGCCCCATGGCCGACAGCGTGTCGCTGTAGTGATCGCGGTTGTTCTTGACGATGACCTTGCGCACGCCGTTTTGCACGGCGCACAGGCCGGCCATGATATTCTCCTCATCGCGGCCGCTCAGGGTGATGAAGGCATCGCAATCCTTCAGGCCTTCGGACAGGAGCAGCTCCTGGTCGGTGCCGTCGCCCAGGATGACGTTGGCGCCCGGGAATACCTCGCTGAGTTCCCGCGCCTTGTCGGGGTCTATCTCGATGATGGAGACATCCATCTTCATTTCCAGCAGCATCGAGACCAGGTAGTAGGCGATGCGGCCGCCGCCCATGATCATCAGCTTATGCACTTTAAGCGTGTTCTTGCCTATCGCGCGGAAGAATTCCGTCATTGTCCTGATATCCGCCGCTACAAAGACGCGGTCGTGGTCCTGAAAGATAAAATCACCTTTGGGGATGAGCGCCTCATGGCCGCGCTCAACCAGGGAGTAAAGCACGCGGGGCAGGTCATGCCGCTTTTGATAAAGGTCCCTGAGCCGGGTGCCGGCCAGACCGTCCTCCTTGCTGATGCGGAAATCCATCATTTCCACCCTGCCGCGGGCAAAGGTCTCCACATTGCCGGAGAAGGGATAGCGCAGGATGCGGCTGATCTCAAGGGCCGTGGTGCGTTCCGGGTTGATGACGTAGTCTATGGACAGTTCCTTCATCAGGAAGGGCAGGCTCTTCATGTATTCCGGGTCGCGGATGCGGCTGATGGTGTACTGCGCGCCCAGTTTTTTGGCGGTCAGCGAGCACAGCATGTTGATCTCGTCTGAGATGGTGACTGCGATGACGATGTCGGCGCTTTGCGCCTCCGCCTCCGTCAGGGTGTTGGCGCTGACGCCGTTGCCCTGGATGAGCAGGGCGTCCAGCTCGTCCATGCTGCGCTGCAGCACCTTCTCGTTGCGGTCGATGATGGTCAGTTCATGCCCTTCCTTGATCAGCTGGGTGGCCAGGGTATGGCCGACCTTGCCGTCGCCGATGATGACAATGCGCATAGATCCCCCTTGGGCGGTTTTCCCGCCTTTGCGCATTATAGCCAATCCATGCGCCTTTGGGAAGGTTGGGAAACTTGACAGAACGCCATCTACAATGTTAATATCCCAATAAATTCACTGATGCACATTCTTTCTCTTAGTATTTGCTGCAGGAGCCTATTTATGCACATTAAGGATCTGGTGTCAGCTCTGGATGAGGAGATCTCAAAGCTTGTCGCATGCCAGGTAAACGTACCGGGAAATGACCGCTTTGGCGGATTTCTCTTGCCGAATTATCACGTTGAACCACGAATGTCGGGTTTTGCACTCAGCAAGCTGATTCTTGGGTATGTCTGCAGGGAGAGCACACATTTTTTATCAAATCAATTAGTCGCTACCATCGGCAATACTCTGGTCTATATGCAACGTTATCAGCGTCCTGACGGCTGCTTTGACTTGTCGGGATGCAACTTTGCCTCACCTCCCGATACAGCTTTCATGATCAATGCGGTGCTAAACGCATGGTGGGTCTTCCAAAAGCGGAATGTCCCTGAGGCAGAATGGCTGAAGGAGCCCTTGTACAAACTGATTGATTCATCAGCAAGCGGCGTTGCAACTGGTGGCTTTCATACGCCCAACCATCGCTGGGCTATCGCCTCCTGCCTGCTGCATTGCGCCGCAATTACCGGGCGGAGTGAACTTGCCCAACGTGCGCGGCATTTTTTGAACGAAGGGCTGGATATCAACGAGGACGGCGAATTCTCCGAGCGTTCAGCCGGCAATTACAATCAGGTCAATGATGACCAGATGATCAGGTTGTACATGGCAACAGGTGATGAAGGATACCTTCAGGCGGCCAGGCGAAATCTAGAGATGATGTATGCCTACATTGATCCAGATGACTCAGTATTCACCAACAATTCGACCCGCCAAGACTATGGCCGCAAGGTCTACACCGAAAGCTACTACGAACTTTTTCTGATGACTGGTTATTTCCTGAAGGCCCCATCCCTTGGTGCAATGGCCGAGTGGATATATCAATCATCTCTGCGAAAAGGAAGACAGCCCGGCGGCGTTGAGTGGCTGCTGCTGTACCCGGAAATGGACATGTTCGGCGCTGATGAGCCTTTTACTCCGCCTTTCACTCAGTACAATCGATTGTTTAAATCATCCAGGATCGCCCGAGTGCGCAATGAGGTTTATTCTTACACAATCATGGAAGGAAAGGCTAATTTCCTCTATTTTCAAAGTGGCGCGCTGACAATGTACATGGTGATTTATTCAAACCTGTGCGACAGACGTAATTTCCTGCCAAACAATCTTGAGCGGGTGGAAGGAGGTTTTAAACTGACAGCACATGCGGAAGGTTGGTATTATCTGCCCTATTATCCCGAAAAACCCGCAACAAGCGACTGGTGGGCCATGGACAATGTCAATACGCGCCCCAAAGTGCTGGGCTTACCGCTTGATACATCGGTGACTATCTCACAGCAAAACGATGGTATCGATGTATCCATCAAAACCGAGGGGGTCGATCAATTGCCGCTGCGGGTAGAGCTTGGCTTCCCACCCGACTGCCAGATTCGCTCTGACAGCTTTATCATGACCGGCAAAGCAGGCGAATCAATGACATTGCTTCAAGGGGACCTTGAAGTTCGCTCGGCTGCTGGCGATACTGTCAGCTTGTCACCGGTTTTCGCAAGGCACAATCAACTTGCCAGAAGCGATGGCGCCTATCCACAAAGCCCTGAGCACTTCACAATTTTCCTGACAGACTATACGCCTGTTGACCGGACAATCGTGATCAGAACTGCTCCCCTGCCGCCCCCGACATACTAAATTGGATGAGGTTGTATTATGACTTCGCTGAACAAATCAATGCCCGGCCCCGGAGGGAATTTATTAATCAGGGCGTTTAAGCCGTACTGGAAACACCGATACCTGACGCTGCTTTTTTTGCCCAGCCTTGCCATGCTCATTATCTTCAAGTACATCCCTATCTATGGTCTTCAGATAGCGTTCAAGAATTTCCGCATCAACATGGGAATCTGGGACAGCCCTTGGGTAGGGTTCGATGTCTTCCGGCAGGTCTTCCGGATGCCCAATTTTTCTATAGCGTTCAAGAATACCATGACGCTGGGTTTCCTGAATCTGGTGATCAGCTTTCCCGCGCAGATCATCCTTGCCCTGATGCTCAACGAGGTCGTCAACGCGCGCTACAAGAAGGTTGTTCAGACTTTCTCCTACTTGCCCCACTTTATCTCGTGGATCACATTGTCCGGCTTGTTCCTTCAACTTTTGTCACCCTCATCGGGTCCTTTTGCCGCCATCGCCCGTGCCTTTGGCCAAACGCCCTATTATTTCATGGGCGAGCCTTCCACCTTCAGGTGGGTATTGGTCGCTACGAATGTATGGAAGAGTGTTGGCTGGGGATCCATCATCTTCCTGGCGGCTTTGGCAGGCGTCGACCAGGAGATGT
>CAZPBJ010000108.1:0-5407 GCA_964584685.1 uncultured Christensenella sp. | reverse complement strand
GTTGATGAGCCCGAACGCGCCCAGCGCGTTGACGCCGATGGTCAGCAGGAACAGGACCAGGTTCAGCGAGGCTTTGGTTTTGGTGTTCATTCGTTTGCTTCCTCCTCTTGTGCGTTTTCTTGATTAACCGCAATCACGTTTCCAGTGAGGATCTGACTGGTTTCCTGATACCCGGCAATCTGCTCCGGGTTCAAGCCATGAAAGCAGATCGCTTCCCATCGCTCCATTGCCCCGCGTAGAGCCGGTAAAACAGATAAACCTAAGGGGGCCATGCGGATTTCTCTGCGACTGTAGTCATCATCGCTTACCCTTCGGGATACATGGCTTCTCTTTTCACGCTGTTCATCAGCCATGTGATGTTGCTCTAGCCAATTTGCAGCAGCTCTGAGAGCAGCCCCTGGTCCGTGTCGGGCTTCATTTCCAAGCCAGCGACACAACCAATTCCTACCAGTTAAAGCCTAAGGGAGGAAACCACCTATCCAGTTTGCAGTATTTTTCGAGAACACAGATGTCATATACCAGCAACTTGAGCGCGTTCTCTTTCTGGGATAAGTTATACCGATGAATATTATACACACAGTTCCTGATCACAGACAAGGAATTTGCGAATGCCCAATAACGTTACCATGAGATACTCAGGCGCATCCGGCGGACAAATCCCTTGTCGTCAAATCAGCAAGTATGCCGAGCAGCTTTGCCTGAACGCAGGCTATTGCATCCCTCAGACTGGGATGGTATAGCATTAGTCGGCTAAACTGCTGTGCTTGATAAGCCTTTGAGACCGTGTAAATCCCTTGAATATTGCCTTCGTAGTCGCGCGACAAATTTTGCTTCGCTTATATATGCTGCCGTACTTCAGGCCCACTCTTCAACACAAACTCAAACGCCCCTGCCCCCGTCACCCTGACCTGATGAACAATGCCCAGCCACAGGCTTTCGTCAAAGCAGGTCAAAAGCTCCTCACGACTGCCCAACTCACGCATGAAGGCCTCGAGCTCCTGTCGTTTTGCGCTGCGGGCGGTGATGCTCTTCTCAACTTCGGCCAGCTTCTGGTTCGCCTTGTCATAGCGCTGGGTCATGCCGGCGTACCGGGCAGTGTAGTCGCTTTGATCCTGCGTAACTCGGGCGTTCTCTTGGACCATCTTACTGACACTTGTAATGCAAGTGAATTAAAAACGCCTCAGGCAGCAATTACCTTCATTGCATGTCTTTCAAGGATCGTGGGATTATTGTAAGCAAATTGGGGGATGGTCACGGCCATATCAAGACATGAAGCGTACTGGCTCAATATACGTCATTTTCCAAAATACTCCTTGACAAGTTTCTCTTGCCTTGCCATAATTGGACCAGATGGTTTAGACCGTCCGGTCTAACCAGGGAAAGGGAGGCAATCCAATGGAGTGGTGGGCATGGGCACTGATAGGGCTCGGCGTTCTGGCACTGGGTTATCTAAAGCTGAAAGTGTTCAGCAAGATCCTGCAGAAAAGGAAAACGGAACGCCCTGTAATCAAGGATGAGGACTGACCGTGTGAAGGCGGCCGGTCGCAAAGGCGGGAAGGTCGCAGGAAACCATGAAGGGAAGCCTGTGAAGAAAAGCTTTGATTTAAAACAGCTCACCGGCCCTGAAAACCCGCTCCTGCGCTTTCCGGGGCTGTACGAAGCGGCGCTTGACGAGTTTTCGCAGAAGTCCTGGGGGGAGGCCTCGCTCAACGACATCCTCAGACAGGCCGGGATGAGCAAGGGCAGCCTGTACCATCACTTCGGGGACAAGTTCGGCCTCTATCTGGCGCTGATGGACATCATCTCCCAGAAGAAGTTCGAGTTCTTCCTCCCCCGGCTGCAGGGGCTTGCCCCGGGCGCTGATTTCTTCGGAACCGTCAAGCTCATCAGCCGGGAAATGATGACGTTCATGTTCCAGGACCGGCGGATCTACAGCCTGTCCACCCGTCTGCTCGGGGAAGAACCGAGCATCCTGAAAAGGCTGATAGCATATTTTCCGGACGAGAAGGAACAGATGCTGCAGGCACTGGCGGAAGGCGCCATCCGCTCAGGCCAGGTCGACAGTCGGTTCACACCGGCATTCGTGCGCAGGATGCTGGACATCCTGCTGAGCAATCTCCACCAGCTGCCCGGTGTGGACGGAACGGAGGAAGCGTATGCTCAGCTGGAACTGGCGCTGGACATGATGCAGCACGGGCTGTGCGGGAAACGGGAAGAAGGCAGTAAATCCTGATACAGTTTGCTGGATAAGGAAGGTCAACTACACCCGGACAAAGGAGCAAACAGAAGATGACAGACGCTTTTACCGTCAGGAATCTGGCATACCGCTACCCCAAGGCAAAACAGGACGCCCTTGCGGGAATGGACTTTGAGGTTAAGGAGGGGGAGATCTTTGGCCTGCTGGGCCCCTCCGGTGCCGGAAAATCCACCACCCAGAAGATCCTGACCAAGCTGCTGGAAGATTACCGGGGCAGCATCCAATGCTTCGGGGAAGACCTGCGGAAAACCGGACGCGCCTATTACGAGCAGATTGGTGTGGGGTTTGAGATGCCGGTGCACTTCACCAAACTCACCGCGATGGAGAACATGAATTTCTTCCGGGGCTTTTACAGGAAGGGCGCGGACGTCCAGGCACTGCTCACGCGGGTGGGCCTGTGGGAATACCGCGACATGAGGGTCGGAGAGTATTCCAAGGGGATGAAGGTACGCCTAAACTTTGTGCGTGCGATGCTCAACGCGCCGCGCATCCTGTTTCTGGACGAGGTGACCAATGGTCTGGATCCGGCGAACGCGCGGATTATCAAGGATATGATCGCGGAGTTCCGCCAGGCGGGCGGCACGGTGTTCCTGACGACGCACCTGATGAGCGACGTGGAGCAGCTGTGCGACCGGGTCGCCTTCTGCGTGCAGGGAAGGATAGAAGAAGTCTCGACGCCGCGAGAGCTCAAGCTGCGCTACGGTAGACGCGAGGTGACCGTGGAATACCGGGAGGCAGGAAAGTTGGAAAGCCGCAGCTTCCCGATGGAAGAGATCGGCGCGAACGCGGACTTCCTCAGCGTGCTTACGGAAAAGGAGATTGAGACCCTCCACAGCGGGGAGACCAGCATGGAGGACATCTTCATCCGGGTCACGGGGGTAAAGGTGACATGAACGCGTTCTTCAAGCTGTTCAAGGGCGAATTGAAGCGGATGGTGAGCTACAGGATTCTGCCGGTCGCTGTGGGGACCTCGCTGATCTGGGTGGGCATCTTCGCGCTGCTGTCCGGCGAAGAATCGCGGCGGTTCGCATCGTTCCTGCTGTACATGGATTCCGGGCTCATGAGCCTGCTGCTCGCCGGCGCTTTCCACCACCTGGAGCGCACGGACGGCACGGTCAAGACGATGCTGGTGCTGCCGGTGGCCACCGGGGCCATCCTGACGGCCAAGGCGATGGCAGCCGCGGCGCTGGGGCTGCTCTCCGCCCTGGTGGTCTCCCTGTCCCTGTTCTTCCTGCACAGCATCCGGATGGATTACCTCCTCCTGGTGCTTTTCACTTTTATCACCGCTGTGGCTCACGCGGGGATCGGCCTGGCGCTGGCGCTGAGGAGCCGGGACTTCTCCGCGACCCTGGGCTGGGTGATGCTGTTCATGCTGCTCTCCCTGCTGCCGGTGATCCTTGACTTGACCGGCGCGATTCCGGAATCCTTCTCGTGGGCCGTGCTGATTTCGCCCTCCGGGGCTGCGACGGCGGCACTGGATTATGCGGCTGGCAACACATCCGACCGGGCACGGGCGGTGTTGGGCGCGGCATGGCTGACGTTGGCCGCGTTCATCCTGTACCGATTCCCTGTACTCAGGCTGTTCAGGCGCCATGCCTGTGTGGAGTAATTTATGAATAAATACGGAAAACTCCTTCGATATGAATTCAAGGGCATCCTGCGTGACCCGATGACCATGATGATGCTGGGCTTTCCGGTGCTGCTGCTGGCCATGTCCTGCTTCGTGTTTCCCCGGGTGCTGCAGGGGCTGCCCCCGATGGACGCGATGACCGCGAGAACCGTTTCCCTGCTGATGGTGCTGTTCATTTCCTCCTTTGGCGGCATTATGGCAGGCGCGATGGCCACATTCCAGTTGCTGGACCACAAGGACGAACACACTCTGCACACCATCGCGGCGACGCCCCTTGGCCTGTCGGGCTATCTCGCGTTCAAGATGGCCTACGTGCTGCTGCTGGCCATCCTAAGCGTGTTCGTGATTCTCCAGGGAACCAAGTGGCTGGCCGCGGACGCCTATACGCTGATGGGCGAGCGGCTGCTGGACCGGCTCAGCACGCCGCGGCTCCTGCTGTATAGCCTGTCCTCCGGCCTGCTGTCGCCGGTGCTGGGGCTGCTCCTGGGCGGGATGGCCAGGAACAAGGTCGAGGGTTTCGCCTGGATCAAGGGCTCCGGCTTGCTGGCCTTTATTCCCCTGCTGCTGGTCCTGCCGGCCTTCCAGGGCCCGCGGCAGTACATCCTGGGCGTGTTCCCCAACTTCTGGGTGAACAAGGGCCTAACTGCGGTGCTGCTGAAAGACACCGACCCCGCGAACCTGGACTTTGGGCTCTACATGCTCATCAGCGCGTTGTACAGCCTGTTGCTGCTGGCGCTCGCCTTTCGGATGTTCATGAGAAAACAGCAATATTGAGAAAGATCAGGCAGCAACAGTGACGCCGGTTTCCTTCAGAATTTCATCCTTGCTGTGCTTGTCCGCCAGCATCTGGGTAGCCTGCTGCTTCTTACGGCCAAACATCATCGTCAGGTCGCGGACGCTCAAGATAATGTCCTTTGATTCAAGAGATGTTTCGATATTGTTTCGTGTCATTTTACACCTTCTTCCTGGCAATTCCCTGGGTCAGGCGGTCAATGAGCACAGCCATGATTACAATGGCGATGCCGGCAGCGAAGCCGCGGCCGCTTTCAAGCCGGTTGATGCCGGTGAGCACCTCGGAGCCCAAGCCCCTTGCGCCAATCATGGAACTGGTCACCACCATGGCAATCGCCATCATGATGGTCTGGTTAATGCCCGCCATGATGGTCGGCATCGCCTGGGGAATGAGTACTTTTGTCAGCAATTGCCAGCGGGTAGAACCAAAGGCCTTAGAGGCTTCCACCACTTCTCCGTCAACGCTGCGGATGCCCAGGTTGGTCATTCTGACAATGGGCGGCATGGAATAAATGACGGTCGCAATGACCGCTGGTACATTGCCCAGTCCCAGTAGCATGACCGCCGGTATCAGGTAGACAAAGCTTGGCATGGTCTGCATGGTGTCCAGAATCGGTCGGACAAACTTACCGGACCTGTTGCTGAATGAAATCAGAATGCCCAGCGGGAACCCTAGATAGTGTCTACACGAGATATGTGGTATAATTGTGTCATCATTGAAAGGGGAC
>CAZPBJ010000107.1:0-5485 GCA_964584685.1 uncultured Christensenella sp. | reverse complement strand
TCGGATCATGTGTATTGTGAGACACACCGAGTGCTGTATGCGCGGGAGAATGCTACCGTCCGCGGCTATGACACCAGATGGCGAGCTGCCAGGAAACGATATCTGAGAGGGCATCCCCTGTGCCTGGTATGCCAGCGAAATGGCAGGACTAGACCTGCGACTGTTGTGGACCATGTCCTTCCTCACCGGGGGAATGAAGACCTGTTCTGGGATCAAAACAACTGGCAGCCCCTTTGCAAGAGCTGCCATGATAGGAAAACGGGAAGTGGTCTTTAATCGAAAAATCAGGGATTAGTGATCAGATGTCCGTTTATCACGGACAAATGAATATCCCCGTTTTTCCAGGTAACCCGGATGTCTTCAACACCAGCATCGAGCAAATTCTGGATAACATCCCCATTTGGGAAGTCGTAACGATTGTCTTCACCACAGGAGATGATGGCAATCTGTGGGGACACAGCTTGGATGAAATCATAGGAGCTTGCATTGTCGGAACCATGCTTTCCAACCTTTAGAATATCTGCTTTAAGAGGGTACATGTCATCGTACATCAGCATAGCTTCTTCGGATCTCATCTCAGCGTCCCCTGTAAAAAGAAAACGAACCCCCTGATACTCAATCATGAGCACAATAGACCAATCATCCTCTTCACTGAAGCTTACGGAGTGTGGGCCGTACACAGTAATCGTTGCGCTGCCCAGACTGAAAGTATCTCCAACAAAGGGATATACCTTCTCTACGCCTGTCTCCTCGGCTGCGCTGATGACTGCCTGATAGGATTTGTTGCTTGTCTTGTCCTCTATCGGCGGTAGAAGGATCGTTTTCGGCCGGTAGAGCCTGATCACATCATCCAGATAGTCATTGTGATCCCGATCCGGGTGGGTTGCGACAACCATCTTGACCTGATCAACGTCCAGTTTGAACAGAGCGCCTTGCACGTCCATGCCCTTATCCCGTGTGGTGGCATCAATGACCAGGGTTTCACCATCGCATTTGACGATGGTGCACTCTCCCTGACCGACATGGAGAAAGATGACATCAAAACCAGATTCTGCATACCCTGGCGTTGATATCAAAAGGAAGGATACGAGCAGGAATAACCTTGAGATAAGTTTTGCCATCATTCGCTCCTGAATTCTACTTCTCAGTCTGGAACTTGATGGCTTCGCCATCACTCAAGCAGATGATATGCCCCTGTTGATCGGTTCTAAAGATCTGCGCTTTCGCTATCTGAAGCCGCTCCAGTGTACGTGGAGATGGATGGCCATACGAATTTTTCTCCCCAACCGATAGGATGGCGTACTTTGGTTTCACAGCTTGCAGGAGTGAAAACGACGTAGATGTTTCACCACCATGATGACCAACCTTGATCAGGTCAGACTTCAGAGCGAATTGATTGTCGTGGCTAGCCATGATCATATCAGCCTCAACACTCAACTCTGCGTCCCCCATAAACAAGAAAGATGTTTGGCCATACGTAACGCGAAGAACGAGTGACCAATCGTTTTCATTGAGTGAACCTGGGTGCAAAGGGGCGAGAAACTGAAACGCAGCAGAGCCCAGAGGATAGGAATCACCCGCCCTGGGAATCATCAGATCTTTCTCTTGCTGATGGAGGTATTTGAGAAAGTCATTGAAGGGTTCCGAGGCATATGCCAAAACAGGAGAAAAGACCTGTCCAACTGTACAGGCATTGAGCGCTCCGGACAGGCCACCGACATGGTCCTCGTGGGGATGCGTACTGACCATATAGTCGATATGAGAAACGCCGAGTGTGTTTTGCAAATATGAGAAGACCAGGCTGCTGTCAGCTGTATTCCCGCCATCTATCATCAGTACTTTTCCATCACAAATGACAATCGCAGCATCTGCCTGTCCAACGTCGAGAAAATGAATCTCAAAGCCAGCCTCCAGAGGATCTGCCATGGAGAAAGAGATAGAAAGCGTAAAGGCGATTGCAATAAGTAAGGCTAGGAAGATCTTTTTGATACGTTTCATGTTGTCCAATATATTATCTTTACTTCTCTATGTCAAATAAAACATATTGACCGGATGAGTCATCTGATTCATCCCTGTATTCAGGATGCGAGGTGATACGATATCAATTTATTCGGTCTGTTCAAAGCACGCGATAAACCCAAGGATGCCGTGAGCTCAGCTCCGGCATTTTTCTTTGGGTCGAGTGTTGCGGGAAAGTCTGTCACAGCGCGTACAGCAATCCAGGTATCGACTGTATATGCCTGTGTGCGAGTGATCGCGGAGACAGTCGCGAGCCTGCCTTTGCATCTGTACGAAGAAACCGACGAGGGCAGCCGCAAGGCAGTGAAACACCCGCTGTATCGCCTCTTGCATGATGAACCGAATCCCGAGATGACCTCGTTCGTCTTTAGGGAAACACTGCTCTCGCACATGCTGCTGTGGGGGAATGCCTACTGTCAGATCGTTCGGAACGGTCGAGGACAAATCATATCGCTTTACCCCTTACTGCCTGACCGCATGGAAGTCGACCGGGATAAGAACGGCAGCTTGATCTACATCTATACAACCGCTGACGGGAAGAGAACATCAATTCATCCCGTCAACATCCTGCACATTCCGGGCATGGGCTTTGATGGCATTGTGGGCTACAGCCCGATCGCGATGGAGAAGAATGCCATCGGTCTGGGCATGGCGGCTGAAGAATACGGGAGTCGCTTCTTTTCCAATGGGGCGACGCCATCCGGCGTGCTCACGCACCCCAATACAGTCAAGAACCCGGCCGGGCTTCGCCAGAGTTGGAATGCTGCCTACGGGGGCAATGCCAATGCAGGCCGCGTCGCTATTCTGGAAGAAGGCCTGAAGTTCGCGCGCATCTCCACGCCCAACAACGAAGCGCAATTCCTAGAGACCCGCAAGTTCCAGGTATCTGAAATCTGTCGGATCTTCCGTGTACCGCCGCACCTGGTGGGCGATCTGGAGCACGCGACGTTCAGCAACATTGAGCACCAGTCCATTTCCTTTGGTGTGCATACCATCCGCCCCTGGCTTGTGCGCATGGAACAGAGTATGAACCGCGCGCTGATCTCCGACAACGAGAAAGCACGCTTCTATACCCGCTTCAATATGGATGGCCTGCTGCGAGGGGCTTACAAAGAACGAATGGAAGGCTATGCCATTGCCCGGCAGAACGGCTGGATGAGCGCTAACGACATCCGGGAGCTCGAGAGCATGAACCCCATTTCAGACGAAGAAGGCGGAAGTGCCTATCTGGCGAATGGCAATATGATGTCCATCAGCCAAGCATTGAAATCGAACAAGGAGGAATATGGTGAGAAAATTCTGGAACTGGGTGCGCAACACAGATGAGAGCCGCACCCTCTACTTGGAGGGCGTCATTGCTGAGCCCAGCTGGTTTGAGGATGATGTCACGCCCGCCCTCTTCAAAAAAGACCTGATGGCCGGGAGCGGTCCCATTACGGTGTGGATCAATTCACCCGGCGGTGACTGTGTTGCCGCCTCACAGATCTACGGCATGCTCATGGAGTATCCGGCGGATGTGACGATCAAGGTGGACGGGATTGCTGCCTCAGCCGCGTCGGTCATCGCCATGGCGGGGACGAAGGTGCTCATGTCGCCGACTTCACTCATGATGGTCCACAACCCGCTGACCTTTGCCATGGGCGACAGCGAGGAAATGCGCAAGGCCATCCACCTGCTGGATGAAGTCAAAGAAAGCATCATCAACGCGTATGAGATCAAGACGGGCATGCCGCGCATGAAGCTGTCGCAGCTGATGGATGCCGAGACCTGGATGAATGCCAACAAGGCCAAGGAGTACGGCTTCTGCGACGAGATCATGTACCTATCACCCCAGGAGATCGACGAACAAGCGGGGGAAAGCTACGCGTTTTCCCGCAGGGCGGTCACCAACAGGCTGCTGGATAAGCTGAAAACCAAAGTAACCCCCACCCAACCCCGCGTGAAAGCGACAGACCTTGAAAAAAGGCTGTCGCTTTTAAAATAGGAGGAGAAAGAATGAAACAGATACTGGACCTGCGCGAGAAGCGTACGAAAGCCTGGGAAGGGGCGAAAGCCTTCCTGGACACAAAACGCAGCGAAGATGGCACGCTGTCCGCTGAGGATGCGGCGACCTATGACAAGATGGAAGCCAACGTCGTTAATCTGGGCCATGAGATCGAGCGGCTGGAGCGCTTGAGCGCGCTGGATCTGGAAATGAACCGGCCGACAACGCGGCCTATGGTCACTACACCCCGGAGCGATGCGTTTGAGGAAAAGAAGGGCCGGGGGACCGAGGCCTACAAGACAGCCTTCTGGCGCGCGATCCGGCAGAAATCGGTGCCTCATGAAGTCTACAACGCGCTTCAGATCGGCGTGGAGAGCGAGGGCGGATACACCGTCCCTGATGAGTATGAACATACGCTGCTGGAAGCGCTGCAGGAAGTCAATATCATGCGCGGCATCGTGCATGTGATCACGACTTCCTCCGGCGACCGCAAGATCCCCCTGGTGACCAGCAAGGGCAGTGCGACCTGGGTGGAGGAAGAGGCAGTGATTCCGGAATCGGATGACGCGTTTGGCCAGATCACCCTGTCCGCCCATAAGGTAGGCAGCATGATCCGCATCTCTGAGGAGCTGCTGCGAGACTCCGCGTTTGACCTGGCGGCCTACATCTCCAGGGAGTTCGCTCGTCGTGTGGGTGCAGCGGAGGAAGAAGCCATCCTGACCGGTAACGGCAGCCATAAGCCGACTGGCCTCCTGCACGCGACACTGGGTGCTGATCTGGGGGTTACAACGGCGGCTGCAGCAACGATCTCCGCGGATGAACTGATGGATCTGCAGCATGCCCTGAAGGCCGGATACCGTCGCAATGCCTGCTACATCATGAATGATGCCACCATTAAACTGCTCAGGAAACTGAAGGACGGCAACGGCCAATACCTCTGGCAGCCGGGGCTCCTGGTCGGACAGCCGGATACCCTGCTCAACCAAAAGGTCATGACGAGCAACTATATGCCGCTGCCGACTGCCGGCAATTCAGCCATTCTCTTCGGTGACTTCAGCTACTACTGGCTGGCCGACAGGGAAGGCCGTGCTATCCATCGGCTGAACGAGCTCTACGCGGCGACAGATCAGGTGGGCTTCAAAATCACACAGCGCGTGGATGGCCGGTTGATCATGCCTGAAGCGGTCAAGGTCCTAAGGATGAAAACAGCCTAATTTTGTCAGGGCAGCTCAAGTGAGCTGCCCTTCGTTTTGAGGAGGATAGAGAGTGAGTAATACCTACAACACCCGCAACTATGCCGCCCATGGCGGCGGTGAATGGGTCATCGGCGGCAAGCTGACCATTCTGGAAGGCGCAGAAGTAACAGGCCTAGCCGCCACGGCTGCCCCAGCCAGTGCCGATGCCCTGGGCGGCGTCAAGCAGGCCGTCAATCAAGCGGACAGCACGGCGTCCACCATTGCAGCCTTGAACCTGGAGTTCAAC
>CAZPBJ010000106.1:0-5576 GCA_964584685.1 uncultured Christensenella sp. | reverse complement strand
TCGTCTACCACCAAGGAAGAAACACACTATGACGATCAGGTGATCGCCAGGCGCACCTATGTGTACTTGAACCTCTGGAGCATAAGTGACCCGACCACAACCAAGGAGCGCGTGCGCCAGATGATGTACGCCGCAGGCTTTGGCATGGTGGAGGAAAGCGATAAGGGCTACAACCAGCCTGCCTATGACAGCCAGACGCGCTTGTTCTCGGTGCAGTGGACCTGGAGCCTGTATGAGGAGGTTCAAAATGGCAGTTGAACTGCGTGGGTTTGATGACCTGCAGGATGACCTGATCAACATGGCAGCCGCCCTGGAGCAAGGACCCGGGGTTACCCGCGCACTACAGGCAGGTGCTGCGCCCATTGAGCAGCAGATGCTCCAAAATGCGTCCAGCGACCCCAAGATCATCTCCGGTGATCTGCATGGCTCAATCCACACCGGGAACGTGAAGAAGCGCCAGGGCGGCGGAAAGCGGATCACCATTGGCGTGCACCACAAGGAAAAGGGTGCGTTTTATGCAAACCCGGTAGAGTTCGGGCACGGAGGCCCGGCGCCTGCACCAGCGCATCCCTTTGTACGGCCTGCCTTTGATGTGAAGGCGCCGGAGGCCTTTGAAGAAATGAAGCGCGTTTTGCGCGACGAAATCACAAATCAATAAGGAGGTTGGCTATGCCAGCTACTACATCGCCCGTCGTATCCAGTACGGTGGGCTTAAAAAACATGGTCATTGCACCGCTCACCTCGGACGACCAGACCGCTGTTGTCTATGGTCCGCTCCAACTCGTGGCCGGCGCCATAGAGGCGTCCATCACCCCTGAGAACGCAGACCCGGATGTTCAATACGCGGATGACATTGAGTTTGATGTCCTCTACCCGGATCCCGAGCTCTCCTTTAAGACCAAGATGGCCGACATCCCGCTGCAGATCCAGGAGATGCTCTTTGGCAACCAGATTGATGACAAAGGCGTCCTGATCCGCTCTGCTTCTGACAAGCCGCCCTACTTCGCTGTTGGGTTCATGTCCGAGAAGTCCAACCACAAGTTCCGCTATGTCTGGCTGTACAAGGTCAGGGCCAAGCCTGTGACAGAAAACTACGCCACCAAGGAAGGCGGGACCATTAACCGTCAAAACGGCGAGGTGGAATGGACAGCCATCAAGCGCACCAAGGACGGTCGCTACCAGGCCATTGCCGATGAGGGCGAGAAAGGTTTCACTGCCACCATGGGCGAGACCTTCTTAGCGACGGTGTATGAGCCCACGTTCACCGTAACCCCCTAAACAATCAGGCAGCATGACCTAGGTGACCATGCTGCCTGTGTTCTTTACTAGGAAAGGAGATTGTAATGGTTACTTGCACCCTGGGTGAAAAGAAGTATAGCGTTGACTTCATCTCCGGCCGTGCACTTCGAGAGATGGAACCTGCCTCCCGGATGTATGGGAAGCTGGTCGCCTTGTCCAAGGCAGCGGTGGAAGGCAAGGATGTATCCGATGAAAAACTGACAGTCCAGGAGGCACTGGACACCATGGTCAAGTGGTTTTGCATCCTCTTTGGAAATCAGTTTCACCCTGATCATGTCTATGACCTTTACCCTGCCGATCGCCTCATGCACGACATTGCCCTGGCCATCATGGCTGTGCAGTCCCAGACCACTGAGGTATTGGATGCTTTCCCTACCAAGCCGGTGACACAGGAAGCAGAGGAACTGTTGGCGCAGACCATGCCCAGGCCCTGACGTTGCCGGAATACATCTATGAAACCTACAACATCCTGCTCAAGGCGGGTTGGCGAATGCACGAGATTGATCAGATGGACATGCTCGGGTTCCTAAAAGTGCGCGCCTGGGATGCGCAAAGGGAACAGCAGCGCCTTGAACCAAAGAATACCTTCATTGATGAGGTCTGGCCAGGACTTACTCCTTAGGTGTCCATAGCAGGGTATTATGGTTCCAGTTGTATTGCCACGGCAGGTTCTCTCTACTTGAGCCGTATAAAGGCTCCAGAAAGCCCTTAATTAAGGAGAGTGTTTCTGAGAAACCCTTTTGTGTAATTCTTGTCCTCTGAACAAAAGCTGCCCACTGGCGCTGTTTATCATGATCCTGACTGAAGCTCTCTGTGAATATGGCCAGCACCTCAGGCATTTGTGTATCACGACGAACAAAAGTTGATCGAATAGCTTGCTGCAGAACATCACCATCGAAGTCTTTTGTAACTGCCAACATAGAAATGTCGAAAAAATCCTTCATCCGGCTGTTTGCATAAGCTAGGTCAACCATGGCATGGAACTTCTCGGAAATAACAGATTCCAGAGAATAGGCATTTAGATGGATCTCTGATGTGTCAAGCAATACTGGATACGTCATGCTAATGGGATTTGGTGTTACCACATCACCAAACCCGATATCAATATGCACCCTGCCTTTTGTGCGATCAAGAAATGCGTTGATGGTCAGGCTTATTCCTTGGTAGGCTGCCTCTTGTGTGATTGGGCTAGCCTCAAGCGAGTCCAGGTCGAAGACAATCCCATCGTCTGAGTTGATGTCTAATATCTCCCTAAACATTTTCAATAGATCATCTTCCTGGTTACTGATTCTCTGGGCGAGCAAGTCAATGTCCCGCGTGGCACGAGCTTGCTCCTCCAATACTGCTTGAAGTAGCAATCCCCCTTTGAGCACGAAGTTATGGGCATAAGGTGAAACAGAGATCCGTGATAGTACGCGTTCAATGAAATAGTGCGTCAATACATACTCATATGGTTTCCCATTTTTGAGTGCTACATTCCGAAGACGAGCTTTAATGCTGTCTGCTTTACTCATGCCATTGCCTCCAGATACGGATGGATGATCTCTCGAACGCGCAGTTTTTCTGCGTATTCATATAGCAGTTGCAGGTTTCTATCTCCGCGCAGATAGTTGCGGATCGCCTCAATCAGAATATCCTTCCCGATTTCTTCCCATCGCCGTGCCAGATCGCAGATTGTTCTTTCGCGATTGTAACATGCAACTGGTACAGGCTCCATGGGAAGTAGGTCCTTACCCAGAGCATAAATGCTAGGAACAAAACGCGTAATCTCAACAGGTGGAAACTCAGGTTTTACCGGAATCACACCTTTGTTGGGCACTGCAACGTAGACACTCCCTGGGATGAGATTGGTTAGTTGATGGTGCTCCGCTGCCGATAGATAGTAAAGAACTGCATCAGGAATCGTGGAAACCGCAATCTGAGCATCACTGAGCTTTGGCAGGATGTTGCTTGTTGTGTAATAACCGTCCTTGAGACGCACAAGATCTTGGGAGGCTAGCAGGGCTTGAATACCCCTGCTGTCATAACCTTGCTGTTTTAGTTGTTTGCTGCGAAGGATAGGACCCTTGCGCTTAATCAGTTGTCTGAGCGTTTTCACGCTTGCTTCACTCACATCATCACCACCATTCTTCAGTTTTACACCTAGTTCAAAACTGAATTTCGGTGTATTTGTATGATACATGATTCCTATAAAGTAAGTCAAGACTTGTTGAAAATCTTCCGTTACGCACCATCTTTCAGTTTCAACAACACCCTAAAACTGAAATTTGGTGGATTTATGGACTGTTTTTCGAGTATCGGCCTAATCGTAAGCAGGAATTGAGCAGATACTCGGATGATTGGGCCGATACTTCAAAAGTTTTTGACTTCAAAGTCTAAAACTTCTGATTCTTACAAGTTTTGGACTTCAAAGTCTAAAACTTTTCTATTACACCCTGGAATCAAGCATTGGAGGTGCCCTCATGAGCGAAGTCCTGCGCGAGCTGGTAGTAGCGCTCTCCCTGGACAGCGATAACTTCTCCAGGAACCTGCGCACGATCAACCAGCAAATCCGGGAAGCAGAGAGCAGCTTTCGTCTCTCAGGTGCCGGCATTTCAGGGTTTGAGAAGAGTGTGCAGGGCACCGAGGCCAAGCTATCCCTGCTGTCCAGCAAGCAAAAGGCACAAACCCAGGCAGTGGACCAGTACTCCCGCGCCTTGGTGCAGGCCAACCAGAAACTGGTGGACTCACATGCGCGCCAGGAGAAGATGAAGGCAGCGCTTGAGGCGGCACAGGCGGAGTACACCCAGTTACAACAATCAGTCGCAGGAGATGTCCACCCAGGTCGCCTCCTCCAGTACAGATATCGCAGAGGTCGTCGCGGTTGCAGGGCAGATGGGCATCTCCAATGAGCACCTCATGACCTTCGCCCGGACCATGATTGACCTGGGCAACAGCACAGACATCGTGGCCAATGACGCGGTGCTGACGCTGGCGAAGTTTGCCAACATCGCAGGCATGAACCAGGCGGAGTTCCAGAACCTGGGTTCAACCCTGGTCGACCTGGGCAACAACTATGCGGCCACCGAGTCACAGATCCTGGAGATGTCCATGCGCCTGGCAGGTGCTGGGCACCAGGTGGGTTTGAGCGAGGCACAGATCCTGGGCTTTGCCACAGCGCTCTCTGCCGTAGGCATTGAAGCGCAGATGGGTGGCTCGGCCTTCTCCAAAGCACTGGTCAAGATGGAGGTCGCTTCAGAGACCGGCGGCCAGGCGCTCAAGGACTTCGCCAGCGTCTCGGGGCTGACCACCCAGCAGTTCAAGCAACTCTGGGACAGCAATCCTGCCGAAGCCTTCCAATCCTTCATTGGCGGGCTGGCTAAGATGGATGAAGAAGGCGCCAGCGCGATTGCGACCTTGCAAGAGATCGGCATCAGCGAGGTCAGGCTCAGGGACACCCTGATGCGCGCGACCAACGCGACCCAGTTGTTCCGGGATACCCAGGTCACAGCCAATGCTGCCTGGGATAAGAACAACGCACTGACCATTGAAGCCGGGAAGCGCTACAACACGACCAAGTCCCGGCTGATTAACCTCAAGAACACTGCCGTCCTCTTCACCCAGCAACTGGGTGATGACATGAACCCGATGCTGCAAAACCTAATCGACAAAGCGCATGACATGCTCACCGCCTTTCTGGGGATGGATGCCGCCCAGCGGATGAACATCCTCCGTTTCGCGGGCTTTGCAGCTGCCCTGGGCCCCGCCATCCTGGTCCTACACTAATTTATCTGCGCAAATGGAAGCAGACATCAAGACCCTGGGCAGCCTGGACAGCGAGGTTAGCAAGCTCCTAAAGCGCCGGCAATCTGGCAAGTTCACAGAGAAGGACAAGATCCGCCTCCAGGAACTGGTGGACACCAGGGAAGCCATCGAGATCAAGTACAAGTTAACCGCGGCGGATGCTGAGGGCTTTGAGACGATCGCTGACAAGATCGAGGCCGCACGTGCGCGTGCCCAGGCCACAGGGAAGGCTGATGCTGACCCTGCCGTCACCAAGTCCATCTCGCGCTTTGCCAGGAACACCGTCGACTCCATCTCCACCATCCGTGAGCTCAAGGCCAGGGGCGTTGAGGTCTACTTCGAGAAGGACGGCCTGTGGACTTTCGACCCCAGCGCTGAGCTCACCATCTCCATCCTAAGCTCCATCGCGCAGGAAGAGAGCCGCAACCTCAGCCAGAATGTCACCTGGGGCCAGCGCGCGCGCTTCGCCGAGGGCAAGGTCAGCATGGCCTACA
>CAZPBJ010000105.1:1844-5579 GCA_964584685.1 uncultured Christensenella sp. | reverse complement strand
ACAAAACTGCCGCCCATCGCGGAAAAGAGCTGATGCGCGGGCTTGAAGCGCCCGTTCTCTACCGTGCCCAGGTTGACCCCGCAGGAAAACATGGGGAAGTCAGGGGTAAAATCCGGTTCAAAATATCGGATCGTCTGCCCCTTGCGGAAGACCGCCTCTTCATCAAAGCCTGTCAGCGTATCGCGGAGGAAGGCATGCGCGATCTTCCGGTCGGCGGCTGACAGATCCTCCCGCGCCTGCTGGCCCGAAGCCAGATGAGGCTCAGCCCCGCCATCGTCCCGCTTCCTCATCACGGCAATGAACTGCCCTTCGCCGCCCTGTTCACCGAAGGGATAAAACCGCCTGCACAGCGACAGATCGATCCCGCCGCTGCCCGGCAGATCGATGCCGGGGCTTGTCGCGCGGACGACCTCTTCCTTACAGGGAACCAGGGTAAACTCCGGGTTGTCCTGTAAAAAGCGCAGCACATTCATCTCGTTTTCCTGGAGGGAGAAGGTGCAGGTAGAGTAGATGAGGGTTCCGCCGGGCCTGAGGGTCCGCTTCGCGTGCTCCAGGATCTCCCGCTGCCTCAGCGCGCATTTTTCGACCAGTCCGGGGCTCCACTCCCTGATCGCGCCTTCGTCCTTGCGGAACATGCCCTCCCCCGAGCAGGGGGCATCCGCCAGCGTCAGGTCAAAATAACCAGCGCAACTCTTTGAGAAGGCGCTGACATCCAGGCAGGCGGTGACCACATGCCGGTAGCCCATCCGCTCAATGTTTCCCGTCAGGATCCTGCAGCGGCTCATGACAGGGTCATTTGCTACCAGCAGCCCCTCCGGCACGGCCATCGCCAGCTGGGAAGATTTGCCGCCGGGGGCGGCGCACAGGTCCAGCGCCCGCCAGTGAGGGTCGATATCGACCGCGGCGACGGGCGACATGGCGCTGGGCTCCTGGATGTAAAACATGCCGGCGTGATGATAGGGATGATTCCCCAGGCCCTCCTCACGGAAGGTGTAGCCGCCCCGGTAATAGGGGAGCCCGCGGATCTCAAAATCCGCCAGCGCCTCAAACGCTTCGGGGCTGATGACAGACCGGTTGACATGCAGGGCCTTTTGCGGCGCCGTGTCAAAGGATGCCAGATAGCTGTCATAGTCATCCCCCAGCAGCGCTTGCATGCGCCGGGTGTATTCCGCCGGAAGGCTTATCATATTAACACAAGAATGACAAGGTTCAGCATTTACTTAACTTGTCTATTTCTTCCTGAATCTCGTCAATCACCTCAGTGTTCATAATGACCTTCTTCCCGTTAACTTTTGCAGAAAAATGTAAAAAACTTTTCCTCCATAAGTTTCTGTAAACTTCTGATGTGTCCTCGCTTGAATATCCCGCTCTTTAAAGATTTCGGGAAGTTGAATTCCTTCATTCACAGGCTTAATTTGAAGACCAATACTTTTCCCATTGATAGTTATATAAAAATCTACATTATAATGCCTGTCCCACTCATCCGGGGCTGGTTCAATCTTCAAACCAAGTATTTTTTCAAGCTGTCCATATATTGTAGATATCTCTGTCATGTATCCATCAAAAGTGCGATCGATGACCATGTTAACTAAGTATTCTATACAGTCCTTTTCTGTAACATCTTCAATCTCTGATTGGATAACTTCGGTTATTTTGGTATATAGCTTTTTACCGAGTTCTTCAATATGAGAAAGAGGACGTACGTTAGCAAAGTAGTAATCACGCCATTCATCTACTGTCTTTGGAGAGCATTTTCTGATTGCCTCGGATGTCGCCCCAACATTTCTTTTGAAGTTTAGCTGGAAACGATTCATTGCGCTGTTCAATATCCATTCTTTAGCCATTTTTTATCTCCATTTCAATAAATCTATTCTTTTTACTATAATCATACTGCAAGTCAACGTTTGCAAGCCCTAATTTAATTAAATGTGCATTTACAAAAGTCTTATTTTTCAAATATAAATAACACATTAAGTGATTATCTTCATCATACTTTCGATCATCATATTTCATGAAAACCTTTTGTCCAATAATTCTCTCCGTTAAGAATTTTGTGGCCTCACCATTAGCAGCATGCTTTTCCTCTATACCAATAAGCCTAACTATGAGATCGTTATCAAGCTGAACCAGTTTTGGATTTATCACACGCTTAACAGTGTAATAATCCTCCCTCTGAACAATACCTTGATCATCAATTCTTGAACCATATTGTAATTTTTTTATATCAACTTTTTTATCCATCTTGTGTGGATCACAGAAAGTATAGGAAAATCCATCTATCACTTTTTGAACATCAATATCAGTCTTTTCATTTTCAAATCGGAAATCATATTGAACCGAATCAAGACGAGATGCCCCAATTTTATCTTTGCATATTTCTATGTATTCTGGGTTAATCTCATATCCGATGGAATTACGCCCTAAATTTTTCGCAGCCAATGTAGTCGTTCCACTACCACTGAACGGATCCAAAACTGTTTCTCCTACAAAAGAAAACATCTTAATTAGACGACGGGGCAACTCTTCTGGAAATACCGCCATGTGCTGGTTCTGCCTTGCTCCTCCAAAATTCCAGTGCGATGAAAAAAATGTATTCCATTCATCCTTTGTCATTTCAGATGCTTTCTTTATTTCATGACTTACAAGAGGAGCCTTCCCGAGTTTCTTAAAAATTAAAATGAACTCATAGTCCATTTTCAAGATACCATTTCGAGGATAAGGGAAACTCCCCATCACAGCCCCCCCTCCGGTCGTGTTCATCGTCGTATTTTTCTGCCAAATGATCGCTCCCATATAGTCCATTCCAAGCGACTCACAAAATTTAATAATTTCGGTTCTTATCGGAATAACTTTATAGCGTCCATAATATACTGAACGAGCAAACTGATCTCCAATATTGACGCACATTCTGCAGCCTTCTTGAAGAACTCGAAAACACTCTGCCCATACAATATTCAGATTATTGATATATTCCTCATAGGATTGATGGAAACCAATTTGATTCTCTTCTCCATAATCTTTCAATTGCCAATATGGCGGAGATGTAATAATTAACTGAACCGATTCGTCATGCAATCTGGACATATCCCGACTATCGCCATTTATTATAAGGTGTGTTGACCGATTTGAACTCATGTACTATTACCCTTATCTTTTGTGTAATCATGAAACATTTAAAATGCCTCGCAACTCATTGTAGCAACTTGAGATGGAAAATCAAGCATGTAAAAACCATACTTGTGCAAACACCTAATAATTCCATACATGAACAGGGCCGTTTCCCAGGCGCCGGGCGGTGAGTTCTGCAACCCGCAGGCCCCCGCCGCCTCAAGGACGTCCACCGTGTCGAGGCGTGCGTCCAGGCAGTGGCGGTGCAGGCGAAACAGTCTGATCTCATGCTCGCTTACAGGTTTCATTCTTTCACGTTTGACCTTAATGCCTGGCCTTGATGACTTCCCTGAAGAGCTTTTTCATGTTCAGCTTGTTGCCGTAGTTCAGGCTGCCCCAGCGGTAGATCTTGATGGACAGCCAGGCGAAAACAGCCAGCGAGGCCAGCATCAAGGCGCCCGATATCAGCAGCTCCGCGATGGGCACCGTCATCATGCCGGCGCGGATGGGCATCACCATCACGGCGGTGAAGGGGATCAGGGAGGTGATGACAGCGGCCGTGCCGGCAGGGTCGTACATCACGGTGGTGCTGGCGATATAGCCCGCGATGAAGATGAACTGCACCAC
>CAZPBJ010000105.1:0-1744 GCA_964584685.1 uncultured Christensenella sp. | reverse complement strand
TCCCGGGCGATCATCACCGAGGTGGTGCTGCCGTAGAGCAGCACGATCATGTAGATGGCGATCATCAGGATCATGGAGACCAGGATGTTGTTTTCGATGCTGCGGCCCATCACCGTCTCCGTCACGCGGGGGCTGAAGGATTGGATCTCAGCCAGATCCTGAGCCGTCAGCCCCTTGGCCGCCAGCAGATGATCCGTATGGCGCGCGCTCATCAGCGCGCTCAGCCGCTGCGCCTGGCCCCCCTCCATGCCCTTATCCTGGTAGATGCTTTCAAAGCCGTCCTCCGCCATCACGAAGCCGACTTTCAGCGTCTTCTCCTTGAGGGCCGAGACCAGCGACTCGCGGGAGGGATAGACATTGGCGTCCTTCAGGTTCAGCATGGCGCTGTATTCGGCCCGCTGGGCCTCATCCGCGAACACATATCCCGTCTCCAGGCTCATATAGTCGTCCTGACCGGCGGTCTGCGCGGCCTCCTGCGCGGTCCCTCCGGCAGGCACATCGCCCTTGACCATCTGTGAAACGCGCGGGAAGGAGGCGGCGATCAGGGCCGCCAGCATCAGGATGATGGTGGTGACGCGCACGCTCTTTTTACCCAATTGCTGCTTCAGCTCATAGCCTGTGATGATCTTAAAATCCCTCATGCCTGCTCACCTGCCTTTGAAATGAAAATATCGTTGAGGCTGGGCGTATACAGCCCGAAGGAGCGGATGGTCATGCCCTCACGCTCGATCAAGCGCAGGATATCCCCCTGGCTGACCTTTCCCTTTGTATCGAGGATCAGCCCGTTCTCATGCCGCAGAGTCTCTATCCCGGGGAAGGCGGCCTTGATCTTTCCCTCCAGCGCCTCATCCGCCATGCCCTCGGCACGCAGCTGCAGCTTGCCCTCGCCCATGTCGCGCTTGATGTCATCCAGATTGCCGCTGAGCAGGATATCACCGCTGTGGATCAGCGTGATGTCATCGCAGACTTCCTCCACATAGCCCATCTGGTGGGAGGAAAAGATGACCAGCCGCCCCTCACGCACAAAGCGGGAGATAGCGTCCTTGAACACCTGGGCGTTCACCGGGTCCAGCCCGCTGAAGGGCTCATCGAGGATCAGGATATCCGGCTCATTCAAAAAGCACTGGGCGATCTGTATCTTCTGCTGGTTGCCCTTGGACAGGGTCTCCAGCTTTTTGTTCTTGTACTCGCTCAGGCCGAAATAATCCACCCACTCGCTGGCTGACTTTTCCGCCGCCTGCTTTGTCGCGCCGCGCAGGCGGGCGAAATAGCACAGCTGCTCCATCACCGTATGCTTCTGGTACATGCCCCGCTCCTCGGGCAGGTAGCCGACGCGGTGCTTTTTGATGTCAAGCGGCGCGCCGTCCATGTAAAAGCCGCCCTCGTCCTGGTGGAACACATCCATCAGGCAGCGGATCGTGGTGGACTTGCCCGCCCCGTTGCGGCCAAGAAAGCCCATGGCCCGCCCCGACATGACCTCAAAGCTCACGCCGTGCAGCACTTCCTTGTCGCCGAAGCTCTTTTTGATCCCTCTGACTTCTAAGCGCATACTACTCTCCTTGCAATCAATTCGTGATCATTATACCACGTTCTGATCATGTCGGAATGCGGGAATTCATCCGGACGGGATCATTTTGCCAAACTTCACGCGGTAGGGATGGACATTTTTCACTTGTTTTTCATGATGGGTTTGGTTTGAAATAAGCAGATGAGATTCCGCTTCATGCAGGCTGACTCTGACATC
>CAZPBJ010000104.1:5214-5601 GCA_964584685.1 uncultured Christensenella sp. | reverse complement strand
CAATATGAAGATACCCGGACCGGGTCTTTCGCATTGGCAATCGTCCATACAGCTGTGACGGTCCCGCCCGCATTGACGATTGCCGGCAGCATGGTAACATCCACTTCCATCGCCGGGGGCGAATTGGTGATAGTGAAGCTTCTGCTTATGCTCTTTTGCCTTCCAATACTATCTGTGATATTGAAGGACAACTCGCCCCTGTCACCAAACATGGGCGTGAAGGTTGTGCTATTATCAACGATAAATGCATCACGCCCGCTTGCCCAACTCCCTTCCTCATACAGGAACCAGACGCCCACCCCGTATGTATATGGAGCAGTTCCGCCTTCAATGGTCCAGGAAGCGGTGATGGGGCTTCCGGCAGCGACTGTTCCGGGCAAACTGACG
>CAZPBJ010000104.1:0-5204 GCA_964584685.1 uncultured Christensenella sp. | reverse complement strand
CGGTGCTGTCCATTTGCATCGTGATATACATCGGTTCATACACTGTCACAAGGCATGAATCCGAGATGCCGCTGCCGTCCATCGCCGTTGCGGTGATGGTCGCACTGCCAAGAGCAACGCCGGTGACAATGCCATCCTGATCAACCCTTACAACGCTTTCGTCGCTTGAGGTCCATACCAAGGTTTTAACGGAAGCGTCGCCCGGCATGACGGTACGATTTAGATATTGCCGTTGTCCAAGGTCCATGCCGATGTTCTCTTCATTCAACATGACCCCGGTCACCGGGACCATCGGCGGAAGAACACTATCCGCATTGGCAATGTTGAAGACGATATTCCGGGTCAGCGTGACGTCTGCGCAGTACATCCGCGCCTGCGCGGTGTAGTATCCCGGCTGTGTGAAGGTCACATTATAGCCGATTTCTGAACTCCCGCTTGGTCCCTGCGGGAAATTGCCGTTCAACTGGAAGTAGAACAGATCGTGGCTCAAGTCCGTCCCTTCCGGCATCAGCGCCGGACGGGCGATGTGGATCGGCTCCCCAGCCTTCGCGTCATACCGGCTTGGCATGACCATGGAGATCGGCACCGTCGCATTCGAGACGCGGATGGTCACCGGAATGGAGTCGCTGAACTCGCCTACGGTACAGGTGAGCAGCGCCGTCATATCTCCCGCCGCAAGGACCATATCATATCCTACATGACACCAATTGCGGTTGAAATCAGTGATCCGAAGATTTTTGACAGAGGTTCCGGCAACCTCCGTCAGGCTCCATACAGGGGTGAACCCCAGCATAGAAAGATCATTGATGCTGACATACTGACTCCAACTGCCGGGATTGTTGTTCAGGTAGATCGTTCTGTCAATCGCTTCCTGGTTGATCTGAACGGGGCTCCCAACGGGATTCCCGTCCAAATCCAGGACGGTGAACAGAACGCTCTTGTAAACCCTTATGTTCGCGTAGGACATGGTGATACCGGCAATGTAGTAGCCGGGCTTGAAGAACATCACATCATAGCCATCAGCCGAAGTTCCGAACTTCTGTGAGAATGCACCGTCGAGTTGAAAACTGAACTGCTCCTGTGTCAGGCTGGTCTCTTCCAGGGGCAGCACCGGGCGGGAGATGTGGACAGACTCGTTTGCCGCAAGCGTGTACTGGGCAGGGGTGTCCATGGATTTCGGGACCGGCTCGCCCGACACATGGATAGTTACCGGAATCGTCGCGGCATACTCCCCAAGTGTACAGGTCAATTCATAGGTCGACGTGCCCACGCCCAGCATATTGATGTAGTAAAGTGAGCAAAGATAAGAGTCGTAACTGTCTATGTGCAGATTTCCGACGGAGTTTCCGGAAACAGGCTGCAGGGACCACAACGGTGTGCCCAGGAGCCGGACATCGTTCATCAGACGGATGGGGCCCAGCCTGTTCCCCCCAGTCGCCCCGTTAAGGTAAAGCGTCGTTTCAAAGGAAGACTGCGCAAATTGGAGCGGATTGTCCGATGTTCCTTCGATAGTAAATCCCTTGGTGAAAGTCAGATTCCTGCTGGCGCCGTCGCTGATATTGATGCGGAATTCTCCGCGCGTTCCCATCAAGGGGGTGAAGGCGGCGCTGTTATCAGCGAAATCAGTATAGTGCGATCCCGCAAAAACATTGCCGGAATATAGATTCCACAGGACAAATTCAACAGTAATCGGAGCAACGCCACCCTGGATGCTCCATGTCGCCGTAATGGGTGCTCCCGCCACGGCTGTCTCGGGCAGGTCAATGGTCACGCTCAGGGGGGCGGGTGAGCCTGTGATGGTGAATTCCTCTGAAGAGAACAATTCTTCCCGTCCTGCCGCGTCGCGGACATGAAGCGTATAATGGCCGCTGACTCCGAAAACAGGCTCGAAAACCGACGCGCCTTCAGTATCAATTCCGTACTGATGGTGCCAATTGGCCGTTTCGGTCTCCCTGACATACCAGATGCTGTCAATGACCGTGTAGGGCGGCACCCCGCCGGAAATCGTATATGTCGCGGTAATTGGTTTGTTGACAGCCACGCTCGTCGCATTCAGGGAAGGATCAGCTGTCAGGGGATCCGGCGAACCGGTGATGGTAAACTCCTGATTGACGTATTCGTATCTCTCGGTCACCCTGTCCCTGACAGTCAAGTGGAGCATGCCCCTGTCACCGTACAGCGGAGAAAAGGAGCTTGAATCAACATCAAATTGGGCAGTAAATCCGCCAACATTCTGACCGTTCTCATACAGGTTCCAGCTGCCATATTCCACATAGGGGTCCTCGCCGCCGGAAATGACCCAGGAAGCTTCAATGAGGCTGCCGGCCACGACTGTATCAGGCATGTCAAGGGTTACAATTATCGGTTCATACACGGTAACTATGCAGGAATCGAAAATGCCGCTGCCATCCATCGCCGTCGCGGTGACGGTCGCGCTGCCGAGACCGACGCCGGTGACCCTGCCGTTCTGGTCTACTGCAGCCACAGATTCGTTGTCAGATGTCCAATTCAGCGTCTGGATCGAAGCATCGCCTGGTGTGATGGTTTTATACAGTTCCCTCTGCTCTCCAAGGTCCATGATGAGCGCGTCTTCGCTTAACTGAATACCAGTCACCGGCACCAGTGTTGGAAGAACATTATCCGCATTGGCAATGTTGAACACGATATTCCGGGTCAGCCAGATATCCGCATAGTACATCCGCGCCTGCGCAGTGTAGTATCCCGGTTCTGCGAAGGTCACATTATAACCGGTTCCTGAACTCCCGCTCGTTCCCTGCGGGAAACTGCCGCTCAGTTCAAAATAGAACAGATCATGGCTCAGGTCCGTGACCTCCGGCAGGAGCACCGGCCGGGCGATGTGGATCGTGTCCCCCGCCTTCGCGTTATACAGGCTTGGCGTAACCATGGAGGTCGGCACCGACACGTCCGACACACGAATCGTCACCGGGATGGAATCGCTGTAATCACCGACCGTACAGGTGAGCAGCGCCCTCGTATCGCCAACTCCCAGCACCATATCGTAGCCAACGTTACACCAGGTATCCCCCGAGCCTTGAATCCTCAGGTTCCTGACAGAGGACCCCGTGACACCCGTCAGGCTCCACACAGGGGTGATACCCAACATTGATACATCTTTGATGTAAACCCATTGATTCCAATTTCCAAGATTCCCACCATTGAGATAAATTGTCTTGTCAATCGCTTCCCGGTCTATCTGAACGGGGCTCCCGACAGGACTCCCGCCCGCATCCAGAACGGTGAACAGAACGCTTTTCGAAATGTAGATGTTCGCATAGGACAAAAGCACATTGGTAATGTAGTAGCCAGGCTTGTCGAACATCACCGTATAGCCGTCAGCGGAACTTCCCAGCTTCTTTGAAAACTCCCCGCTGAGTTCAAACCTGAACTGTTCCTGCGTCAGGCTGCTTCCTTCCAGCGGCAGCACCGGCCGGGCAATATGGACCGATTCGCCTGCCGTCAGCGTATAGTGGGCGGGTGTCTCCATGGTCTGCGGGACCGACTCGCTCGATACGTGGATAGTTACCGGGATCGACGCAGTATAACCGGCGATGGAACAGGTCAATTCATAGATCGACGTTCCCGCAGATACGAGATTCTCATATCCAAGCTCGCAGCGGTCCGAATAGTATCCCGATATATCCAGACCATTAACGGCATTCCCTGATAAGTATCCCAGGCTCCATTCAAGCGAACCAAGCGACTGTACGTTGTTCACCAGATAGATTCTGCCGATATTGTTCCACCCGTTTTGACCATACAGGTAATGCGTGACCTCATAAGACGACTGAGCGAACTGCAGGGGGTTCTCCGCAGTCCCTGTGACTGTAAACTCACGGTTGGGACTCAATCTCCGGCCACGGCCGTCCATGATTTCGATGTTGAAAGAGCCGCGCGTCCCCAACAATGGCGTAAAGGTAGACGAATTTCCTGTTACGACAGCTTCATTCCTGCCCGCGTAATCATATTCGATATAGAGGTGCCAGCTGGCACTCAACACAGTAAGGGGTTCAATAGCATTTGTTATTGTCCAGGAAGCGGTGATGGGGCTTCCGGCAGCGACTGTTCCGGGCAAACTGACGGCCATGCTGATGGGAGTAGGCGAGTCAGTGATGGTGAAGTAATGATTGATCGATTTGTGGCGTCCGGTAACTCTGTCTCTGATCCCAAGTTGGAGTATGCCCCTGTCCCCGAAAAGGGGTGTGTATGTGCTTGAGTTCGCAGTGAACTGAGCAGAGTAAGCGCCAACATTAGTATCGGCTTCATACAGGCTCCAGCTGCCATATTCCACATAGGGATCCCCACCGCCTGAGATAGTCCAGGAAGCGGTGATGGGAGATCCGGCAACAACAGCATCATCCATCTCCAGGGTGACAATAATCGGCTCATACACGTTGACTGCACATGAATCGAAAATACCACTCCCATCCATCGCCGTGGCGGTGATGGTCGCGCTGCCCAGGCCGACGCCTGTGACCAAGCCGTTCTGGTCTACTGTAGCCACGGACTCGTTGTCAGAGACCCAGGACAGCGTCTGGATCGAGGCATCGCCTGGCATGATGGTTTTATACAGATCCCTCCACTCTCCTAAGTCTATGATGAGCGTATCTTCGCTTAACTGAATACTAGTCACCGGCACCAGCGTTGGAAGAACATTATCCACATCGGCAATATTGAACACGATATTCTGGGTCAGCCAGATGGCCGCATAGTACATCCGTACCTGCGCGGTGTAGTATCCCGGTTCTGTAAAGGTTACGTCATAGCCGGTTTCAGAATTCCCGCTCAGTCCCTGCGGGAAATTGCCGCTCAGTTCAAAATAGAACAGGTCATGGCTCAGGTCCGTCGAATCCGGCAGCAGCGTCGGGCGGGCGATGTGAATCGATTCCCCCGCCTTTGCGTCATACCAGCTCGGCGTGAACATGGAGGTCGGCACTGTCGAGCCGTCCACATGGATGGTAATTGGAACGGACACGCTTAACTCATCAATACTGCAGATCAGATCAGCGCTCACCTCACCAGCACCAACCACATAATCATAGCCAACATTACACCAGTTATTGCCCGAGTCTGTGATCCGCAGGTTCTTGACCGCCGTGCCGCTGATGTTTTCCAGGTGCCAAAGCGGAATTCCAAATTCAGCAACGTAGTTTTGAATAGATAATTGCGTGTTCCAATAACCCAGG
>CAZPBJ010000103.1:0-5666 GCA_964584685.1 uncultured Christensenella sp. | reverse complement strand
GGTTGACAAGGCGGTGTGGCTGTGTTAATCTGATCAAGGCTTGAAGAAGCCTGTGCCAAAGACAGCAGGTGCGTTTAACGCCCAAGGACGAAAGTCGCCAGCCGAGGTGCGAGACGCATTGTATCAATGCCCTTGTGCCAACAGCACAAGGGTTTTCTTTGATTCAGGCCCGAAAGATGGTGAAAGACAACATGAACAAGAACGCTGAACTTAAAAGGGAACAGGTAGCCTCTATCACCCAGAAGATCAAGGCGGCTCAATCCGTCGTCGTGGTCAGTTACACCGGTGTCACCGTTGCGGAGATCACCGCGCTGCGCAACAAATTCAGGGCGGCCGGGGTGGAATACGTCGTACTCAAAAACACGCTGGTACGCAGGGCGCTGGATGACCTGGGCATCAGGGACATGGATCATCTGCTGGAGGGGCCGTCCGCATTCGCCTTTGGCATGAAGGACGCCGTAGCGCCCGCCAAGATCATCTCCGATTACATCTCAGACGCAAAAGTACCCAAGCTCGCCATCAAGGCCGGCCTGGTGGAGGGTACTTACGTGAACGCTGAAGGAGTCCTGGCCCTGGCCAAGCTCCCATCGCGCGAAGTCCTCATCGCCAGGATCATGGGCAGCTTGAACGCGCCCGCGACAAACCTGGTTGGCGTCCTCTCCGCTACGCTCCGCTCCCTGGTTTTTGCCATTGACGCAGTGCGCAAGCAAAAGGAAGCCGCGTAATCTCACTGTCGAACCCTAGCAAAAAACTACATTTGGAGGAAGAAAGAAATGAACCGCGCAGAAATTTTGACCGCAATTGAGTCCATGACCGTCCTGGAGCTGGCCGAGCTGGTCAAAGAACTGGAAACCAAGTTTGGCGTTTCCGCCGCCGCCCCTGTTGCCGCAGCCGCCCCCGTCGCCGCTGCTGCCGCCGCCGTTGTTGAAGAGAAGACCGAGTTTGATGTCGTGCTGGTTGATGCCGGCGCAGAGAAGATCAAGGTCATCAAGGTCGCCCGTGAAGTCATTTCCGGCCTGGGCCTGAAGGAAGCCAAAGACTTTGTTGAATCCGCCCCCAAGACCATCAAGGAAGGCCTGCCCAAGGCTGAGGCCGAGAAGATCAAGAAGCAGTTTGAAGATGTTGGCGCCAAGGTGGAAATCAAGTAAGATATTCTCCCGGACACAAAAGAGGCCATCGCGTTTTGCGGTGGTCTCTTTCATTGTGGGCGACCGATATTATTCATGACTTCAGCAATTCCAGAAAAGCAACCTCGTTTATGACGGGAATATCCAGTTCCTGTGCTTTTTGCAGTTTGCTGCCGGCGTTTTCCCCGCAAAGGAGCAGGCTGGTCTTGCGGCTAACGGCGGACGCGGCGATGCCGCCGTGCCGGCGGATGAGGTCTTCTGCCCCCTGACGGGACAGCGTGGGCAAGGTGCCTGTGACCACAATGGTTTTCCCCGTCAGCGCCATTTGCCGGGAGTCACCTGCCATATCGTGCGGACGCAGGCCAAGCGCCAGCAGGCTGTCGATCAGACGGGAATTGGCCGGATCAGCAAAATAATCCACGATATCCTGCGCTGAGATCTCACCAACGCCCGCTACTTCAGCCAGCTCTTCCCTGCCTGCCGTGCGAAGGGCCTGCAAGCTGCCAAAGTGTTGGGCAATATCACGCGCCATGCCCCTGCCGATGCCCGGGATACCAAGGGCGAACAGGAAAGCATCCAAGCGGCAGTCCTTGCTCAGTCTGATAGCCTCCAGCATATTGTCGGCCTTTTTTTCCAGGAATCCCGGCAAACTCAGCAGGGATTCCCTGCTCAGGGTGTAGAGCGCGTCAGGCTCGCGCAATCCCAACCGATCATAGAACAGCTCCGCCGTCTTGTCAGAAAAAGCGCTGATGTCCATCGCGTCGCGTGAAGCGAAATGCGCCAGCCGTGCCACGGCTTGCGGCTTGCAGCCGTCCCGGTTGATGCAGAAGAGCTGAGCGCCGATTTCCTCGAGCAGGCTGCCGCAAGCCGGACAAACAACCGGCTTTTCGATCATCTCACCCTGAGCGCCGTCATCCACCCTGCCCATGATCTCCGGTATCACGTCACCGGAACGCCTGATGAGCACCGTGCAGCCAAGGCTCAAGCCTTTTCTTTGGATATCTCCCCAATTGTTTAGCGTTGCCTTGCGCACCGTAACCCCTGCAAAATCAACCGGCGTCACATGTCCAAGGGGGGTCAGCTTGCCCGTCCTGCCCGGCTCCCACACGACCCGCTCCAGGGTAGTGGTCGTTTCCTCCGCCAAGAACTTGTAAGCAACGGCCCAACGCGGGAATTTATCCGTATAGCCAAGAGCATCGCGCGTGCGTTTATCACATACCTTGACCACAGCGCCGTCAATCAGAAAATCTAGCTGTTCGCGGCGTGCCTCGATACTGTCGATGGCAGCCATGATGGTTTCTTCATCGCTCGATATTGTCAGGACAGGCGCTGCAGGGAAACCGTTGTCCGCGATAAATGCCATCATGCCTTGCTGATCCAAAAACGGTGGGTCCTGTATTGTGCCCACTTCATAGAAAAAAGCGGACAGCCTGCGTGAAGCCGTAATCCGGGGATCCAGATTACGCAAAGCGCCGGCAGCCGCGTTGCGCGCGTTTTTAAGCGGTTCGGCAGCGCTGCGGTTGTAGGCAGTAAAAACAGACAGGCGCATGACGCACTCACCGTGTATCTCCATCAAGCCCAGATAGGGAATGGTCAGCGGAATTCCGCGGATTGTCATCGCCTGCGGCAGGATCTCTTCGCCCACATTGCCGTTGCCCCGCGTGGCGGCATTGACCAGTTGTCCATCCCGATACGTCAGGTTGACGGTCAGCCCGTCATATTTGTATTCCAGGGCAAAAGTGAGCGGAGGCAGGTCAGGCAATTTGGCGTGAAGCGCCCGCGTGCGGAGAAACCACTGCGACAGCGCCTCTTTGGAATGTACTTTATCCATGCTCCATAGCTTATTCAGATGTCGGTGCTGCTTGAAGGCTGCCAGAGGCTCTCCGCCCACCCGCCTGGAGGGAGAGTCGGGCAGCACGATGCCGGTTTCCTTCTCAAGCGCGAGCAGTTGATCATACAAGGCATCCCAAGCTGCATCTGACATGGAAGGGTTATCTTCCACATAGTACCGCCGGGACGCCTCGTTGATTTTTTTCACCAGCTCCTTGATCGCCGGCCTTTGGTCTGTCATTTCCTGCTACTCCAGTTTCACGATGGGAGCCACGCTGAGGGCGAACTGTTTTTCGCCATAGGCGGTAAATTGAATGATGATGCGCGCCTCGCTGCCCGTACCGGTCATATCCTGCACGCGGCCTTCGCCAAACTTCTTGTGCAGCACCTTGTCCCCAACGCGGTAGAGTACCTGCGGCTCAGCCTCTTCATGGGCGATTGTAGGGATAAATCCTTTGCGTACGCCAGGAATACCGGCCAGATCCTGACCCATTCCGGGAGCGCCAAAGCCTGTCTTGGGCGGGCGCTGCACTGCCCTGCGGGGTGTCATGACCTGCCCTTCATCCTCCCCGAAGTGTTTACGCATCGTTTTGCCCCACTCGTCCGACAAAAGGCGGGCCGGGATCTCGGCGATGAATGGGCTGGGAGGGTTGAAGTTGAGCTGGTTAAAAATGGTGCGCCGTTTTGCAAGCGAAAGGCCCAGATGCTTTCTTGCGCGGGTGATGCCAACATAGCAAAGGCGCCTCTCCTCCTCCATGCGCTTGTCATCCAGCAAGGCCCGGTGGGTGGGGAATACCCCCTCCTCCATGCCGATCAAAAAAACAGCGTCGTATTCAAGCCCCTTGGCCGAATGCAGCGTCATCAGGGTCACAAACTGCGGCGCGTCCTGCTGCATATCCAAGTCCGTCACAAGGGCGACATTCTCAAGGAAGGATTCGATGGTGGGATTATCCGTCATATTCTCGTACTCTTGGACCGCACCGACAAACTCCAGTATGTTTTCCTTTTTACTGATCAGTTCTTCGTCGTTGGTATCCTCATACTGGCTCAGCAGACCCGTCTCATCCAGCAGCAGCTTGATAAAATCAGTCAGCTGCATACCTTCCCGCAAGGCAGACAGGCGATTGAGCAGCGAGATAAAATCCCCGACGCACTTGCGCGGGCGGGAACTGAGCTGATCTGGCGCATTGATGAGCGCGCTGTACAGCGGTATGTTTTCGGTTTCGGCATAGCTTTCGAGCATCGCGACAGTTGCGTCGCCAATGGCGCGTTTTGGCACATTGATGATGCGTTTGAGCGATACTTCATCAAGGGGGTTGAGCAGCAGCCGCAGGTATGCCACAATATCCCTGATCTCCCTGCGATCGTAAAAGCGGGTTCCGCCATAAATGCGATAAGGTATCCCGGCGCGCATGAGCATTTCTTCCAGCACACGGCTTTGCGCGTGCATGCGGTATAGTACTGCGGTCTCCGCATAGGGTACGCCTGTTTGATGCAGGCGGCGGATGCGTTCACAAACCCAGGCGTTCTCCTCATGCTCATCGCCCGCGGAACAGAACATGATCTTTTCACCTTCACCGATCTGGGTCCAGAGCGCCTTTTCCATACGGCCCCGGTTGTGCGCGATCACCTGATTGGCGGCATCAAGGATGTTGGAGGTTGACCGGTAATTCTGCTCCAGTTTCACCACTGTGGCGTCGGGGAAGTCCTTTTTAAAGTCAAGTATGTTGCGGATATCGGCGCCCCGCCAGCCATAAATTGACTGATCGTCGTCACCCACCACGCACAGGTTGCGGCTTTCCTGCGTCAGGAGCCTGACAAGCGAATACTGGGCATAATTCGTGTCCTGATACTCGTCCACATGGACATATTGAAAACGCCGTTGATAATACTGCACGACAGGGGGATGATCCACCAGCAGCTGCAGTGTCCTGGAAATCAAGTCATCAAAGTCCAAGGCGTTGGAAGCCCGCAGGCGCTGATCATAGGACGTAAAAATTTCATGGATCTTCTGCGAGCGATAGTCCTTGACGGACTGGGAAAACCACTCCCCTGCGTTCATCAGCCGGTTTTTGGCATCGGAAATGATGGACTTCACCTCACGCATGGGCATCAGTTTCTCATCAATATCCATGCGCTTAAAGATATCCTTGATCACGCGCATCTGATCGTCGTCGTCATAGATGACAAAGCTGCGCTTGTAACCCAGCTTTTCAATATCACGCCTGAGGATGCGGACACAAATGGCGTGGAATGTGCCTATCCATGCGTCAGCCGCGGAACCTTCTGTCAAGCGGTCTACACGGGCCAGCATTTCCTTGGCGGCTTTGTTTGTAAAGGTAAGCGCCATAATAGCGGAGGGAGCTATGCCATGCGCCATAAGATTGGCGATGCGATAGGTCATTGTACGCGTCTTGCCGCTGCCGGCGCCCGCTATGATGAGAAGCGGACCTTCCAACTTCTCCGCAGCCTGACGCTGCATGGGGTTTAGATCCTGCAAGTTCATGGAGTAACCTCATTCATTGGTGCTAAGCAACAGGCTAATATACCGCCGCTTGTCAGGGCGGACTTTCTGGGCAGGCATGATCCCGCTCACGCTATCCATCCTTCAATTCAAAAATATTATACCATAAGTCACCCCAACATAATAGGCCCGGGCGTTTGACACTTCACTAGCAGAAAAGGATCCGAGAAGCCAAGCGGGGCTTT
>CAZPBJ010000102.1:0-5739 GCA_964584685.1 uncultured Christensenella sp. | reverse complement strand
AGTCATGGTTTCCATCTGTCTTTTCAAAATATGAAAGTGAGGAATCCGGAATGAATATCTATGATCTGACCAAGCTGGAACTCGACCCCAAGGCAGGCGGCAACTGCGGCGCTTTTTATCAAAACGACCTGATCAACGCAAGGCTCATCGTGCTGAACGCAGGGCAAAAGATCTCAGACGCCCGGGTGGACAGCTATGTCATGTTTTACGTGGTCAAAGGCGAGGTCACACTGACGCGAAACGATGAAACCGCAACACTTCATGAAAACCAGGTCTTCATCTCCGATCCGGCGGTCGTATCCCTGGAAACCGTACATGGGGTAAGGTTAATGGGAGTCAGGATAAGCCTGAAGGAGTCTCAGCCATGAAACAAGCCGTCCGTATCCTCAGACCCCTGTTCCTTGTCCTGTTCTTTATCCTGGTCAGGCAGCAGGCCCTGACCGTCTGGCTGGCGCTGTACGCGCTCAGCCTGCTGTTTCCCGCCCTGTATGGCAAAAGGCTCTATTGCATGGCGGCCTGCCCCATGAATACCCTGATGCTGGGCGTTGTCTGGCTGAAAGGGAAACTGGGCAGACTGGACAAGCCGACGCCAAAGTGGCTGAAGTCCGGCTGGCTGGCGTGGGTTTCCCTTGGGTTGACCATAACGCTGTTCGTCATCAGCAGAAGGCTGCTGGGCAGGGACCTGCCGGTCATGCTGTTTTGGATCATCGCCGCAGCCGGCATCACCTTGTTTTATCATCCGGACGTTTTCCATGACCTGATCTGCCCTTATGGGGTGCTGCAGCGCCTGCTGGCCAAGGTATCCTTCCTGTCTGAAGACGGGAAGAAAGCGGCAAAGGAGTACAAAGGATTCAGCATGTCCGTCCAAGGCGGCGGGAATAAGAAAAAAGCGCCCACGTCGGCACAAAATATCGTACAATAATCCAGGAGGTGATATTCATGACAGAACAGGTTTTCAAGCTGTCCCGCGGTGATGAAAAGGCCGTGGAGAAGGTGATTTTCGACGAGAATGTCCACTATCTGCATTTTGTATTCAACAGGGGGGAGGGTTTGCCCGAGCACTTCTCCAATTCAAACGTTTACATGACAGTAGTCCGCGGCAGGCTGTCCATCGGCCTGGACTCGCAGGAGATCCACGAATACGACGCGGGGACACTGCTCAAGATCCCATTCAAAACCAAGATGAACGTCAGGAACCTTCATGACGGGACACTGGAGCTGATTGTGGTGAAGGCGCCGGCCCCAACCGCGTAAAAGCGTACGGCAGCCGGACAAGGATTGTCAGGCGGAAGGACTTTCCGATCCATTCATCACCGCAATGATCTGGGCAATCACGGCGTTGATTTCTTCTTTGCGCGTATAGCGGCCCAGGCTGAAGCGAACCGCTCCGCGGCCGATTTCCGGGGAGACGCCCATCGCCTGAAGCACGGGGGAAAGGGACACCTCGCCGCTGTGGCAGGCCGAGCCGGTGGACGCCGCCGCATTTGGCAGCTGATCAAGGATTTCATACCCTGCTCTGCCGATGAAACTGATATTGAGCGTATTGGGCAAGCGCTTGTCCGGATGCCCGTTGAGGATGACGCGGCCGCCCAGATTGCTTTTCAGCGCATCCCAGAAATAGTCCCTCAGCTCCCGTACAGCCGTATCATGCAGGTGCGCCTGCGCGATGACACAGGCCTCGCCCAGCGCCACATCAAAGATGACATTCTCCGTGCCTGCCCTCAGGCCATTTTCATGGCCCGCGCCGTGGACCAGGGGTTCAATCCGCACGCCGCGGCGGATATAGAGCGCGCCGACGCCCTTGGGCGCGTAGAGCTTGTGTCCGGCCATGGACAGCAAGTCAACGCCCATATCCCTCACATCGGTCGGGATCTTGCCAACCGATTGCGCGGCGTCCGTATGGAACAGGGCCCCGTGGGCACGGGCAATGGCGGCCAGTTCGCTGATGGGCTGGATGGTGCCTGTCTCATTGTTGGCGTGCATGATGCTGACCAGGATGGTCCGGGGCGTAATAGCCGCCTCCAGGTCAGCCGGAGCAACAAGGCCAAATGGATCCACGGGCAAAACAGTGATATCGAATCCACGACGGCCCAGCCACCGGCAGACGTTCAGCACGGCCGGATGCTCGATGCTTGAGGTAATGATGTGCCTGCCCCGGCCTTCGTGGCCCCAGGCAGCGCCTTTGATGGCCATGTTGTTGGCTTCGCTGCCGCCGCCGGTGAAACAGATCTCATCAGGCTGCGCATTCAGCAGGGAGGCCACTTGCTCGCGCGCCTTCTCGACCGCGGCTTTGGTGGTCCTGCCGTATTCATGGCCGCTGGAGGGGTTGCCGAAATGCCGCTCAATGAAGGGCAGCATAGCAAGCCGTACTTTTTCATCTATCGGCGTTGTCGCGTTATAGTCGAGGTAAATCATAGCAATCCTTTCGAGTTTCGGATCAGCTAATTGGACACCGCGGTGCCGGCTTCAGAAGGTCAGGAGTTTGTCCGCCCATTCCGCCATGTCAACGCAGTCATTCATCGTTGACAGCGGGCAAACTTCGCTGCCGTCCATGCTGCGTGACTTCAGGCAGGTGCCGCATGCCAGGATCTCGCCGCCCGCCTGATGAAAAGCGTCGACCTGAACGGCCACATCATACTTTTCGTGGCGCAGGTTTTCGATCTCCACCGCTTCGCCCATGAGGAAAACCTTGACCTCATGCCCCCTGTGCCTGGCCGCGGCTGCAAAGCGCATGGCGTTCCAGGCTTTCTCATATTCCTTTGTCTCAATGATGATGCCGAGTTTCATATCGATGGCCCTCCTGTTGTTAATAGTGTAATTTTCTTGCTGCCGCACTTCGCCGGCATCATTTGGCGTATGCCGGACATGCTCAATATACCCTGAAGACAGGCTCACAGCAGCCTTATGATCCTGTTGGGCCTACTTCGCCCCGCCAAGCGTGTGTAGCGCGTAGAAGTAGCCGTGCTTTTCCATCAGCTCGTCATAAGTGCCACGCTCGCAAACGGCGCCGTTCCTGAGCGCCGCGATCTGGTCATAGCGGCGCATCAGCCCCTCTTCCAGGCGGTGGGTAACGATGACGCGGGTGAGCCCGCCGATATCCAGGATGGCATTGGTCACTTCATGGGCAGTAGCGGTATCAAGCGCCGCCGTCGCCTCGTCCACCAGCAGGAGGGGGGTCTGCCGCAGCAGGCAGCGGGCGATGGATACGCGCTGGCGTTCCCCGCCGGACAGCTCGCTGCCGTTCTCACCGCAGGCAGCGTCTTCGCCGCGCCGGGCGATGAAGTCGGACAGGCCGGACAGGCGGATGGCACGGTTCACGCTTTCATCGTCAAAATCCTTGAAAAGGGTGATGTTTTCCCGGATGGTGCTGTCAAACACAAACACATCCTGCTGCACCATGGAGACCAGGTCGTACAGCGACTCGGCATCGATGTCCCGCAGTTCCTGCCCGTCAAAGCGGATGGAGCCCTCATACGCGTCGCTGGCGCCCATCAGGAGGCCCAGCAGCGTGGACTTGCCCGAACCCGATGCGCCCACCAGGGCATAGCTCTTGCCGGCTTCAAAGCGCTGGCTGAGCCCGTCAAGCACTTTTTCGCCTTCATTGAAGCCGAAGCACAGGTTTTCTATCTCAATGCCGTCCTTTAATGCCGCGGAAACCTGCTTGCCCTGCGAGCGCACATTGCGGCCCAGGGTATCCGCCAGCTTGTCGATGAGGGCCATCGCGGCCTTTCGGTTGGCCAGGATGACAGGCACTTCGCCGATGGGGGCGATGACGAAGTTCATCAGCTGGACGAAGATGATCACCACGCCGGGCGTCACGCCCCGCCCGGTGATGGCAAGCCAGGCGCCGATGATGAACACGCCCATCTGGGCGAGGAGCCCCGCGGCGTTTGAGAACAGCTTGATGAGATCCTCGCTCATGCGCCGCTCCAGGCCGCTCTTCTCAAGGGCCCGGTTGCCCCTGTTGAACAGGCCGATGATCTCCTTTTCCGCCTTGAAGCTCTTGATGACGGAAAACCCGCTCAGGATATCCTTGGTCTGCCTGACGAAACCCTCATTCTTGTCGGACAGCGCCTTTTCCGCCGCCGCCAGGCGCCTGCCGCCGGCAAGGGACACCGCGACGGGGATGAGCGAGAGCAGCAGCGCCGTCCCGGTCAGGATGGGGCTGAAGTACAGCATCATCGCCAGCGCGCCCAGCAGGTTGGCGGCGTGGATCATCAGGCCGAACTGCCGGGCCAGGTAATTGGTTTGAACGGAGGCCGCGTCGTTTGTCAGCGCGCTGATATAGGTGCCTGCGCTTTCCGCCGCGAAGGAGCGGATGCTTTTCTTTGTGATGTCCAGGAAGGCGGCTTCCCTGTACTGTGTCATCGCGCGCTGCAGGAAGCGGGGGAGCGCAATGCGCTGGATGGCGTAGGTCACAATAAAAAAGGCCAGGGCCGCCAGGCACCACCACAGCGCCTGTACCAGCTGGGCCACCGTGCCGCCCGAGGTAATATCCAGCAGGATCTTGATCAGGTAGGACATCGCCAGGTTAAAGAGTGACAGCATCAGCATCATGGCCGCGGCCAGCGCCAGCATGCCCTTGTTATTTCTGTAGAAAGCAGCGGTGTAGCGCCTGCGCAGCGCAAGCGTCCCGCGCGAGGGCTTGGGGGGCTTTTCTGCTGTTTTGTCCGATCTTGTCATTTGTTTTGCGGCTCCGTTCACCATTTGGGCTGAGGTATGGCTATGTTCAAATCATGTTAACGACAAAGGAAGTATATCACATCATGATGGGAGAGCAATGCCTGCCGCGTAAAATTGAGGATATGAAAGCCGCCCGGTTTGGGCTACAATGGATGGCAGGGCGCTATGTGCGCATCAACAGGCCGGAAAGCGGGAAGCCAGCGTGAACATCAAATGCGGCATGATCCATCCCGAAATGCGGGTGAAAGGCTTGCTTCTGCGCGCGCTGATGCCGTATTTCCGCACATCCACCATCAGGCTGTTCAACCGCATGATGTTTTTTATGAAGATCAGGCGCGCCAGGGGAATGCGCCGTGAGCGGGTATACCTGCCGCGTCCAGCAGGCAGCGCCGCGGGGGAAAGGCTGCGCCTGTGCGTTTACCGTCCCCTTGAGGCAAGGGAAAATGTCCCCGGCATCCTGTGGCTGCACGGCGGCGGGTACGCGCTGGGTATCCCGGAGCAGGACGAGGGATTTATCAGGAGCTTTGTGGCCGGGCGCGGCTGCGTCGTCGTCGCGCCGGACTACTGCCTCTCCACCCGGGCGCCTTATCCTGCCGCCCTGGAGGACTGCTACGCGGCGCTCCTGTGGCTCAGGGATCACGCTGCCGGCCTGCATGTCCGCCCGGACCAGCTGATGGTGGGCGGCAACAGCGCCGGCGGCGGGCTTGCGGCCGCGCTGGCAATTTACGCCCGGGACAGGGGAGAGGCCGCCGTCGCCTTTCAGATGCCGCTGTATCCCATGCTGGATGACCGCATGCTCACCGCCTCAATGCAGGACAATGACGCCCCGGTCTGGAATACGAAATCAAACGTAAATGCCTGGAAGCTTTATCTGGGCGCGCTTTACGGCAAGCAGAATGTGCCGCCATACGCCGCGCCTGCCCGGCTGGACAATTTCGCCGGCCTGCCGCCCGCATTCACCTATGTGGGCGGCATCGAGCCCTTTCGTGACGAGACCATCGCGTACATGGAAAGGCTGAAGGCAGCCGGCGTGCCGGCGGAATATCATGTCTTTGA
>CAZPBJ010000101.1:0-5804 GCA_964584685.1 uncultured Christensenella sp. | reverse complement strand
CGATGTGGCGCACACGGGCAAGCCGAAACAGTTCTGGACAATGAGCCTGCCGCCAACGTTGGGGACAACGCCCGCAGACACCGACCACGGTGCAGGCGATATGTTTACCGGCTGCTTCATTCGTCGTCCTCCACTTCCTCGACGATGCAGGGCGGCCAGGAGTGACCAGCAGCCCCAGGAGTATAGCCGGGCTTTCCGAAGTATTGAAACGCGTGTGAGAGTATTACCCACCCTGGACGAATCAGATCCCCGAACTTGTTGAACTTCCACCCCTCATCAATCAGGATGGGGATCGCCCGCTCGGGCGGCATGATGCGCTTGACTTTGATGGGGATTGGTTCGGCGTTTCTCCAGGGCGTGCCGGATCCAGAGATGTACGGAAGGTTTGAATTACTATTGTATCGGCATATCCACGCCTCTACTTCGTGCCCTCTATTCCGGCCAGAATCCCACACCTTGCACTTAACGATCTCGCCACGCTTCAAATGCTCCGCAATCACCGGGTGGCAGCCGGTGAAGTCGATTGGTCGCGTGTTGTATTTCTTCATCGTGCCGCCTCCATCAGTAGGGAGATGATCATCCCGCACCAAATCAGGACAACCGCCAGCCCTGCCGCCCAACTCTGCTCGAATCGTTTCATTTGCCCCTCCTGATTTTGCCCATGATTGTCTTCACCTCCGCGTCAACGTCCACGCCCGACTTGAACCTGCGGATAAACGCATCAACATCGTCCGGGTGAATGCGGACATTGTTGTGGTTAATCCGATGATGGACCAATCCATCTTTCATCCACCGGCCGATGGTACAGCGGGAGACGCCCGCGTACTCTGCCGCCTTGGGAATGTTCAGCCACATTCGCTTTTCTCCTGTTTACTGTGTTTTTGTTCAATCGGTGCCCAAAGAAAAAACCAGGTGTGTCGGGCCTTCGCAGAAGAACTCTTTGCCTCTCATGCTTGAGACATTACCCCCACAAAAACGCACCGTCAACTATTTTTTTGAACAAAACGCAAGTTTATCATTGTCCATCTTGCCCTAGTCATAGCGTGTGATAATATAGCACACAAAGAAGTGGCTTTTATGAACAAGGTATAGCACACAGAGAAGTATTCCTTCTCCGCACATAAAAAAACCCCTCGCAAATTCATCTAGTTGCGAGGGGTTTTTTGTTTGCTACCGTCTGGCTACCGTCGTGTACGCACGGTCCTGCCCTAAATTCAAACAACGAATGGCCGCAAACTTCCAGCGCCCGCAGCCCCTTGTCCCGGTCCTTTTCCGTCTTGTACCGGGAATAAACCGACCAGTCGCGGAAGAGTTGGGATTGTTCGCTCATTCTAATCGTAGAATCTGAATTATATTTTTGATACTTTATCGACATTAACTAATATGGATTGCGAAAGACCTGCTAAATCTATGCGTCTTCCTATAAGATTTTCAATATCTCTCAAAACGTTATTTCTTTCACTGATATGCACGTAATCTATATGATTCAATACAATCCGATTTGGCATATTTGCCCTTATAGCCAAAGCAACAACATCATGGGAAAATCTAGCCACTCTTCTTGTTTTATTTGAAACACTTGTCTTTTCACAGATTTCTTTAAATTGTCCGCTTTCATTACTAATTGTTTTCCAGCTAATTTCATTTAATAATGGCCCTGAATTTCCAGAAACCCTGATTGGAAAAGTACGAATTGTTAAAACAATATCGTCAATATCGAATGGGCTTAATCCAGTTTCTGATAGAAACGCTGCAGCAGTTGTATCGCGACTTGTTGTATAGGGGTAATGTCTCGAATGCAAAGGTGACAGCCCAAATCCCTGGGTTCCTTCGATAATTATTCTTTCTTTTTTGTCCAAACAACCTCTTAATATATCTGGAACATTTTGTATGAATCCAGAAAGCGCTTTAACGTTACGGGCAAGCATTAAGGGCTCTTCTCGATTGATACGGGCCAGCACCGCTGCCCCTGTGCCGCTACCAGTCGAACCTATTCGGCCAATTAAGCCGCTCTGGGCTTCTCGTTGTTTTATTTCTTCAGTTATTATTACAGAATCAGGATCTATAATCAGACGATCCGGGCCAACTCCTGTTTCCCGAATTTCCCTAAGCAGAATATCCAAGTCTATGTAGCTTCCGGCACAAATGGCTAACTTTACATCAGGAAGGATCGCGGCAGTTGGTAACTGTTGAAAAATACGGGCTTTCCCCGACGGGTCTATAACTGTGTGGCCTGAGTTAGGACCTCCACAACGGACAGCAAAGCTTGCCTCCATTTTTTGAGCGAGGTAATGAGCAACCTTGCCCTTTCCTTCAGAGCCAAACTGGCCTCCTACAACGATGCTTACTGGCATTTTATCCTCAATAACCTTTGCAACACCTGAGTCGCGCCTCCGATGTGTTGAATTATAACAACACAAGTGAACACCAACTCCGAACAAATGGCAACAAAAAAGGCGAACACCGAAGTGCCCGCCTGTGATAAGAGTTGTGTTTGGTGCTATTTTGTCTCTTTGAAGAAACATGCCTCGCCAGCAATCCCGACCGGTGGAGGCTCCGGTCGATCTCGCTGGGCAGGGCCAGGTAGAACTGTCAAATTTTACTTGTCGGTTGCTACACCCACCCGAGGCGAAGCCACCAGCCAGGCCAGTCCTCCCGGTCTCGGGCGTTGCGCATGATCAGGCCACGCTCGACCGTGTACCTATTGAGCAGAATCTTCCGCGCATTGTCCAGCCGTCCGCCGTAGACGGTCTGCAGCTGCCGCCGCAGCGTCTCCAACGTCTTTGGCCCGAGCACGCCATCCTCGGCGATGTCCGCATAGGTGCGGCCGTGGCGGTTCAGGTCGTTGAGGCTGGCCTGCAGGGCACGCACGGCGGCATGGACGCCGCTGTGCACGGCGAAGTCAAACAGGGCCATGGCCACGCCTTCATCCATCTCGGCCACGCGGTCGCCCCATATCAGCTGCCAGAATTGTTGCCGGTAGAACCGCTCCACCGGCTCCACCAGTGCGGCATCGCGCACCGGCACGGTGATATTGCCGCCCCGCCAATCATCGACCACGGCCCAGCCGGGCCACTCAGGCCAGTACCGCCGATCAATTCCACGATAGGTCGGGCCGCTTTCGGTGTAGTAGCCCTCGGCGGCGAGGGTATGCGACAGTGCGCGGTGAAAGGGGGTCATTTGCTTTTCCTCGGGGATGTCGGCGCGACGGTCAGCGCGGTCAGGCTCAGACGAGTTCATCGAAAAAGCACGCTTCGCCCTTCTCGGCAAGCAGCCGCTCCATGTCGCTGAACGTGACCACGAACATCCCCTGGATCCCGTACCACTCGCCCCAACTATTCGCGCACAGGAATAGCCGGCCCTCCGGCACAACCCCGTAGACCATGTACGCATGGCCGCCATTGTTGCGTCCCTCGGGTCGCACCCCGCCGTTGATCGCGGGCGTGTCCATGGCCTTGTACCACGACGTCCCCATGATGCACGGGCCATTGTGGCCCACGCCGAGGATCAGGTCATCCAGCGTGCGCGCCCAACTGAACCGCTTGACGTAGCCCAATTTATAGGCAGCGCACGCCCCACCGATAATGGTCGTGCCCGCGTAGCCCTCACCCGGCCACAGGTCATATTTCTGCGCCTCGCGGTAAATGCGTTCAGCATCGCGACGTCCCAGCTTGAGGCCCGCCGAGATCAGCCGGTGGGCAACAGCGAACCCCACGCACATGGGCGAGTACCACTGATCCAGCAGGTATGGCACGATCCACACCTTGTGGATCGGCTTGCGGTCAGGTTCGGCGCGGAGCGGGTAGGCCATGCACCGCTGCTGCTCGCTCTCGGGCGAGACGAGGCGACCGAGGCGGGGATCGTGAACAATGGAGCCGTCGCGGCGGGTGAATTCAGGAGTCGGCATTGGTTTCCTCGTTAGGCGCCTGCGGGGGCACCAGCGACAGCCCCAGCCGAGCCAGAGCCACTTCGGCAGGCTCCTCGCTAATGTCAATCATCACCAGCACCCCGGTCAGTTCCTCAGCGCTGATAGGAAACTCCACGCCCTCCAGCATCGCCAGCAGGGCGGGCACGTTGCCGGGATGGTCGCCGCAGGGCAGCAGGTCCGCGAACTCACCCGCGATGTACCCGTTGGAGATTGCGTGTGTCGGCTCAGGGTTACCCTCGGAGTACAGCAGGGTTCTGAATAGCCCCTCGCTCGCGCTACCGGTCAGTGCCATGCAGGCTTGCCGTGCGGGTTCCGCGAGGGCTATGGGGGAGATCATGGTTCGGTGGGTCCAGTTCATGTCCTCCATCAGTCTACACTCAGTGTGGTAAGTTTGGCCGCCAGCGAAGCATATGCCGCATCAGATGCACTGGTACGGTTGGCCGCGTTGCCTTGGATGGTAATTTCTTTTGGTGCTACCCACGTCCCTCCAGCAGCCGCATAATCAATGAGGATGTTATCCACATCAGTGGCCGACATGGTATTTAGTCCAGCTAGGTAGAAACGCTTCTGATTGCTGGCTTTTGCTGAGGGGGTGTATCCACTGAGGGTGTTGGAGCCGGAACAGTAGAAATCAGTCATGCTGCTCGGCACACTCAACGTACCGCTGAGGGTGTTTCTGCCAACGCATACGAAGGTCCTCATATCGCTTGGCAGGGTTAATGTACCGCTTAAGGTGTTGGAACCTTCAACGCTGAATAACGTCATTCCGCTCGGCAGGCTCAACGTACCAGTCAGGGTGTTGGAACCTTGGCATACGAAGGTCCTCATATCGCTTGGCAGGGTTAATGTACCGCTGAAGGTGTTTACGCCGGCGCAGTAGAAGTACGTCATGCCGCTCGGCAGGCTCAACGTACCAGTCAGGGTGTTGGAACCAGTGCAGTAGAAGTACGTCATTCCGCTCGGCAGGCTCAACGTACCAGTCAGGGTGTTGTAACCTTGGCATACGAAGGTCCTCATATCGCTTGGCAGGGTTAATGTACCAGACATGCCCGCAGCGGTGGCATAGAACTTCGTCAATACGCTATCGTCCTCTGCGTACACCTTGACCGTGTAGTTCCCCGAGGCAGCATAGGTCTTTGTCGCGGTCTGGTCAGCAGCACCAGCGTATGCGGTCGTGTTGCCATCACCCCAGTCCACCAGCACCGGCAGTCCGCTCTTGGTTTGCAGGATAAAGTTGAATGTAGAAACACTAGTCAGGCCAAACTGGAAGACAACAGGATCGGCCGTAGTCACGTCATAGGTCGTGCCGCTCTTGCGGGCCACGAACCGTTCAAGCACGGCCGTTTCGGCATCGCTCAACGCGCCATCAACAGCAATACGTTGCGTGCAGGTGGTCAGCCCTTCGGTAATAACTCCAAGCGGCTTGTACTCGCCAGCCGCGATATTTACCTTGCCGAACAGCGAGCCTTCGGCGGCACCCCACGCACTCACGCCGTTGATTGCTGGAGCCTGCACGATCAGATCGTCGTCCGTCTTGTCGCGCTTGAGATACAGTGGGAAGCCATTGGTGTCGTAGGTGGTCACGCTGTCAACTCGCTGATAAGGTGGCAAGCTGCTGCCGTCCCGCTTTACCCTGAGATCAGCCTTCAGCACGATCCCGGCGACCGTCAACGTTAATGTCCCAGCTGTGCAGGTGACGGTGTGCGTCCCTGCCGAGAGGACGCCTGTTGCCGTGCCGGAGAGGGTTACTGTGCCGGTGTCCTCGAAGCGGAACGTGTAGTCGGTGGCTGCGGTCGTGACCGATTGGGTGCTGAGGGTTTCTGTGGCGGTCAGGAGGTTGTAGCGGCCGCTGAGGGTGGGGCGGGCCGTGGTGGTA
>CAZPBJ010000100.1:0-5834 GCA_964584685.1 uncultured Christensenella sp. | reverse complement strand
CCCGCAGGTCCACTATGCCAGGACAGGCTTTGAGTGCCTGCTCCCGGAGGGCATCAAACGACTGGCCTTCTGTCCTGAGCACCCAGGCCCGGTGCAACCGCAGGAGTTCTTCCGTTTGACTTCCGAGGACCCGCCCGACCACTTCCTGCATGGACAGCGCTTTGAAATCAAGCTCGGGGCCTGTGTTCTTGAATACAGCCCACTGCTCAAGGGGGAGTGGGTTACGCATCATGTCAAGCATCGCCTCTGTCATCCCGCATTCATCGCAGATATACAGATCCGCATACCGACTGAGTGCATTGTGGCCCAGAGGCGCCTTGATGGTGTTGCGGCCGCAGCGCGGGCAGTGCATCTTCTCACCAGCGTCCTGACGTGCTTTCAAATCAAGCAACCGCTTGTCGATCTCAGCCTTCTTCATGCTGCACCTCCAGGGCGGCGCTCTCTTTGTGGCTGCGCCGAATCTCCGCGTACTTATCCCGGTGCTTATCTGCTTCCGCATCTGTCCGAAATGCGCTATGGCCTTTCAGATGCTTCAGGAGGATGGTCCGCATGCCCTTGCTTTCCTTGCCGCCAAAGCCCAGACGGACCAGCCAGTTGCGCATGTAGTACTTCTCATTCTCCGGTTGCTGGCGATCAGGCAGCACCCGTGTCGCAGCCTTGGCGGCAGCAATAATATTGACTGTCAGAAGAGTGTAGGTGTGGATCACGTCCTGCCTATCGCTCAGAGGATAACTGAGGGAGACAGCATCATCAGCGAAAGCAACTCCTGCGATTTGTCCTTGTGCCTTGAAGTCATCCACCAGGGCTCTGAAATCTACGAGGGTTTCAGGTAAAGCCTGTTGGAAGCGCTCAATGACCGCGTCCTCAATCCGGATGGTTTCCGCCCTGAGCGCTTTCCCCAGCAAGTATTGCTTGCTGTACAGCATCAGGATCAGGTTGTGCATGGTCTGGACGGAAAGCCCGTCTACAGGGACGCTGATGGTTAGTCGGTCCGGTGCCGGCTCTGGCTCCAGCCAGCCCTTGCTGACAAGAAAACCTTGAATGTAAGTCGTGTCTACGTCTTCCGTCAGAATGATGACGCCTTCCCTGTCCACCGTCACCCCGCCAATCGTGTAGGCGAAGCTGGGCGGACCGCAGTAGACCGCATCCTCTCCCAGGTGTTCGGCCAAGGCCTTGACCAGGGCCTTGCGGTCAGGGGCTGTTGATTGAATCCTCATGTCGATACCTCCTCGTTTTTGGGTATGACATTACTCACTCGCGCCCCGCAGATAGTCAAGAGAATATGAGGAATTATCTGCATTCTCACAACTCCCAGGGCATCCAACTCCGCCAGAAATGACCGTAGCTGGAAATTTGGTTGTAATCTACTTCCCGCAGGTGAAGAAGGGAGATGATGCCGGCCGGCGTCAGGTCATAGTGCTTTCGAATCCACTGGACGATGTGGTGCTGCGGCAAACGGCCGGTCCCGAAACAATCCACCGAAACGGACACCGGCTCCGGCATACCGATCGCGTAGGCCAACTGCACCTCGCAGCGCTTGGCATATCCTGCCCGCACCACTGCCTTGGCGATCTTGCGCGCCATGTAAGCGCCAGAGCGGTCCACCTTGGTTGGGTCTTTCCCGGAAAAGGCTCCGCCACCATGCCGGCAGGCGCCGCCATAGGTGTCGGCGATGATCTTTCGGCCCGTCACTCCGGTGTCCGCGAAGGAGGAACCGACCACAAAGCGGCCGGTTGGGTTCACCAGCGGTTTGAAATCAGTGTTCATGTCATAGACTTTTGCGGTCTCCTGCATAACCGTCTTCACCGCGTCCCGGACATCCTCCAGGCTTGCATGCTTGGTGTGCTGGGTGCTGATGAGGAAGGTATCGATGCGCTTGCGCCGGTAGTCAAAGGTGACCTGGCTCTTGGCATCCGGCAGTAGGAAAGGGTTCCGGCTGTCCTTCAGGCGCTCAAGCGCGGCTGTGGCCAACACGAAGGGAATCGGCAGCATCTCGCGGGTCTCGTGGGTTGCATAGCCGAACATCATGCCCTGATCACCAGCACCCTGCTGGTCCACTCCCAGCGCGATGTCCGGGCTCTGCTTTGAAATCAGCCGGTTTACTGTGTACTGCTCGATATTCGGCAGCCCAATTCCCGCCAGCACACAGTACGTCAGGTCTTTGAAATCGGGTGTGTGCCCGGAGGTGATCTCCCCGGCGATGGTGATGTCGTAGTCCTTGATCATACACTCGACCGCCACCCGGCTGTTGCGGTCATTCAAAAGGCAGTCCGTCACGATCGCATCGGAAATCTGGTCGCAAATCTTGTCCGGGTGCCCGTTGGATACCTGCTCGCTGGTAAATAGCATCGACTCATCTTCCTTTCGTCAAATACAAAAGGAGCAGGTGTTTGCCTGCTCCCAGTGTTCTTGCTGAGTCTATACTATCACGCCGGACAGGGTGGCTTATAGTGGTCTGTAGTGGCCAGTTTTTGCTTCAATGCTGTTTCAGCTTCCTGCAAAGCCCTGCCGTGCAACCGGTGAAGCCATCTCAACTCATAGCCCAGTTCAATACTGATTTGGTCCCAAGTGTGGCAGCAGAGATATCGTTGCTCCATCACCAACTGGAAGACCGGATTCCTGATCTCTCCGATGATCCGCATGTATTCCCGCTTCATATCCACGAAGCGGTCGATATCCCCGTTGATCTCGTTTTCCAAATCAACAATCTTGCTGATGATGTCCTCCATCCGGTGAACATTCCTGGTGCCACTGTGTGGCATATCACTCAAGGTAGCGGTGGCTTTGGTTGCCATCTCCCGAAGTGTGCTCAGGTGGTCCAGTTTGCTGTTGATGCGTTTGTTCAGTGTGAGTGCCTGTTCAAAATACTCCTTGGTCGTCATGTCTCACCCTCCATCCCATTCACCTCAGCCTGCAGATGTTGCAGTAGGCGCCTGCCATTCAAGCTTGTCAGTTCCGCAAACCAAGAGGAGAGAAAGAACTCCTCCAGTTCTGCTGTCCTTCCCTGAAGCTTTGGGTCGTTCGGTTTTCTCAGCATTCGTTTACCGATCTGTCGATAGTCCTTAACCGCCTGCAGGATAATGGCTTGTGCCAGTTCTTCAAAAGGATTCACCATCTGTACCTCCGATTGCTATTCCTCTCGGATTGGCACGGATTGTCGTTGATTGTCTCAGATTTGCAGATCAGCCTTTACGGCCTCGATCAGGGCGGATTGAGTGCCTTCTTTGTACTTAAGGGCTCTCATGATCTGTTCGTCGATTGTCCGGCTGGTGATGATGTGGTGGATGACGACAGCTTCCTTCTGACCTTGACGCCATAACCGGGCATTCGTTTGCTGATACAGTTCCAGCGACCAGGTAAGCCCAAACCAGATGAGGGTAGATCCACCAGCCTGTAGGTTCAATCCGTGTCCTGCGAATGCGGGGTGTATCAGGCCGACGGGGATTGCGCCGGCGTTCCAGTCGTGGATATCTTTGCTTGTCTTGATCTCCCGGACGGTGAACCGCTTCCGGATCCGGTCCAGGTCGTGTTTGAACCAGTAGGCCACCAGCACCGGCTTGCCATTAGCGCCTTCGATGAGATCCTCCAGCACGTCTAGTTTTCTGTCATGAATGTGGACCACTCTTTTGTCCTCGCTGTAGACGGCCCCGTTGGCCATCTGGCAGAGCTTGTTGGATAGCGCGGCTGCGTTTACTGCATCGATCTCTTCATCCTTCAGCGTCAGCACCAGGTCACGGCGCAGCGCGTCGTAGGCCTCACGCTCCTCACTTGAGAGGGTCACTTGTACTTCGTTCATCACGCATTCCGGCATTACCAGGTAATCCGTGCTCTTCATGCTGATCGTGATGTCCGAGATCCGCTGATAGATTTCGTCCTCCGCACCGGGCCTGGTCTTGTAGGAGAAAACCATTTGCCCGTTGCGCTTGTCAGGCTGGAAGAACTCATCCCGGTAATGGGTGATGAACCTTCCCAGCCGTTTTCCCATATCAAGCAGGCGAAACTCCGCCCACAGGTCCATTAATCCATTGCTGGAGGGGGTGCCTGTCAGACCGACAATCCGCTTGACCGTTGGGCGCACCCTCATCAGGCTCTTGAATCGCTTCGCCTGATGGGACTTGAAAGAGGAGAGTTCATCTAAAACCACCATGTCGTAGTCAAAGGACAGTCCGCTTTCCTCAATCAGCCACTGAACGTTCTCCCGGTTGATGATGTGGATATCAGCCATCTGCCTCAGGGCAGCCTTTCGCTCTGACTCTGTGCCAACCGCGACGCTGTAGGTCAGCCCCTGCAGATGGTCCCATTTCCGAATCTCCGCCGGCCAGGTTGAGGTGCAGACACGCAGAGGTGCGATCACCAGGGCTTTTCGAATCATGAAGCTGTCCAGGCACAGGTCGTAGAGGGCGCTGAGCGTCAACACAGTCTTTCCTAACCTAAGCCCATGTCCAAGAATATTGCTGCAACGGGATGGTTCATGATGTACTCCGTCGCATATTGCTGATACTCGTGTGGAACGAACTTCATTTGGCATCACCTCCTATCTCATCGAGTACTTGTTGTATCTGGTCAAGTTGGTCTATGCAGTACACCGAAAACCCTAGCGCTTCCAGCTGCCTTTTTCGTTTTACCTGCAGCGGTCTCAGGGTCTCCCCAGGGGCTTTCACCTCCACGAACGCCAGGCGTTTGCCGGGGAGAAGGATGAGGCGGTCGGGCACACCACCCCATCCTGGACATGTGAACTTCGGCGCGATGCCTCCCATGTCTTTCGTAGCTTTCACCAGCTTCTGTTCAATGGTTTTCTCTCTCATCGTTCACTCCATCTCTATTGCCCATTGCCCATCATTGCCCACTTGACCATTTTTCCTATAATTCCTACGCGCGTGTATACACGCTCCTGCTGTCCTACTATTCGTAGTGGATTTAAATGGAGTAGGAGTTTTTGGGCAGTATCGGCAATGGAAGGCGTTTTTGCAGCGCCATGGCGGGCTTCCGGCCTTGCCCATGGATTGTGCCGATGCATCCACCGGCAAGCATGGGCAGTCATTCGGTCCTCAGATAGACGCGCTGGATACCGTAGATCGGAATGCTGCGCTTGCCAGTCTTGTTGCCGGTGTACTTCTCCCAATGGCCGAAGCTGCGAAGAATGGCTTCTATCTCATAGGAATCGGACTTTTTGATGGAGTCTCTCGGCCGGCCAAAGCACTCACACCATATCTCGATATGGCTGACTTGCATTCTTCGCACAATACCCCTGGGTCTTGTCGGATCATCGGTATCGCGGAAGTACTCTTGCCGGCGATAAATGTCCGTGGTGTCCCAATCCTCTGGAAGGAGGGTGTCAAGATACGCAGCTACGAGGCCCTCGCGGTCATCGGTTTCCATTGCGTCACGCTGTGCAACTGCGGCTGCTTCTGCGACATCGCCTTTCAAGAACAGCTCCTCGCCGGCCCGGAAGTTGGCTACCGCCTCGGCCCATATCTGATCCACTTCATATTCGGTAATGTCCCATGGGCGTCGCGTTCCTTCACCGGTCACCTGGATGGGCCAGAAGCGCCTGTTGCCGGTCACATCGCGTAGAAAGCCTCCATCGCTATTGGTCGTCCCGATGATAATGCACTGGCGCGGATGGCTTTCGACAACTCTGCCGTAGGAAGGGCGATACTTGTCATCAATGCGGCTGGCAAAGGACTTCACCGTCTCAACGTCCATTTTTTTGATGCCGGCAAGCTCTGAGAGTTCCAGCAGCCAGTTGCCCTGTAGCTTTTCGGGTGCTGTTTTATCCTTCATATCCGCGATGGATAAGCTGTCGGAATACCACTGCTTTCCGAGCTTGGAGA
>CAZPBJ010000099.1:0-5892 GCA_964584685.1 uncultured Christensenella sp. | reverse complement strand
CGGGTCGCCTTGCGGACGCCCACCGTGGTTTTCTCGTAAACGTTGACCAGCCCGTTAAGCCAGTCGGGGAGGGCGTCGGCGTTCTCAGCCATCTGTTCCTTGACGAAAGCCGACAATGAATTTGCGTTGACCGTCTCATAAATCAGGTCGCCAAACCCCTCGGTGCGAAGGGCGTCGAAGAGATCTTCCTTGCGTTCGGCTGCCGCCGATGCCCGTGTCGTACTGGTCAGGCAGAACATGACGCCGGAGCGTGTGAAGTTCTGCGTTTCCGACTCAAGCATGGCACTGGCCAGGGCTGAGTCCGTTTCGTCAAGCTGGGCGTTGAGTTCCTTGAGCTCCTGTTCCAGCTCTTTCTTCATGTCGCGAAGTTCCCTGAGCTGGTCTGCAAGTTCAAACAGTTGTGCGTGTTCTGACATAGGTGTCTCCTTTGCTTATTGGAAGGGATTGATTCCTGTGCGATAGTCGTCCACCAGGGTCTTTGCGAGGCTGGCCTTGTCCTTCAGGGCTGCGAGGACCTTCTCGTCCACAGTGCCCTCGGCCAGCAGGTAGATGTAGGTGCAGGGCATGCACTGTCCGGCGCGGTGGATCCGGGCTCTGGCCTGTTCGAAGTTACTCATGGAGTAGTCCAGCGAGTAGAACACCATGGTGCTGGCGGCTGTCAGCGTTATGCCCAGGCCCGCCGTCGCGATCTGGCCTACGAAGACCTTCACCTCCGGGTCGTTCTGGAACCGGGATACCTGTTCGTCGCGGTCGCTGACGCCGCCCATAATGAGCGAGTGGCTGATGCCTTTTTGGTTCAGCATCCTGCAGATGGCGTGCAGCTCCGGGACGAACCTTGCGATGATGACCAGCTTCCCGTTCTCCTCCAGCGCGGAGTCGATGATGTCTTCAAGCACTTCCAGTTTTGCCGCGCTGACCTGTTCGGTCGATGCGCTCTCATCGCTGCCCAGGAACCCGCCGGTCAGCTGGGACAGCCGCAGCAGTTTGGTAAGGATATTGGTGACGGTTACTTCTCCCTGTTCGAGTTCCGCACAGCTTTGTTTCACCAGCTGCCGGTACAGGCGCATGGCCTGAGGCTCAAGGGGGATCCTGCGGACGATGTCCGTGATATCAGGGAGGTCGAGGCATTCCGCCTTGGTCGCGCGGTAGGCGATGGAGTGCATCCTCTGGGTGAGCTCGCGCTCCATCGGCTTTTTAAGTACCGGGGTGTAGCTGCCGTAGCCCGTCATGTCGAAGTAGCGGTTGCGGAATGCGTAGTAGCTGTTGCCGAAGACGGAGGGATCCAGGAACTTGTACTGGCTGAACAGGTCGATGGCCTTGTTGGTGACGGGAGTGCCCGTCAGCAGCAGGCGGTAATCTGCCCGGGCACCCAGGCGGTGCATGGCCTTGCTGGCGCTGATGTTGTGGGTCTTGATCTTGTGGCCTTCGTCCGCGACGATCAGGCCGGGGTGCCAGGCGGCAAGCTCTTTCTCCAGGCGCCATGCGCTCTCATAATTGACGACCGCGACCTGAAGCGTGTCCCCGGCCAGGGTTTTAAGCAGTTCAGACTTCTTTGAGCCTGGGCCGTTGAGGATGGTCAGTGTGTAATCGAAGGAGGCGAACTTGGAGAATTCTTCCTGCCAGACGCCCAGGATGGACAGGGGAGCGACGATCAGTACGCGATGGATGTGTTTCTCCCTGAAGAGGGCGCCGGCGACGGCGATGGCGGTGAGGCTTTTTCCAGTGCCGATCCGCTACATCTCCATCAAAAGGGCGCAGCCGCAGCTGGCTTTGATGGGAGACATGGGCATCACCTGCCTTTCTTCTTCCCGAAACCGTGCGCCTTACAGTGCTCAGACTGGGAGGGCAGTACGACGAGGTTTGCGGGGTCGTTGTTGAGCTTGTTGCCGTCGAGGTGGTGGACGACTTCGCCCGCTTTTAGCGGCCTGCCGAGTTTCGCTTCGGCCAGGCGGCGGTGTTCGTGCCTGCCCAGCAGCTTGCGGTAGGCTTTCCCTTCGCCTGTTCCGCGAAGTTCCCGGCTTCTTCTGAGCCTGGACTCCATCACGCCTCCCGGTCGGTTCATGGGGTTGTTCGTGCGGTTGAACTCGCGCATCCTGTGGGAACACCAGCGGCGGAAGTGGTCCAGGCTGCAGAAATTGTTCTCATGGACTTGATAGTCCGGTTTCAGGAACGTTGTGCCGCACATCCGGCAGCTGACTTTCACCTGTTTCATCCCAAGCGCCTCCTTCCGTGACAAGGCCGAAACGCTCGCAGACGAAGTTGAATGCCTCGATTTGGTGTTGGTAGGGCTTTGCCTTGACGGGCATAGGCAGAGCCGGGATTGGTTCACGTGCTGCCGTCATCGCCGCTTCCTTCCTGCAGCTCCGTGATCGACATGCTCCGGACGCTGCCGCCGGGGACGATGACCGTCACGCGGCGCCCCGCGCCAAGCAGCCGTTCCAGCAGGCGTTCCCTCACGGTGACGGTCCGGCAGCGGACGATTCCCCCTCCCGGAGGCTCCCTGGTGATGCTGATTTTCAGGTCGTGTTTCATCGCTTGTGCTTCCTTTCCGGAGAGCGGATTTTCCTCTCTCCACAGGTAGCTCACGGCAGGAGCAAAACCGCACGGTCTATTTCAAGAAAATTTTCAGCCTTTCGAATGCGCGGCTCAGACGCCTGCGAATTGCGCTCTCGCCGACGCCTTCCTCACGCGCAAGGCACGCAATTGTTCGGTTTTCATAGAAAACCTTGCAGATGAGCTCACGCTGTTCGGGCAAGAGGCTATCCATCGCGCACTGAAGCGCTTCTTCCTCAAAGCGGCGGATGCAGGAAGACTCCACGTCCGAGGCCGAGGGGAGCAGCCCCTCATCCAGGTTGAGGGACTCAAGGGAAACGTGACGGCGGGTCTCCCTCTGGTTGACGTTGCGCTCAACGCGATCCAGCTCGATGAGGACCTCGTAGTCGCCTTCAGGAATGTCGATGGAAATAGTTTCGTTGCTGAATTGGTACTCGTATTTCATCCTCTGCTCCTCTTTGGAGCAGGGCAGACGGCAAAAAAACGAGCATGGTCAATGGCTTTTTGCCATCTGCCATGCTCGTGCGTCGTTATTTGATGCCGCTCAGGGCGGCTGCGCCGTGCTATGTGTCAGACATTGGGGGACTGGTTTCCCTCTTTATTCGATTTTACGCGCCGCCAGTTCGGACTTGCATCGCCCACATTTGATATAGAGGTCGGCAACGCCTGCTGTGTCGATGTCCGCAAGCCGGACGCTGATCCTGGTTGGAGAAGGTGTATCTCCTACCCGGAATCCGCAAAGCGGACACGCCAGCCTGACCCGCTTCAGCCGATTTGTGATTGGTTCCTGCCCGGCGCCTGAAGTTCTTGTGTTCATGGTGAATCTCCTTTTCATGTTTACTCAGTTTCGTTAACAAAAAGGCCGGAGTAAGAAGAACATTTCTGTTCTTGCTTTACTCCGGCCCAGTGGTGGCTCAAACGGCCCCGGCGGCTCAGTCAGTAAAACGCTTTGCTGCCCAATTACAGCTTAGTTCTCGATCGGAGATGCCCGCTCCCGCTTGCCTGTCTCCAGATCGGCGGTGTAACATCGCCCGCACTTGGGGCACACCACCGAGATGCTTCCTTTCGCATCCTTCGAACCAATCACCGCGCCCCGTTCACACCAGGGGCAAGGTATCTTCTTCTCAAGTTTCTTCTTGATCACCATATCAGCTCCTTTAGGAAAATCATAACAAATCTGTTACGGAACCCTGGAAAAAAATACTCATTCATACTTGCGGCTCAACTCTCGTTCGCGCGCCTTCTCCCATGAGCGCTCAGCCTTTTCCCACTGACGCTCTTCCTTCGTCATTCTTTTCTTCTTGGGTTCCTGGCAGTAACAAGCCCAGGGATCCGGCTTTGGAATCCTCAGATCCGGCAGGCGTTCAAACTTTAGCGCCTTGAGCCGGATTTCCGCCACAGTCAACGACACCTTGAAGGCGCACGCGATTCTGGAGGTCAGCTGGCGGTATGCTGCCGGTTCAGATGACCGCGCCAGCACATGCTGGAAGTAGTCTTCCTGGTAGCCTCTATCATCCAGCACCTTGTCCAAACGCTTTCCCGGAATAAGCAGTGCGCTGGCCAGATAGTTTGCCTGCCACTCGATACGGTCCTCATCAGTCCAAATCTTCTTCTCCGAGGTAAACGTTCTTTCCTCATCTTTTTGGAGGGAATATGCGACAGCCCCGCCTGAAACGCTTGCCGCCTTTCGCTGGAAGTACCCTTTGTGAAGCAAATGGTGAGCGCATTCGTGCATAAGGGTAAAGCGCGGCTTACCCGGATAAATGATAGAATCCTCAAACATCTTGCTCAGCAGTATCGTATCAGGGCCGAGTTCCAGCCAGTCCATGCCGTTTTCATCGGGAAGGTAGACCGGGATCTTCGTACCTTTTGCGAAGGAAGATAAGCCCAGGATGCAGCCGTCGTTGGACAGCCACTCAAACCTGACTGTCTTTCTCAGATAGTACGCTGCGAACTTCCAGGCCGAGAAACCGGGCGTGTCCTTCCCATCGTATTGGCTGAATGCTTGTGTGTGCTGGTCCGCAATATACTCCAACTGATCCTTTGACAGGACAGGGACGCCGCTGCTGTTTGTCGTGCTCATCTGCCTGCACCGGGGACCGCGTCGAACTGCCTGATGAAACTGAGCCACTGCTCCATGCTGGCCTTTGAATCCCTCGCCTTTCGGAGCGCGACCCGCACATAGGGATTGTCGTTGATGTAGTCCGGCAGATCCGCCGCAACGATACCGCGCGTCTTGCCTGCCAGGTCATACAGCAGCAGACGCTCGGACGGGGTCAGTTCAAGGATGTCAGCAATCTGGTCCTGGACATCCCGCTCAGGCGCTTTCCGGTCGCCAGACTCGAAATAGCTGTAGTACGCCGCGCTGATCTTGAGCCTGTTCGCCATGTCCTTGATGGTGAGGTCAGCTTCCTTGCGCTTCAGCGCCAGGAAGTTGCCGAAGGTTCCTCGGAATTCCCGTTGCATTGCCGTCCGTTCCTTTCCTCGCATTAACGCGAACATATGTTCGCTATGTGATGAGTGCAGAATATCATGCGTCAAGGATGGTGTCAATCACTTTTTTGTGGAAGCGGTGAGAAAGTTTTGTGCGGATGTGACTTCATGCTACTGATACATCATCCCCGGCATGGCCACCAGGTCATGGGGATCAAAGACAATCTTATCAGAAGATGGGGTACGGCTCATTGAGCTTGAGATAGAGCAGAAGGACATTGAGGAGCGCCTTGAAATTGAGAAGCGCATGATACCAACTGTTACCCGGGAACAGATCATTACCTGGCTGGAAAGTTATCGGACCAGGAACACGGATGATCCTTCTTTCAGAAAGGAACTCTTCAGCACCTTCCTGGAAGCGGCGTATAGATATGATGATCGCCTTCGTTTGATTTTCAATTACACTGGCCAGACGAACTCAGTGGATTTCCCGTTCCGGGAGATCATGGAAGATATTCCGGAAAACCCTCCTGAAGGTTCGGAACATTCGCCGTTGGGCCACCAAACGCGACTAATACGAACCTTCGTATCACGTCGCTCCACATGATCCGGGGGATGTTCGTGCTCGACATCCCGCTCAAGGAAGAGAACCTGCTGTAATGCGGGTTCTTTTTTGGTTCATATGGAGAAGGGTTCAGCAGGCTTATACAAGCTCTCTGACGGACAGAAAAGTGCTGCCGGGATGGCTGTACTCCTTCTGTCCTTCGTTATTCCGTCTCTTACAAAATGGCACCAACCAGTTGCAGCCTTTGGTCCTTCCACACAAACGCGGCAACACCAAAGCGATCCGCATCACAGAAGCAATGATGCAGCTCAGGAATGGAAGGATCGATGTCAATCCCCTTA
>CAZPBJ010000098.1:0-5924 GCA_964584685.1 uncultured Christensenella sp. | reverse complement strand
CCGCCGCAAATCTTTCGATTTACAGCGGTGCCTTCGGGACTTTTGTTACAGCCCCTTGTATCTTCGTAAGCTTACCGTGTTGCCATCGCCTGTCCGCAGCCGACGGCGGCATCCTTGTCCAGCGCGCCGTCCTTGAGCACGTGGCGGCCATTGATGAAGACGTGCCGGATGCCAAAGGGCTTGCTAATGTCCGGCGTGCCGTCCTTCACTGCCTGCTCATCAAAGACCGTCAGGTCCGCGAAGGCGTTTTCACGCAGGTATCCCCGGTCTGTCAAACTGAAACGGTCAGCGGTGGCGCCGGTCATCTTGCGGATGGTGCGGGGCAGGGTATCGTCTTGGCCTGACAGCGCCTGCTTGAGGAACTTGGGGAAGACGTCGTATATGGCGGGGTTCTGGATGCCATGGTCTTCCACCCAGGCGTCGGTCATAAACAGCGCCTGCTCGTGTTTGGCCAAATCGTCGATGATCTCAGGCGTGCTGTAGGGACCCATATTCACCCGGCCCTTGAACTGTGACATTTCACACAGTCGCAGATAGGCTTCAACACCGCTTACGCCCATCTGCTTTGCGATTTGGGACACTGTCCTGCCTTCATAGCTTTCCAGCCCCTCACCCAGATAGGCAACCACAATGTCTTCAAAATTGAAACCCAGCAGCAGCATGCTGGCGCGGGCCAGCAGGGTAAAGCGCAGTTTATTGAAGAAGGAGCGCTTATTTTCTTTGCTGAGGGCCTGATACCAAGGGGGCATCACCACCGTGATGATCGAAACGCCCAGGGTTTCGTGGTAGATATCGAACTTGGCGTCTATGCCCTCCCGGCGCATCTGTTCAATGATTTCGATGAGCTCGTCCTTGCAGGCGAAGCTGCTGCGGCCAACGAAGATGGCATGGGAGTACTGCAGCTTCAGTTTGCTGCCCCGGGCGATCTCATGCAGTTCGTCCAGCGCGCGCAGCAGATGCGGCCTGCCCAGCAGCTGCGGATAGGCCATGGACACCTTGGAGCAGGCCCTGGGGTGCACGGTCAGCGGGCGGTCATACTTTTCGCATAGCCCGGCGACGGCTTTCAGCTCGTCCAAGGGGGCGTAGAGGCCCGGCACATACATCAAGCCCAGGGAAAGGCCGCAGGCGCCTTCCTGCAGGCCTTTTTCCAGGATGGCGAGCATCCCGGCCATCTCATCGGATGTCAGGGGACGGTTTTCAGCCCCAGCCACACTGGCCCGCGCCGATCCGTGGCCAACGAGCGCCGCGATGTTGCAGGGCGTGTTGCCCTTGATGGCGGCAAAGTATTTGGCAACGCCTCCAAATTGGCCGATGGTGCCGCTGAAGCTGAAGAGCCCGGCGCCAACCTTGCCGATATGGAGGCTTTCATCGCTGAATCCGGTCACGGACAAGCCGCAGTTGCCGGTGACAAACGAGGTGATGCCCTGACAGATGAATGGCGCGAAGTAGGGCAGGGGATCCTGCTTGATGGCAAACCAGTCATTGTGCGAGTGCGCGTCAATAAAGCCCGGCGCCAGGGACAGGCCTTCCAGATCGATGCTGTGGGCATCTTTAGCCTCAGGAACCCGGCCAACCGCCAGGATGCGGTCCCCTTCAAAAAGGAGATTCCCTTTGAAGGGGGCCTGCCCGCTGCCATCATGGATCAGCGCGTTTTTCAGCAGCGTTTTCATGCCCGGCGCCGTGCTTTCGTCATCAGGACAGGGCACGCAGCTGCTTGAAGCTGTCACGCAGCACAGGGTAAAGTGAATCGTAGAAGCGGTGGCAGGCGGCGTACTGCTTCGCGTTTGCGGCGTCAGGCTGCAGTGTTTCGCCGATGCGGATCATCCTGGCGCATGCTTCCTGCACGCTTGTGTAGATTCCCGCGCCAACGCCGGCCAGTATCGCGACGCCCAGCGCGGGGCCTTCCGTATTGACGGTGGTCGTGACCGGGCAGTCGAACACATCCGCCAGCATTCGCCGCCAGAAAGGGCTCCTGGCGCCGCCGCCGGTCAGCAGCATGCTGTCGGGCCTGACGCCCATACCATCCAGGATATCCAGGCAGTCCTTGAGGGAGTAGCTTACGCCTTCCAGCACCGCGCGGATCAGGTCGCCTTTAGTGTGCATCGCGCTCAGGCCAAAGAATACGCCGCGGCAGTCCGGATCCAGGTGCGGCGTGCGCTCACCCATCAGGTAGGGGAGATAGACAAGGCGGTTGGCGCCCACTGGGCTTTGGCCGGCCAGGGCAGTCATGATCTCGTAGGCATCGACGCCTTGCTGAAGCGCCTGCGCCTTTTCCTCAAGACAGCAGGTATCGCGCAGCCATCTGAGTGAAAGGCCGGCACCCTGCGTCACGCCCATCACATGCCATGCGCCCGGTACGGCGCAGCAGAAGGTGTGTACGCGTCCCTTGGGATCGATGGCGAGCTTGTCTGTATGGGCGAAGACGACGCCGCTGGTGCCGATGGTGGTAAAGGCGCTGCCGTCCCTGACAATGCCGGTGCCCACCGCGGCGGCCGCGTTGTCACCGGCGCCGCCGACAACAAGGGTATGGGTATCCAGGCCTGTCATCCGCGACGCCCGATGGCTGATATGCCCGGTTACTTCTGGGGATTCGTATACCCTGGCCAGCAGGGAGGGATCGATGTCCAGCTTCTCCAGCACTTCAGCCGACCAGCAGCGGCCGGGTACGTCCAGCAGCTGCATGCCGCTGGCATCGCTCACCTCTGTGGCGAAGTCGCCTGTCAGCATATAGCGCAGGTAGTCCTTGGGCAGCAGGATGTGCCGGCATTGCTTGTACACATCCGGCTCATGGTTCCTGACCCAGAGGATCTTGGAGGCGGTGAAGCCCGTCAGCGCGGGGTTGGCCGTGATCTCTATCAGCCTCTGCGCGCCTACCAGGCGCGTGATCTGTTCGCATTCTTCGCCCGTGCGCTGATCGCACCAGATGATGGATTTGCGCAGGACGCCGCCCTTTTCATCCAGCATGACCAGGCCGTGCATTTGGCCGGAAATGCCAAGCGCCGCGATATCCCCGGCGTCAACGCCGCTTTCCCTGATCACCTGGCCGATGGTGCCCACGGCGGCATCCCACCAGTCGGCGGGGTCCTGTTCAGCCCAGCCGTTGTTAGGCTGGTACATCGGGTACTCGCGGGTGGACGAACAAACGGCTGTCCCGTCTTCACGGAAAAGCACGGTCTTGGTGCCCGATGTCCCAAGATCGATACCGATGAGGTATTTCATGTTAGCCTCTTTCTAATCGCTGAACATCACGGAGTTGATGACGCTCTCCAGGTATTCCTGCCTTCCGGAACCCGGCAGGCCGGCGGCGCCTTTTTTGACCGCCAGGGCGGACAGCTCTTCAAGCGTGGCTTTGCCGCTGCGGATCGACTTGCCCACTTTGCCATCAAAGGAAGCGTAGCGTTCCTTGACGAACATATCGAGCCTGCCGTCTTCAATCAGCGCGGCCGCCTTGATGAGGCCAAGGGCGAAGCTGTCCATGCCCAGGATGAACCCCTCGAACATGTCTTCATAGGTATAGGAGGCGCGCCGGTCCTTGGCGTCAAAGTTGAGTCCGCCGTTTTTCAGCCCGCCCGCCTTGAGGATCTCATACATGGCAAGCGTGGTGTCATAGACATTGGAGGGGAACTGGTCGGTGTCCCAGCCCAGCAGCGTGTCGCCCTGGTTGGCGTCCACCGAGCCCAGCATGCCGTTGACGGCAGCCACGCGCAGGTCGTGCTGGAAAGTGTGGCCCGCCAGGGTGGCATGGTTGGCCTCGATGTTGAGCTTGAAGTCCTTGTCCAGCCCGTACTGGCGCAGGAAGCCGATGGCCGTCGCGGCATCAAAGTCATACTGGTGCTTCATGGGCTCCTTGGGCTTGGGCTCGATGAAGAAGTCGCCCGTGAACCCGATGGAGCGGCCGTAGGCGACCGCCATGCGCATGAGCGAGGCGATGTTCTCCAGTTCAAACTTCATGTCCGTGTTCAGCAGGCTTTCATAGCCCTCGCGGCCGCCCCAGAATACGTAGCCCTTACCGCCCAGCTTCACTGTGCAGTCGATCGCCTTTTTGATCTGCGCCGCCGCGTGGCAGTACACATCCACCGAGTTGCCCGAGCCTGCGCCGTTCATGTAGCGGGGGTGGCTGAACAGGTTGGCCGTTCCCCACAGGCACTTGATGTGGGTGCCTTTCATCTTGCTGAGCATGTAGTCGGTGATCTCGTCGAGCCTCTTGTTCGTCTCTTCCAGGGTATCGGCTTCGGGCACCAGGTCCGCGTCATGGAAGCAGAAATACTCGATGCCGATCTTGTCCATGAACTCAAAGCCCGCGTCAACCTTGGCCCTGGCATGGGCCATGGTGCCCACTTCGGCGCCAAAGGACTTGTCAGCCGTCTTTGCGCCAAACATATCCACGCCGGCGGCGCAAAGGGTGTGCCACCACGCCATCGCAAAGGGCAGGTGTTCGCTCATCTTTTTGCCAAGGATCACGCGCTGGGGATCGTAGAATTTGAACGCCAGGGGATTTTTCGATTTCGGACCCTCGTACTTGATCTTGGGCAGTTCTTTGAAAATGGCCATCCTTGTTTCCTCCCGTTTTTGTTTTCATAATGATAAATATGATCATGAGGCTTATTGCGATATTTCCTCTCTTAGGATACCCCGACAGACGCTCCGCGTCAAGCGTTCAGCGGGCGATTTGCCCGCAAAATGGCCATTGACAGCGGCCGGAGACCGGATTAATGTACTGTTATAAAAATCAACGATACGGCTTCAAATTCATATTGTCCAGATGGGAGGCAATGACATGACGGAGCAATTGGATTATAAAAAACTCTACAAGTCCCTCTATCTGCCCAAGACGGAACCTGTGATCGTCGATGTGCCCGGGATGACATTCATCATGGTGGACGGCAGAGGGAACCCCAATGATGAAACGGGGGAATACGCCAAGGCAGTTGAACTGCTCTACGGACTGTCATACACCATCAGGATGAGCGGCAGGGGCGGCAAGGCGCTCCCGGATTTCTTTGAGTATGTTGTGCCGCCATTGGAAGGCCTGTGGTGGACAGAGGAGGACCGGCCCTTCGATACCGACATGAAGGATCGGTTGATCTGGACATCGATGATACGGCAGCCAGAATTTGTCACGGATGACGTGCTGGGATGGGCTGCCGGCGAACTGCGCAGGAAGAAGCCGCAGCTGGATACATCCAAAGCCAGGCTGTCGGCGTTTACCGAGGGGCTTTGCGTACAGATGTTGCACATTGGGCCCTATGATACCGAAGCGGTGACTGTCAAATCTATTGAGGATTATGCTGCGTCCCAGGGGTATGCAAGCGCCATTTCGGACGCGCTGCCCGACGGCTTCATCCGCAGGCATCACGAGATCTATCTGGGAGATCCCAGAAAGACAGCCCCTGAAAAGATGAAGACAGTCGTACGGCATCCGATCAAGAAACGAAAAATGTAATGCAGCGGTATGCCCCTGGGCTCCCGCCGCATTATATCAGAAAACCGGGCTGGCCTTAGCTGGGCTGCATGGCTCCCGCGAAGGCAAGCCAGGCCAGCACGCTCTTGGCGACCAGGCTCAGGATGATATAACCCCTTTCACCATAGAGATAATCCCGCCACTTGCCGACTTTCTTGTACTGCAGCACCATATTGATGGGGAAGAGGTTGAAGAAGACGAAGTAGGAGCCGAAGATGGCATAGACAAACCACGGGACCCGGGAGAGGTCGGAATTGCCAAAGGCATACAGGAATACGACGATCCAGGGCACCAGGCCGGCGAAGGTGCCGTACCAAAATGAGATCCAGCTGGTCTTCTCGCGGCCCTGGTTGAGTTTCTCCATCAGCAGGCCAAACAGGTTCATGGACGCGTTGAGCGCGAACAGCAGGATCAGCGCGCCGATGTCATACATGCCAAGCAGCATGGCGATGAGCACGATCAT
>CAZPBJ010000097.1:0-6135 GCA_964584685.1 uncultured Christensenella sp. | reverse complement strand
AACGCCCTTTATGAAAATATTCTCCGAGTTATTCACCAGGGCTGAATAGTAACAAGGGTTTTGAGGAGTTTTGAAAAGGTTCGTTTGCGAAAAAGAACATTAAACGCCCAACAGGTGGATGTTGGCGATCGCCTGCCTGAGGGTCTCCACGGGGTAAAGCGTCAAGCCGGGCGGCGCCTGGAACTTCCCCGAACGGTCCTTGGGGCAGATGACCTGCGTGAAGCCCATGCGCCGGCACTCGCCCAGGCGGCGCTCCATCTGCGGGATAGCCCTCACTTCCCCTGCCAGGCCAACCTCTCCCATAGCGGCCAGCGTCATGGGCAGGGGCTTGTCGGACATGGAAGACGCCACCGCCAGGCACAGCGCCAGATCGGCCGCGGGTTCCGAGAGGTTCATGCCGCCTGCCACGTTGACATATACATCCTGATTGTACAGCCGTATGCCCGCGCGCTTTTCAAGCACGGCCAGCAGCAGCGCGATGCGCCCCTGATCCATGCCGTTTACCGTGCGCTTGGGTGAAGGGTAAAAGGACTGTGCAGCCAGCGCCTGGATATCCACCAGCAGCGGCCGGGTGCCCTCCAGGCCGCAAAAAACGATCGAGCCGCTGGCATCCTGCGCACGCTTGGAGATCAGCGCTTCACTGGCGCCTTCCACGGCGCGCATGCCCTCGCCCGTCATCTCAAAAATGCCCAGCTCATTGACAGAACCGTAGCGGTTCTTGACCGCGCGCAGCAGACGGTACTCTCGCTGATAATCCCCTTCAAAATAAAGTACGACATCCACCATGTGCTCCAGCACCCGGGGACCGGCGATGGCCCCCTCCTTGGTGACGTGACCCACCAGGAAAATGGCACATCCGTTTGTCTTGGCATAGCGCATCAGCACGGAAGCGCTCTCACGCACCTGGCTGACAGAACCGGGGGCGCTGGCCATCTCCGGACGATACATGGTCTGGATGGAGTCGATGACACAATAATCCGGCGCAATGCTGTTAAGCTTCTCCTCGATTGCGTCCATCGCGTTCTCAGCCAGCACCAGGATATGCGATTTGTCCGCGCCAACGCGGTTGGCGCGCAGCTTGAGCTGACGCGCGCTTTCCTCACCGGAAACGTAAAGCACTGTCTTGCCCATATGTGACAGCTTGGCGCACACCTGTAGCAGAAGGGTGCTCTTGCCGACCCCCGGTTCGCCGCCCAGCAGCAGAAGGGAGGCTTCGACGATGCCGCCGCCCAGCACACGGTCAAACTCCTCAATGCCGGTCTTTTGATGCAGCTGCATATCAGCCTCAATCTGGTCGATGCGAAGCGTCTGCGCGCCTGTGCCGCCCCTCCGCCTTTGCTCTTTGGGCTTGAATGCGCTTGTTTCCAGCGGGGCGATGGTTTCTTCCAGCGTATTCCAGGCATCGCAATTGGGGCATTTGCCATACCAGCGGGGTGATTCATAGCCGCAGGCAGAGCAGACAAAGGCGCTTTTTTGTTTGGCCACGGGATTCTCCTTTGTGTAAGCAACTGTGCTATACTGTTTACAATTCGATCAGGAGGCAAGTGCATGCGGGAGGGACGCTGTTTTGTCGTTGGCGCGGGTGATCTGTCTTCCAGAGGCCTGAAACCCGGGCCCGGGGACATGCTGATCGCTGCCGACGGGGGGTATGCGGGCCTGCAGAGGCTGGGCCTTCATCCTGACCTGGTGATAGGCGACATGGACAGTTTTAAGGGAAAGGTGCTTGGCGTGCCCCTGCTTCGCTTCCCGGTGCGCAAGGATGACACAGACCTGTCGCTTGCGGTCAAGGCGGGAAAGGGCCTGGGTTACCGGCGATTCCTGATATACGGCGCATCGGGCGGCGCCAGGGAAGACCACTTCCTGGCCGCTTTGCAGCTGATTGCCGGCCAAAGCGGGACAGGGCTGCGCATGCGGCTGACCGCGCAGGATTATGACGTATACGCTTTGCATAATGCCGGCCTTATCATCCCCACCACAGCCGGGCAGACGGTGTCCGTGTTCAGCCATTCAACATGCAGCCTGGGCGTCACCCTCAAGGGCCTTGCATATGAAGCGGAGAACCTGCGCCTGCGCAGCGAATTCCCCCTTGGCGTCAGCAACCGGGCAAGGGGCAGCCGCGTGCATGTCGGGGTGCGGCAGGGTACGCTGCTGGTCTGGGTGCAGACAAACAGCCTGACTTAGGCTTCACCGGCAGAAAAACGCGTGATGTACCTGGCGCATATCGCCTCAAGATCCTGCTCCCGCCGTTCCACATCCTCAAGCAGCGCCATCTGCGCGCGGGCGCGGACAAGGTTGTGGTCGGGTGAGTTGACCTTGAAATAAAGATCGCCCTGAATGTAGTCCGTCAGGAAACGCATGGCCAGCTCACAGGTGATCACCTTGATGCCAAGGGGCAGGCGCATCAGTTCCTCAGTCGTCAGGAAGCCATTGGTTTCCTCGATAAAACCGCGTGTAAAGGCCTTTGTCTTCTCCATATCCAGTGAGATGCGGGAAGTGTCGGGCTCATCCTCAGCCGCGGTGGACGCGCCGTAGCGGATGGCGTCGCCATAATCATACAGCACAGAGCCGGGCATCACCGTATCCAGGTCGATGACGCAAATGGCCTTGCCCGTCGTTTTGTCCAGCAATACATTGTTTGATTTTGTGTCGTTATGCGTCACGCGCAGCGGGATCCTGCCCGTATCCAGCAATCGGACGATCTCCCCCATCATGCGGCGCCTGTTGAACATGAACTCAATTTCATCCTCCAGCTGCGCCACACGCCCCGCCCTGTCCTCCTCCACCGCCCGTACAAAGGCGTAGAAGCGCTTGACAGTATGATGGAAATTGGGGATGGACTGGAAAAGGTCCTGCGCGGGGAAGTCATACAGCAGCTTTTGAAAAGTGCCAAAGCCGCGGCCGACTTCCTCCATCTGCCGGGGTGTATCCACCTTATCCAGCGCCGAGCAGTCACTGATGTAGGCATAGGCGCGCCATACATTGCCCTCCTCATCTTCATACAGGACACCGCCCTTGCCAGTCTTGATCAGTTCCAGCACCCGCCTGTCAATTGCCTCCCCGCTTCGCCTGAGGTTGGCGCGCAGATGCTCGGTAACGGCGACAATGTTGCTCATCACCTCACGCGGGTTCTTGAAGGCATAGGTGTTGATATGCTGCAGGGTATACAGATACTGCTGACCCATATCCCGGTAATCAAGCAGGTAAGTGCTGTTGACGTTTCCGCTTGTAATCTCCCGGACAGAGTTGTAAGTACCCTTGAAGGCGAAGTGAGGCAAGATATTCTTGATGGTGTTGTATGTCATGCTTTCCCTCGTTCCTGTTGTTTACTTTCCAAGAGACGGGTGTATGGCAAGAATTGTAAACTTTGGTCTACAGGCTGTCAACCCTCGCCGAACCGCGCTGTTTACTGAGCGCTTGAAGGGGTAAAGTTTGATGGATATGTTTGCCGGTGACAAGGCGACCCGGCAGCACAAGAAAACGATTGTAAAGCAGGAGATCACAAGATGAAGATATCCCAGACATTCTCTGATCTGGTGGGCCGTACGCCCCTTATTCAGCTCAACAACTATATGCTGTCCCATGGGCTCAAGGGCCGCCTGATAGGCAAGGTGGAAGGCATGAACCCCGCCGGCTGCGTCAAGGAAAGGATCGCGGTATCCATGATCGAGGAGGCAGAGAAAGCGGGCAGGTTGACGCCCGGCGCTACAATCATTGAGCCAACCAGCGGCAATACGGGCATCGGCCTTGCGGCAGTGGCAGCCAGCAAGGGATACAAAATGATCCTGGTGATGCCCGACACCATGAGCATCGAACGCCGTCAGATGATGGCGGCATACGGGGCACAGCTGGTGCTGACGGAAGGCGCCAAGGGCATCAAGGCCGCGATAGCCAAGGCCGATGAATTGGCCAAGGAGACCCCGGGCAGCTTCATCCCCGGCCAGTTTGTCAACCCCGCCAACCCTGCGGTGCATTACCGGACAACCGGCCCAGAGATCTGGGACGATACGGATGGCCGGGTTGATTTCCTTGTTTCCGGCATCGGCACCGGCGGCACGATCACCGGCGTTGGCCGGTACCTGAAAGAGCGAAACCCGGCCATCAAGGTCATTGCCGTGGAACCGGCGGACAGCCCCATGCTTTCCAAAGGCACAGCGGGCCCCCACAAGATCCAGGGTATCGGCGCGGGCTTTGTGCCCGAGGTGCTCGACACGGCCATCTATGACGAAGTCATCGCCGTGACCAACGAAGAAGCCTTTGCCGCCGGCCGTGAGCTGGCCCAACATGAGGGCCTCCTAGTGGGCGTGTCCAGCGGCGCTGCCGTTCATGCCGCAGCACTGGTCGCCGCGCGGCCGGAGAACGAAGGCAAGCTCATTGTTATCATCCTGCCGGATTCCGGTGACCGCTATTTGAGCGGCCCAATGTTCGCACAAGCTTAATCCAACACAGGAGGACTGGCCTATGGGATCGCAACAAGACGTGCTCTCAAGACGCGAGGACATCATCGGCCTGCGCCGCTGGATGCACCAACATCCCGAAGAGAGCCTTCACGAGTATGAGACGGCGGCATTCATAGAAAGCCAGCTGGATCGGATGGCTATCCCTCACAAACGCGTGGGTGAGACAGGCATTTATGCCTGGCTCAAGGGAGGTCAGACCGGCCCGGTCACGGTTCTTCGCGCGGACATCGACGCACTCAAGGTACCGGATGAAAAGGATGTGCCCTACAAGTCCCTGAATCCGGGCTTCTCCCACAGCTGCGGACATGACATGCATACGGCCGCTCTGCTTGGCGCGATGATGCTGCTGGCGCCGCAGCGTGAGCAGATGAAGGGAGAGGTCCGTTTCTTCTTTCAGCAGGCTGAAGAGATAGGCGCGGGCGCCAGGCAGTTCATCCAAGCCGGTTTGATGGAAGGCGCCTCCCGTGTGATTGGCCTGCACGCCGACAGCAGCGTGCCAAGCGGCAAGGTGGTCATCATGCCCGGGTCAAACAACGCCTCGTGTGACGCATTCACACTCACCGTGCAAGGTAAAAGCTCCCATGTTTCAACGCCGCATCTGGGCGCGGACGCTCTGTACATCGCCAGCCTCATCGTAGTGGCGCTGCAGGGCCTGGTGACACGTCTCACCAGCCCCGTTGACCCCGTGATCATCGGCGTGGGCAAAATGACCTCCGGCACCGCCTACAATGCCCTGGCGCAGACTGCCGTTTTGGAAGGCACTACGCGCTTTATGCAGGAAGAAACACGCACGCTGATAAACCACAGGCTGGAAAGCCTCGCGCAATCAATCGCCGAGCAGTACGGCGGGCAGGCACAGATTACTTTCAAAGCATACGCTTCGGCGCTCTCCAATGACCCTGATGTCTGTCTGGAACTTCAAAAACTCTACCGGGATGTGCCAGGCATAGAGATCGTCACCGACGCCGCGGTGAAGCTGGGGGCAGACGACTTCGCCGAGTTCCTGCTCCAAGTCCCAGGCGCCTACATGTATGTGGGCACACAGCGCGCGGATGACTCCAACACCGGCGTAGCTCACCACAACGGCCATTTTGATGTGGATGAGGAGGCTGTGCTGACGGGATCCACGCTGTTTGTCAAATATGTGTTGAGCCGGCATTTGTAAGCAGCGACTCAATTTCTGAAGTGTTTTGCATTGCATGACCTTTGGGATAAGTTGTATCGAGCTATGAAATTTGCGCTTGACAAGCCGCTGTGCTGACGCTATCATAACTTTTGCCCAATGGTCTGTTGGCTCAGTTGGTAGAACCAGGTGGTAGGAATCATCGACAACTCTCCGCGCAAAATTTCGGCTTCGCTCATCTGCTCTCCAGCAGATTCGCTCAGCCGACCGGCATTTAGAAAATGCCGCCCGGTTCGCGTCTCTCCCCCCTTTGAAGGGTAGAAAAGATCGTTTTCACTCTAAGGTCTGTTGGCTCAGTTGGTAGAACCAGGTGGTAGGAAGTATCGATTTTTTCCCCCGAAAAAATATTCCGACGTCATCCCCTCACCTGCGTGAGTGTCTGCCGTCGGATGGCAATGAGAACATTGCCCCCGGACGTCCCCCTCTTAGGTAAGGTCTGTTGGCTCAGTTGGTAGAACCAGGTGGTAGGAATAATCGACTATTCACCTGTAAGGT
>CAZPBJ010000096.1:0-6551 GCA_964584685.1 uncultured Christensenella sp. | reverse complement strand
TCGCCGTGTGGTGGAACCGGCAGGTGCAGATGCAGATAACGGACAAGAGCAAAATTAAGACATATCGGCATAACAGCATAGGAGACTTTTTGGAGGTAGATGGATGAGCGTGAAGAACTACCCGACCCGGATGCACGAGGTGCTGGACATCATGGCGCAGCCTGTCTCCTGGGCGCCCGGGCTAGTGCTCCGCGGCGCGGGCTTTAAAACAAAAGAATACTACATGAAGGACTAATGCGAAATGAACACACCGCCATGCCGAGACTGCCCTGATCGGTACATTGGATGCCACGGAAAGTGCCCCGCATACCTGGACTGGAGAAAGAACCGAAACGCGGAGTTGGCCATATCCCGCATGGATAAAGAAACCTACGTGGACGACCACGAATTCAGAAAAAGGCTAATAGCGCGGCAGAGACAAAAGGATAACGCGAAGCGCCCAAAGAAGCGCGTGCCAAAGGAGGTGCAGGAATGAGCGAAACCCGCGAACAGATTCTCCGGCGTGACTACGCGACCGAGTTTGACTCCCTACGCCAGAACTCCATCGTGCAAAGCCATTACAAATACGGCTGGATGTCCGAAACCTACCCTGCGCTCGCCAGCGCGTTTGGCAGCCTGAAACAGCGCGTCGAGCTGTACGAGCGAACCGGAAACGCTGAATGGCTGGTCGACATTGCCAACTTCGCCATGATCGAATTCAAGCACCCGGCCCACCCAGCCTACCACTTCCGGCGGACCGGGAGCCATGAATCACCAGGGCTGGATGGGATAAGCGCGAAGGAACTGCTCGAAGGCAATACGCTTAAAAGGTTCCCCCCGCGCACAACCTGCGGCCTACTTGAGGAGGATTAACGATGACGCGCTTAGATGCAATCGCAGATGTAGAATCCCGCATCCTTCGCATAAAAGAGCTTATTCGCGCAATCAAAGCCGACTTTGACTTCAACCAGAAGGACCAGGAAAGCCTGAACGCATGGGAAAATACGCTGACTTGGCACGAGGGCCTGCTCGAAGCCCTGAAAGAAGGAGGCCGCAATAATGCGAATTGAACCCGGCGCGTTAGCCGCCATCTGCCTAAGCTGCCTATTCGTCGGCGCCTTTAAAGACTGAAACAGCACTCCCCCAGCCCCGCGGTATAACCGCAGCCGATACTAACACTTCCTAGTATGGCGCCTACTTCGGAACCCAGGGCTTTATGAGTTTCACCTGGCCCTTCCGTAAAAGCGGGCTATCGGGGCGATATCAATAAAGGAGCAAGGCTTATGACACACGATCGCGAGTTAACCATCTGCACAGCCGGCAGCAGTAAATCCATGACCTGGTTGCCGGAGCGCATAACCTGGTCCACCTTCATCGGGCGGCTGCAGCACCCCATCCGCGGAACAGAGACATACGATCAATACATACGCATGACAAAGCCCGAACAGGACAAGCGCAAGGATGTGGGCGGGTATGTCGGCGGCACGCTGAAAGGCGAGCGCCGGCGCAAGGCGGACGTTACCGGGCGTGACCTGATCACTCTGGACCTGGACGCGTTGCCAGTTGACGGTGTTGCCCTGGTAACGGCCAAGCTGGACGCGTTGGGCTGTGCCTGGGCCATCTACTCCACGCGTAAGCACCAACCTACAAAGCCCCGCCTGCGCGTCATTATCCCCCTCTCCACCACGGTAAGCGGTGAGGAGTACGAGCCCATCGCCCGGCGCATCGCCCAGGGCGTTGACCTGCTCTGGTGTGACCCGACTACCTTCCAAGCAGAGCGCATGATGTACTGGCCTTCCGCATGCCTGGACGCCGAGTACGTGTTCATGTTCCGGGACAAGCAACTGCTGGACGGGAAGCGTGTACTGACCACCTACGCCGATTGGCACGACGTGCGCAACTGGCCTACCGTTCCAGGAACAGCCGACGAGCCGCGTATCAGCGGCATAAAGAAGCCGGACCCGACGGAAAAGACAGGACCCATTGGCGCCTTTTGCCGCGAGTACAGCATTCCCGACGCCATTGAGACCTTCATTCCAGGCGCATACGCGCCAGTGGAAGGCGACTCAAACCGCTACACCTACACCGGCGGCAGCACGACCGGCGGGGCCATTGTGTATGACGATGGCCGGTACCTCTGCAGCCACCATGCCAGCGATCCGGTAGGCGACCGCGGCGTGAACGCCTTTGACCTGGTCCGCCTGCACCTGTTCGGGCAGGAGGATGAGAGCGTGATGCCCGGAACGCCGGTGAACCGGATGCCCAGCTATCAGAGAATGCTGCAGACCGCGATGGCAATCCCCGCCATCCGGAACGCAGTCTACCGCGAGCAGGAAGAGCAGACCAGAGTGGATTTTGGACAGCCGGCTGATGGCCTGGAAACGGAGGAGGCTGCAGAGGACGAGGCAGGCTGGTTCGCTGAGTTGGCGCGGGATAAGACCGGCCGCATCATCGACTACATTCCCAACGCCCTCCTGATCATGCATAGGGACCCGCTGTTAAAAGGGCGGATTTACAAGAACAGCTTTTCAGGGACCATTTATGGCCGCGCGCCATTGCCCTGGAGCCACCGGCAAGGCGCAGAAAAGGAATTCGCCTGGGACGATGACGATATCAGCGGCCTACGCGGCTACATCGTCGCACGCACAGCAAACAATGTCCGCATTGTAGGGGTTATTGAGGATGCCTTCAAAATATGCGCCAGGGCAAACGCTATCAACCCTGTTCAGGATTACCTGCAGCGTGAACTCTGGGACGGAGTGAAGCGCCTGGATACGGTTCTGATTGATTACCTGGGCGCGGAGGACTCGTCATACACGCGCGCTGTGGCCCGGGTGATGTTCGTGGCCGCAGTCTCTCGGATCATGGCTGATGATTCGGTTAAGTTTGACACCATGTGTGTACTCACAGGCAACCAGGGCATCGGCAAGAGCACATTCATCCGAAAGCTGGCGCCCCTGGATCTGTTCACTGATGGCGTCACCGACTTTGAAGGGAAGAATGCCGCGGAGCTTATCCAAGGTAAGGTATTCGTTGAGGTTCCTGAGATGCACGCGATGTACCGGACAGACATTAACCGCGTGAAAACCTTCCTCTCGCAGCAGGCAGACGACTACCGCGCGGCGTATGGCCGTACAGTCGAGCACCGCCCCAGGCGCTGCGTGTTCTGGGGCACCAGCAATGATTACGAGTACCTCAGCGACCCCACAGGTGGCCGGCGCTTCTTCCCAATTGATACCAGGATACAAAAGCCCACAAAAAGTATATGGGAGGACTTGGATGGGGAGAAACAGCAAATCTGGGCGGAGGCATACATGCGCTGGATGATCGGCTCGCCAACCATCCTCGAAGGTGATGACGCCTTGGAGGCCGCGCGGCAGCAGGACCTGCATACAACGCAGAACACCCGGGATGGCGTGATTCGTGACTTCCTGGACCAGAAGGTACCCGAAGGCTGGCTGGAGATGGACCTGGGCCAGAGAAAAATGTGGAAGGCGACCAATGGCCAAGTCCACCCGGACGGGTCTGAGATAACCATGATGCCCAGGGACCGTGTGTGTGCGCAAGAGGTGTTCCAGGAATGCCTGGGCGGGGATCTGCGGTTCATGAAGAACAATGACGCCCGGGACATCAATCGCGTGATCAGAGAAACAGGAGATTGGAAGGAGTCCCGCGGAGTGCACTTCGGCTACTGCGGTAAGGTTCGTGGGTTCGTTCGGAAATAAAAAATGCAAACCATCGAAAGGAAACAGATACCGATGAACCGAAGCAAAACAGCCCGAAAAAGTGGTGACAAAGGTGGTGACAAAGGTGGTGACAAAGTTTTTCTTTGTCACCAGGGGTACACGACAAAGGCGACAAACTTTTCTACTTTGTCACCAACTTTGTCACCACAGATTTTCTTTATCTATCAAAGCAATTTCAAGTAAAGGTGACAAAGGTGACAAAGAATTACCTGGAAGCAAAAAATAGAGAATTAGAGATAATTAGGCCATATACATATACGCCTAAATCGCCTAATTTCGCCTAATACGTGTTGCATGTATACGCGCGCGCGATTGTCACCATATTTAAATTTGAAGGAGAGTAAAACGGCATGACTGAATCGCAGCTTTCCCACCGGGTCGGCAAGCACCAATCCGAGTCCCAGGTCGAGCGTTGGCTCGGCAAGCGGCTCCGCGACCGTGGATGCCTGTACTTCAAATTCGTCTCCCCCGGCAATGATGGCATGCCTGACCGGCTCATTATCATGCCCGGAGGCCGCATCCTTTTCCTGGAGCTGAAAACCACCACCGGCCGGCTTTCCGCGCGGCAGCGGTACCAGATCGGCCGACTTCTCCGCTGGGGCTGCACCGCGCGCGTCGCCTACGGCAGAGGCGGCGCGGAGCAATTCCTGGATTACTTACTCGAGCTGAGCTGCCTGGACGGTTTCCCGGAGGTGTCGAAATGAAGTACAACCCACACCCCTACCAAATCCACTGCGAAGAGCGCGTCATTCAATCTCCTGCAGTGGCCCTTCTCCTAAGCATGGGTCTTGGCAAAAGCATAATCACGCTTTCCGCCATCAAGCATCTGAAAGACAGGGGCCTGGTGCGAAAGGTCCTGGTCATCGCCCCGCTGAAAGTGGCCGAGGCAACCTGGACCAGTGAAGCTGCGAAATGGGACCATCTTTCAGGGCTTCGCATGTCCAGGGTGCTGGGCACCGAGTATCAGCGCTTTGTCGCCCTGGATGTGCCGGCCGACGTTTACGTCATCAACCGGGACAACGTGGTCTGGCTGGTGGAATCGCTGCATCCGATCTGGCCCTTTGACATGGTGGTCATTGACGAGTTGACCAGCTTCAAAAACCCGCAGGCTAAACGCTTCAAGGCGCTGAAGAGCCGCCTGCCGGCCATCCGCCGGGTGGTGGGTCTGACCGGCACCCCGGCGCCTAACGGCATCCAGGACCTCTGGAGCCAGATATTCCTCCTGGACCGCGGGCAGCGCCTGGGAAAGAACATCACCGCTTACCGGGAAGCGTACTTCTCCTTCAACCCCTGGACGCACGAATACAAACCGCTGCCTGGCGCGGACGCAAAGGTGCGGGCCTTGATCGCGGACCTTTGTGTAAGCATGAAGGCCGAGGACTACCTAAGCATGCCAGACATGATCATAGATGACATCCCGGTGATGCTGGATAAGGCAGCTAAGGCCAAGTACCTGGAGATGGAGCGCACCATGCTGCTGGAAGCCGAAGGCGAGACCATCACTGCCGGGAGCGCAGCAGTGCTGACCGGCAAGCTGCTGCAGCTTTGCAGCGGTGCGGTGTACACGGCCGAAGGCGACGCGGTCCAGATTCACGACTGCAAGCTGGACGCGCTGGCCGAGCTGATTGAGGGCCTGCAGGGTGAGCGCGCTTTGCTGTTCTACGGCTACAAGCACGAGCTGCCCCGCCTGGAGACGACGATTCGCAAGGCCGGCCCTGGTCTGCGTGTGCGCCGATATGAAGGCGCGGCAGACGCAGACGCCTGGAACCGCGGGGAGATTGACATCCTGCTGGCGCACCCGGCCAGCTGCGCCTACGGCCTGAACCTCCAGCAGGGCGGGCATCACGTTATCTGGTACACCCTGAGCTGGAGCCTGGAGCTCTACCAGCAGGCCAACGCACGCCTGCACCGGCAGGGCCAGGAGCACCCAGTGATCGTGCACCGGCTGATTACCGAAGGCGGCATGGATGTGGCGGCGGCCAAGGCGCTGGAGCGCAAGGACGGGGTCCAGGAAGCGATGCTGCAGGCGTTGAAGGCGCGGATTACGGTCGTGCAGAAAGGAGTGTTGACCCGATGAAGGTAACAGCGATCCTCAGCGGGGAGGTCAAAGAGAAGGTCATGCTTTATGCGTTTGACATGGAGGATGCCATCAGCATGGCCAGGCTTTTAGCAAAATGCGGGTACCACGTGCAGATCGGACCAATGAACGAGCAGACAAGCGGCGTCCGCGTGTATGTGTGGGATGGCCGCGGCTACTACAGGGGGAAGGGTAAATCCGAATGACACGGGAAGATGCGGAACAGTGGTTAATCAGCCTGAAATCGGAGTATGAGAGTGAGGTCTGGCAAAAATGGGCGTTTGAAGCGTTTGATATGGCCATCGTTGCCCTGCGCTCCAACGGTTGGGTCAAGACGAGCGAGAGCACGGTTGAAACACTCAAACAAGCCTGCCCATACTGCTCCTGGATTGACCCGGCGCTGATTGAGGATGACGAGGTAGACGGGCCGCAAAACTACTGCCGGGTGTGTGGACGGGATTTGCGGAGGTGATGCCGAAGCGGGGCGGGCGTGTTAGTTACAAAATTGGTTGCAAAATAACCTGTGACTATTCAAGCCGCGCCTGCCCCATTATCAAAAAATGAGATTGGAGCAGATGAATGACAGGCGAACAATTTCTAAACAGCATCCGGCACCTGGACAACGAAATCAACGCCCTGGACTATGAGCGTGTCCGTATCATGGACAGGCGGCAGGAACTACTAGACGCAGCGTACCCCAGCACCGGGCTGACCGGGGTCTGTGTACAGACAATGCCGGGGAGCAAGAC
>CAZPBJ010000095.1:0-6672 GCA_964584685.1 uncultured Christensenella sp. | reverse complement strand
TATCCCTACTCAGCCTGTACAGCCCCTTCTGCTGTCAGCACCCCAACCAATGTGGTGCCGGGCAGTTCCCAAACCTTGTCCTGGAGCGGAGCCTCTTCCGGCACAAGCAACCCCATTACAGGCTACCAGTTATACAGGAGCACCTCCCCATCAAGCGGCTACTCTGCTCTGGGCAACAAGATATCCAAAACCTCAACAAGCGGCTCAGCCACCGTGACCGCCCATGCAACAAGCGGCAGCACTTACTACTACAAGGTGACAACCATTGGGACCCAGAGTGGATATGACAGCGAGCAGTCCTCCGTCTATGCCACCATGAAATCTCTGGTGACCGATCCGGCGCCGCCCACAGCGGTGTCTACCCCAACAGACGTTGCACCCGGCTCAACACACAGCCTCACCTGGTCAGGCGCATCAAACGGCACAAATAACACGATCGTCTCCTATGAGATACACCGGTCAAATGACGGCGCAAACTATTCCCTGCTGGGCACAGACACCGCATCACCCTTCGCAGTCACCTCCCCTGCAGCCAACAACGGCATATTTTACTATAAAGTAAAAGCCGTTGGTGAACTAGGCGCCTCTGTCCTGTCGTCCGCTTTGGCTACGCTAAAGACTGCGGTGGGAAGCCCGGGCGTCCCTTCCGCAGTTTCGGTAGAAGACGGAAGCACTGTTGCCCCCGGCAAGACCCGCACCTTGTCCTGGTCAGGCGCAAGCAATGGCGTCAATAACCCCATCAAGGGCTATGAGGTCCACCGCGCCGTCAACGGTGCGGCGTATGCCTTGCTGGATACAGTGCTTTCCGCATCGAGCAGCGGCAGCCTTGTGGTCTCCGCCGCAGATGCTGCCGCCAGCTATATATATAAGATAAAAGTACTGGGCAGCACGCTGGACGTGAACTCGGGCTTATCATCTGCCTATGGAACACTGACAACCGCAACAATCCCCTCGACGGGCGCGTTAACAGCAGCTACGGTTACCGCAACAGGCAGCGACAAGATCGGCGTCTGGCTGACAACGCAGGCACAGACCAGCTATACCCACAAGGTAAGCTGGTTCATTGCCAGCACCGCTTACACTTCCGGGGAAGTGTCGCTTATCGCCAGCGACCTCTATGATGAGTACACGATTCCGCAGACCTGGATCAACGCGACGACGATAACCACCACCAGCATCACCGCAACCTGCATGGTGGAAACATTCAATGGAGCCGTAAGCATTGGATCTAATTCCTACACCTTCGTGGTGTCGGTACCGCCCAAGTCCACGTTCACGCTCAGCAAGGGCAGCGTAAGTGCCAACGGCTCGGACGCCAACTTAGCGACCATCTCGCCTGCCTACAGCGGCTACTCGCACAAGGTCACATGGAGCACTGCGGGTTATGGCTCCGGGACAGTCAACCTTGCCTCGGGAACGAATACCCACTCCTACAGTGTGCCCTTGACATGGAACAATTCAGCACCCAGTGCTGAGAGCTTTACGGTAACCTGCGTTGTGGAAACCTTCAAGAACACCGCGGATGGCTCCCTTTCACTAGGCACCAATACCCGCACCTTTACCGCAAATGTGCCAGCCAGCATCCTCCCGACCGTAAGCGCTTTCACCGCGACCCAGGTCAGCGCGTACTGGTCCCTGTATGTGAAGACGAAGTCGAAGTGCCAGCTGGCGCCCACCGCGGCAGGCGCTTACTCCAGCACAATTACCAGTTACCGCATTGTCGGCGCGACACAGGACAGCGGCACGCTCACCTATTCGGCAGACACTTCCTGGACAACGGGCTTCCTGATGGTGCATGGTACCCTCACCTTTACTGTGACAGTCACCGACAGCCGCGGCAGAACAGCAAGCGCAACATCAGACATCACTGTGACTGACTACAGTCCGCCAAGCATTGGCGGCGTGACCTTTACCCGCGCAACGTCCATGGGAGAGGTCAATAACCAGGGTACTTACATCAACGCCAGGGCAACGTTCATCCATGCTATGATTGGGTCAAACACGATCACTGCAAAAGCCTACTATCGCCTCCTTGGCACTACCCAGTGGCTGCCAACGTCTGGCGAAGCCATGGCAAGCAATGCCACCCTGACCTATGGCGGCGGCCTCATAGAACAAGGGTACCTTTATGATGTTAAAATCACGCTGTCGGATTACTTCAGTACAGTTGAGCATACCAGCATGGTGCCAAAGGCGGTCAAAGTGTTTGACCTGCGTGAGGACAGGGCGGCCTTTGGCGCTTTCGCGACCAACGCCAAAGAACTCTATGTGCCTGCCGACTGGAACATCCAGGTGGGATCAAAAACAGTATTCACGAATGCCGATACCATTCCGCTGACAAACGGCGGGACAGGAGCTGCGACCGCAAGCGGAGCCCTGCTTAATCTCGGTTTGACCGCGACAGCAACGGAACTGAATTATTCGGATGGTGTAAACAGCGCTATCCAAGCGCAGATTGACGGCAAGGCGGCAACGGATCATGGACACCCTGAGTTGCAGTCATATAAACACCTTTACTCAGCGGCTGACGGCATACTGGTTGACATTGCGAGCTCTGCACCGTATCAGATGATAGTGCTTGTTATCAAGGGAAACGGATACACCGGTCAATACCCTATCTTTACAATCGCGCAAATATACCACTATACGCCGGTCGGAACTTGGTACGGCTATTCTCAGGAGAACTATAGCGGCAATCTGGCTGCCGTTCAATTCATGATACACGAAGGCAGAATAAAAGCGTGGTTTCCGCAGTCTGGCTCGTCGCAAACCATAGTTGTTGAGGCATATGGTACGGGGGGCAAGCATGACATAAGCATGTCCAATGCCGCCATGCCAAGCGGAACGAGCTACACCGTAACCTGTGGTGTGAGAACTGTACTGGATAGTGCCAACTGGTCAAGCTATGCGGCGGCCGCAAGTCATATACATAATAACCTGCCTTCGTATACAGGCACGAACAGCGGAAGTCTGCAGTACTGGAATTTGTCTGGTAACAGTACCCTCAACCCGGGAACAGGCTGGTATTACGGCCTGCGCATGGGGCATGGCGATGCTGATACGTATTACAACGCGACAATAGCTATCGATTTCTTTTCTGATAACATTTATCTTCGTCGCAAAGAAGGCGGCACTGATAAACCGTGGGTGAACACGGCCTTGCTGTCCTATCCCGTTGGCGTTATCTACATGTCTGTAGTTAGCACAAGCCCCGCAACGCTGTTTGGCGGAACGTGGGCAGCATTGGGCGGCAGGATGCTGATTGGTATAGACGCAAACTATTTGGCAGGAGAAGTGGGCGGGGCAGAAACACACGCCCATACAGTAACCTCACACGCCCATACGACACCTGCCGTTGCGTTGTCCGTCGCTCAACTGGCGGCTCACAGCCATGTGTTAACAACCGTTTATGGTGCGTATGGTGGCGGAACAAGTTATGTTGGGCAGCACGTTCAGGGGACAAACGGCACTGTGACCACACAGGAGGCTGGCAGCGGCTCAACTCACGCCCATGGAAACACCGGAAGTGCCGCACCTTCAACGAATAGCGTCAATCATATGCCGCCGTATTTGTCTGTATATATGTGGAAACGCACAGCGTAAGGAGAGGAAATGTATTACGCACTCACAGTCAACCCTAGCAGTATCATTACTGGCGTACATGAAAGCATGACCCCGATTACAGCAACGACCTTTGAGGCAAATCCTGAACTTGCAGGCAACAACGTTGTAAGCATCCCTGCCATTGTCGCGTTTCGGACGGGGGATCATATCCTTTGCTACAACGAAGATGGGACGCGCAAGCCAGACCTGTGGTGCATCGAGAACGGATACATGCACATGCCTCCCGGCAAGGAGATTATTGACGGAGAACTCGTTGACAAGGAGCTGCCGCCGGAAGAACAGCCCATCACCCTGATGGACTACTTATCCAGGATGCTTGAAGAGGCAAAGAAAGAATCCAGGGATTTGGTAGATGTAGCCAGGCAGGAGTCAAGCGGGATGATACGCGTGGTAAAGCTGGAAGCATCGACAATGATGGAACTGGCAGCACAGGAAACAAGGAACAGTTTTCAAGCGCTAAAGCCACTGGTCAACAATCTGATGATAGGCAAGCCCGCGGAAATCGTGCTTCCCCTGATACCCATGATGGATGAATGGCACGAAAGCCTATGGTTGGCAGGGAGAAGCCTGATATATAAGGACTATCCCTATCGGGTGGTCCAGACGCATGACAGCACGGAGAACCCTGCCTGGACACCTGAAGCAGCGCCTGCGCTGTTTGCGCCATGGCATGGTATGAGCGCAGGCACCGCTTTACCCTGGAAACAACCCACAGGGGCACAGGATATGTACAAGGCTGGCGAATGGATGCAATTCACAGATGGTGTGTTATACCAATGTCTCATCGAAACAGCGTATTCCCCTGTGGAATATGCCCAAGCATGGCAAGCGCTGCTGGAATAGGAACGTTTGACAGACATGAATTGAGATAAGTGTTGCCTTTGTGGCTTCAAAAAACTGATGATCGTTTGATGTGCGTATGCAGAAATAAATGCCGATGGCACCTACCGCATATCTGTCTATGCTCAGAATGCAGACAATACATGGAGCTTGTAGATGGAACAGTCATCACCAAAGGCATTCTCTCCAGATAGAAAAATTACTATTAGAACGCCCAATCCCTAAACTTAAGTTACAAATTTAAATATGGAGGTCAGTACTTTGCCAAAATTACCAAAGGCGCAGGACTGCGCAAACCTGGCAATGGATGAGGTGGATGGGGATCTGATTCCCTATGTGCTTGGGAAAGAGACGCTCAACGCGATAGGAGCGGATTGCCAGGGTTTCATTGAAGCAATTGTCCGTTCATTGGACGGAGAACTGAGCTGCCGAGGGTCCAATGATATGTTCCGCAACGCCTGTTCATACGTTGGCACGCTTGAACAGGCAAAGAAGGACAGCCGCCTCATCCCCGGCGCGGTACTGTTCATTGTCAAAAATGATGGTGGTGAACCCCCTCAATACCGGGATGGAAAAGGCAATGCCACCCATATCGGATGGTACACCGGCGGACGCTACGAAGTGGTTCACGCCAGCAGCTCCAAGGGAAAAGTAGCGCCTTCCACGCTCAGAAACGCCTGGACGCATGTCGGCTGGCTGAAAGCCGTTGATTATGCATCAAAAAACGAAAATAGGGATGAGGTGAAAATTGGTATGGAAATGCTTTCATTTGGTTCAAGGGGAGATAAGGTTTTAGAACTTCAGCGCACCCTGCAAGATCTGGGGTACGACATTGGTAACCGAACCGGCGCTGATGGCATCTTCGGCAAAGCAACACAGACAGCGGTTGAGCAGTTCCAGCGGGACAGAGGACTTCCAATTACAGGGGTATGGGATGAAACGTCCCTACAAGCGGTTGAGAAGCCTATTGTCAGTAAAGACATAGTTCAAACCGAAATAGCTGAACGATTAAAGAGCCTGGCACTTGAACTCACTTCGCTTGCAGAGCAATTGACCGCATAGGTCTCTGCTGCTAGCCAGAGACGCTCAAGGACAAGCCGGGCAATTGACTTTAAGTACAGGAGCACGATATGAACAACCCCGCACTGGAAACAATGCTCAAGCTCAGCGCTGCGCTTACCGGCGCGCTCATCGGCTGGATTACCATCCTGAAACCCATATGGGCGGCGCACAAGGCGAAGAAGGTTAACCGTCAGAATGCCATCGAGAAGGTGTTGGTCGATGACAAGGCCTACCGGAAAACAGTGCTCGACAAGCTTGGGCACATCGAAGTCAGGCTTGATACACAGGACGCCACCCTGGCATCGATGCAGCGGGGAGATATAGAGCGTGCCTACTGCATGTTTGTCATTGAGCATGGATACTGCCCCAGCGGGATGAAAGAGAATATCGCGGAAATATACGCCCAGTACACTGCAAAAGGCTACAACCACATTGCTCAGTCCCGGGTAGCCGAGCTGCTTGCATTACCCGAGTTCCCCAAGAAGTAAAGGAGAATAAAAATGATTGATTTGACACCCATCTTCCAGGCGCTGATTGCGCTGCTGGCCAGCCTGATCACCATCAAGGTTATCCCCTGGATTCAAGCCAGAACCAATGCCCAACAGCAGGAAATGCTGCGCGCTTCGGTCTCTGTGGCAGTCTACGCCGCCGAGCAGATATACGGTACAGGTGCCGGGCACGACAAGCTCCTGTATGTCAAAGGACAGCTGGCTCGTAAAGGCTTCCACGTTGACATTGACGAGATTGAAGCGGCTGTACAGAGCTTATCGTTGAACCAGGAGAATATATCAATTCCTCAGAAGTAGCAGAATATACTGACTCAGTTGTCTGATAACGAAGGATAAAACTTAACTCTTTGCTATAAAAAGACCTCCAGTTCGGATAAATGTCCGGCTGGAGGTCTTTTTGTTAATAAAGATATTTTACATAGTTTTCGATAAATGAAAAAGCTACCAAATCGAACCATAACTCACACTAAAATGAGAGCACGCTTCCCTACCTCACCGTCTTTTCCTCATCGAAGATCATGCGAACCTTGATGCCCTGGGGGTAGTTGCCAAAGCCATGACCAAACAGGGTGAACCCGCTGTTGTTGGCCGCGTCCTTGGCCGCGCCCAGGCGCAGGGGGATGGATTTGGCCGCGCC
>CAZPBJ010000094.1:0-7011 GCA_964584685.1 uncultured Christensenella sp. | reverse complement strand
TAATATTATACCCTCAATTTAAATACAATACCTCCAGAGAAATATGGAGGAGATTTGTATGGAAGATGAAAAACTCGTCGATTATGCGATGGCAGGGAAACGAGTGCGAATGGCTAGAGTCGGGAAGGGCATGGCACAGGAAGATCTGGCCAATATCGCAGGTGTATCGGTCCCATACCTGAGCCATATTGAGAATGCGCGGTCAAAAGCCAGCCTGACTACATTCGTGCGGCTGGCCAATGCGCTTAACCTGACCCTGAACGATCTGTTTTGCGACAGCCTGAGGGCTTCAGGTGTTGCCTTTGAAAGCCAGATCCAGAATGTGCTGGACGACTGCTCCGCGGATGAGATCCGATTCATTGCGTCCAGCATCGAGGCGATGAAAAATGCCCTGCGCGAATACGACCGCAGGGTGCGTAAGAACAGGTGAATCTTCTCCGGCTGACATACAGCCTTCATAAAAGTGAGGATTTATCTACATGCAAGGTTGCAAACGCTCTGCAACCTTGCAACCTTGCAACCTTGCAACCTTGAAATTTGCCGGTTCGCTATCAGGTTCTGACAAACGGCTCTTCTGTCCCGTCTTTAAGTATAAACGTGAACTCCTTGTTCGAACGAACCTTCACCTGATGAACGATCCCCAGCCATAGGCTTTCATCGAACTCTTTTAGTAACTCGTCTCTGCCATTTAGTTGTCTCAGGAAGCTTTCCAGTTCGCTCCGTTTTGCATTGCGCGCAGCAATGGCCTTTTCAATCTCAGCCAGCCGTTTGTTGGCTTTCTCGTACCTTTCGGACATGCCATTATACCTGGTGTTGTATTCTGTCTGATCCTGCACAATGCGCGCGTTCTCCAGGACCATTTTGTGAATAAGCTCCATCACGACCTCACACTCTTCCTGCAGCGCTTCCCGCTCCCGTTCCGGGGCAGCATTGTCGGTGATGGCCATCAGTGCCTCGTTCAGCCCTTCGCTAATGGCGGCACGGTCTTTGATGAGATCGTTCACAAAATCCAGGAAGATCCGCTGGATGTCCTTTTCATAGAGGTGAGGTGTATTGCACTTCTCATCACCCTTGAATTTGCCGTTGCATTGCCAGATAACCCTGCGGTACTTGCTGGTGCTGTGCCAGACCTTGCTGCCGTAGATGCTCCCGCAGGCGCCGCAGACGATGCGTCCAGAAAAACAGCTGGTACTTGCGATGTTGCCGATATCCTTCCTGCGCTTCAGTTCGCTTTGAACGTGGTCGAACAGCTCAGCGCCCACTATGGGAGGGTGGCTGCACTTCACATAGTATTGGGGGACTTCGCCTTCGTTTTTCTTCATTTTCTTGGTCAAATAATCAGTGCAGAAACTTTTTTGAAGGAGCGCATCGCCCTTATACTTCTCATTGGTCAGGATGCTCTGCACTACGCTGGGCTGCCAGATATGCTTGCCGCCGGGTGTAGGGACTTCTTCCAAGGTGAGTGTCCTGGCAATGGCAGAAACCGTCATGCCGTCTATAAACATAGCATAGATGCGGCGCACCAGTTCCGCCTGTTCCTCATTTACGACAGGTGAGCCATCCTCGCCGCGGTCATAACCCAGGAAATTTTTGTACGGCATGGATACTTTGCCCGCGGCAAAACGTGCGCGCTGACCCCAGGCCACATTTTGTGATAAATTTCTCGATTCTTCCTGCGCAATGGAGCTCAGGATCGTGATGATCAGTTCAGCGGTTGGATCGAAGGTCCACAGGCCGTCCTTCTCGAAATAGATTTCAACCCCTTTGGCTTTCAATTGCCTTATGGTGCTGATGGAATCCACCGTGTTGCGGGCAAAGCGGGAGATTGACTTTGTAACAATTAGGTCAATTTTTCCATCCAGCGCATCCGCCACCATCTTCTGGAAACCTTTGCGCCTCCTGATGCTGGTGCCTGTGATACCCTCGTCGCTGTACAAGCCGGCAAACTCCCACCCCTCATGCTCCCGGATGAACTTGGTATAATAGTCCATCTGCGCTTCATAGCTGCCCAGCTGCTCTTCATTGTCCGTGGATACGCGCGCATACCCGCAGGTGCGCCGGACTGATGATGCGGATAGAGGAGTGGCAGTGTGCAGGTTCATAGTGGACGGGATGTAGGTTACATTCCTCAATGCTGTCATTTATTCTCCCTCTTTATGTAATTGGACTGGCGCACAGCCTCTCGCATGTCTGCAGTCCAGCTTTCAGCCCTGGAGCGGTCTATCCATCCTGTTATGATTTGTGTGCCATCTCCAAGGTTGAATACCAGGGTGTTGTTATCCCGGGCCAGAACTTCCCTCAGGTCGCCCGGACGGGGAGCCGCATGTCCCAATGCCTCCCGGGCGGCTGCCATCAGCGCAGCCTCCGGTATCTGCTTGGATGAGCAGGCAGCTTTGCCCAGGGTGTTATATGTGGAGCAGATCCACACAGGGCCACCCGGCCTGGACTTTCGGTTGAAATGCTTTCCGCACTTGGCGCAGGTGATGAGGGCGGTGAATGGGTAGGTATCCTTCTTTTTGTGTTGCTGGCTATGCCGGGTTGCCCGTCTGGCCATCTCCTCCCGAACTTCAGCGAATTGCTCCGGTGTAATGATGGCTTCATGGCTGTTGGCGGCATGGTATTTGGGCAATTGCCCATCGTTCACCATCCGGAGTTTGGTGATGTGGTTCTCAGTATAGGTCTGCTGCAGAAGCAGATTGCCAGTGTAGGCATAGTTGTTGAGCACGCGCTTAACCCCATTCCGGCACCAGGCATTGCCAAAGCGTGTATTCATCTCTTGCTGGTTCAGCCTTTTCATAATGGCCGCAAATCCCAGACCTTCCAGGTAGAGATGGAAAATAAACTGCACCACCTCTGCCTCTTCCGGCACAACGATCAGCACCCCATCCACATAGCGGTAACCAAGCATAGTGCCGTTCCAGGGTTTGCCTTCCGTGAAGTTTTTTCGGATGCGCCACTTGCAGTTGTCACTCACGGCGCGACTCTCCTCCTGCGCAACGGTAGCCAGCAGGGACAATACCAGCTCACCCTGGCCGCGGTCGGAGTAGAGGCCCTCCTTCTGGAAGAAAACCGTGACGCCCAGCGCCTTCAGTTCGCGTGTCGTTTCCAGCATGGTAAGCGTATTGCGGGCAAAGCGGCTGATCGCCTTTGTGACGATCATGTCGATTTTCCCGTCACGGCAATCCTGCAGCAGCCTTTGAAACTCCGGCCGGCTATCCTTCGTGCCTGTTTTCGCCTCATCAGCGTAGACACCGGCGAACTGCCAGCCGGGATGCTTTTGGATGTATTCGCTGAAATAGCTGACCTGCTCGGATAGGGAATGGAGCATTGCGTCCTTTCCGCTGGAAACGCGGGCATAAGCAGCTATGCGGATATCCTTGGCCACAGGAGCCTTGGGCGGCATCACTTTCCATACTTTTGCCATGGTTTCACCCCCTTGCGCAGGTCGCATATTAGCTCTGAAAGTGAATTGTATCAAGGCAATTTACGGATACAAGCCCGCAAATATGGGCTGGAAATGCTTGATCATTCGTGCGTCAACCATACGGTAATCTTCATCACTGATCGCCCCGCGTTTCAGCAGTTCCTTCACCAGTGACATCGCCGCCCGGTACTGGAATTCACGCTGCAGCTGTTCATGCGTCATGGTTTTCCATGGCCTTTCCCGAAGCGATGGGTGATATAGCAGAGATGACTGCAATACTCGCTCTTGCTGTTGTAGCTGAAGTATTTTCTTTTACAGTGTGCACAGACATGGGCGGCACCATTCCTAATCCGCTTGTCCCGGTTGTCATGCCACCATATGTTCCGGCATTCAGATGAGCAGAAGCGTTTTGCGGGGGCATGTGACTGCTGGACCAGCGCCTTGCTGCAGCATTCGCAGATACCCTTTTGCTCAGGCTGGTTCAGCCTGATGTCATTTCTGCTGCAATAGGCTTTTATTGTCCCCACTGACAAGCCTGTGGCCAAGCAGATATCCCCATAACTGTCGCCCCTGATCCGCATCTGACGTACTTTTTCTTTCTGCATATCGTTCATGCTGCTACTCTCCTTCTGAAGGAAAAAAGAATGCCTTCACAGGTAGCTCACGGGAAAGGCAAAACCGCACCGTCAAAATGAAAAAAAGCCCTGTGATCAAGCGGCTGCTAAATTCACAGGGGTTTTAATGTGCGTCTTTCAGTTTATGGATCCATTGAAGGCCGTTATCTTTAGCTTGGATGATACTTGCTCAGGAGCCGGATTTCTCAGGGAATAGGCGAACTGAATGCTGAGGAGTCACCATCAAACACACTTATGGAAGTGCGCGGATTCTTTCTGCCAGCATGGTATTTCTCTTAACGACGCTGTTGTTTCGGATCGCCAGCGCCAGCGCTTTCTTTGAGCCAACGATCACCAGCAATTTCTTCGCGCGGGTGATGCCGGTGTAGACCAGGTTCCGCTGCAGCATGACGTAATGGGTCATAAGCACGGGCATTACAACGATTGGGTACTCGCTGCCCTGTGCTTTGTGGATCGTAGTAGCGTAGGCGAGCAGCAGCTCATCCAGTTCGCTTACGTCATACTGAACCATCTCACCGTCAAACATGACAGTCAGCTCGCGTTCTTCAGAGTCGACCGCCGAAATGATGCCGATGTCGCCGTTGAACCCGCCTTTATCATAATTGTTCTTGATCTGCATCACTTTGTCATGAAGGCGGTATTCCGTGTCTCCATGCTTCAGCATGGCCGTTTCGGGGTTCAGCACCTGCTGCAGTTCCTTATTGAGGGCTACTGCGCCGACGACTCCCCGCTGCATCGGCGTGAGCACCTGGATATCGGAGATTGGATTGAGGCGGTAAGCGGCAGGCAGCCGCTTCTGACAAAGTTGAATGATCTGTTTTTGGACGCTTTCGGGGTCTTCGTCAGAGATGAAAAAGAAATCGGAGTCCTTGATGTTGCTGATGTCCGGGAACTCACCTTTGTTGATTCTATGGGCGTTCATGATGATGCGGCTTCCTTGCGCCTGACGGAATATGCGTTGAAGTTTCACGACCGGGATGGCTTCGGAAGCGATGATGTCCCGGAGAATATTCCCCGCGCCTATGGATGGCAGCTGGTCGATGTCCCCAACCAGGATCACCGTCATGTGTTCCGGGACAGCCTTCAGGAGATTGTACATCAGCATGATATCGATCATCGAACACTCATCGACGATCAGCACGTCGCCTTTCAGCGGGTTCTCCTCATTGACCTTATAGCCGGTTGCGGGCTGGTATTCCAGCAAGCGGTGGATCGTTTTAGCTTCCATGCCGCTGGTTTCCGACATTCTTTTCGCCGCGCGCCCGGTCGGGGCGGCAAGGACGATGACGCTCCCGCTAGCCTGATAGATCTTGATAATGCTGTTCGTTGTCGTTGTCTTGCCTGTGCCTGGGCCGCCGGTCATCACCATAACCTTTGAGGAGATGGCGCAGTGGATCGCCTGAAGCTGAGCCTCGTCATACCTGATGTCCGATTGTTTCTCGACCTCATCGATTATCCGCTCAGGTTCGTTGATGCATTTCTCGCGCCCAGCCTTAATCAGCGCAGAAAGTTTCCTGGCAACGCCCAGCTCAGAAAAGTAGAAAGCGGGGAGGTATATCGCGTCCTGCTTTTCACCCTGCTCATCTATCCGGGCGACATTCTTCTCAATGATGACGTCCTTTATCCGGATCATTTCATCCAGCGTCATGCTGAGCAGCGCTTCGTCAACATCCAGCAGCTCATGGCCTTTGCTGAGCAGCTGTTCCCGCAATGCGAAGCAATGGCCCTCCTCGGACAGCTTGTTGAGGGTATACATCAAACCGCTCCGGCAGCGCGCGTATTTTTCTTTCTCCATACCGAGCTTCATGGCGATCGTGTCAGCGGTCTTGAACCCGATGCCCCAGATGTCATCGGCAAGGCGGTAGGGGTTGTCCGTCACAACCTTCACGCCGTCTTTCCCGTAAGCTTTGTATATCCTGGCTGCGTGCGCAGTGGAGACGTCATGGGACTGGAGAAAGAGCATCAGGTTCTTGATTTCCTTCTGCGCCTCCCAGGCCGTCCGGATCATTTCCACCCGCCTGCCGCCGATGCCGGGCACCTCTATCAGCCTGGACGGATTGGCCTCTATGATGTCAAGCGTAAGCTCGCCGAATTGCGCGACGATCTTCCTGGCAAACTTTGGCCCAATGCCTTTGATCAGCCCGCTCCCCAGATATTTCTCAATTCCGAATACGGTCGCTGGAAGCGTCTCTTCCCATTCGGACGCGGTAAACTGCCGGCCGAATTTGCTGTCTGTTTTCCACTCGCCTGTGACAAGGAGAACAGAGCCGACGGTCACGTCCAGAAGATTGCCGACGACAGTAATCAGGTCAGAGTAACCCTTTACCCGCGTCTTGATGACGGAGTATCCGTTGCCCTCGTTCCTGTATGTGACCCGTTCCACAACGCAGCGAAGTTTATCCATATTTAGTCTGCAGGCAATCTTTTCGTCATTCTATCTCCGGTCCTTGTAATCACTCTTGTGCAATTCCTCTTCACCATGCTATTCTACCACACACAATTTGATGCGCGGAACCTCATCCAATCATGATTCAGCAATAGAAAAAGCCTCAAGCAGGACTCTCATCCATGCTTGAGGCTTTTTGTCAGGTTGGCAGCGATCTCAACCGCTGAACAATATTCAGTTTTTTTGTCCATCATTCTTTGGCTATCGTCCAATATCAGTCACCTTTGGACGAATAACCGACAAGCTGGCCGGTCATGTCAGCGCCATTCGCTCTGAATCATTCAACTGCTGTACTCAGCCCGTGCACTGCCGCTTCAATTTCATCGATATCCACATGGTATCCCTTCTTGGCGAGCTGGCCTTTGACGTACAGGAGTTTTTCCTTACCCTGGCCAGCGCCGTACAGTTGCTCGGCGGCATACACGGCCACGGACACAGCCGCCCGGAGCAGATCCTGCTGCTGGGCGGTCGTGCGCGCCTTGATCCACGGAATCAGCTTGTAAGTC
>CAZPBJ010000093.1:0-7067 GCA_964584685.1 uncultured Christensenella sp. | reverse complement strand
CCACACGCTGGGATGCCAGGAAACCGACCTGGCCGGTCGGTGCGTAGAGCTCGTTGAGGCGTTTAAACTTCCGGCCTTCGCGGTCAGCGATCCAGTAGTAGTTCATGTCGCCAAAGATAATGGTCTTGTTGGTTGCAGCGATCGCCGGAACGAAGGACGATGTGTAGACCGGGCAGTTGAGGATCTTGTCCGGGGTGCCTGCGAGGATGGAAGGCTGCCAGATATACTCGCCCGCGCCGTTCTTCAGCTTACGGAGCGTCTTGACAGTGCTGTCGTTCATCATGAACACAGCCTGACGCCGATACGGTGCGCGGAGGCTGTAGAACAGATCAAGCACCTCGTCGAGGGTGATTGCGGTTGCGGAGGCGGTTGTCACGCCAACCTCCGCGCCCAGGGTCGCGTGCAGCAGGCCGGTGGGCTTCCCGGTGCCGTTACCGGCAACGAAAGCTTCTTCTTCGGCCGCGCCGATGCGCCGGGCAAACTCCTTGGAGATATAGGCTGGAATGTCAAAGACGGAGTCGTTGAGCAACTCTTCAGACACTTTGATCATGGTGGTCAGCTTATATGCTCCAATGGAAGCATAGCCAAACTCGTCATCATCGTCATTGTACGGGGCTTCTTCATCGGTCCAATCAGCCTCGCCTTTGCTGATCACGACAGGGATTTTCCGATCACCGGAGCTGGTGCGGATGAGGTGCGCAAATTTGCGGAAAATGTTCTCATCCGCCAACGCTTCAACTAGGGTACGCTCGTATTCATCCGGGACGAGGTGGCCGCCTTCGCCGTCAGTGCCGATCTGCAGCGCGTTCAGCACTTCAAAGGAAACTGACTTGTCGCGCATGGAGCGCCAGAAAGCGGTTTTGTACTCATCGGACGCGCGACCCGCTTTGGGGGCCTTGTTCATGGAGTCGGGGGTTGATGTCAAGGGCCGGCTGGTCGGGCGATCGAATTCCAGGTCCAGCACTTCCTGGCGCTCGAGGCGGTCGATCTCCTTGCCCATGCGGACAACGTCGGATTCCATCTTTTCGTAGGTGGCGGCGTCCTCCACAGAGAGCGTGCCATCTGCAGTGCGGCGGTTGTCCAGAAAAGCCTTAGCAGCATTCCACAGGCCCACGCGCTTTTCACGCATTTCCAGGATCTGATTCATAAAGGGGTCCTCCTTACAGTGTTGTTTTATAGGTATTGAAAACGCGCCAGCCGCTTTTCGAGGTCTGACGCGTTTATCCGAGAGATTTGGGGAGTATTGTCTGGTACTATTTGGGGTGGTGCGGCAGCCTGCGGGGCTTTCGGCACGCGCGCCATGAGCTTGTCCACCAGGCAGTTGGTAACCGCGCATCTGGAAAACATGAAGCTGTTTGCTACTTTTTCCGTTATCGCAGGCAAGTACAGAACCTCATCACAGAAGCCCAGCTCCATAGCTTTATTGGCGTTCATCCAGGTTTCAGCATCCATCATCTGGCTGATACGAGCGCGGGAGAGCCCTGTCTTGATCTCATACGCATTGATGATGCTTTCTTTGACCTCGTCCAGCAGGTGGATCGCCTTCCTCATCTCTTCGCTATCACCGATGGCAAAGGTGAGCGGGTTATGGATCATCATGAGGGACGTTGGGGACATGCAGACCTTGGTGCCGGCCATGACAATCACTGAGGCCGCACTCGCAGCAATGCCATCAATCTGCACCGTGATTTCATAGGGGTAATCCATCAGCATGGTGTAGATTTGGGAAGCGGCAATGACGTCGCCGCCCGGGCTGTTGATATGAAGCAGGATCGGGCCTTTGCCCGCGTGGAGCTCGGCTTTAAACGCGGCGGGGGTCACATCATCCTCGAACCAGGACTCTTCAGCAATCACGCCTTCCAGGAATAGTGTCCGCACTCCGGCATCATTGCTCAACCAGTTCCAAAACCGTTTATTCATTCATTACTTTCTCCTTTCTGGCGTCATTGATCGGGATCATATTTCCGTTGACCAGATACGCGTTCCCCCCTTGCGCGTCAGTCAATGGATTCAGGTTTTCGAGCTGACGGATATCATTCGCGCTCATCCATCCGTTCTGCCGGGCAATCGCATAGCCCTCCATGCGCTCTTTGTATGCACCGCGCATAAGACCATCGATGTTGAATTGTGAATAGACCTTCCCTTTTTCCTTTTCAGAGAAAAGAGATCGGTTCATTGACTGCTCAATACGCACGAGCCAGGGCCGGATGGTATGAACCGCGAATGAAATGGACTGATGCTCGATGTTGCTAAACGTGGCGTGTTCCAGATCGCCTACCAGATGCGGGGGCACACGGAAGATACGGCAGATTTCTGACACCTGAAATTTCCGGGTTTCCAGAAACTGCGCTTCATTGTTGGGCATGGACACCTTTTCAAACTTCATGCCCTCTTCCAGGATGGCCACCTTGCCGCTGTTAGCGGAGCCGCCATACGCCGCGTTCCAGCTATCCCGAAGACGCTTTGGATTCTTCACAATATTTGGATGTGTCAGGATACCCGAAGGCCGCGCGCCATTGGAGTAAAATTTGCTGCCGTACTCCTCGGCTGCAATCCCGAGGCCGATTGCATTCTTTTCCAGCGCAATGGGGCTGTAGCCAACCACACCGTCAAAGCCAAGACCAGGGATGTGCAGTACCTCCTCGGGGGCAAGGCGGTACATCTTCCCTTCACTGGTTGTATACGTATAGGTGAGCTTGCCTTTGCTGTCGCGGTCCACCTCCATATTCTCCGGCATCAGGGGATATAGGCTATCTATCCTGTTTCCTCCTGTGCGGATAATCTGGCTATATGAATTGCCCCACAAGAGAAGATGCGCCAGCATTGTCTCCCGCAATACAAATGACGTCATTTCCTTGTTTGGCTCATCATGCAGCAATCGATACAAAGCGTGATCCATCGCCTTTTCGCTTCCGGCGTCTGTCGCTTTGTAGACATGCAGTGGAAGGCTGGCGACAGTTTCCGAAATTACGCGCACACACGCATACACAGCGGACACCTGGATAGCGGACTGCACGCTGACAGTCTTGCCCGCGCCACTGGTACCAAAGAATATCTCCGGAGCGCTGCTAACCGCGTTTCGGGGCTTATCCCTCGCCCGGATGAAATTTGCAAATGGATTCTTCATACTTTCACTCCAATCCCTTACATACCGCCGCCGGTTTTATGGTCATGGCAAGGCTTACACAGCGCCTGCCAATTGGTCTCATCCCAAAACAGTCTCTCGTCTCCCCGGTGCGGGAGAATATGGTCAACCACTATTGCTGGTACGAGTTTTCCTATACGCCGGCATTCCGCGCACAAGGGAAACTGGCGTAGATAGCGCTTCCTGGCTACGCGCCACCTGGCGTCATAGCCGCGATCTGTCGCAGAATCACGTGCATATTTTGCGCGGTGCTGCTCGCAATACACCCCATCGGACAGGTTAGGGCACCCAGGGTGGCGGCATGGTCGTTTTGGCGATCTTGGCATTCATCCCTCCTACAAAAATAGGAATTCTCGGTCGTCATAAACAGACCCGGTGCCGCTTTGATTCTTCATCGCCCGGTCAAGGGCCATCACCAGCGCAACAGCACCGTCCACTTTCTCCGTGGACTTTTCTTTGTCGATCTTTAAGTTGCCAGCCGGGTCCGTCCTCACGTAAGCGTTATCCATGTTCCAACGCAGCACCGGATGCCCGCCATGGTTTAGCTCGCGTGCGAGGACCAGACGCATCAGTTCTTTTGTCGGAGGGCTCATATCTCTGAACCCCTGCCCAAAAGGAACCATGACAAAACCGTCGTCCTCCAGGGACTGCACCATCATGGTCGCGTTCCATCGGTCATAGGCGATTTCCCGTATGTTGTATAACTCACCCAGCTCGTTGATGAATTTCTGAATGAAGCCGTAATGAATAACGTTCCCTTCAGTCGTTTTAATAAATTCTTGCTTTTCCCACTGGTCGTACATCACATGATCACGCCGGACGCGCAGAGGTAACGTTTCCTCCGGCAGCCAGAAATACGGAAGAACGATATACGGTTCTTCTTCATCCAGTGGCGGAAACACTAATACAAGGGTGGCCAAGTCGGTGGTCGATGCCAGGTCCAGACCGCCATAGCAGGCGCGGCCCTCCAGCGCAATCGGATCAACAACGCCCCCGCACTCATCCCATTTATCCATAGGCATCCAGCGAATGGACTGTTTCACCCACTGATTCAGGCGCAATTGGCGAAACTGATTCTCATCAGCGGGCGTCTCCTGTGCTTTGCGGAAGGCGTCACGCACCTTGTCAATGGTGATGGTGTGCCCCAGCGATGGGTTTGCCTTGTACCAGTTTTGCTCATCCGTCCAATCAGCGTCCTCCGGCAGACCGTAAATAACCGGGTAAAAACGCGGATCTACTTTCCTGCCTTCAAGGACATCCAGCGCTTTCTGATGGACTTCCCAACAGATAGAGTTTTGGTCGTTGCCGGCAGTCGTCAGGAAAACCCATAGTGGCTGCTTCCTCGCGTCGCCCGAACCCTGGGTCATGACATCGTAGAGCGCGCGGTTGGGTTGAATATGGAGCTCATCAAAGATGCAGGCAGACACGTTTAAGCCGTGTTTGGTCGCCACCTCGCTGGAAAGAACCTGATATTTGCTGCCGGTCGGCAAGTACACCATGTTTCTTGTAGACCTAATAACCTGGATTATCTTTCTTAGCGTTTTATCCTGAGTAACCATGTCAGCGGCGACATCAAACACAAACGCAGCCTGCTTAATGTCAGCAGCACAGGAGTATACCTCTGCTTTCCATTCGTCATCGTTGACCAGCATGTTCAAGGCGATGGCCGCGCCGAGCTCAGATTTACCCATCTTCTTCGGGACTTCAATATAAGCTGTCGTGTATTGGCGCATGGTTGGGTCCTCTTCCCTGACCGTACCGAACACATCCTGGATGATCTTCTTTTGCCAAGGCAGCAAGATAAATGGCGTATTATAGAATACTCCCTTTGTGTGGGTAAGCCGTTCTATGAAACCAACTGCTCGAGTTGCTTTTTGTTCGTCATAAAGCATTCTTCCAGCCGCCTTTCAGCCACTGCGCCATCGGGTCTTGGGAGATATCATTCTCCTGCAGCCCTCCTGCGGCCGCAATGCGGGCGCGGGTCGCGGGTGTCAGCCCAAACTCAGAACAGAAAGATTGCATTATCTTAAGATTCTGCTGGGCAATACTGACTTGGGGCATCTGTTGCAGGTACCCCGATGGGGTTTTGAAAATGGACCCGTGTTGTGTAAGGAATTCCTCCGCTTCTTTCCACCGGGCGTATGCCTGGCAGTAACCTGCGAAGGCTTGAACATCAACCAGCGTTAACACGCCCATTGCCTCCAGGGTTTTAGCGAGCCGATTCCACTCCTTTTTCGCTTCAGGAAGAAGCCAGACCGGCCGATTAATTCCACCGCTTGGCGGTTTGGGCTCGTTTGTATTTATTGGCCTGCGGCCTTTTCCGCGATCCCCTTCCAGCACCTTGAGCGCAGTCGGTTTAGGAGGTCTACCTTCAATAGCTATCGGACACATCTCCTTTCTGTTTTGATTAAGTCGAGCGGATTATGTGACCGCTGCGGCTTCCTCAAATGTCAGCGTCTCACCTGCGCGAACAAGGCTAATACCTGAAGTGTCGCCAACAGAATCTGCGAATCGCTGACATATAACGCTGGCATATTTTGGATCCAGTTCCATGGTCCGGCAAATGCGGTCAGTCTGTTCACACGCAATGAGAGTCGAGCCAGAACCGCCGAACAGGTCAAGGACTACGCCATTTGGCGCTGAGCTGTTTTTGATGGGGTAGGCCAGCAGCGGGATGGGATTCATGGTCGGGTGCAGCGCGCTGCTCTTGGGCCGGTCAAAATTCCAAACCGTGGTTTGCTTTCTGTCAGAAAACCAGCGGTGCTTGCCATTGGGCAGCCAGCCAAAGAGCACCGGCTCATGCTGCCACTGATAGGGGGAACGCCCCATTACCAGCGAGTTCTTTACCCAGACGCAAACACCGGAGATGTGAAAGCCTGCCTCCCGGAACGCGCGGCGGAAGTTGAGCCCTTCCGTGTCTGCGTGGAAGATGTAAACAGAACCGCCTTCGGCCATATGCGTAGCCATGTTTTTGAAAGCGGCCAGCAGGAATTCAAAAAACTGAACATCAGACTGGCTGTCGTTTTGGATGGACTTCCCGTCCGCGCTTTCATACGAAACGTTGTACGGAGGATCCGTCACGACCAGGTTGGCTTTTACGCCTTCCATGAGCAGGGCAACATCATCCGCATTGGTAGAGTCGCCGCAAACCATCCGATGCCGTCCGAGTGCCCACACGTCCCCAGGCCGTACAAAAGGTGTTATTGCGTTCGGGTCAATTTCGCAATTGTCGTCCTTGACATTCTTGTCGTGGACCCTTGAAAACAGGTCATCGATTTCTGCAGCGTCAAACCCGGTCGCGCCTACATCGTAGCCATTGAGCTGTAGGTCAGATATAAGGTCAGCCAGTGCAACCGGCTCCCATTCACCGACCGCTTGATTAAGCGCTATATTCAGCGCTTTCTCGTCCTGCGGGTTTTCAATGTGCACAACAACACAGTCAATCTCGGCTAAGCCTTCCGCCTTTAACACCTTGTACCGCTGATGGCCGCCGACGATATTTCCGGTGACTTCGTTCCAGATAACGGGGTCCACATACCCGAAATCATTGAGGCTGCGCTTGATTTTCTCGTAAGCAGGATCGCCGGGCTTCAGATCTTTGCGCGGGTTATACGTGGCCGGCTTCAGCCTCTCCACCGCTATCCGCTGCAGATTCAGTTGGGTATTCAAAATTGCCTCCTTTTTATCGAAAAATCATTAAAAATAGCTTGCTTTTTATCGGAATCCGAGTGATTAATGGAGTACCGAAAAAGACCGAAAAATATAAGCCGCATAAAGGAAAACACCGCCTAAGAAAAAGGGCGGTTTTCTGCATTATGGGGTCGATACCCCCCCCTTGAGTTTGTCGGAAATTCGTAAGCGAGGGGGGCGCGGTCTCCAGTGGGGGCTTTGTAGGGATTTGACCCCCCCCCTCACCGGGGGA
>CAZPBJ010000092.1:0-7227 GCA_964584685.1 uncultured Christensenella sp. | reverse complement strand
GTGCAGGTGTAGGCGAACCCTTCCTGCGTGGGCATGTAGGTGATGTCGCTGGACAAAGCCTTGAAGGGGCGGATCTCCGGCACATCCCGCAACAGGTTGGGACAGTCCTCATCCCGGGCGCCGCGGCTGTCCGTCAGGCTGCGCTGATACCGCAGATGAACGGAAAACAGCCCGTGTTCGTTCATGATGCGCTTCACCTTCTTGAAGCTGGCGCTGAAGCCATCTTTGCGCAGTTGCCCCGCCACGCGGTCAGCCCCATAGGTGCCACCGCTTTCTTCAAAAACCCGCTCAACCCGCTCGGCATAGGCAGCATCCCTGGCCTGCCTGCCCTCCCGTTCCTGCTGCCATGCGTAATAGCCACTGGTCGATACCTCAAGAAACGATGCCCACTTTACCACAGCGTGTTCAGGGTGTGCCTGGATAAATGCGTAGATCACTTGTGGAGGCTTGCAAAGTAGGCGCTTGCTTTTTTTAGCATGTCAATCTCAATGGCCTGCTCGGCAGTTTTCAGCCGCAGCGCTTTGTTTTCCTCCTCCAGGGTGGCAAACCGGGTCTTGTCACCTTCTGCCGTATACTTCTGACGCCAGCGATACAGCATCCCGTTGCTGATGCCCAAATCCCGGGCCACCTCGGCCACGGACTTGTTGCTGGCATAGCTCAGTTTGACAGCGTTCTTCTTGAACGCCTCGTCATATTTCCTGCGGACATCGGACATGGGCTACCTCCTGTTGTGTGTTGGTACTTGCAGGAAATTGCGGCGGGGATTGACTGGGAGTGGCCGCCATGCCAGCCTGTCTGGCGGGTCAGCCCCTCCCGGCAGGGGCTGACCCTTATGCTGACCATGCATGGCGGCAGAGGCTCCCTGTCAATCCGGTAAGCAAGCAATTTCCGACCGGGGGGTCTCCTTAGCTTTCTGTCCGAAATTGTAGCATGGAGCCGAATGCCCAACATACACTACGACAATAGTTTGATCATCTTTATCAGTTTTCACTGCAGTTTTGATCCAATATTTTGAAGAGGTTCTCTCTTCATGTTTCGCTTCAGGTGTGTACCAGTCATCTACCCTAATCAACTTTGCATTCTTAAAAGCTTCGTAGTTTAACACTCTCAAACACTGATTTGTTTTCCTTTGAAAACTATGAATTTCGATCTCCGATTTGCATCGAGGGCATATCAGGGTTGCTGGTGAATAACTGCAGTCTGCTTCATACTCTATTTCCGGATGATTGGTGCAGTGTAAATGGATACCATTATTGCTACAATAATAGTATGTTCTAAAGTTTTCTTCTTTCTCGATAAATGATGTGCAGTCACCCCATGTATTACTTTTACCGTCAGCAAGAGAGCATTTGCGGAATGAAACATTATCATCCAACCGATAAATAATTTTCTCCATATCACTATCCTTTAATCTGATTCTGAATGTTGTCTATGTTCAGCCAGGCTTTGATCAATCTCTTTCTTTTTTTTCTCTTGGTAGGTCTCCCACATGAAATGGACAACTGCTACTGATGCTCCTACAGCAAGATGTGCATACCTAGGAGGGAGTGACTTAAACTCTTTGCTTTTTCCGTGTCCATCACCATACAGATTTCGCAACTCTGCCATGCCTTGTGAAATGTTGCAGAGATTACCTAATATCCGCCCAGAGATAGCTAACTCAGACTTGCAACCTTTCGCAGTCTTTGGTGTGAGGCCAATTGATGAACTTGCCATATTCATCAATTGAATCAAATCCATATTATCATCAAAGCTCAGATCTTGATCATTCAGGATCGATTTACAGCATATCTCAATCAATTCTTTCGCTTTGCCTATTGCTGAACTCGGTGATGAATATATCAGATCATGCATTATGTCAACTTGAGAGCGAACATAATCGCTACCGAAAGCAGTTTTAATGTCATCAATCTGTGCTGCAACGATTTTGTCATTCTGGCTCAAAAGTCTCCATTTGTAAACATCTCTTCGAGATATTTGGTGAGATGGGTATATTTCATAGCCATCGACATTAATTAGCTCATTGATTTTTTCGATAAACATTTGCCATTCTGATCGATCATCGCGAACAGCAGGGTGGAACATTTCACAAAGAAAATCCAGTAAATAGTGATCTTCATTGCCATGTGCGAGTTTAAGTCTTGCATCTTCAAACACCCATCCTGAACTGTAATCCTGATTGAAGACTGTATGCTGGCGAATATCATCTTCATATCTCCTGTCATGTGAGGGCAGTTTGTCCAGCTCATACAATCGCTTTAAAAACTCAATCACTTCAAGCCTGCCATGATAGTCAATCATTGCTGTGTGCTCAATGGCGATCTGATAATGCCAATGGTCAGGATGAGGTCTCTCTTCAAACGTGGTATAAGTGTAACCTTGTTCTAAGATATCTATAATATCTCTTCGAGTAACTTCCGATAGCATACCTACCTCCTTTGAAAAACAGAAGATTACACTAAAAGCTTTCGAGACTTAGAACTTCTCCTTACCATACTGCCACAAAAACCGATCGATTTCTTTCAACGTGAACTCGTTCAAGCCGTAATAATCACGCAATTTCAATATAATCTCTTTGAAGGTCACGCTGTTGCGAAGGTCCGCATTGTTAAACTCTGCGAAATGATCAACATCCCTGAGGTAGGTTAGCAGCTTGTCAACATAGCTATCATATATTGGAAAGAGCAGAGGTCTGTGATGGCTGCAGTACTTTGTTGCAAATGAGTAAAAACATATCTCCTTGCCAGTTCTAGCGTTTCTAACCCCATGCCCAGAAGCAATATCTGTAACAAGTGTCATATCGCCCCGGTCAAGGCGATCATCAATATTAAGAGAAACAATGTGTTTTGCCATTGCATACACATTATATATGTTAGTCGCATAAAAGGCATTTAGAGCCGCTGTTTTCAAAAGCACATCTTCCAGATGCTTGTTATCAGGACAGAACTCGTGGAACAGTTTGTTTAAAGCGTTTTCCTGAGCCTTGTAGCCTTCGAGGGCTTCCCATGCTTTGATATAGTGCAAAACAGCCTTTCGACTTGGGCTCTCGATGTCTGAACGTTTTTCAGCTCGCCTCCTATTCATAGGGGAGATGTTGTGTTGCGATTCATTTGGTTTCAAAGCCAAAACAGTACCATTGACCTGCCTGACTATTCGTCTCCCATCTTGCTCTGCTATTTCCCAGACACCATGTTTGATTGGATCATACTTTGTAACAACGCCACGATCTAGTGCATACAAGAAGTCGTATTTTCCATTTGCAACTCTTGGCTTGTGGTTCTCTGGCATGCTGGTTCGACTTTGCCTGTTTACAGTGTATGCAAGCGCTTGGGCTCTGATTGTCCCTTCGTTCACGCGCCCATACTTGGCAGTGATGTGTTTGATAATATCCGATATGGCGATTACGTCACCACCTATGCTGTCAACAGCATCTCGAATCATCTGCCAAACAGGTATTTTGCTCATTCTTTACTCCGTCACCTATTATTCATTAAAACCTAGATAAGCGCTTAGACAAAGCAATTAAAAGAAACCATCCACATCAAAAATATGATCCAGCTCATCATTGTTCTGAGCCTTGAGTACCTTCTCGCGCACTGCCCCTTGCGACAAATCGAGGCGTTTAAAGCGTGTTTTGCCTGCGGGATCCTTGCCTGTGCGAATCAATTGCACCCTGCCAATGCTGGGTTCATTTTCTGCATAATTTGCAAGCCCCTTGGCCTTACCAAGGTTATCCTTAAATTCAGGGCTGTGTGGCTCAAGTATGTCGATCACATAATCAAGTTGCGGATCGCTTCTGATGATCAGAAAATCAGGATAGGCTGATTTTACCTCACCACCTATTTCATAGGGAATACAAAGCGACCATTTTTCGCGTGAAGGGTTGCGTAGCCAGCATACGAAGTCTGGTTGCTTCTCTTCTTCAGCCAGCACGCCTTCTTCCCAGCCATTCAGCTTGATCACAGCAATGCCTTGTTCGTTGGCAAACAGATGGTTGTCATATTCTTTGCCATCTGTCTCAACCTTCACACTGATTGTTTCAGGCAGGGCAAAGCTGTGTTTACTGACTGTATCGCCATCGGCAATGATATCGCTGTATTGTTTCTTACACCTTTCCGACTTCCCAACAATGTATTTCCGGTAGGTATCATTCAGGTGATGGAATTCCTTTTGTGCATACTTGTTTAGCCTGGCAATGCACTCATCGTCTGCTGCAAACAGAATACAGTCGATTTTATAAGCAGAGGGGTCATTTTGATCATAGTACTTTTGTCCATAATGGTTTGGGAAGCCAAAACCGCTCAATTTAGCGTCTGCAGCACGCAATTGGCGATCCAGATCGCTTTCGCTGGCAGAAAGAAAGTCATGTGCGATGTCTCCGCCCAAAGTCTCTCCGAACACATCAAAAATGCGAACCGACAGTTTGAATGAAAGCACCTGCTCCGCAAGTTCTTTGTACTTACCTGATGAGCGAAGATCGTCAGCATATTCGCGCATCATCTGAACAACATCCGACCTTACTACCTCAAGTGCTGCTGGATAGAGATTCTCTCTTGTCAGCAGGCCCGCAAGATCGAGAAGTGACTTCAAATAACTGCTGATCCGTACTGATCGCACCAAATAGGTCAACAAGGACTGCCTGTTGATGAACCTGGTGATTTCTTCTCTATCAATCCCAGCAGCCATGCGTATCTGAGTTGCGGGATTTTCTGGTTGCTCAGGGGCGATGGACTTGCTTGGCTTGATAGGAACCATGGTAGAAGGTACAGATTGCGGGTGAACTTCACGAGGAAACATCAATCCTGGTACATTCTGATCAAGATTGGAAAAAGCACTTCTTTTCTCGTGATCTGACGAGGTTTGCACAACCTCGGGAGAAAACTGGCCATCTTCTTCAAGGATACCGATTTGGTTTTCAATTGGTTGCGCTGGTTTTTTCGTGTGAACAGTCCATGGAACAAAAACAGGTTGCTCCAATGATTCGCCTTCAATCACAGCAGGTATTTCGCCACCTTCTGCGCTTTGAAGCTCATCAATCACCGATTTAACTGTTTTCATATCGAAATATGGTAGGAACAGCCGCACTTCGTTTAAAGAGTCGTCCACAAGAATGTGGCATTGCAAAGGTGTCCTTACCATGCGCCCCAACAATTGTGCGATATAGGTTGCATCCTGGGCAGTCCGAAATGACATCATCGTTTCAGCACGTGGGCAATCCCAGCCTGTGGACAGGTTTTCTTTAAACAAAACCACACGAATGCGCTTATCTTCGTTAATTTCCGAGGGTTCAACGCGCTCCACCTGCAAGCCATTGATGGTTAACGCAGGTACGGATCCAAAGGTGTGGACAACTTCATGCTGCTTAAATGGTTTGCCAAGCCGTTCTTCGATCTTCGCAAGCACATCGCTCAAGTTTGTGTCTGAAACGGCTTTTCCTGAGCCTGCAAGCACTTGAATCAGAAAGATTGGGTTTACCTGAGCGTAGTGTTGTTCATAGGAATATTGATACCAATGGTCACACTTGTGCTTCCATTCGTCTGTTGCTGCTTGCAGCAATGCCATCTCATTATTCCGTTTTGGATCCTCTGGGTAAACAACCACAATACGAGCCTTTAATAATCCAGAAGCACGCACATCATTTGCAGTGATGATGCATTTGTGTAAAGTGGAAGTCGTATCGCCTACCAAGGCATTAAACCGTTCTGCAGTTGCACTGATACCAACAACCACAGGCATTGGTGGCAGGCTCAGCTTAGAACTGCCCTTTAGGAAGCGCTGCATGATGGTGGTTGCCCGCCCTGCCTCGCGCCCTTGCATACCGCGATGTGCCTCATCGATCAGAAAGTAGAGGCGATCACTCTTTTCCCGCACAGTGTTGGTTAGTGTTTCCCAAATGGTGTATTGCCTGGTATCAGAACGCTTGCCGAGGTTCCCTGACACACCCAATTTTTGAGTGTTCAGGAAATAGATGTTCCCATCCTCCAGCATCTCTTTATCAAAGGATTCATCTTCGATGATGATACACTGATTTAAACGGATACGGTCTGCTTTCAGATCAAACTTCTGTTTAGATTGTTCATTGAGTTGTGGTGAATCCGATAGCCAGACAAAGATGGCATCGGGCTGTTCGACATACTGATCCGTACCAAAATAGATGTCCTCCACCAGAGCAGCCATAATGATGGTTTTGCCGGACCCAGTCGGTGCTTGCAAAGAAACCACCTGTGGTGTCAAAGTGCGCTGGTAGCTGCCCAGGGCTTCTGCCAGCTTTACACGCAGTTCAGAGACAGCCCTTTTTTGGAACGGAAACAACTCAACCTTCATGGTCAGTTCCTCCCAGTGTTGATTCTGAAATTATCAAGGTAATCACGATAAAGCTGGTATGTGTGAGGTGTATTGAGGTTCTTGATCATCGCGCGGTAACCCGCTTCATAGTCTGTCACGATAAACACAGTTTCAATATTAGGCTCACCGTTAACCTTTTCCTTAAAGTCAGAAAAGAAGGCTTCGTCGGCTAATACAGCAAAGCGATTTTCTGGCAATACCAGCATGGGAGGGGTTCCATCTTCTGTTAACACTGGACAAGGACCATATGATCCTGCTTTCATCCACAGGGTGGGCAGCATTTCCTTGAACTGCCTTCCCAATGCAACACTGGTTTTATCGAGAAAACTCAGCTTAAAAAAGGCAGCATTGGCTTTGAAGCCATCCGCCATGGGGAGGTCGCTGTTTAGGTAATTGCCCTTTAGTGGTTCACCGTGGATGTCCTTTCCCTTGATAGAGCAAATGGTGCGCGGCCAGGTAACATAGCGGGCAATGCCTAATTCTTCCCATTCCTGGTCTCCAGGTAGAAAGCCCATATTTGTAAGTGTTTTTGCTTCGTCGTCGGAGACTTCGTTGTTGGTGACCAGGATGCAACGGCGTGACCCGCCATCGGTGGCGTTAAGCAGGTTGACTGCGTGCAGGGTTGTTCCAGAGCCTGCAAAAAAGTCAACGATCAATGCACTGGGTTTGTTTTTACAGATGAACTTTATAGTGTCACATACTGCATACACAGACTTAGGATATGAGAAGTTGCAGTTTGGAATAATTGAAGTAAGTATTGCCTTTCCTTTACTGCCCGCATCATGAGAGGGCATATTCCAAACACTTGATGGCCTCTTTCCTTTTAGAGTATTTCCCAATATTACTGTCCCTTCCTCATCTCTACCTAAAATTTCAATTTCA
>CAZPBJ010000091.1:0-7512 GCA_964584685.1 uncultured Christensenella sp. | reverse complement strand
TGACTCCGTGCGGGAGTGTCGGGTCTCCGTGCGGGAGTATAAGGGAGTGCGTGCGGGAGTGAAGTTTCGCTAGTGTTTTCAAGGGCTTTGCGGCTAATGGGAAATCACTCCGCACCCTGAAAGTGGACACTCAAACGTATGGATATCACTTTGGTTTAACTTCCGCGAACTTATTTCGATGAAGTCATTTCTATAATCAGGTTTTCATCAATTGAAAAAGCAAAGCTGATTGAATCGATGGATTCGGTCTCCCAAGACCGTTCATGCGTGAAGCGTAGGATCACCTCACCCGGCGCGACCGCATTAAACTGCCACGTACGCATGCCACCAGCGCCTACCACCCCTTGCGGGACGTCATCGGGCAGATAGGTGTCACCCAAGACAGTCAGGATGTTATACGGGTCTGGGTTGACGACCCATGCATAGCCTGTTGTTGGGTTTTCGGGCAATGTTACCAGAACTTGGCTTCCGTTTATCTCAGCCTTACCGCGTAGGGTGACCAGCAGGGCTTCATTGACGCTGATAGCAAAGGCAACCTTGCGCTTAGGCGCAGCCGTCTCTTCAAACGGCCGGCTATAGGCAAAGTAAAGCAGGACGTCTCCCGGGGCAATGCCCTCAAATACCCAAATCCTCTTCCCGCCGGTGCCAGCCTTTCCCTCAATATCTGCATCCTGTTCGTAATTGTTTGACACTTCATTCAAAATGCCTTCCGCGTTGGCCATATACCGCCAGGCATAGCCGGTCGTGGGATTTTCATCCAGGACAACAGTCATGGGGAGCGGCGGCATTTGTGCGAGAACTGATTGAATCAACAGCAGCAGGAGCAGTGTCAGTGAATGCCCAAAGACTTTTCTTTTCATTATCTTTCACCTATCAGGGTCACTATTGTCAGGTAATCGGCAGCCTGGTGCAAAGAAAAAAAGTCGCAGGGGCCGCGAGGAAAATACCCGGCGGCCCCGCCATTGACAGTACTGAGGGCGGCTTGTTTATAGGAGACCCTCCCCAGCTTTGCGTTTTCTGGCGACTTCCTTTAGATACAGGTCATAGCCATCCGCTGCTGCGGGATCGAAGCAGTGCTTTGCGCTGTCTAGGTCGTTGTCATCACCCAGGATGAGGCGCTCATTGTTGGCGACGCCTTTGAGGATCCTCTGAGCGGACTGCTGCGGTGTTTGAGCGAAATCTGGAATAGTGGCGCCATCCCAGATATGAGTCGCAGTTGTGCCTGGCGTTGCTGAGTTGAAGCGGATATTGTGCTCCCGAAACTCTGCGCGTAGCGCGAGTGTAAATGAATTGAGCGCTGCCTTGGTTGCGGAATAGATGGCTTGGTAGGGCATCGGGCAAAACGCGATGCCGGAAATGACGTTGACTATCTGCCCGCTGCCTTGTTTAAGCATCAAGGGGATCGCGGCGCGGCAGCCAAACAGTGAACCGTAGAAGTTCAATGCGAACCCTTTTGTCCAGTCCTCATTGGTCTGGACCGGCAAGCCACGCAGTTTTGCGGTCTCCGGGTCGAAGTCACCCGCGTCCGCGAAACGGCCTAAAAACCCGGCACCGGCATTGTTGATCAGGATATCCAGTTTTCCATTAAAGAACATGTTTGCCTGGGCGACCATGTCCGCAACCATGTCTTCCTTTGTGACATCGCAGTAAATACCTTTTACTCTGCCCGGGTACAAGGCGTTCAGGCGTGCCTCATGTTTCTTGAGGTTCTCCCGGTTAAAGTCGGCAAGGGCGACGCCGGCCGCCCCACATTCAAGCATTTCTTCTCCAAGCGCTAAGCCAATACCTGAGGCGCCGCCAGTAACAACGGCGGTCTTCCCTTTGAAATATGCCTTGTAATCCTCCATGGTCTTTCTCCTCTCCTTATGCCTTGTAGTGTTGGTGGTCCCGGCACAATGTGCTTTGGTCATAGCGGCCGGCAAATAAGTGAAGCATTGCCTCCCCGGTTTCCTTTTCATTCATGCGGTATAGGGTCTTGATACTCCTGACCCAATTGTCGCTCACCATCCACCCTGCCCCCAGAACCTTGACAACCGGCAGTTCCCCCCAGGGATCATCCGCGGAAGAAGCCAGTGTCACCTTGGCAGTGGCCGGCTCCCATGAATAAAATCTGCTCGGGCTGTCGTATTGGATGACCTCCATATCCGCAACGCCTTTTCCGCTGAAGCGGTACTTGTGCAGCAGGCAACCGCCTTCGGTCACGATGGGCTTTTCTCTGGAACAGCCCTCCTGAGGCTGTGAAAAGGACTTGTCGTTGTACTGACCCATCTCAAGGCTTACATCAATCAGCTTGACGCCCCCGCGCTGGATAAAGCAGTGCCCGCTGCTGCCCGAACGCTCGACTGAGATGCAGTCACCCAGTTTCTTGGGAAGCCCGGCGGTTTCCCTGCCTGAGAACGCGCCCATCAGCGCGCCGGGGCCGGTCAGTTGAAGGCCAAGGAAGTACAGGCCATAGTCATTGCCCAGTTTTGCCATGATGCCGATGCCGCCTTCCATATACCATGGCGCAAACGTCGGCTCGCGGATATTAACGATGTAGGCATAGAAGACAGGATTTTCCTCATCAGCGAGTTCAAGCGGGGGCGGGAGCATCTTTTTTGCCTTTTTGGGATCTGTCATTCCCAACAGTTGGATGCCGTACTGCGAATTCATTGACGCGTCTTTCATGAAACTGTCAAACGCATCTTGTTTCATGGAATAGTTTGCCTTCATTTCATTCTCCTCCTTCGTCTGTCGAGTCAATCGAATACAAATGCCTTACCGTGCGCGTCCTGGGTGGCTTCCAGGATGCGGGCGCCTACCCGCGCATCGCCTACAGTCAATACGCGGTCAAAGGCAGCCCTGAACTCGTCCAGGATTGCCCGGCGCTGCCTGACACCAATCGCGAGCACAACCCATTCCGCTTCCAGGCGGACTGTCTGCTTGTCAGATAATCTCTGCAGTTCCAACCCTCCTTCCAAGATCTTCACCAGCTTGTGGCTTGTGAGGATGGTGACGGCATGCTCAGCCAGCCTGCCCATGACATCCGCCACCACTGTGGGATAAATGCCCGAACCGATATTGGGCAGCATGTCTGCCATGGTTACCCGGCATCCTTTGAGCGCCAGGTATTCTGCGGTTTCCAGCCCTGTCATTCCGGCGCCGATGACCGCGACGTTTCCCGTGGGTTTCGTCTGTTCCAGCAGGACGGACTCAGCGGTGACGACTCGCTCGCCCTTGACGCCGTCTACAGGGGGGATGATGGGTTCCGCGCCGATGGCCAGGATCACGCCTGCCGGGGATATGGCTTTCACGTCTTCGACTGTCGCCGGTTTGCCCAGCCGGATCTCTATGCCCGCTTTCTCCACTTGTGTGATGAGGGAATCGACATAACTTGTAATCTTGTCCTTGCCGTAACCTTTGTCTGCTGTGTTCAACGTTCCGCCAAGGCGGTCCGCGCCGTCAAAAATAACCGGTTTAAATCCCCGCCGTTTAAGTGTCAGCGCCGCTTCAATGCCGGCCGGCCCCCCGCCGATGACCGCGATCGTACGACCGTTGCCTGTCATCTCGGGCCGTGCGTATTCGCGCTCCCTGCCGGCTTCAGGATTGACACTGCATTTAACGCGGTTCAGTTTGGCCAGTTCGCCAAAGCAGGCAAGGCAGCCAATGCACTTGCGTATCTCGCTTTGCCTGCCGGAAAATGCCTTGCGGCACCAGTCCGGATCGGCCAGATGGCCACGGCCGACGCCTACGAAGTCCACAGCCCCTTGCGCAAGAAGCGATTCCGCAGCTTCCGGGTCCTTGATGTTGCTCACACCAAGAACAGGAACACCCACTGCCCGCTTGATTCCCAATGACAAATCCCGTTTGCAGCCCTGCGAAAAGGTGCCAGGTTCAATGCAGCCCAACGTATAGCAGCTGACATTGATCGCGTCGGCGCCTGAGGACTCCAGCGACGCGGCGATTTTTTGCGCCTCGGGCAAATCAATTCCGCCAGGCAGCATCTCCTGGGCGTTGATGCGGACAGACACGGGGAAATCCTGTCCGCAGGATGCTTTGATGCCCTTGAGGATGTCCGTAACAAAGCGCATGCGGTTTTCAAAGCTGCCGCCATATTTGTCCGTGCGGAAATTCATCGCGGGCGAAAGGAACTCATTGATCAGGTAACCATGCGCGCCGTGCAGTTCAACGCCGTCCGCGCCGGACATGCTGACAATCTTTGCAGCAAAGATGAACTTAGCTACCAACGCGTCGCATTCCTCGGTGCTCAGCTCACTGGGTATTTCGCCGCCCATTGGGTTGGCGACAGCTGAGGGCGCAACCGGCTGGACACCTGTGATGAAGGAGGAAGCTTCGCGACCCGGATGCTGCAGCTGCACAAATACAGCGGTCTCATATTTATGGATGACATCCACCAACCGCTGCAGCTCCAATACATCAGACGGCCTGTAGGCAGAAAGCTGGCAGGGTTCACCTGCTCCTGCGCCGCCCTCCACACGGGTGACTTCTGTGATGATCAGGCCAACGCCACCGCGTGCCCTTGCCTCGTAATAGGCTATCAGATCGTCTGTTACACCGCCGCCGGGCGCGGCAAAAAAGACGCCCATGGCCGGCATGAATACCCGGTTGGACAGGGCCAGCCGCCCGATTCTGCCCGGCTGCTTTAATAGGTCAAACATCTGTGACACTCCTTTTCCTTTTTGTATTGATTGGCTGGCGATACTTCGCGATAGCTAGCGCTGTGACCGGTTTGGTGATTAGGGAGACATAGAGCGTGCGGACAAGGAAGAATTGGAAAAAATCAAGCATCTCAAAGCCAAAGAAAGTAAACACCGACCAAAAGAAAAGCGGTGAAACCACCGCGAAAACGGGAACGAGCGCCAGGGCAAACAGCCATGGAGAATCAGGCAGCCAGGCAATCCATGGATTATGCCGGTTCGGCGGGAGTTTGCCTTCATCACGCAGGGCTTTGATAGCCTTTGCTACAGGTCGCGCCATCCGCAGCGCGACAATAATGCCAAGAATTGCGCCTGAAATCACTATGCCCGCCCTTGTGGTCGGGTAAATGACGACATTGCCGTCCATCAAGGCGGTACCGCCCAGTATAAGCCCAATTATCATGTTGAAGCCAAAGTCTGTGGTGACGGTATTGAATATTCTCAGGTAAATCTGCCGGCGGGGCAGCGGGTCTTTCACCTCCCGGGTGCCTGATTGTGCAGGGTCATCCGGCTTGGAGCAGTCCGGCTGGACAAACCTCAGCACAAGAAGTTCGATGATTTTGGCGGACAGCACACAGGAATAGACAACCTTCCAAGCGACAAAGCGGTAAAAGGCAATGTCACGGACCCCGAAAAACCCGAAGGTGATTTCGGCGATGAGAGCCGTCGCCAATCCAAACACAAGCGCAAAGGTCAGGCCGGTCAGCCACGGATTCTTCGGCAATTTTTGTATATAGAGGTTCATCGGTACTCCGGGGGGCAACTCTCCCTTGCTGCGCAGCTTGGAGATCACGCGATATACCAACACTGTATTGATGACGGATGTGGTGACGCCGCAAATTGCCGCGTCAATCAAGATATCCTGCCGTGTTAAAAGCCTTCCGTTCATGAACAGGAAGGCCGCGGCAAGGTTGATCAGCACCGTCAAGATGATGAGCGGCAGGTTATCAATGTATGGGATGCCTGTGAATCGCTTAAACAGACGCATGGTCATGACCTTCACTTTCTTGCGGTTGCTCAATTCACGCCTTCGGTAGATATGTCTGATGGTCAAGGATCTATGCTGTATTTTCGATTTGTGCCTGCCATGCGGTAAATATCTGAACCAAGGTTAACCAACCTTGTCATAAACATATCATAGTGGACAGTAGCATGGCTGGACAAGTGCATTAACAGTGTCCAAAACTCACGAATTATTGTCAGAGGATGAGATCTCTTAGTTCGTCCCGCCCGGATATGGACAGTTTTCCAAATATCTCTGTCAGGATGTTGTTCAACCGTCCGGTTGAAATATGAAGCCGGGCCGCGATTTGTCTGCGGTGCTCCCCCCGTGACACAAGCAGCGCGATTTCGAACTCCCTGTGCGAAAGGAGGACGGTGATGTTATCCTTGGTAAACCGATTGTGGAAAACGATCCAGTTGGAAAAAGTGCGCTGCCATTGAAAGATGGCGGCTTTGCTGAAATCCGGATAATCCCGCTCAAGCATCTGCTCCACTGCTCCGCCGCAGAAAGGGATCAATTCCACAAAGGGCGTGATATAGCCAAAGGGAAGGTTGGCGCGCATAGCCCGGATTAAATGATTCTCCGCTGCTTCCGTTTTGTTCAAGGCAAAGCAGGCAACTGCACACATCAGCCGCAAATAGGTGCCCGTAATGGATAAATCATTCCCGGTATCGCAAAAAGAAAGCGCCGTTTCCGCAACAGCAAGCATTGCTTCGTATTGACCAAGACACTGGTAATATTTCGCCCGTTTATAGGCCGCATCCGGCCAGGCTTGAGGGAAAAGTTCTGAAAAATCTCCGTCCCTGAGCCACCGGGGCACCAAGCCGGGCGCCATTGCACCTAAAGAAGCTGTACTGAGCGCCAACTCAGCGAAAACCGACACACTGCGTTCTTCAGCCGACCTGATGACACCCTGTAAAAACAGCTCTTCCCGTAAGTAAAACGAATCATCCCCCAGGCTGATGGCCGCCGCCAGCGCGATGGACGCGGCGCAGAGCCTTGTCTCGGGATCTTCGCCCAGCGCAAGATAGCAGCGCAGCGTTTCCTGAAAATTCCCGCTGGCATAGGCAATCGCCCCCCGGTACACCAGCCGGATCCTTTCATCGCCGATGGTGCTTAGGAAGGTTTCGGGCGCAATGGACGGTACGGACTGATAGACTAAGGCTACAACGCTGTACAGTTTGTTTGCGGATGAACAGAGGATGGGCGTGTTTCCCGTGTGACGATGCTGCAGTCTGCGGCCGTCCCGTGGTTTCTGCGCGCCTGCAGGCAGCAGCCACATCGTGCCAGCTTTTATCGTGCCCGGGACGCGTCCGGCGCGCGCGCACATATTTACCCAGCGGGTGCTAACGCCCCAGGCCGCGGCTGTTTCGGCTGCCGTTTTGAATTCCATGGTGTCTCCATACAATGCGGCGGTTATTGATGCCTTTTCTTCCGGATCGGGAAGGATGTTCTGTCTTGTTTGTGTCTCTCGCGTATTTATATCCAAAGGTTAGCGGGCAAAGGACTGATATGGATGTGAACTGTATCGTTTATATAGCATTACTATACCATGATGCAACCTGACTTTCAAGGATGCGATTTTATACGAACACCACTGTGTATTATGAAGGGTATATGCTTTATATTGCCTGCTTGAAGCGAGGTGTAGCAATATGCAAGGCACAAGCTTGCAGTTGTTCCACCATACTTTTTCCCGGCAGAACATAGCGCCGGCTATCCTGCCGCCATTCTCGAGTACAAAGCCAACAGACTTTTTCATCAGGCAAAAGTAGCCTACCAACAAAAATTGCTTGATAATGCAACATCATA
>CAZPBJ010000090.1:0-7910 GCA_964584685.1 uncultured Christensenella sp. | reverse complement strand
TCCACGCTGAAGGCGAGGGTGTCGATGCCGAGGCCGGTGGACTTATAGAAGAGGCTCCTTCTTCTGCACCAACTGCGGCATGCAGGAAGCCCTGCAGGCGGCAGTCCTGACCCAGCCCAACGCCTACTATCCGCTGCCTTGCTGCCCCAGCCCCTTCCATGGCTTCCCCGCCTCCCTTGGCGTAGCTGTCGATCCGGCTGACTATGGCGACATCAATGCCTACATCAAGAAGGCCGCCGAAGTCCTCAAGGCCAATGACGCCGTTGAGCGTTTCTCCACCTGGGCAGTTCCTGTCAACATGAGCATGATCACCGCCGGTTTCGCCTATGCCAAGGACTACATCGAGTCCGGCGCCACCGAGAAGCTCAACAAGGACAAGCTGCTTGAGAAGCTTACCGAGGCCGCAGGCGCGCAGGCCGCCGTCTCCACCTATGTGGACGGCAACGGGGTCGAGTATCCCAACTACTTCATGATCCTCTTTGACAACATCAACTTCGCGGATTACCTCGACTAAATCTTATCCCACTATACGCAGGAGGCTCGAGAGCCCGGGGGCCTCGAGCCTCTTGCTGACAAGGGAAAATCTTCAAGATAAGGGCGGAAGCAATGGCAGCAGAGTACGTGCTGGAGATGAACCACATCGGCAAACGCTATGGCCTGAACGCCGTGCTGCAGGATGTCAGCGTGCGTGTCAAACCCGGCGAGATCCACGCCCTGCTAGGCGAAAATGGCGCGGGCAAGTCAACGCTGATGAACATCCTGTTTGGCATGCCGGTCATCCATACGACAGGCGGCTTCCAGGGGCAGGTGCTGCTTGACGGACAGGAGACGCACATCACTTCGCCGCAAAACGCGATGGAGCAGGGCATTGGCATGGTGCATCAGGAGTTCATGCTGATTCCGGGCTTTACGATAGCTGAGAACATCAAGCTCAACCGCGAGCTGAGCCGCCCCAACGTCATCAGCCGCCTGCTTGGCAACGAGCTGGAGAGCCTGGACATGGCGGGTATGCGCCAGGACGCGCGCAAAGCGCTTGACAAGGTGGGCATCAGCCTGCCTGAGGATACGCTGGTGCGCGGTCTGCCGGTGGGCTATATGCAGTTTGTGGAAATCGCCCGTGAGATCGACAAGACAGGCGTCAAGCTGCTGGTATTTGATGAGCCCACTGCCGTGCTGACAGAGTCCGAAGCCGAGCAGCTGCTCAGCGTGATGCGCAAGATCGCTGCACAGGGGATCGCCATTATCTTCATCACGCACCGCCTCAATGAGGTGATGCACGCCGCTGACGGCGTCACCATCCTGAGGGACGGCAAGCTGGTTGTCACAAAGCCCATCAAGGAAACCAGCCTGCTGGAAATGGCGGCGCTGATGATAGGCAGGGGCGATGATGAGCAGATCCATATCGCGGGCCGCCAGCGGAAGGTAAAAGACACCATGGCCCTGCGGGTTAAGGGCTTAAGCGTCGATATGCCCGGCGAGCGCGTGCAGGGGGTCGATCTGGAGGTGCTGGAGGGCGAGATCCTGGGTATCGGCGGATTGGCGGGGCAGGGCAAGGTTGGCCTTTCCAACGGCATCATGGGCCTGTATCCCGCAAGCGGCGAGGTGCTCTTGTTTGATGAACCTCTGGCGCTCAACGATGCCAAAGGCGCGCTCAAACGCGGCCTCGCGCTGGTGTCTGAAGACAGGCGCGGCGTTGGCCTCCTGCTGGATCAGGCGATCGAAGACAATATCGTTTTCAGCGCCATGCAGGTGCACGGTGACTTCCTGACGGGGCCCAAGGGGGTCCGCCTCAAGGACAGCAAAAAGATCCGCCGGTATGCCCAGCAGATGATCAGGGAGCTGGACATCCGCTGCCAGTCGCCTGCCCAGCATACGGGCACCCTGTCGGGCGGCAATCAGCAGAAGGTCTGCGTGGCCAGGGCGCTTGCGCTCAATCCCAAGTTCCTGTTTGTCTGTGAGCCTACGCGCGGCATCGATATCGGGGCCAAGATGCTGGTGCTGGAGACACTGGTGAAGCTGAACCGCGATCAGGGGATCACCATTGTCATGGTTTCCTCGGAATTGGCGGAACTGCGCGCCATCTGCGACCGCATTGCCATTGTGGCTGAAGGCAGGATCAATGATATCCTGCTGCCGGGAAGCTCTGACGCGCGCTTCGGCCTGGCGATGAGCGGGCTTTCATCTCAGGAGGACGCCGTATGATGAAGATTGCCAAGGGCAACAAGATCGTGGCCGCTGTGGTCATGCTGGCGGCGCTGGCGCTGCTGGTGGCAGGCATCTGGGGTTTGACGCTTCGCGCGGGCGACTTTGCCACACGCAAGCTGACGCAGATGCGCACCCACGCGGTCATGCGCGTAGCGGCAGAGGGCATCATCAACGAGATCGCCCTGCAGGCCAAGAAGGATGCCCGCGCTTTCGCTGATGCCAACAAATACAGCCGCAACCAGAAGGCTGCCTACGCAACTGAGCAGGAAGCGTTGGCCCGCACGGGGGCTCAGCAGCGATTTGCCCAGTTTTTAGGCGTTGATTCCGGCTTGCTCGAATCAAACATCGCAGTCCTTTATACCGCCAGGCAGGCTTATGCCGCGGCAGAGGCGGTGGAGAAAGCTCAATACGCGCAAACTTACCTGGCGGCGCAAGCCGCAGCTGCGGATGTCCCGGTGGAAGAAGCGATCGCCGTCGAAGGCGAAGCAATTCCGGAAGAGGGCCTTCCCGTGACGGGGACGGTGGTGGATTATTCCGGCTTTGCCGCAAGTGAGGGGCTGCAGGCCAGCCGGGCTGCGCTTGAACCGCTGTACGGGCAGGTATACCTCGACCTGCAGGCGATTTTGCCTGACCTGCGCGACGATATGAAACAGGATCTGCAGGCGAACATTGAGCAGACTGTCTACACCTATGGCGACAACTTTGAAAGCGAGTATGACCGCTACGCCCTGGCGGACGCCGAACGTGTGCTGGAAGGGCAGAAAAAGATGCGCATGAGCCTTGCCCGCAGCGCGGAAGACGCGCTGGTCATCGGCACCGGCATGGTTCTGGCGGCGCTGACGATCCTGTTCTTGAAGGAACTCTCAAAGCGTCTGGGCATGCCGCGGCTGATCATCCTGCTGTTCTTCATCCTGCTGCTGATCCTGGGCGCGCTTTATGGCATTTCGGTGCCGGGCATGCTGGGCGATACACTCAAGCGAACGGGCATGTACGGGGTACTGGCGCTGGCGATGCTGCCGGGCATCCAGTCGGGCATCAGCCTGAACATGGGCATGACGATCGGCATCATTTCGGGGCTTATATCAACGATGCTGGTGCTGGAGTTCAATTTGACGGGCTGGACAGCCTTCATCGCGGCGGTGGCAGGCGGTATCGTGCTGGCGCTGCCTGTGGGCTGGGCTTACGGCAAACTGCTCAACCGCCTGAAGGGCTCCGAGATGACGGTTTCCACCTATGTAGGATTCAGTTATGTGTCGCTGATGTGCATCGCCTGGATGCTGCTGCCATTCAAAAATCCCAAACTCACCTGGGCGCTTGGCACGGGGCTGCGCACCATGCACAACATGAGGGGTTCCTTCGGCCAGATACTGGACAGCTTTGGCGCATTCAACCTCTTTGGCGCGCCTGTCCCCACGGGCCTGCTGCTCTTCTTTCTGCTGTGCTGCCTGCTGGTTTACCTGTACACGCGCACCAGGACGGGTACGGCGATGATCGCGGCCGGCTCCAATCCCCGCTTTGCGGAGGCTTCGGGCATCAGCGTGGACAGGATGCGCGTCATTGGCACGACGATCTCAACGGTTATCGCCGCAGTCGGCATCATTGTCTACGCACAGAGCTTTGGTTTCATGCAATTGTACAACGGGCCCCGTCAGATGGGTTTTGTGGCAGCATCGGCGATCCTGATTGGCGGCGCTTCGGTCAGCCGCGCCAAGATCTCCAACGTCATCATCGGCACCTTCCTTTTCCAGGGGGTGCTGGCGATGGGCATCCAGGTGGCAAACGCCGTGATATCTATCGGCGGGCTGTCGGAGGTCATGCGCATCCTCATCTCCAACGGTATCATCCTGTATGCCCTGACTCAATCGGGAGGTGAACAGCGTGCCTGACATCAAGCCATCCGGCAGTTTCGCCGCAAAGCTCAAGGCCAATCTGGGCGAATATGTGGTGACCTATATTTTTCTGGTCTTGTCACTCGTATTCGTCGTGGCTTCGGGGCAGCCGCTGGCGGTTATCTTTTCCCAGCTGATGAACCGTTTGTCACGCAACCTCTTTATTATTCTGGCGCTGATCATCCCCGTGATCGCGGGGATGGGCATCAATTTCGCGATCACCATCGGTGCGATGGCGGCGCAGGTGGGCCTGCTGCTGGTGATCAACTGGGGCATTACGGGGATAGGCGGCCTGCTGACGGCGGCGGCGATCACACTGCCCCTGGCGGCCGGCTTTGGCTTCCTGATAGGGACACTGCTCAACAAGATGAAGGGTCAGGAGACGATCGGCTCCCTGATACTGGGTTACTTCGCAAACGGCGCCTATCAGCTGCTGTTCCTGTTCATCTTTGGCAAACTGATCCCCCTCAACAGCAAAGTGACGATCGTAGGGGCGACGGGCGTGAGAAACACGCTGCTGCTGACAGGTGAGGCAGGGCTGCAAAACGGCCTGGACAACCTGTGGCGCATCAGTTTCCATCAAGCCCTGTATGGTGTGACGGCGCTGGTGGTGATCGGGGCGGTGCTGCTGCTGGTATTCAAGCAGATCAAACAGAAGCGGGCCATCCGGCTGATCGTGATGGCTTTGGTTTTCAGCGCGGTGGTGACTATCCCGCAGGTTAAAGTGCATTTTGTCAACCTGACGGTGCCTGTGATCACCTTCCTGGTAGTGGCGGTGCTGTGCTTGTTCAATGTGCTGATCATGCGCACGAAGCTGGGACAGAGATTCCGCGCGGTGGGACAAAGCCGTGTCGTGGCCAACGCTTCGGGCATCAACGTCAACCGTGTGCGCATCAAGGCGATCGTCATTTCAACGGTACTTGCCGGCTGGGGTCAGATCATTTTTGTGCAAAACCTGGGGACACTGCAGACCTATGCCGCCCATGAGATGGTGGGCTTGTACGCGGGTGCCGCGATCCTGGTGGGCGGCGCGTCGATCAACCACGCCACCAATACGCAGGCGATCGTGGGATGCCTGTTGTTCCACACCTTGTTTGTGGTGGCGCAGGACGCGGGCACGGCTTTGTTCGGCGATCCGGCGATCGGCGAATTCTTCCGCGTGTTCCTGTGCTACGGCGTTATAGCCCTTGCTTTGGTGATGTATGCCTGGAAAGGCAGTGACAAGCGCGCGGCAAAAGCCTTGGCCAACTCGGCAGCCCGGTAAAAGAGGGGTCAAGGGATGAAATCCCTTGTCGGGGCATGGGGTGAAACCCCATCGTTCCCACCAAAAACCTCAGCAAAGACAGCGAAGCGAATCTTTGCGGCACGTTCACTCAACAATATGATATGTCCCACGCCATAACGAAGGAGCCTCCGCATCGCGGAAGCCCCTTCATTTTTTTGACTAAACTTTACCCCGCCAGCGCTGCCGCCCCCAAAATCCCCGCGTCATTCTGGAACTGCGCGGACACGATCTGTGTGAAGGGGTTGAAGGTATTAAAGGCGCTTGTCTTCTCCACGGCTTCCCTGATCGTATCTATCACGATGTCCCCGGCGTTTGACAAGCCGCCGCCGATGGCAATCACGGAAGGCGCGAATATCATCATCAGGCTCGAAAGACCAATCACGACCTCGTCGATGTAGCCGGTCCACAGGTCCTGCAGTTCCCCTGCCCGCACGCGGGCAATGACCTCGCGCACACTCAGGCCGCCGGTCATCCCGCGCAGGATACTGGCCGCGGCATACATTTCCCAGCAGCCTTTCTGGCCGCAGCTGCACTGGCGGCCATTGCCGTGGATGATCATATGGCCGATCTCGCCGTGCAGGCCCATATGGCCGCGGGCAGGGGCGCCGCCGATGATGACGCCGCCGCCGATACCGGTTCCCAGGGTGATGAGGATGCCCGTATCGCAGTTCTTGAGGGTGCCAAAGAGGTGCTCGGCGGCAAGGGCGCACATGGCGTCATTTTCCATGGGCAGGCCTTCATGGAAGCGCTCGTACAGCAGGGAGCCAAGAGGCACGCCTACCCAGCCCAGCTGGTTGGCGGTGACATAGCCCTGGCTGTCAAGGGAGCCGGCGCAGGAGATGCCGACCTTGGCGCCGGGGAAACGCTTGATGGCGATAAGCGCCATGGTATAGATGGCATCGGCCATTTCAGCGGGATCGCGGGGTGAGCGCCGCTTGTCGCGGTAAACGATCTCAAGGCCGTCTTTCACACAGCCCAGTTTGACTGTCGTGGCGCCAATATCAACACCGATAGCGTACATGTTTCACCTCATTTGGAACTTTATTTCATCCTACCACAAAAAGTGCAGGCATTCAATGCGAAATGCGGGATGAATGCGCGATAATTATGACAATGCCGACACAGTTATGTAAAACAATTGTAAACAATCGGCCGTTATGGCTTGCTCGTTGTGTTTCTGCGGGGTATAATCCTGCTGCTGCGCATGGATGCGCGGCCGCAAGAGGAGGATCGATATTGATGAAGAAACTATTATCCCTTGCCCTGGCAGCCTTACTGAGCACAAGCGCTGGCCTGGCGTTTGCGCAGGAAGCGCCGCTCACCCGCGTTGAGGGCAAATTAAAGCGCAGCGAGATCACGCTCAAGGCAAGCTATCCGGACAACGCGGTAATCCCGGGGGTCAGCACGACCACGGGCTTGCCGTTTGAAGGCGTGTACGCGCCTGTCATGGTCGTCATTGACAACGCGGAGGCCGCGCACCCCCACTGGGGCGTGGGTGAGGCGGATGTGATGTACCAGGTGCCCAACGCGGGGGCGGGCGCGACCAAGCTCCTGGCTTTGTTCGCTGATCATGCCCCGGCGCAGGCAGGCGGTGTCAGGTCTGCCCGCTCGCCGTTTGTTCAGGTTGCGGTTGGCTGGGGCGCTGCCTTTGGCCATGCGGGCAGCGCGGGTGACGAGGTGGGCGACGCTGCCAATGTGCCCAAGCTTCTCAATGACTTTGGCTACCGCAGGGATGTGATGAAATTCGACCTGCTGGGCAACAATACCTATTCCCAGCGCATCAAGGGCTATGTGGGTCCCCACAACCTCAGTGCGCATATCAATGAGATCAGGGACCTCGCGTTGAAAGGCGGCGCGACATTCCAACCCCGCGGCTTCCTATTCACGGATGAACCGCAGTCTGCCGGTGTGCCTGCGGCATACATTGAGCTGCAGCATTATGGCAATGACGCGAAAGAGCTCTCCAACCCTGCCAGCGCGTCGACATTCACCTATGACGAGGCAAGCAAGGGCTATATCCGCGCCAACTCCAGCGGCACCTACGTGGACAGGGACGCGCCCGGGCAGCCCATCATCTATGCCAACGTGATCGTTCAGCGCACAAAGCTTACTACTGTGACCGGTTATGTCGTCACCAATGAACTGGTTGGCTCGGGCGCGGCCGAGATCTTCACGGGCGGCAAGTACATCGCGGGCGCCTGGACAAGGGCGGCCAACGACAGCCGCACGGTGTTCACGGATGACAAAGGTGAGGAGATCGCCCTGCAGCGCGGCAAGACCTTCATTATCATCACCAACGATGTGACCACTGTGGACTACAGGTAAACAGTTCATGACATTTGCGCCCCGCGATCACTCGCGGGGTGTTTTGTTTAAAGAAGTTGGCACAAATCCGCCGAGCGTCCTAAAATCGCCCAGATCAGAGCGTTTTTTCGCAATTTTGCGCTAAATTGCCTCAAATTACATATAACTACCCCTTGACAGGGTAGGATAGGTTTGGTATTCTACTCAGGCACCCTTGAGAGAGGGGA
>CAZPBJ010000089.1:0-8172 GCA_964584685.1 uncultured Christensenella sp. | reverse complement strand
TGAATCAGATCCTGGACATGCGCGAAAAGCGCGTCAGCCTGTGGAATGCTGCCAAGGCCTTCCTGGACAGCCGTCGGTCAGAGGACGGTACGCTCTCTGTTGAGGATTCCACTACCTACGAAAAGATGGAAGCCGATGTCATCCGCATGGGCAAGGAAATCGAGCGCCTGGAACGTCAGGAAGTGCTGGACCTCGAGTTTGACCGTCCGACCAGCCGCCCGCTGACCTCCGTCCCTGAAACCCTGAAGGACAAGACCAAGCTTGGCCGCGCATCAGACGAGTATAAGAGTGCTTTCTGGCGCGCCATGCGGGACAAATCTGTATCATTTGAAGTGCTGAACGCACTTCAGGTCGGCGCCGACAGCGAAGGCGGGCATCTCGTCCCGGATGAGTACGAGCGCACCCTGGTGGAAGCGCTGCAAGAAGAGAATATCTTCCGTAACTTCGCCCACCTTATCCAAACCAGTTCCGGTGACCGTAAGATCCCCGTCGTAACCAGCAAAGGCACTGCGTCCTGGATTGAGGAAGAGGCGCCGTATCAGGAGAGCGACGACGTGTTCGGCGCAACCTCCATTGGCGCCTTCAAGCTGTCGACCATGATCAAGGTGTCAGACGAACTGCTCAACGACTCGGTCTTCAACATTGCCGGCTACATCGCCAAGGAATTCGCCCGGCGCATTGGCGCTGCAGAGGAAGAAGCCTTCATTGCCGGAAATGGCACCGGAAAGCCGACCGGCCTGCTGCACGCCACCCTGGGTGCTCAAGTCGGTGTGACGACCGCCGCGGCTACCGCTGTCACCTTTGACGAGGTGATGGACCTGTTCTACAGTCTCCGTTCACCCTACCGCCGTCAGGCGCTGTTCCTGATGAACGACAGCACGGTCAAGGTCCTGCGCAAGCTGAAAAACGGCGCGGGCGACTATATCTGGCAGCCTTCCATCACCGCAGGGACACCCGATAAAATCCTCAACTGCCCCGTCTACACCTCGTCCTTCGTTCCGGCGATTGCTTCCGCTGCCAAGAGTATCATCTTTGGCGATATGGATTACTACTGGATCGCGGACCGTGAAGGCCGGAAGTTCAAGCGCCTGAACGAGCTGTATGCGCCGACCGGTCAGGTCGGTTTCCTGGCTTCCCAGCGCGTGGACGGCAAACTGGTCTTGCCAGAGGCCGTAAAGGTCCTGCAGCAGAAGGCATAATCTACCTAACGATGAATCTGCAGGGGTTGGTCAGGTGAGCAGCCCCTGCTTCTTTTGGAGGAAAGAGAATGAGTGATACCTACAACACCCGGAACTATGCCGCGCATGGCGGCGGAGAATGGATCATCGGCGGCAAGCTGACTTTTCTGGAAGGTGCAACCGTGGAAGGACTGACGGCCACTACCGCTCCTGCAAGCGCGGAAGCGCTCGGCGGCATCAAGGCTACAGCGAAAACAGAAACTGACACTGTCGAAGCAAAGATCGGCGAGGACGCCAAGCTGTATGTTCCTACCTATCCGGAAGACTATGTACTTCCCGCAGCAGTTGCAGACGCAATTGGTGGTGTGAAGCTTGCTGCGAACCAAGCTGACAGCGCTGCATCCACCATTGCCGGCCTGAACATTGAGTTCAACGCCCTGCTGGCCAAGCTGAAAGCAGCCGGCATTATGGCACCTGACGCATAAAGGATGGTGAGAGCATGATCCTGACGGTGGAAGAAGCAAAGGCGCACCTGCGACTACAGCATGAAGAAGAGGACGCGTACCTGGCTTCGCTCATCCTTCAGGCGCAGGCTGTCGCCGAGGACTATTGCCGGGTGACTTTTGATGAAACAGCACCGCAAGCTGTACGCCTCGCGATCCTGCTGATGGTTAGTCACTACTATGAGAACCGGGACAATCCGGACAAACAGGTCTACGTCACCATGCGGATGGCGTTTGAAAACCTGCTCTACCCACACCGCAATGCTGACCTGATGTTCTAGGAGGTGGAAAAAGATGCGCGGTTATAAGAACTTTGAGAGCGACCCGCATCCGGGTGATCTCCGGCATCTGGTGGATATCGGCTATACAGAAAACCAGATCAATGAGAACGGTTATCCGGATCCTCAGGATGTGGTGGTCTGCCGAGTCTGGGCGGCCACGGTGGATGCGGGAAACCAGCACTACCGGGCAGCAGATGTAATGAACGCCGAGGCAGTGATCAACTTCGCCATACGCTATCGGACGGATATCAAACCCGGGATGTGGGTGCGCTTCCGGGACGAGAAATGGAACATCTCCACCCTGGGCGAGTATTCGTTCAAACGACAATATCTCGGCTTGAAAGCATCCATCTCCAAGGGGGTGAGCGGATGAAGAGGGTACAGCAAGCCCTGGCAAGCTTTAACATCCCTGTGTTCGCCGGGATCTGGCGAGCGACCTCCAGCAACCCCAACGCCCCGGAGCAGTACCTGGTGTACTCGACTACTGCCAAGGAAGAAACACACTATGACGACCGGGTGATCGCGATCCGCACTTTCGTGTACCTGAACCTGTGGAGCACAGGAGACCCCACGCAGACTGCAGCCCTGGTGCGCAGTGCCATGTACACTGCAGGCTTTGGGATGGTGGAAGAAACCGATAGAGGCTACAACGAGCCTGCCTATGACGTAGGCACGCGAATGTACACCGTTCACTGGACCTGGAGCCTGTACGAGGAGGTGCCCCGTGGCGATTGAACTGCGTGGATTTACTGACCTTCAGGATGACTTGATCAATATGGCGGCAGCGCTGAAGCAGGGACCGGGCGTGACACGCGCACTTCAGGCAGGGGCCGCTCCCATTGAGGAACAGATGCTGCACAATGCGTCCACCGATCCCAAGATCATCTCCGGAGACCTCCATGATTCCATCCGAACCGGGAACGTAAAGAAGAAGCGAGATGGCGGGAAGCGCATCACCATTGGGGTGCACCACAGTGAACGTGGTGCGTACTATGCAAATCCTGTGGAGCATGGGCACGGCGGACCGGCACCAGCACCCGCACATCCTTTTGTCCGGCCTGCCTTTGATGTGAGGGCACCGGAGGCTTTCGAGGAAATTAAGCGTGTCCTTCGTGACGAAATAACAAACAAATAAGGAGAATACCTATGCCAGCAACTGCATCGCCTATCGTGTCCAGCACGGTGGGCCTTAAAAACATGGTCATTGCGCCGCTGACAGCGGACACTGAAACGGCTATCACCTACGGGGCTCTTCAACTGGTCGCAGGTGCGATAGAAGCGTCCATTACTCCTGAGAACACAGACCCCGAGATCCAGTACGCGGACGATATCGAGTTTGATGTCCTCTACCCGGATCCTGAACTCTCCTTTAAGACCAAGATGGCTGACATTCCCTTGCAGGTCCAGGAGATGGTCTTTGGCAACCGGATCGATGAAAACGGCGTGCTGGTTCGCGCTGCCGCCGACAAGCCGCCCTACTTCGCGGTGGGTTTCATGTCAGAGAAATCCAACCAGAAGTTCCGTTATATCTGGTTATACAAGGTCCGGGCGAAACCTGTGACAGAAAGCTACGCCACCAAGGAAGGCGGCACCATTAACCGCCAGACCGGTGAGGTCGAGTGGACCGCCATCAAGCGGACCAAGGACGGGCTATACCAGGCGGTAGCCGATGAAGGCGAGAATGGGTTCACCTCAGCCATGGGCGCGACCTTCCTGGCGACGGTCTACGAGCCGACCTGGCCCGTCATTCCGTAATAACAAAGAAAGCACAGCCGTCGTATAGCTTTTGCTTTACGGCGGTTGTGCTTTGAAAGAGGTGAGCCTATGGTGACCTGTACCCTAGGGGACAAGAAATACAGCGTGGACTTCATCTCCGGCCGAGCACTGCGAGAGATGGAACCCGCTTCTAAAATGTACGGGAAATTGGCGGCTCTTTCCAGGGCAGCGGTAGATGGTCAGGATGTATCGGGAGAAAAACTGACAATCCCTGAAGCCCTGGATACGATGGTCAAGTGGTTTTGCATTTTATTCGGGAATCAGTTCTCACTGGATGATGTCTATGACCATTATCCAGCGGACCGCCTGATGCACGACATCGCCCTGGCCATCATGGCAGTGCAGACGCAGACCACGGAGGTTTTGGACAGTTTTCCTACCAGGCCGGTGACGGAGGAAGCGGATCAGCTGATGATAGAGACAGCAATGAATCGCTGACGTTGCCGGAGTATGTCTATGCAACCTATAACACACTGCTCAAGGCAGGCTGGCATATGCAAGAGATCGACGGGATGGACATGCTTGGCTTCCTGCGCCTTCGGGCTTGGGATGCATTGCGTGAATATACCCGTAAAATCCCTGAAGCAGCCTATATCGATCAGCTGTGGCCGAGCATTAAACCATAAGGAGGTGCCCTCATGAGTGAGGTATTGCGCGAGTTAGTGGTTGCGCTGTCGCTTGACAGCGATAACTTCAGCCGCAACCTGCGGACCATTAACCAGCAGATCAAGGAAGCGGAGAGCACCTTCAAGCTTGCCGGCGCAGGTGTTTCGCACTTTGAAAAATCCATCAAAGGGACAGAAGCCGGGCTAGCCCTTGCCAGTGCCAAGCAAAAAGAGCAGAACCGGGCCGTTGAGCAGTATTCCCGCGCACTCATCGGAGCGAACCAGAAACTAACGGACTCCTTTGCCCGCCAGGAAAAGATGAAGGCGTCCCTTGAGCAGGCGCGCATGGAATATGACAGGCTGAAAGACGAGGTCAATGCAGCTGGCCATGAGTTCAACCGCCTGAAAGCCTCCCTGGGTGTCGCTGATTCCGCAACCGTTGCAGCCAAGGCGAACCTTGAGCGGTTCAAGGCCGAGTGCCTGGAAGCCCGGGACAAGGTCAGGCTGTTGGAAGGCCAGATCAAGTCCAACAGCAAGACCCTGCAAAACAACGCGGACGCGGTATCAAAGGCCCAGACCAGCCTGAACACGGCCAAGGCGGAGCTCAGATCCACAGAAGCAGAGCTTAAGCGCCTGACGCAGGAACTCTACCGGATGCAATCAGCCTGGACAAAAGCTGGGGACAGCCTGACTGCCTTTGCCAAGAAGAGCGAAGACGTGTCCAAGGCGCTGGTAAAGGCCGGGCGCGGATACTCCCGCGTGATCACTGCGCCTATCCTGGCACTGGGCGCAACGGCGCTCAAATCCTCCATCGACTATGAGAGCGCCTTTACATCCGTACGCAAAACAGTGGATGCGACGGAAGAGGAATTCACGCAGCTGTCGGATTCCATCAAGGAGATGTCCACCCAGGTCGCATCCTCCGGTGCCGAAATAGCTGAAGTGACGGCGGTCGCCGGCCAGCTGGGCATCGTCAATGAGTACCTCATGGGCTTCACCCGCACCATGATCGACTTGGGTAACACCACCGACATCACAGCGTCTGAAGCGGCGGCTACCCTGGCGAAATTTGCCAACATCACCCAGATGAACCAGGCGCAGTTTCAAAACCTGGGCTCTACCCTGGTTGATCTGGGCAACAATTATGCTGCCACCGAGTCCCAGATACTGGAAATGTCGCTGCGCCTAGCGGGCGCCGGGCATCAGGTGGGTTTGAGCGAAGCGCAGATCCTTGGCTTTGCGACAGCCTTATCCGCTGTCGGTATCGAAGCCCAGATGGGCGGCTCTGCCTTTTCAAAGGCGCTGGTGAAAATGGAAGTGGCCTCGGAGACCGGCGGGGAAGCCCTGAAGGACTTCGCCAAGGTATCCCGCATGACCGAAAAGCAGTTCAAGACGCTCTGGGACAGCAACCCCGCCGAGGCGTTTCAGGCGTTCATTGTCGGCCTGTCAAAGATAGACGACGAGGGCGCCAGCGCCATCGCGACCCTGGCCGAGATCGGCATCAGCGAAGTGCGCCTTCGGGACACCCTCATGCGCGCGACCAACGCTACCGAGCTGTTCAGTAAAACGCAAGTAACAGCAAACGCTGCGTGGAAAGACAATACCGCGCTTGTCAACGAAGCCAACAAGCGCTATGCAACAACCAAAAGCCGGCTGACCAACCTTAAAAACACCGCCCTGCTCTTTGCCCAGAAAGTGGGCGACGACATGAACCCCGCTTTACAAAACATGATCACCAAGGCGAATGAAATGCTTGCTGCTTTCATGGGAATGGATGAAAGCCAAAGGATGGCAATCATCAAATTCGCGGCCTTTGCCGCTGCCATCGGCCCCGCCCTCCTGATCATCGGCAAGACGGTAGGCGCTGTGGGCCAATTGTCTGCCGGACTTGGAAAGATCAGCCTGGGCCTTGGCAAGTTCTCCGCGAATGTCAAAATGGCAGGCGGCGGGATCTCAGGCCTCGTCAAGACCCTGGGATCGTCCAAACTGGCCATGGCCGCGCTGGCTGCCGCGGTGGTATACGGCGCTGTCAAGCTGGTGGATTATGCCTCGGGCGCCAAGAAAGCCAGGGAAGCGATGCAGGGCATGGAGAAAACGGCCAGCCAGTGGAAGAGCACTTCGGCTGATATCTTCTACAACCAGGGCGGCCTTTCCCTCCTGGGCATGAGCGCGGCAGATTTCTCACGCGATAAGAAAAGCGCGACCGAATGGATGAACGGCGTGCTGGGCGTTTGGCAGGCCGGGAAATCCAAACAGAATGCTGTCGTCAAGGAATGGACAGCCTCTTTCAAGGAAATCACATCAGGCACACGCGATGCGCTCAAAGAACTGCAAACAAACGCAAAAGGATCAGGCTACACCTCGCTGTCCGATCAGATGGAACAGGACATCAAGACCCTGGACACCCTGGACAAAGAAGTCGGTAGGCTGCTCAAGCGCAGGCAGTCAGGAAAGTTCACCGATAAAGATAAAATCCGCCTGCAGGAACTCATCGACACGCGGGAAGCCATTGAGGTCAAGTACAAACTGACTGCCGCGGATACAGACGGGTTCAGCACCATCCGGGCCAAGCTGGATGCAGAGCTTGCCAAGGCGCAGGCCAGAGGCCAGACGGGGATTGCTGTGTCAACCTATACGGCGGCTATCGTGGCTTCCGCGCAAGGCATGGCGGCTGTCAATGCCCAGTTGGACGCGCAGTACGAGAAGGAATACCTGCTCATCCAGCTGATGCAGACCGGTGGGGAGCAAGAAAAGGCGCTCAACGCGTTGAACACGCAATACATCCAGGACCGGAAAGCCGCCGCGACGGAGTACGCTGTACTGCTGGCCGGGCTTGTCCTGCCTGTCTGGAACCAGGCGGAAATCCAGCAGGTCGACCAGGATATCGACGCCTTATACACCAAGCTGAGCGAGTATAGTGTGGCGGCGTCCAATGGCGATCAGCTGGGCATGGCCAAAGCCCTGGAGGATATGAACAAGCTGACAGCGGGCATGGATGAGGGGAAGCTGACCGAGTACCTCGGCTTGCTCACCCAGATTCAGTCCCTGATGGACAGTGGGATGAGTGAAGAGGAAGTCCAAGCCCTGTTTCCGGATATCGACGTATCCAAACAGATGGAGCAGGTCGCATCGATTACACAGTACGTGAAGGACCAGAAAGCGAGCCTGTCGGGTTTGTCAGGCATCTTCACTGAAGCCCTCCCCGAAGAAGTTTTGAAGCTCTCCACTGACCTTGACATGACGGGCGCAAAGACCCGGTGGGAGGAATTCGCCGCAAACCCCGGTGCCATTACGACCCAAGCCGTGATCGATGGATACGCAGAAGCTGAGACCGCGCTCAAACTGGAGCCAAAGGTGACCGCCTTTGTCGAGAAGTATACGGAGACAGCCGAAGGCGCGGATACAGCTTCCCTGACGCCGCAAGGGCTTATCGCCTATGTGTCCCATTATGCCGAGTCAGTCCTTGGCGCCGATGTCAGCGGCTTGACGCCCGAAAATGTCACCGCGATGGTATCTGCATACCAGGAATTGGCCAAGGGTGCGGATGTATCCGCGCTGAAGCCCGGGGAGATCACTGCCTTTGTCAGCAAGTACCTGCAGGACAAGAAGATCGACATCTCGGGTCTCTCGCCAGATGGCGTCACAGCCTTTGTCCTGGCCTATGAAGAGGCGACAGGCGGCGCATCCACCGCGGCGCTTACCCCCGGCGGCATTGCGGCCATGGTGACAAGCTTCCTTCAGGCGGAAGGGATAGATACCAGCAAGCTGTCATCTCCCCAAATCGATGCCATTGTAAACGCCTATGCTGAAGCAGCGCATGTGGACAAGA
>CAZPBJ010000088.1:0-8201 GCA_964584685.1 uncultured Christensenella sp. | reverse complement strand
TTTGCTTGCTGCCCAGCAGGGCGAGCCGTGCTTCCGTGCCCTGAATGGACTTTTCAAAGTTCGCCACCCCTGCGCCGGCTAGTTTGAAGGTGCTCTCCGCTTCCTTGATCTGCTGGTTGATTGTGCGCAGGTTGCGGCTGAAGTTATCGCTGTCCAGCGACAGCGCCACCACTAACTCGCGCAGAACTTCGCTCATGGGAACACCTCCTTATTTCATTTTGGGCCACACCTGATCAATGAATGCCGCTTTCGGCTCCTGGCTGACATGCTCCCGTTGCGCATCCCAGGCACGCACTTTCAGAAAGCCCAGCATGTCCATTTCGTCGATCTCTTTCATCCGCCAGCCTGATTTGAGTAGGGTATTGTAAGTGGCATAGACATATTCCGGTAACGTCAGGACGCCTGGCTCTCCAGGATCTCCCGGGCTTCCTGAGCCACCGGCTTCGTAGGAAAAGAGTCCAGCACCTCAGTCGTCTGTGTCTGTACTGCCATGATTGCCAGTGCAATGTCGTGCATCAGGCGATCCGCGGGGTAATGGTCGTAAACATCATCTGGGGAGAACTGGCCCCCGAACAGGATGCAGAACCACTTGACCATCGTGTCGAGTGCTTCCGGGATTGTCAGTTTTTCGTCTGAAACGTCCTGACCCTCCACCGCTGCTTTGGACAGGGCGACCAGCTTTCCATACATCTTCGATGCGGGTTCCATTTCGCGCAGCGCACGACCGGATATGAAGTCCACGCTGTACTTCCTGTCTCCCAGGGTACAAGTCACCATGGAATCACCTCTCTTTCATGACGAGGCTGCCGTCCAGCAATGATCTGAGCGGCAGCCTCATTCTGCTCTTTACGGTGTCACCGTGAAGGTCGGGTCATACACTGTCTGCAGGAAGGTCGCACCCATGGCGGTCGTGAACCCGTTCTCGCCTTCGTCCGCAATCGCCTGGTACAGGCCGTCGTGTGTGCGCTTGATGGCGGTCCATTCCACCTCGCCGGTCTGGCGCGTGATGGTACCGCCCTCCTTGGTCGCGTAGGTTTCTGTCACAGGCTTTGCGCGAACCTTGTACAGCCACACAAAGCGATATTTCGCATTGGACTTCTCGGACTTGAAGCCGACTGCGTAATAAGGGGGCTTGTCCACGGCGGCGCGCACCAGCACGCCATTGTCGTCGATGTTATTGCCGAAGATGGCTTCCTGGATGGACAGCGGGATATCTGCCATCTTGGTCTTGAAAGACAGTTCAGGATCCGGGTAGAGGACATCAAACTCGATGTCGTCCGCGTACTGGATCTCCGGATCCGTGTTCTCCGGAGTAATGGTCGCTTCGATGGCACCTGCGACCAACTGCAGGGCGCCATAAGTGATAGTGGTCTCCGTGTCCACTGTCAGTGGCGCGATGACCATGTTTTTAAGGCCCACCGTGCTGGACACGACGGGCGATGCGGTTGCTGGCATAGGTATTCTCCTTTATATGTTGCTAATTTCGTCCCGCAGGACGCGCTTCATTTCCTCGAAAGCCTCCGGTGCCCTCATGTCAAAGGCGGGTCGGACAAAAGGATGTGCAGGCGCAGGCGCCGGTCCGCCATGCCCGTGCTCCACAGGATTTGCATAATATGCTCCACTTTCACTATGGTGCACACCAATGGTGATGCGTTTGCCACCCTCTCGCTTTTTCTTTACATGCCCTGTTCGGATGGAATCATGCAGGTCGCTTGTGATGATCTTGGGATCAGTAGACGCGTTATGGAGCATCTGTTCCTCGATGGGAGCAGCCCCCGCCTGAAGCGCACGGGTCACGCCCGGTCCCTGCTCCAGCGCTGCTGCCATATTGATCAGGTCATCCTGAAGGTCAGTAAATCCGCGCAGTTCAATCGCCACGGGGCACCTCCTCGTACAGGCTCCAGGTCCAATGAACGGTATACATTCGCGTTCCTACGTCATAGGCGGGCTCGTTGTAGCCTCTATCGGTTTCTTCCACCATCCCAAAGCCTGCAGTGTACATGGCACTGCGCACTAGGGCTGCAGTCTGCGTGGGATCTCCTGTGCTCCACAGGTTCAGGTATACGAAAGTGCGGATCGCGATCACCCGGTCGTCATAGTGTGTTTCTTCCTTGGTTGTAGTCGAGTAAACCAGGTACTGTTCCGGGGCGTTGGGGTTGCTGGAGGTCGCTCGCCAGATCCCGGCGAACACGGGAATGTTAAGACTTGCCAGAGCTTGCTGTACCCTCTTCATCCGCTCACCCCCTTGGAGATGGATGCTTTCAAGCCGAGATATTGTCGTTTGAACGAATACTCGCCCAGGGTGGAGATGTTCCATTTCTCGTCCCGGAAACGCACCCACATCCCGGGTTTGATATCCGTCCGGTAGCGAATGGCGAAGTTGATCACGGCTTCGGCGTTCATTACATCTGCCGCCCGGTAGTGCTGGTTTCCCGCATCCACTGTAGCCGCCCAGACTCGGCAGACCACCACATCGTGAGGATCCGGATAACCGTTCTCATTGATCTGGTTCTCTGTATAGCCGATATCCACCAGATGCCGGAGATCCCCCGGATGCGGGTCGCTTTCAAAGTTCTTATAACCGCGCATCTTCTTCCACCTCCTAGAACATCAGGTCAGGATTGCGGTGTGGGTAGAGCAGGTTTTCAAACGCCATCCGCATAGTGACGTAGACCTGTTTGTCCGGATTGTCTCGGTTCTCATAGTAGTGACTAACCATCAGCAGGATCGCGAGGCGTACAGCTTGCGGTGCTGTTTCATCAAAAGTCACCCGGCAATAGTCCTCGGCAACAGCCTGCGCCTGTCCGATGAGCGAAGCCAGGTACGCGTCCTCTTCTTCATGCTGTAGCCGCAGATGCGCCTTCGCTTCCTCCACCGTCAGGATCATGCTCTCACCATCCTTTATGCGTCAGGTGCCATGATGCCGGCTGCTTTCAGCTTGGCCAGCAAGGCGTTGAACTCAATGTTCAGGCCGGCAATGGTGGATGCAGCGCTGTCGGCTTGGTTCGCAGCAAGCTTCACACCACCAATTGCGTCTGCAACTGCTGCGGGAAGTACATAGTCTTCCGGGTAGGTAGGTACATACAGCTTGGCGTCCTCGCCGATCTTTGCTTCGACAGTATCAGTTTCTGTTTTCGCTGCAGCCTTGATGCCGCCGAGCGCTTCCGCGCTTGCAGGGGCGGCAGTGGCCGCCAGCCCTTCCACGGTTGCACCTTCCAGAATAGTCAGCTTGCCGCCGACGACCCATTCTCCGCCGCCGTGCGCGGCATAGTTCCGGGTGTTGTAGGTATCACTCATTTTCTTTCCTCCAAAAGAAGCAGGGGCTGCTCACCTGAACAACCCCTGCAGATTCATCGTCGGGTAGATTAAGCCTTCTGCTGCAGGACCTTCACGGCTTCCGGTAGAACCAGCTTTCCGTCTACGCGCTGGGATGCCAGGAAACCGACCTGGCCAGTCGGCGCATACAGCTCATTCAGGCGCTTGAACTTCCGGCCTTCACGGTCCGCGATCCAATAGTAATCCATATCGCCGAAGACAATGCTCTTGGCAGCGGAAGCAATCGCCGGGACGAAGGATGAGGTGTAGACGGGGCAGTTGAGGATTTTGTCCGGTGTCCCTGCGGTGATGGAAGGCTGCCAGATGTAGTCGCCCGCGCCATTCTTCAGCTTGCGCAGCACCTTAACCGTGCTGTCGTTCATCAGGAACAGGGCCTGACGGCGGTAGGGTGAACGCAGACTGTAGAACAGGTCCATCACCTCGTCAAAGGTGACAGCGGTAGCCGCGGCGGTCGTCACGCCGACCTGCGCCCCTAGGGTAGCGTGCAGCAGGCCGGTCGGCTTTACGGTACCATTTCCGGCAATGAAGGCTTCTTCCTCTGCCGCGCCAATGCGCCGGGCGAATTCCTTGGCGATGTAGCCTGCAATGTTAAAGACCGAGTCATTGAGCAGTTCGTCTGACACCTTGATCATGGTTGACAGCTTGAAGGCGCCAATGGAGGTTGCGCCAAACACGTCGTCGCTCTCCTGATACGGTGCTTCTTCCTCGATCCAGGACGCAGTCCCTTTGCTGGTCACGACTGGGATCTTTCGATCTCCGGAACTGGTTTGGATAAGGTGGGCGAAGTTGCGAAAAATATTCTCTTCCTGAAGCGCCTCTACCAGGGTGCGCTCGTACTCATCAGGAACAAGGTGACCGCCTTCGCTGTCGGCGCCGACCTGAAGCGCGTTCAGCACTTCAAAGGATACAGATTTGTCCCGCATGGCGCGCCAGAAAGCATTCTTGTACTCGTCTGATGCGCGGCCGAGCTTGGTCTTGTCCTTCAGGGTTTCAGGAGCAGAGGTCAGCGGGCGGCTGGTCGGACGGTCAAACTCGAGGTCCAGCACTTCCTGCCGTTCCAGGCGTTCGATTTCCTTGCCCATGCGGATGACATCGGCTTCCATCTTTTCGTAGGTAGTGGAGTCCTCCACAGAGAGCGTGCCGTCCTCTGACCGACGGCTGTCCAGGAAGGCCTTGGCAGCATTCCACAGGCTGACGCGCTTTTCGCGCATGTCCAGGATCTGATTCATAGGGGTTTCCTCCTCATACATATTGAAAACGCGCCAGCCTTTTTTCGAGGTCTGACGCGTTCACGCGGTTGGTGGGTTCGGGGCTTGGCTCTTTGTCGGGGTCTAGGTCAGGCGGGGGATCGAGAGGTTCCTTGGGGATGCAGGCTTTCAGCTTGTCGAGCAAGCAGTTGTTGACTGCCCTGCGCGAGAAAGTGAAGCTGTTCTCAACCATATCCACCTTCTCCGCCAGGTACAGCACTTCATCACAGAAGCCGAGCTCATGAGCCTTTTGCGCGTTCATCCAGGTCTCGGCGTCCATCATATTGCTCAGCCGCACACGGGAGAGGCCTGTCTTGATCTCATAAGCATTGATGATGCTTTCCTTCACTTCCTCCAGCAGTTGGATTGCCTTGCGCATTTCCTCGCTATCTCCCAAGGCAAAAGTAAGCGGGTTATGGATCATCATGAGGGATGTCGGGGACATGGACACTTTCGTGCCGGCCATGGCGATTACTGAAGCAGCACTGGCAGCAATGCCGTCAATCTGGACTTTCACATCATGCGGGTAGTCCATGAGCATCGTATAGATCTGCGAGGCTGCGATACAGTCGCCGCCGGGGCTGTTGATGTGCAGCATGATCGGGCCGCTGCCTGAACATAGCTCTGCTTTGAAGGCGGCAGGAGTCACATCATCTTCAAACCAGGACTCTTCCGCTATCACGCCCTCAAGGAAGAGCGTGCGTTCACTGCTGTTGTCATTCTGAATCCAGTTCCAGAACTTGTTTGCCATTCATTGGTTCCTCCTTTCGGGTTAAATTGATGGGGATCATGTTGCCGTTGACGAGGTAAGCATTACCGCCCTGGTCATCGGTCAGGGGGTTCATGTTCTCGAGCTCTCGGATGTCGTTAGCGCTCATCCATCCGTTTTGCCGCGCAATGGCATAACCCTCCATGCGCTCCTTGTACGCGCCTCGCATCAGCCCGTCGATGTTGAACTGGGCATAAAAGCGGGCTTTCTCCTTTTCTGAGAAGAGGGAGCGATTAATGGCTTGCTCAATGCGCACGAGCCAAGGCCGGATGGTATGGACCGCAAAGGAGATGGACTGGTGCTCGATGTTGGAGAAAGTGGCATGCTCCAGGTCGCCCACCAGATGGGGCGGCACACGGAAGATGCGGCAGATTTCGGACACCTGGAACTTCCGGGTCTCCAGGAACTGCGCTTCGTTGTTGGGCATGGAGATGGTTTCAAACTTCATACCCTCTTCCAGAATAGCCACTCGCCCGCTGTTGGAGGATCCGCCGTAGGCAGCGTTCCAGCTTTCCCTGAGGATCTTGGGGTTCTTGACCGTATTGGGGTGCGTCAGGATACCGGAGGGGCGCGCACCATTGGAGAAGAACTTGCTGCCATACTCTTCCGCGGCAAGCCCCAGTCCGATAGCATTCTTCTCCAGTGCAATGGGGCTATAGCCCACCACGCCATCAAATCCAAGCCCTGGGATGTGCAGCATCTCTTCAGACGCCAGGCAGTAGATCTTGCCTTCACTGGTTGTGTAGGTGTAAGTGAGTCTGCCTTTATTGTCACGGTCGACCTCCATGTGATCAGGCAGCAGGGGATAGAGACTGTCTATCTGGTTGCGGCCTGTCCGGATGATCTGGCAGTATGAATTGCCCCACAGGAGCAGGTGCGTCAGCATCGTTTCCCGCAGGATAAAGGAGGTCATTTCCCGGTTCGGTTCGTCATGAAGAACATGATAGAGCACATGCTCTGTGGCCTTTGCGCTGCCTGCATCCGTTGTCTTGTAGACATGCAGCGGAAGGCTCGCGATGGTTTCAGCGATCACACGCACACAGGCATACACAGCGGAGACCTGAATGGCAGACTGCACGCTGACAGCTTTACCGGCACCGCTTGACCCAAATAGAAAAGCCGGGGCGGTGCTGACTTCATTGGTGGGCTTGTCCCGGGCGCGACCAAACTTGGAGAAGGGATTCTTCATGCGTTCACTCCTATCGTTTACAGACCACTGCCAGTTTTTCTGTCATGGCAGCTCTTGCAAATTGGCTGCCAATTGCTTTCATCCCAGAAGAGGTCCTCATCTCCACGGTGGGGGAGGATATGATCCACAACAGTGGCTGGTACAAGTTTTCCATTGTGCTGGCATTCTAAGCAAAGAGGAAATCTGCGCAGATATCGCTTTCTTGACGCGCGCCATTTGGCGTCATAACCACGGGTTGTGGCGTTTTCCCGCGCATATAGCGCTCGGTGTGCTTCACAATACACGTCATCGGAGAGGTTGGGACATCCCGTATGGCGGCAGGGGCGTTTGGGTTTTCTTGGCATTTCTCCTCCCTAAATGTATAGAAGGCCGCGTTCATCGTACACGGATCCAGAATCTCCCTGGTTCTTCATCGCACGGTCAAGGGCCATCACCAAGGCAACCGCTCCGTCCACCTTCTCGGTGGACTTTTCTTTGTCGATCTTTAGGTTGCCCGCCGGATCGGTCCGCACGAAGGCGTTGTCCATGTTCCATCGCAGCACTGGGTGACTCCCGTGGTTAAGGTTGCGCTCCAGCACAATACGCATCAGTTCTTTCGTAGGAGGGCTCATATCCTTGAAGCCCTGGCCAAAGGGCACCATCACGAAACCATCATCTTCCAATTGCTGGACCATCATGGTTGCGTTCCAGCGGTCGTAGGCGATCTCCCGGATGTTGTAGCGTTCGCCCAGATTGCAGACGAACTTTTCAATGAAGCCGTAATGCACCACATTGCCTTCAGTGGTCAGGATGTATCCCTGACGCTCCCACTGGTCGTACATAACATGATCGCGCCGTACACGCAGAGGCAGAGTCTCTTCTGGCAGCCAGAAGAAGGGGAGGACTGTGTATGGCTCCTCTTCTTCCATGGGCGGGAACACCAGTACAAAGGTTGTCAGGTCACTGGTGGAGGATAGATCCAGCCCTGCGTAACAAACCCGACCTTCCAACTCATAGGGATTGACCACTCCGCCGCATTCATCCCACTTTTCCATTGGCATCCAGCGGATGGACTGCTTCACCCATTGATTCAGGCGCAGTTGCCGGAACATATTCTCATCCGCCGGGGTCTCCTGTGCTTTGTGAAAGGCATCCCGCACCTTGTCAATGGTGATGGTGTGACCGATGGAGGGGTTCGCCTTGTACCAGTTTTCTTCGCTGGTCCAGTCGGCGTCATCCGGCAAGCCAAAGATAACCGGGTAGAAACGCTGGTCAGCCTTTCGGCCTTCCAGAATATCCTGAGCCTTTTGGTGCACTTCCCAACAAATCGAGTTGCGATCCGTTCCAGCGGTTGTCAGCAAGAACCACAAGGGTTGCTTCCTAGCATCGCCCGAGCCCTGGGTCATGACGTCATATAGCGCTCGGGTAGGCTGGGTATGCAGCTCATCAAAAATACAGGCTGACACGTTCAGGCCATGCTTGGTCGCCACTTCGCTTGACAGCACCTGATAGATGCTGCCCGTTGGCTGGTAGACCATACGCTTCATGGAGGGGATGATCTTGATACGCTTCCACAGTGCCGGGGATTGTTTCACCATATCGACAGCGACATCAAACACGATGGCGGCCTGCTGGCGGTCGGACGCGCAGGAGTACACCTCAGCTTTCCATTCGTCGTCAT
>CAZPBJ010000087.1:0-8490 GCA_964584685.1 uncultured Christensenella sp. | reverse complement strand
CCGCTTGGCTTCTCGGATCCTTTTCTGCTAGTGAAGTGTCAAACGCCCGAGTAAAATAGATTCGAGTTTGATAGGCGGACAGTAAATGGCGCTGTGACCTTTCACAGCGCCATTTTGCTTGAGCCCCTGTTGTGCTACAATGTGTTTGCTTATATGACAGTTACCGGCCGCATGTCCAAAGTCTGATCCCTTTGACTCCGACCTAACAGGAGGTTTGATCCCATGAAAGAGGAAAACGATTCCAGCCGCTTCAAGCCCGGCATCCGGACTGTTTCTGACCGGATGATAGCGCCCGAAGACCTTCAAGTTGAGGATCTCCTGAAGGCAAAAGACAGTATCTCTTCCCAAATCAAAAGATGGCAATCCATCTCTGCCGCGCCTTCCTATAGCCTGGCTGAGATTCTGCCAAAGGTGAACGCTGATACGCTTCGCGATATTTACCGGGCGCACTTCCTGAAGCCCGGCGCCGGCAAATTCAAAAAGCAGGAACTTGTCGACAGGCTTTTAAGGAAACTCACCAACGCCGAGAATCTCAAGGACTTTATCCTGATGCAGCCTGACAGGCAGTGGGCGCTAATTCGCGACACGATGGAAGCAAAGGAACTCAAAGACAAGGGGAATATCTGGGACGACGCCACCCTGGCGCGCAGACATGGCTATGTTTATGTGTTTTATCATCAAGGCGAGTATCACTACGTTGTGCCCGATGAAATCAAGGAGACTTTCAAACAGGTTGATGACGAAACCCTGCGTGGGGTCATGGCGCTCAGGTCATGGCTGAACCAAATTGCCTGCGCAGCCGTTAACCTCTATGGCGCGCTGCCGCTAGAAGACATCGCCCGGATGGTCCATGACATCGACAAGGCGGATGAAGATGACAGGCTGACTGCCGACAGCATTGAATTCAGCCTGCTTGGTTACGCTGCCTTCAATGATGATTACCGCATTCAGGACGGGTGGCTGGCTTCCATTGATTTGACACGGGAAGACGATGACACAGCCCTCGACATGGACACCATCAATTGGCTACTCAAGATGCGCAAGGATAAACCCCGCTATTCGCCGGATATGAGGACCTTCCTGCGCTACGCCGACCCTGACTATTATGAGGAAACCCCTCAAATCAAGGCGCTGAAGAAAGCCTTGCGCCAAATGGGGCTGTCCACAGATGAAGCGCAGGAACTGACCGATGCGCTGCATGACAAAATCGCTGCGGAAGAGGGCGCTAAGGAGGTTCTGCACGCGCTTGATGAGTGCGGGGTGGAACTGAAAAGCGGATATGTGGAGCGAATCGTCGGGCTTATCATGGATATGTTCAACAGCACGCGCATCTGGCGCAACTTCGGCCATACACCCGATGAGATCATCAAGATCATGGGCAGGGTTGAGCCGCGAGGCATTCACTTTGGCCCGAACATTACGGAAATGTTCAAAAGCGGCGAATTGAATATCGACGACCTTGAGCGGGAGTCGCAAGGGCACAGGATGTTCAACGATGATTTCGAGAAAAGCTACAAGTCTGAAATCGCACGCATGAAAGGCCTGGTAATAAACAGCGCCGAAGCTGAAGAGGTCAGCGGCACTGTCCCCCTGCGCAAACCCGGCCGCAACGACCCCTGCCCCTGCGGCAGCGGGCTGAAATACAAGAAGTGCTGCGGAAAGAACGTGTAATGGTGTCTTCGCCCGAGCAGCAAGCGTTTTGATAAAGCAGGGGGAAAACAATGATCAGCCTTGGCATCGATATCGGAACCACATCCCTGTCGGCGATCGCCCTTGACGCAAATGATGGGACTGTGCTGTCGGCAAGCAGCATCCCCAACAAAAGCGCGGCAAAAACAGCCAATGCCTGGGAAAGAAGGCAGGATCCCGGGGTGATATTCGCCGCGGTTTCCGCGATGCTGGACGAGCTGCTTGCCCGTTACCGCCCGGTCGTCTCCATTGGCCTGACCGGACAGATGCATGGCGTGCTTTACCTGGACAAGCGGGGAAGGGCGGTCAGCGACCTGTATACCTGGCAGGACGGCCGGGGCGGGCTGCCTTATCAGCAGGGCAGCTACGCAAGCTATTTGTCCGAATTGGCTTCACAGCCTGTATCGACAGGTTTCGGCGCCTGCACGCATGCCTGGTTCACCTACAATCACGCGCTTCCGCAGGACGCGGCCACGCTTTGCACCATTGCCGACTACATCGCACTCAGGCTGACCAGCCGGACAGAGCCTCTTCTCCACGCGTCCCACGCAGCCGGCATCGGCATGTTTGACCGGCAAAGGGGCGAATTTGACAGAGATATGATCCGCCGCGCCGGCCTGGACGCTTCTTTCTTTCCAAAGACTTGCGCGGACTTCATGGTTCTGGGTGAATACGGGCAGGGCGTCCCTGTGTGCACTGCCATCGGGGATAATCAGGCGAGCTTTCTGGGCTCGGTTTCGGCGATGGCGCAGAGCGTCCTGATCAATATCGGCACCGGTGCCCAGATCTCCATGCTGGCAGGCCCGGACCCAAACAGCGGAGGCAGTGTTGAACGGCGGCCGCTCAGCGGCAGCAGCTCTTTGCTGGTCGGTTCAGCCTTATGCGGCGGCAAAGCTTACGCGCTGCTTGAAGAGTTCCTCAGGTCCTGCCTGCGTCTTGCGGGCATTGAGAGGGATTCCCTGTACAATGACATGAACCGGGCTGCTGCCGGCGGGGTCCCGGACGGGAACCCCCTGATTGTCAGCACCCGGTTCGCGGGGACCCGCAGCGATCCGGCGGAGCGCGGCGCGATCGGCAATATCGGCATGGACAACTTTGACGCCGTCCACCTGGTTCAGGGCACCCTGAGGGGTATCGCGCGTGAACTTCACGGGCTGTACCTTCAAATGAAAGGTGAAGCGGGAGCAGAAGCGAAACAAATCATCGGCTCGGGCAACGCTATCCGCAGAAACCAGGCGCTGGTACGGGCCCTGCAGGAGATGTTCGGCCTGCCTGTCCTTCTGCCCGCGCATCAGGAAGAGGCAAGCTACGGCGCTGCCCTTGCGGCGCTTGTCGCTTGCGGCCGTCTGCCCGATATCGCATTGGCCAAAGACTGGATCAAATACATCCATGAGCCGGCAAACTGACGGTCTCCTTGCAGGCTATTCCTGTGCGCCGGGCATCCGGATGAGCACCTTGCCGCGCGAGCGGTAATAGGGATCGGTAAAGACCTTGTTGATCTCCTCAAGCGGAACCACATCGGTGATGATCTCGTCCAGCACCACACGCCGCCCATTGAGCATGCTGATGGCGCGGCCAAAGGTGTAGGGGTTGATGAAGGACGAGGTGATCTTCAGTTCGCGGTTGAAGATCTCAAAGGGCTTGACCGTGATGGTCGTATCCGGTGCGACAAGGCCAAACAGCATGACGGTGCCTGTCTTCCCGGCAAGGTCGATGGCGGCGGCCTGGGTGCCTTTGGTGCCGGCCGCCTCGATGACGCAGTCAGTGTTGGGGAATTCTTTTTTCAGGATGGCGGCCAGGTCCTCGTGAAGCGGATCCACCGCAAGGTCGGCGCCGAGCTTCAGGGCCAGGGCGCGCTTATCGGCGATGGGCTCGCTGACGATGATCCGACCGGCGCCGCCGCTGCGCGCCAGCTGCAGCATCATCAAGCCGATGGGTCCCGCGCCGATGACCAGCACGTTTGAGCCGGCCTTCAGACCGCACAGGTCGATCCCGTTCACGCAGCAGCTGGTCGTCTCGCTCTGGGAACCTATCTTCAGCGGCAGCGTGTCGGGCAGGCGGTACACCTGCTTTTCGGGCACGCGGATGTACTCCGCAAATCCGCCCGGGTAGGTTGTGCCGTAGCCCTTCATGTGCGTGCAAAAGTGCGCCTTGCCGTTCATGCAGTAATAGCATTCCCCGCACCAGTCGTTGGGGTCGGCGCTGACGCGGTCGCCGGGCTTGAAGCGCGCAGCGCCTTCCCCCACCGCGTCCACCACGCCGCTGAACTCATGGCCGATGATCGTCCCTGCCGGCACCGGCACGGCGCCGCCGTCTCCGTGGAAGATATGATGGTCCGTTCCGCAGACCCCGCAGTAGTGGAGTTTGATGCGCACATCCCCCGGCCCGCATTCGGGCAGGGGCACATCCATGACCCGCAGGTCGTTTGCCGCGTAATAAACAGCTGCTTTCATCGCTAAGGCTCCTTCATATTCATTGCAGAATAGAGTTTATCCCTTGACTGCCCCCATCGTCAGCCCCTTGACGAGCGCTTTTTGCGTGCTCCAGCCCAAGACCAGCGCGGGCAGCGTGCAGATGGTGGCGGAGGCGGAAAGCTGCGCGGTGAACTGGCCCTGCTGCTCGCGGAAACGGCTCATAAAGACGGCAAGCGTGGCGGTCGAGTTTGTCGTCAGCGTAAAGGACAGCAGGAATTCGTTCCACACAAACACCGCCACCAGCATGCCGGATGAAAAGACCCCCATGCGGATCAAGGGAAGCACGACGTACAGGATTTGCTGGACCCTTGAACAGCCGTCGATCTCGCTGGCCTCAATCAGCGACCTGGGGATGTCCGTCATGAAGGAGTGGATCATCCAGATGACAATAGGGATATGGAACCCAACATACAGGATGGTCAGCCCCCATACCTTGTTCATGAGCCCCAGGGAGTTGAATATCAGGTACATCGGCACAACGATCGCCACCGGCGGCAGCAGGATGGTCGTGATGAACCACTTGCGCAGGGAACTGTTCGTAGTGGGTTTTTTGAACTTCCCGAACTGGATGGCAAAAGCCGCCGGAACACCGAGCAGCAGGCTGATAAGCGTACTCACAAAGACTTGGAAAACCGAGTTGAGCAAATACGAATACATGCTGGCGTCGGTCAGTATCTTGTTGTAGGTCTCCAGGCTGGGCGTAAAGATGATCCTGGGATGCACGGCCTGCATTTCCGTCTTCAGGCCGGTGAGGAACATGTACAGGATCGGAAAGAAATACAGCAGCGCAAACGAGAAAATCAGGATCATCAGCACATACTTCCTGACGAATTTCCTGTTGCGGATATTGCGCCGCGCGCGCAGGAGCGCATCACTTCTGACTGTCATGCCGCTTCACCCCTAATCATACAGTTCGATGCGGTTTTGGATCTTGCGGTAGAGGAAGTTGATCAGGACGAGCATCACGACCACCATGAGCACGGAAATGGTCGCCGCCCTTCCCACCTGCTTGGAGGAGAAAAGCTGGTCCCGTATATAGTAGGCCAGGGTATAGGAACTCTTTCCCGGGCCGCCCTGCGTGGTGACCAGGATCAAGCCGTATTCCTTGCTCAGGAAGATGAGGCCCAGCATGATCGCCACGCCGATGTGGTTGACGATCATGGGGAGTTTGATGCGGAAGGTCATGTCAAACCAGTTACAGCCGTCCAGGTCGGCGCTTTCCAGCACTTCGCCCGATACGGACTGCAGTCCACCCAGGATGATCAGCACAAAGAAGGGCATCCATTGCCAGGTGAATAAAAAGGCGTTGAGCATGACGGGGGATTCGCTGATGAACTCCCTGATGGGCAGGCCGAGCATGTTGGCTATCCTGGCATACCAGCCGAAGGTCATGTTCAGGATGGTCACTTTCCATATCACGCCCGTTGTGGTGGACATTACAAAGAAGGGGCCAAGCACCAGGGTCCTGGCCACATTGATGAAGGGGACCCGATGGTCCAGCATCAGCGCCACCAGGAAGCCGAATACGGAACAGGCCGCCAGGGAATAGGCTGTCATCTGCAGCGTCTGCAGCACAATGCTCCAAAATTCTGGCGAGGAGCGCGCATTGTCCCAGAAAAAGTAGGCGTAGTTGTTCAGCCAGTTGAATGTGGCGCCCTGATCGGGGCGAACCAGGTTCCACCGCAACAGGGACAGCACAATGGTTGCCAAAAAAGGGATCTGCGTGGTGACAGCGACCCATATGATGGCCGGGATGACAAAATACTTGTCCGTGTACCGGTGCTTCGCATGGGGCTTCAGGATACTTTGAGTTTCCGGCAGAAGCGTCATGTTCAACCTCCCTGGAAGCAGGGGACACCCTTGGAATAGCGCACAGCGGCCCTGCTGATGGACGAAGGGGACGGGAGGGAGGACCCCCCGTCCCCTTCAGGAGATGATTATGGATTCATTGTGATGGGAGTTTACTTCTTGTATCCGCCCTCGACAGCGATCTCCTCAAAGAGGGACTGCGTCTGGGCGATAGCCTGGTCCAGCGTGGTGTTGCCCACAACATAGTCCAGCACCCACTGGGTCATCTGTGTGCCGGCATCCTGGAACTCAACGATGGCGCAGTACTGCAGACCATAGTAGGGCACTGGATCCACGGCGGGTTTGGTGAAGTCAACCGCGTCAACGGCGGCCAGAGTCGCCTCTGCGTAGGGCAGCGCAGCGATGACGGGCTGCTCATAGGTGTACTTGCGGGAGGCGGGCGGCGTGACGGAGCCGTCGGGCTGATATTTGAGTGTCAGGTCAATGAAGTCCTTGGAGGTGCACCAGAGGATGAATTCAAAGACCTCATCCTTGTGGGTGGATTGCGGGTTGATGGCCATGGCCCAGTTCCACAGCCAGCCGGAGGTGCCGCCTTCGACCTGCTTGGGCGCCATCACATAGCCGACCTTGCCCTTGATGGGGGATTTCTCGGCCTCAAAGTTGCCGCACAGCGAGGTGGCGTCGTAGTAGATGCCCACGTTGCCTTCCAGGAACAGGTTGACGCACTCGTTGTATGAGTTGCCCGTCTTGTTGGCGGGACCGCACTCGGTTACGAGCTTCTTGTACATCTCCCAGCAGTTGCGGAACTCCTGGGTGTCGATGCAGGCATTCCAGTCCATGTCATAGTACTTGCAGCCAAAGGCGTTCTGCATGGCGCCAAGCGGAGCGCCCAGGTTGCCCCAGCCCACGTCGGAACGCAGCACGATGCCCGTCTGGCCGGGCACGGCCTGCACAGCCTTGGCAATGGCGTAGATCTCATCCCAGGTGGGGTAATCCGGCATGGTCACGCCGGCCTTCTCAAGCACTTCCTTGTTGTACATGATGAAGGAAGACTCCCCGTAGAAGGGGACCGCCCACATGTGGCCCTGGGTATCGGACACGGACTTGATCATGCCATAGAACATGTCCTCCATGTCGTACCATGCCTTCTTCTCGGGCGTCATCTTCTCAAAGTAGGGGGTGAGGTCTTCCAGCCAGCCGAACTGGCCCCAGGACATGCCTTCATAGGGACCGACATAGAACATGTCGTAGGTCACGCCCTCGGTCGTCGCGTCCAGCGTCTGCGCCGAGCGCAGGTCCTCCTCGGGGATCACGGAGATGTTCACGTTGAAGCTGTGGCCGGTGTCCGCGAAGTACTTCTGCACGATCGCGTACAGGGCCTGGGAGTAGGGGTTGTTGGCGAAGCCGATGTTCAGCGTGACCTTTTCCGTCGCCAGGGCGGATGTCACCCCTAACATCATCGTCAGAATCAGGAGCAGCGCAACAAGTTTCCTCATGGTCGATCCTCCTTTTATCTTTAACGGCGTTCTGCCGTTAAGCTTATAAAAGCGCATCGCGCATCAAAAACAGGTGAAAGCGCCGTCAATGACAAAGTCGCTGCCGGTGGTGAAGGCGCAGGTGTCCCCCGCCAGATAGACGATGATGGACGCCAGCTCCTCGGGCTTGCCCAGGCGCCCCATGGGCGCCATGGCGTTCCACTGGTCGATAAGCGCCTTCAGGTGCGGCGCGTTGAGGATAAGCTCGGTGCCGATGTAGCCCGGGCTGATGGAGTTGACGCGCACACCCCGGGTGGCCCATTCCACGGCGAAGGATTTGGTCAGCATGATGACAGCCGCCTTGGACGCGTTGTACGCGCACTGCGGCTGGGGCACGTTGACGATATGGCCGGACATGGACGCGGTGTTGATGATGGACCCGCTGCCCTGTTTCAGCATCACCTTGCCAGCCGCCTGATTGGTGAGGAAGACGCCGTTGAGGTTGCAGTCGATCACCTTTATCCACTGCTCATAGGTCATCTCCTCAGCCGGCTGGTTGATGCAGATGCCGGCGTTGCAGTGGGCGATATCCAGCCGGCCGTAGCGCGCGAGGATTTTGTCGATCATGGCGCTGACCTGTGCCGGCTTTGTGCAGTCGCAGGCGACGGCGAATACATCCTTGCCGGTTTCCTTTGCCAGCAGGGCTGCTGTTATCTCTGCTTCGGCGATATCCAGATCTACGATGGCGATGTCTGCGCCCGCCTCGCAAAGCGCCCTGGCCGATGCCTTCCCGATGCCGCGCGCGGCTCCGGTGACAAATCCCTTCTTCCCGTCCAGCCTCATCTTCTCAAGAATGCCCATATTCGACCTCCCAAGATATTCTGCTTGTTCCTGTCTGTTTATTGTATATTGACATGGAACCCCCTGTCAAGCGCTTCGCGCGGATGATTATGCATAATCCGGCAAAAAAGCGGAAATAACAGTAACATACGGCAAACAGCCTGCCATTGTGTACAGTTTTGATGCATATTGCGCGCACCGTC
>CAZPBJ010000086.1:0-8769 GCA_964584685.1 uncultured Christensenella sp. | reverse complement strand
TCCATCCCGGCGCCATAGCCAAGTGGTAAGGCGAAGGTCTGCAAAACCTTTATTCCCCGGTCCGAATCCGGGTGGCGCCTCCAAATGGATTGCTGTCTGTGCATACAGGCGGCGATTTTTTATATCTGATAATTGCCGCAAACCTGCTATGAAACACTTGTGATATAATGAATCCCGAGGGGCAGCGGAGGAGGTGAAAAGCGCTTGTCTGCAAATGCATTTGAGCTGGTTTCGCTTGGTATGCGTTACTGGTTTGTCTTGTTGGGACTGATGATCGTGCTGAGGGCTTCACGCTGGGCACTGCATGATCACCGCGCCTATATGCGTACGCTGCGCTCTTTGCCGGATGCCGGCTTCATCGGGGAAATCGTTAACCTGGATACCGGTCTTGCCCAGGAATTGCCGCGTGAGGGCGTGATGGGCTCCGGGAAAGCTTGTGACATACGTTTTAAGGGCCTTCGCAGGCGTGAACTTGTATATGAGTTCAGGGAGGGAAAAGGAATCCTGCTCATACCAAGCCACAAGAACAACCAGATTCAAATGGATGGCGTACCATTAACGCAGCATGATTACGCGCTTCATGGCTCACGGCTCAGTTTTCCGGGTTATTCCCTTCGTATGCGATTGTTTGAAGGCCTCGATATTCCCAAGCGGACTGATGTTTTATTGCGTGATGACGAGGGTTTCCCACAAAGCAGCGGGGAATTCAATTTGGAGGATTATGCTCCCGATGAGCAATATCGGCAGCTGACGATGACAGTTCCTGATATGGCGTTAAGTTCTCCGCAGGGTCATAACCCTCATGCTGATGAGGCTGATGATGAGCAGATGACTTGGGTCTATGCCAGCCCGCCGGCTGATCAGCAAGACGTTATGCCGCAGTCCTGGGCGGATTTCCCCGATGACAATGCCACTGATGCGTTTTCCCCGCGTCCACAGGAAACAGAATATGCCACAGAGCCGCATGGCAGACGCAGGAGGAGCCAGAGGCATGAAAAATAGCTCGGTACGCCATCCGGCAAATATGTTGATATCAACGATCATGCTTTTCCTGTTTTCCGCGTTCCTGCTGCTTGCGGTGAAGGATTTCGAGTCGCGCGGATTCATGATGGTGCTGTTTGTGCCTTTGATTTTCTTCGCGGCGACAGTGTTTATTCCCAGGCTGTTTCCGGCTGATCAACTCCTTTTGTGTATGGTCAATTTCCTATGCGCCCTGGGTGTCCTTGTGCTCTACCGCATGAACCCGTCGCAGGGCTTGGATCAGGCTGTCAATTATGGCATTGGCGTGTGCGCCATGCTGCTGTGCATTTTATTGGTGCGCCTAGTTCGCCGTTTCAAACCACTGATCTTAATCCTCGCGCCCGCATCGCTGGCGCTCATGGCGCTGCCATTGTTGTTTGGCGTGGAACGCAACGGAGCGCGCGCCTGGGTGACACTGTTTGGCCTTGGTTTTCAGCCCAGTGAGCTGGTTAAAGTCGCCTTGCTGATCATCGAGGCTTATTTGCTTTCCCAGAGGAAGATCGTGTTGGCAGCCGGTTTTGCCGGTATTTGCCTGCTGATGTTGATGCTTCAAAAGGATCTCGGTACCGCTTTGATCTATTATGGCGTTACGCTGATCATGGTGTTTGCCGCGACAAGGAGTTATCTATACCTTGGCCTGGGAGCTGCAGGCGCCGCTGCGGGCGGCGTACTTGGCTATAATATGTTCAGCCATGTCAAGGTGCGTGTACGCATCTGGATTGATCCCTGGTATGACTATAATGGAGCCGGTTATCAAATCGTGCAATCCCTTATCGCGATGGTCAATGGCGGGGTCTGGGGGCTTGGCCTGGGTCTGGGTAATGCTTATGAGATTCCTGCCATTACGACTGATTTTGTCTTCTCCATCATCTTGAATGAATTTGGTTTGATCTTTGGTGTCTTCGTTATCCTGATCTATATCTTGCTGTTTTTGCGCAGCATCGGCATTGCCATTCGCTCAGGCTCGCGGATAAACACGCTCCTGGCCCTTGGCGCATCGGCGCTTATCGCTCTGCAAACCTTTGTCATCATTGGCGGCAACATCAAACTCATCCCATTGACAGGTGTTACCTTGCCCTTTATCAGCTATGGCGGCAGCTCGCTGATTTCCAGCATGTGCGTCATGGGTCTGCTGCAAGGCGTCGCAAGCATCAACGCAGATGAAGTGAAGGCTGACAAGGCGCTGGCACGCGCGGAGGAATTCGCATGAAACTCATCAAACAAAACATCCGATTGATAAGCTTCGTCCTATGCGGCTTGCTGTTATCACTGATCATCTACGGCGCTTACAGCATTACAAATTATGGCAGCCGTTGGTTTTCTTCAGGGGCGAACAATCAGCTGCGCCGCGCGAAAGCAAATGTTATCGCGGGAAATATCACTGACCGCAGCAACCGGATGCTGGCCAATACCGACACGCAGGGCAAACGTGTCTATGCCGGTGATGAGCAGGTGCGCAGGTCACTGGTTCATGTCGTAGGCGATGACCTGAACAATGTTGCTTATGGTGCCGAATCCTTTATGGCAAGCTATCTGTATGCCTTCAATGAATCGTATTTTGAAAGGCTGATAAGCGCATTCAAAGGGGAAGTGCGCCGCGGGAACGACATCACGCTTTCTGTGGACAGCGTGCTGTCAAAGGAAGCATTTTCTCTGTTCCCCAAAGATAAGAGCGGCAGTGTCATTGTCATGAACTATCGCAGCGGTGAAATCCTGACACTGCAAAGTTTTCCCGGTTTTGATCCAATGAACCTTACATCCCTTGACAAGGATAATCCGCTAAAACCTTTCTGGAACCGCGCAACGAAATGGGTCAGCGCGCCGGGATCCACTTTCAAGGTGATTACGCTGGCAAGCGCGCTTCAAAACATCTCTGAGGCAACCTCAAAAGAATATGTTTGTCAGGGAAGCTATCCGGTGATGGACACGACAATAACTGACGCTAATGACGCGGTGCATCGTGAGCTCAATCTTAAAAAGGCACTGGCTCTCAGCTGCAACATAACGTTCGCGCAAGTTGCCCTTGAACTGGGGGATAAGCTGCTGGGTAAAACGGCAGCAGATTTCGGCTTTGGCGATTACTTCCTTTTCAGTGACCTTGTCGTGGAAAACTCTGTTTATCCCAGTACAAACCGTTCTGATAAAGAAATCGCCTGGACAGGACCCGGGCAGAGCAGCCTGCAAGTATCCCCCCTGCATATGGCAATGGTCGCAGCGGGGATTGCCAACGACGGCGTCATGATGGAGCCCAAACTGCTGCTCAAGGCTACTGACGCAGCCGGCAATGGCAAATATGTTTTCCAGCCCAGCATCTACAGGACAGCTTTGAACAAAGGAGATGCCGACATTGTTGCCGCATATATGCAGGAGGCGGTTCGAAATGGAACAGCGACAGGTGCCGGTGTTTCAGGCATAAAAATTTGCGGTAAAACCGGATCTGCGCAGATTGACGGCCAGGCAGACACAAATGCCTGGTTTATTGGCTTTGTCGATGATCCCCGCTATCCTTTTGCGCTATGCGTCGTTGTGGAGGACGCGGGCGGCGGCGGCGCGGTTGCAGCGCCGATAGCAGGAAAGCTTTTCAGGTTCATGACAGGCAGGCAATAGGCATTCGGGTGCTGCTGCAGTCTTGAAAGGTCAACGTGTAGCCATTATAATGTATTCAAGGGAGAGTGGTCATTATTTTCAACGGATTTACCCAGGATATGTTCGACTTCATGCTGGAGCTGCGATTCAATAACAACAAGGATTTTATGGCCGCGCACCGCAAGGATTATGAACAGAAGATGCGCGCGCCGCACCACGCCTTGATTGAGGCGTTGGCGCCGCATATGCTGCTGATCGATCCCCGGATGGAGGTACGGCCTGCAAAGGCGCTTTCCAGAATATTCCGCGATACACGCTTTTCCAAGGACAAGGCTCCTTACCGCGATCACCATTGGATCGCGTTTCGGCGCGCTGGCGAGCCGCGCGATCAGGCAGTCATGTTTTGGTTCGAGGTTCGCATTGAAGGGCTGAGCTGGGGGCTTGGATTTTGGGGAGAGAACAGGCCCGCGATGGACATGATGCGCCGCCGCATGATATCCCATCCGGACGACCTGCTTGCCTTGCTGCCCGTCCTGGAAGAAAATAGCCTTGCCATCAGTGGAGAAAGCTACAAGAAGATGCAAATTCCCGCTGAGCTGTCAGCAGCGCTTATGCCCTATTATCCCTTGAAGGAAATCTATGTCACCAGGAAGGATATTCAACGCGAATGGATCTACACACCTGAATTGCTGACACAGCTTGTGCATGATTACCAATTGATGGGCCCTTTATACCGTCTTTTACGCGGTTACCACGACATAGCGGCATTGGAGGGGCAATATGGGCAGATATGATGACCTGAAAAGCGGAACAGATCTGCGCGCAGCCGCGATGGGCGATCAGGCGCGCTTGACGCCGGATACCGCTCAACAGATAGGCCGCGCTTTTGCCGGATGGGTCGGCAAACAAATAATCAAGGATGTACATAAAGGAGCAGTCACTGTCGCCATTGGCCGTGATTCTCGCCTTACAGGACCAAGTCTGCTGGCTGCCTGCGCCAAAGGATTGTCAGAGGCGGGTGTTAATGTGCTCGACTTTGGCCTGTGTACAACGCCCGCGATGTACAAAGCGCTGGTGGGGGATCACCCTGTCGCCCAAGCCTCCATCATGGTGACAGCCAGCCATCATCCCGCCGACCGCAATGGTTTCAAGTTCTTTTTGCCCGAAGGCGGCATTGATGCGGAGCAGCTCGGCGCTATCCTGGCGATGATGGAGAGCCCTTTGGAGCAAAGCGAAAATATCGGCTCCATAAAACCGTTTGATTTCTTGAGAAGGTACAAGGCTCAGTTGATGGCTTTGGTCAGGCAGAGACTGAATGATGATGTCCCACGCCCTCTGCTTGGCCTGCATGTTTTGGTGGACGCAGGCAATGGCGCAGGTGGATTTTACGCGGAAATGCTGGAAGAACTGGGCGCATGGACAGAGGGCAGCCAGTATCTGGACGCTGACGGCCGTTTCCCCAATCATATTCCCAACCCTGAAGATGATGACGCGATACAAACCGTCTGTCAGGCCGTGCTGAAGCACACGGCCGACCTTGGCATTATGTTTGACGCGGACTGCGATAGGGCTGCGCTGGTCGATCAATCAGGACGCGCCATCAACCGTAACCGGCTCATCGCGCTGACATCCGCGATGCTGCTCAACAGGGAACCCGGAATGACGATCGTTACCGATTCAGTCACTTCTTCAGGCTTATCAAAGTTCATCGGAGAGTGGGGCGGTGAACACTATCGCTTCAAGCGCGGCTACCGCAATGTGATCAATGAAGCAAAACGTCTTAACGCAGCCGGCGTCAACTGCCCCTTGGCTATAGAGACCAGCGGTCATGCCGCCCTACGTGAGAATGATTTCCTGGATGACGGCATGTACCTGAGCACCCTGCTGATTTGTGAGGCGATGCGTCTCAAGCGCGAAGGACAAACCCTTTCAAGCCTTCTGGATGGCCTGCAGGAACCATTGGAAAGCGTTGAGTTGAGGCTGGAGATACACTCGGAGAATTTTCGCGCCACCGGCATCAAGGTTATTGAAGATGTTTTGGATCATGCCTGGGAAGTCAAGGGCTGGCATGTAGCGCCTGATAATCGTGAAGGGGTGCGCATCAACTTTGACCTGGCGCACGGATGGGACAACGCCTGGTTCCTCCTGCGCTTGTCTGTTCATGATCCTGTGCTGCCTCTAAATGTGGAGAGTGATGTTGAGGGCGGCATAAAACTGATTCTAATGGGTCTTCGCGAAGTGCTTGGCAAGACACCTGAAATTGATCTGAGCCCATTGTTGGCTTATATAAGGGATTAGACGCAGGCTAGACAGCCTGCATATGTGAAAGGATACAAAATGGATATTCAGCAGCGTACCATCAATACCTTGCGCCTGTTATCGGCTGACATTGTGCAAAAGGCCAACAGCGGCCATCCCGGCGCTCCAATGGGCATGGCGCCTATGGCATACGCATTATGGATGCACGCGCTCAAACACAATCCTCTTGATCCAAAGTGGCCTGACAGGGATCGATTTGTGTTGTCCAACGGGCATGCAAGCGCCTTGCTTTATTCACTGCTGCATCTATGCGGATATGGGCTTTCGATGGATGAACTGAAGCAATTCCGCCAATGGGGCTCACAGACACCCGGGCATCCTGAAAATGAATTGACTGCCGGGATAGAGACGACAACAGGTCCGCTGGGGCAAGGCTTTGCAAACGCAGTGGGTCTTGCTGTTGCAGAGACGATGTTGGCGGCGCATTTCAACAGACCTAACTTCCCGATTGTGGATCACCGCACATATGTTTTTGCCGGGGACGGCTGCATGATGGAGGGCATCAGCAGTGAGGCTGCCTCCCTGGCCGGGACGCTTGCGCTTTCCAAACTGACGGTCCTGTATGATGATAATGAGATATCCATCGAAGGCAGCACCGATATAGCTTTCCGGGAGGATGTGGGCCAGCGCTTTGAAGCATATGGCTGGCAGGTCATCCGCGTGAAAGACGGCAATGACTACTCACAGGTGCTGGCGGCCCTGGACGCGGTAAAAACGCGGTCAAACCCAGCCTGATCATCTGTCCAACCATCATCGGCTTTGGCAGTCCGGCAAAACAAGGCAAATCAAGCGCACACGGAGAGCCGCTGGGCGCTGAGAACCTTGCGCAGGCCAGGCTTGCCCTGCACATGAATGAAATGCCATTCTGCGTAGAAAGCGAAGTATACGCGCATGTGGCGGAATGCATGGAAAAGAATCGGCATTCTCAAACTGCGTGGGATTGTCTTTATGCCAATTATGCAAAGCAGTATCCGGAACTGGCGGAAGAATGGCGGAACTGGCACGGACAGCTCGACAGTAAAGTATTGCCCGGTCCGGATGATCTTGGCCCGGCAAAGGGCGCCGAAGCCACTCGCGCGGTATCGGGAGATATCATCAATCTCCTGGCTAAGCGCATTCCCAATTTGGTAGGTGGTTCGGCGGATTTGGCGCCGTCTACCAAAACACTGATCAAGGATGGCGGTGACTACAGCGCAAACAACAGGGCGGGACGCAACCTGCACTTCGGCGTGCGCGAACATGGCATGGCTGCCATTTGCAACGGCATGGTACTGCACGGAGGATTAAGGGTTTTTTGCGCGACTTTCTTCGTCTTTTCGGATTACATGAAAGGCGCGATGCGTTTGAGTGCCATCATGAAACTGCCTCTTATCTATGTGTTGACACATGATTCCATTGGCGTGGGGGAAGACGGCGCGACACATCAGCCCATTGAGCAGCTGGCAGCCCTGCGCGCAACACCCAATATACAGGTCATACGCCCCTGCGACCGTCATGAAACTTTGATGGCCTGGACCACAGCATTGACAAGCAAACTGCCAAGCTGCCTGGTTTTGTCACGGCAAAACCTTCAGCAGCAACCAGGCAGCGATGAACGCGCACTAAAAGGCGCCTATGTATCAAGCAAAGAACAGGGAAGTGAAGCGCAGATCATCCTGATGGGATCAGGCAGTGAGATCGGTTTGTTGACCGGCGCGCAGGTTCGTTTGCGCGAAATAGGCTGGGACGCACGGGTGGTATCCGTGCCAAGCATGGAACTATTCCGGCAACAAAGCGATGAATATCAGGAGCAGGTGCTTCCAAAGGCCATACGCCGAAGGCTCGCTGTAGAGGCAGGCTCCTCAATGCCCTGGTACCGTTATGTGGGATTGGATGGAAGGGTTGTTGCGATGGATCATTTCGGCTCTTCCGCTCCTGCTGAGGTGCTGAGCCAACAATATGGCTTCACAGTGGAGCATGTGCTCGAAGTGGCTGAGGACATGTTGAAAGCATAAATACTATCAAACCTGGCGATACACTGAAACAACTTTGCCCAGGATCTCCAGGTCGTTTGTATAGATGGGCTGCATCGCGGCATTTTCCGGCTGCAGACGAAAACGTCCTTGCTCACGGTAAAAACGCTTGACAGTGGCGTCACCCGCTATCATGGCCACAACAATATCGCCGTTGTTGGCATCAGGCTGCTGTCGCACTACAACATAGTCACCGTGCAGGATGCCTGCCTGTATCATGCTGTCGCCGCGAATGGTGAGCGCAAAGAAAGTGCCGTCACCCAGCAAAGACGCGGGAATGGGCAGCATATCGGACATGTTCTCCTCAGCCAGGATGGGCGTGCCTGCGGCAACCGGGCCGAGCAGGGGGATAAAGCGCACCAGGTCTTTTTGATCGTCATCGGTCTTCACAACGCCCATGGCACGTGGTTTCATCGCATCACGCACAAGTAAACCCTTGCTTTCCAGGCGGCGCAGATGCCCGTGTACAGTTGATGTAGACTTCAAACCGACAGCTTCGCCGATCTCGCGCACGGACGGAGGATAACCGCGGCTTTCCACCTCTTGCTTAATGAAGTCAAGTATCTTGGCTTGGGTATCCCCGCGAGGTTTCGTTTTCTTTTCAAGGGACATGCTCATGCTGACACCTCCAATACCTGTTAAAAGGATTATAACATGCAAACACACGTTTGCATAGCTGTAAACAGCAAATTCATGCCTTGTCTTCGTTTATATCTTGGGGCAGCGGGTCTGCAATGCTGTTACGCAGATCAGGCAATATGACGCGCTCGGCAGCTTCCCGACTTTTACAGTTAGTGAGAACAAAAATCTCCTGAAAGCATTACAGTTTCAG
>CAZPBJ010000085.1:0-8957 GCA_964584685.1 uncultured Christensenella sp. | reverse complement strand
TCGCGTAGCAAAACCCATTCGCAGCCAGGCAAAGTGCTTGACAGTGCCGGAGCGATATGGTAAATTGTTTCTTAGCCGCTCGGGAGAGGCCTTCAATGCGCTTGCGCAGCCTCGTGGTCCGGTATGCCATATGAGCCCGGCGAGTTTTATGTTTGGAGGTGCTGCACATGTACGCAATCATTGCGACAGGCGGCAAACAGTATCGCGTCAGCGAGGGTGACGTCATCTACGTCGAGAAGCTGGAAAACGCCGTGGATGAAATCGTTGCTTTTCCGGTGCTGATGCTCAGCGGGGATAAGATCACGGCAGGCAAGCCCTTTGTGGACGGGGCGGAAGTGACAGGCAAGGTGCTGCAGCATGGCCGCGGCGAAAAGATCATCATCTACAAGTACAAGAGCAAGAAGAACTACCGCCGCAAGGCCGGTCATCGCCAGGCCTTCACCAAGGTTGAGATCACAGGCATCAAGGCCTGAAATGAGCACCGTTTCGCTCTGCCGCTCCCAGGATGGCCAAATCACCGGTTTTGAGGTGAGCGGCCACACGGGATACGCGCAGGCAGGGCAGGACATCGTTTGCTCGGCCCTCTCTTTCCTGGCAATCACCTGTGCCAACGCGCTGGAAAGCGTAGCGAAGCTCAAACCGGCAATTGATCAGCAGGATGGCCTGCTGCGGGTCCGGATCACTGAGATCAATGACGAGGCACGCACCATCTTCGCGGTCTTCCGCCAGGGAATAGAAGACCTGCATGACAGCTATCCAAGGCATGTGACTTTTATCAATTAAGCTGCTTTGATTAAACGGAGGATACAAACATGTTGAAACTGAACCTTCAGTTGTTTGCCCACAAGAAGGGCATGGGTTCCACCCGCAACGGCCGCGACAGCGAGGCCAAGCGCCTTGGCGCCAAGCGTGCCGACGGCCAGTTCGTATTGGCCGGCAACATTTTGCTGCGTCAGCGCGGCACCCATATGCACCCCGGCCTCAATGTCGGCAGGGGCAAGGACGATACCCTGTTCGCCACCGCCGACGGTATCGTTCGCTTTGAGCATCTTGGCAAGTTCAAGAAACAGATCAGCGTATATCCCCGCGTTCAGGAGTCATTGGAGAACGCCCAGTAAATATCGGCGCCTCCTTTCCCCTATCCCCGTCAATGATTTGTTGGCGGGGATTTCATTCTCATCCAAATACTCTTTATTATCAATGATAAAAACAGCAAAGGCCTCCGCCCATACGAACGGAGGCCTGGGTTAATCCGGTATGGATCAGTTGGTCAGATTGTAGATTTCGATAGCCGAGTTGATTTCCTTGGCCAGGTTGGCAACCGTATCGGCTACGCTCAGCTCGCCGTTGATGAGGCGCTCAGTATAGGTTTCAACCAGTGCGCGCGCTTCGGGGAAGACGCTCAGCAGGGAACCGACAAACTGCGGCGAGGTGGAGTGCAGCTGCTCAATGGCAGTGCCGAACTGCGGGTACTTGGCCAGGTTCTCTTTGAAGGCATCCAGCTCATGCGTGGCCACTGTGATGGGGAAGTAGCCGGTCTGGGCATTCCAGAAAGCCTGAACGTCGGGGGAGATCATATACTTGATGAACTCCCATGCAGCGTTCTGCTTGGCGTCATTGCCGGAGGCCAGCATCCACAGGGAGCCGCCGCCGATGGAAACACCGCCGTTGTCTTCAGGATGGATATTGGGGAAGAAACCGGTGCCGATCTCGAAGCTGTCGCCAACGTTGGTCAGAAGCGACTTGAGGGCCGCGGTTGATTCCAGGGTGATGCAGATGTTGCCGGAGATGAAGGCTGCCTTGGCGTCGTTGTTGCCGCGGCCCAGGTAGGTAACAACACCGCCGTCAATCAGGCGCTTCCATACATTGAAAACAGCCTCAGCGCCTTTGCTCTCGTCAAAAACCACCTTCGTTGCCGGGGCTTCGCGGCCATTGCCATTGTCCACATAGTGCTTGGCCATCTTGCCCTGCCACTGTTCAAAGAACCAGCCATAGTTGCCCATGCCGAATCCATAGCGGATCACTTTGCCATCGGCGTCCTTGACGGTCAGCTTTTCGGCCATCGCCACGATCTCGTCAAAGTTCTTTGGCGGGGTATTGGGATCAAGCCCGGCTTCAGCGAAGGCGGTCTTGTTGTAATACAGCAGGGGGGTGGAGGAGTTGAAAGGCATGGAGTAGAGCTTGCCGTCAACCGTGTAATACGCGGCGATGTTTGGCTCAATCTTGGTGATGTCAAAGCCTTCCGCATCGATCATCTGCTGCATGGGCAGCGCCCAGCCGGAGTCGATCATGAAACGGGTGCCGATGTCATAGATCTGCACAACATCGCAGGGCAGAGCGCTCATACCGGCAGCCTTGATCTTGTTGATGGCGTCGTCATAGCTCCCCTGATACTCGACGTTGACCTTGATCTTGCCCTCATAGGCTTTGTTGAAATCTTCGACCATTTTTGCGATCGCTTCGCCGTTTACACCGCCCATTGAGTGCCAGAAGGTGATCTCAACGGGAGCCGCTTGCGCCGATGCCGCGCCAATGCCGAGTACCAGGCAAAGAACCAGGACCAGGGACAGGATTTTACGCATGGTTTGTTTCCCCTTTCAGTTTTTCTTATAAAAACACCCCAAACAAGGGTGAGTTTATCCTTTGACTGCTCCCGCCATCAAACCGTTGATGAGCTGTTTTTGCATAAAGATGAAAATGGACAGGGAAGGCACGATGACAATAACCACGCCCGCCATCATCAGCCCGAGCGCTTCGGCATCCGTGTCATACAGCATGCTGATGCCCACTTGCACTGTGCGGAAGTTGGCGCTGTTGGTGACCAGCAGCGGCCACATGTACTGATTCCATGTATGAAGGAATACATAGGCTCCGAGCGCGCCAAGGGCCGGGCGGGAAAGCGGCACAACAATGGAAAGCATGAAGCGCGGGTTGCTGCAGCCGTCGAGGCGGGCAGCCTCGTGCAGTTCCTTGGCAAATGTCAGGTAGTTCTGCCGCAGCAGGAAGATGCCCATCGCGCTTGTCAGGAAAGGCACGATCAGCACCTTGTACGAATCCAGCCAGCCCCAGCGTGAAACGGTCAAATAATTGGCGATGATGGTCGCCTCGCCGGGCACCATCATGGTGGCAAGCACCAGGATGAAGAGCACTTTACGGCCCCGGAACTCCAGGAACGAAAATGCGAACGCGGCAAGGGAGCAGGTAAGCATCTGCCCCAGCATTACGGCTGTGGACACAATGAAAGAATTGCGGATGAAGGAGAGGAATGAGTAGGCAGGGTTGGTGAAGGCCTTCACATAATTGTGGAAATCCACCGAGGAGGGTATCAGCACATTTTTGTATATCTCGCTTGGCGGCATGACGCTGATGACCAGGGTATAGATCAGCGGCGTGAGGATGATAAGCAGAATAGGCAGGTTGAGCAGCAGGTTGAAAAACCCGGTCACGCGCTTTTTTTGAGCTAAGGAAGCCATCAGTAGTGAACGCTCCGTTTCTCAAAGCTGAACTGGATCAGGGTGATAATCAGAACGATCACAAACAGGATAAGGGAACGCGCGGCGGCGGTGCCGAAGCGGAAGTTAAAAAACGCGTCCCGGTAAATGGCGTAGACAATGACGGTGGTGGCGTCTCCCGGTCCGCCCTGCGTCAGCAGCCTGATCTGGCTGAAGGATTGGAATGCGCCGATGATGTTGATGATGATCTGGAAAAACAGGGTTGGTGAGATGGAGGGCACCGTTATCCTGAACAATTTCTGCCAGTAATTGGCTCCGTCTATAGAAGCGCTCTCGTACAGCTCCTCAGGCACGTTGCGCAAACCGGCGCTGATAAAGATGAAGTTGATGCCCGAAGCCAGCCAAATTGTCAAAATGGACACAGAAATCAAGGCCCACTGCGGGTCGCCCGTCCAGTTGATCCGCGTGCCAAAGAGAATATTGAGAAGGCCGTTTGTGGGGTGGAGGATCATGCGGAAGGCCATGGAAGCCGCGGCGCTGGCGATTGCCACGGGCATGGCATAGGATGCGCTGACAAAGGTGACGCCTGCGTACTTCTTTGCGGTGAGCAGGCTGGTGGTCAAACCAACCAGCAGGCCGCCAAAGGCAACGATGAGAACGAACTTGAATGTAACCAGCAGGCTTGCCCAGAAAGAACTGCTGGAGAACAGGTCAATATAGTTCTGCAGGCCGAGGACTTCCGGCTTCCAGAATACTTTGGCGTTGCCTAACTTGTCTGTCAGAAATGTGCTCAGGTAAATGGTGCGGACAAAGGGATAGAAGAGAAAAAACCCAAATACCAAGAAGGCAGGCAACAGGAAGAGGTAGGGTTCAACCGTCTCATATATGCCCTTTTTCTTTCGAAGCCGCCCAGTATTTCCTGCAGCGTGTCGGGTGCTGATGACGGACATCAAGAATCCTCCGCGTTTTAATCAAACAAGTATCGCTTCAAGTGGCTTTATGATATCACAGGAACCCGGGGAATACAAGACCTGATGATCAATCGGCAAATGTCAAGAAAGTATTAAATTATGTCAACCGGGGTTTATAACCTCCGCCTAATATTGTATAATGCTCTTAAATGACGGGGAAGGCGGTGATATGGCTGTGGGAACGTTCTCCAATCAACTCAATACCTTCCTGTGGAATATCTTCAACCGCCCCCAGTTCAAGGACTGGCTGGATATCATCATCATGGCGGTGCTGATTTATCAGCTGTTTATCCTGACGCGGGAGACACGCGCCAGCCAGGTGCTCAAGGGCTTGGCCGTACTGATCGTATCATCCTGGGTATCCAGTTTCTTTGGCTTGACTGCGCTCAACTGGGTATTGAAGAACATCATCAACAATGGATCGGTTGTGCTGATCATCCTGTTTCAGCCTGAATTCCGCCGTGCGCTTGAGCGCCTCGGCAGGCGCGCAAAGCTGGAACGTTTCCAGGATAACCGGGATACCGGCACGCGTATCGTCATCGATCTCACCCAGTGCCTGACGAGCTTGTCCCGGCGGCGTGTCGGCGCGCTATTGGTTTTTGAACAGAAAACCGGATTGAAGGATTTCGTCGACACCGGGACAACAATGGACGCCCTGATTTCAGGTCCATTGATTATCAATATTTTTGAACCCAATACCCCTTTGCATGATGGCGCAGTCATTATCCGCGGGGACCGCATCGTGGCCGCTGCCTGTGTCCTGGCATTGAGCGAGCAGTCCAACCTCAGCCGCGACCTGGGCACCCGGCATCGGGCCGGCCTTGGCGTGACAGAATCCACCGACGCCATTGTCCTGATCGTTTCCGAGGAGACCGGCATCATCAGCATGGCGCAGGGCGGCAAACTGACAAGGCATCTGGACGCTGACGGGCTGGCCCGTGTATTGTCCGCCATGTACCGGCAAAATGACGAGACGCTCAAGCAGCTCTTTGACGCGCTCAAGAAGAGGGTCAGATCGTGGAGGGTGCGCAAAATTGACAATTAGACCGGATGACAAGCTGTCAAAACTGCCGGACCTCAAGACAATCCTGAGGCGCATCAAACGTATCCTTACCCATCAGTGGGGTGTCAAACTGATCTGCTTTCTGCTTGCCGTCGTGCTTTGGGGCGGCTTGATCAGTCAGGATGCCACCCTAACGCGGGAGAAGGCTTTCAGTGATGTCGCCATCACCGTACCCGCACAGGACGCGCTTGAGAGAATCGGCCTGATTGTCGTGGAAGGCCTTGATAATCTTCCCGGCATCCAGATGCGCGCCACCGTGCCCCAGCGGAACTACAACAGCACGACCGCGGGCAACTATAATGTGCGCGTCGATCTCTCGCGCGTCACTGAACCGGGCGAGCAGACAGTTCCCCTGATCACTACCAGCTCCGCGCTGTATGGCCAGGTCACCTGGTTGTCCACCACCGAGATCAAGGTGAAGGTTGACGACTACATTACCAGGCGGCGTATCCCCGTGCAGCTTGCCCCGGAGGCAGGCTCACCCGTGGGTTTTTATGCTCCGCCTGCAAGTGTCGAACCTGCCACTTTGGTGATTTCCGGTCCCCGGCAGATGACCATGACCGTGGCCAGAGTTGTCGCGCATTACGACGCGGCTAAACTGGCGGCTCAGGCAGGCACTCAGCTGAGCGCTGTCCCCTTCAGCCTCGAAACCATGGAAGGTGAACCGGTTGATACAAGGCTCATCACAGTGACCTCCAACGAATCCATTGTGCTGGATACCGTGCAGGTGGAACAGCAGCTCTTTCCGCTCAAGACAGTCGATATCGATCTGGACGGCATCACTACAGGTGAGCCCGCGGCCGGCTTTCAAGTCAAGTCAGTCACCGCCTCCCCCGGCTACCTGTCGGTCGCAGGCACCAACGACCTGCTGAAATCCCTGTCGATGCTGGAAATATCCAGCCGCATTGATATCGACGGCGCCAAAGAAAGCCTGGTTCGAGCCGTCAAAGTGGAAAAGCCGCAGAACGCCCAGTACATGAGCGAGGATGCCGTCTATGTAACCATTGAGATCGCGCCTGTCACGCCTGATACCGGGGCTCCCACATGAACGCTTTTGCCAACTGGCTATTCAGCTTATTGCTGGGCTGGACCGGCACCCTGGCCAACAGTGTGTGGAATGCCGTTGTCAACGCGGCCGGCGGTATTTCCGACTTTTTCACGCGTTTCTGGTTTCCCATCGTACTGATCATGATCCTGGCGGGAACAGTGCTTGATTACGCGGTTTGGTTTGCCCGCTGGCGTCCTTATCTGGTTTGGCGCAGCTGGCTGAGCCGGCACCGCCGTAACAGGCATGCGCAGCGTGCAGCCCATAGCCTGGAACACCATGACATGGATGACCGCACGTTAGGCACGATAGCCGACTGGGTCCAGACACCGCAGGACCAAGACCCCGTTTATGCGCTGGACGGCACGCAGCAGGATTACCTGCTCGCCAGCCATAATGCCTACCTGCAGCAAAATCCCTATTTGCCCCAAAGTCAAGCTGAAACCGATCCTCATTACGCGCCTGACCAAAGCCCGGCATATGATGATCAGCCCGGTCTTATGGAATACGCACCATACAGCACCCCTGCGAGCGAGCCTTACTTCACTCCGGTCCTGGAATACACACAGGCAGATGATACAGCCCTCCCTTTCAACACCTTCGCCCAGCCCCGGGAGCCTTTGCGGTATGGGGATCAAGATAATCCTGACGCGCCGTGGACACCCGATAACGGATATTCGGAAAGTTACGCTGAGCAGGATTCGGGAGACGAAGCGCCATCAGGCCCTATTCGCAACCGGCGCAGTCTGCGTGAAAAGCAGCGGCCAAAGCCGCTTCATTTTCTCAGCGATTTGCGCCGGAGAATTGTCCAGCCGGACAACGATGAAGGCATGCTTGACGGTTTGCCCTCCCCTGTCAACAGGCAGGATGCTTTTCATGAAGCGGTCTATCCCCAAAGTTACCGCTATCAGGATCCGGGCAACAGGCAAGACGGCGGACAGGGCAGTCCCTGAACAGGACGTTACAGCTTAGCAAAGAACGGATGGACATGAACATGGATTTCAATGATTACCAGGTCAAGGCGATGCGGACTGCCAGCCTTAAAAGCTTTGAGGGGATCCGGGCACTGCAGAATGCCGCGCTGGGCCTGGCCGGTGAAGCGGGTGAATTCGCCGATGCCATCAAGAAAGTGAGTTTCCAGGGCCACACGCTGGATCAGGCACATTTGGCCCAGGAAGTCGGCGATATCCTGTGGTACTGCGCGCTGGCCGCGTCAGCACTTGGTATGGACTTGGATGATATCGCGATGAAGAATGTCCAAAAACTGCAAAAGAGGTATCCCGACGGCTTCGAGGTGGAAAGATCCCTGCATCGTCCGGAGTGATCCGCAGCGGTTCCCAAACGCAGGCCATTAAAAAAGCCTCGCACATAAATGCGGGGCTTTTGCTTGCGTTGCTGCGCTTGTATCAGCGCTTGGAGAACTGGGGCGCGCGGCGGGCAGCCTTGAGGCCGTACTTCTTGCGCTCCTTCATGCGGGGATCACGGGTAAGGAAACCAGCCTTTTTCAGCTCGCCCCTCAACTCCGGATTAGCTTTGAGCAGCGCGCGGCTGATGCCGTGGCGGATGGCGCCGGACTGACCGGTCAAGCCGCCGCCGTTGACATTGACTAAAACATCAAAACCGGTGGTCCTGGTAAGGACCAAAGGCTGACGAACGGTCATCTTGAGCGTCTCAAGCCCGAAATAGTTGTCAATCTCGCGCTTGTTGATTGTGATATTGCCTGAACCCGGAACGAGGCGTACCCGGGCAATGGCCTGCTTGCGGCGGCCTACGGCGTTAAAATCTGCTTGTGCCATGTTATCTCACTCCTCCGCTTACTTAATCAGGGACAGCACTTCGGGTTTCTGTGCCGCCTGCTCATGCTCAGGACCCGCGTAGATGTGCATCTTGGTAGCCATCTTGCGGCCCAGGGGACCCTTGGGCAGCATGCCCACCACAGCGTGGCGGACCGCGAACTCGGGCTTTTCGTCAATCAAGTTGCGGTATATGGTCCCTTTGAGACCGCCAACGTATCCGGAGTGATGATAATAGATCTTCTGGTCCAGCTTCCTGCCTGTCATCCTGATTTTGCCCGCATTGACGATGATGACATTGTCACCCGTATCAACATGCGGTGTATAGATGGGCTTGTGCTTGCCGCGCAGGATGTTGGCAACCTGGCTGGCAAGGCGGCCAAGCACCTGGCCGTCTGCATCAACGATATACCACTTGCGCTCAACTGACTGCGCATTTGCCATATAGGTATTCAAGTGAATTCCCTCCTCGACATCTTTACCGATGCAGCGCTCCGATGGTCGCGGGTTGCCGCAATAACTCGTTCAATAGTTCCGGGGCTAGCGGTCTACTGATGCAACGATTATCTTACAAAATTAACTTTGGCATGTCAAGCGGTTTTTCAATGTTTTCCATGATTTTCCGAATGCGCA
>CAZPBJ010000084.1:0-8963 GCA_964584685.1 uncultured Christensenella sp. | reverse complement strand
TGAACCGGTTGATTTCAAAGCGCCGGCAGCTTTCGACGATTCCCGGGATGTCCTGTTCCCAGATGACGTCGTCAAAGTCCAGGGTTTCCACGTCGGCCTCGCGGCTGTTCCGGTAAGCCCAGTAGAAGGTGCGGTGGACGCCCAGCTCCTCAAAAGTGATTTCCTTTCCTAGGGCGGCGTCGAGCGACTCGATGGTTTTCATGGGGTGTACCTCCTCTTGAATTAGGAGCCTGTGCTCCCGCGGCTTCCCGCGACCGCCCGAGGGCGGTTTCGGCCGGCAGCCAGCCGGCCATCTTCAGGCGGGGGTTTCAAAGCAGATGGTCAGGATAGCGTCGTCTGGCGCGGTGAAGGAGTTGTCCGGCAGCGGTTCCCCGGCAAGCTGTACTTTGTAGGCTGCCTGTGGGTCGTTCTCAAACCAGTAGCCATCAGTGCCGTTGGCGGCATACGCGCGCTGTGCGTACCCGGTCAGATTGTCCAGCCGATCAGCGCCAATCAGGTTCTCTGCGGTTTCGTGTGTCACGGGGTTTCCGTTTAGGTAAAAGATGGGGTTCATGGTTTTCCTCCTTGCCCGGCGGCTTTTCCCGCCCGCGGCTTGATTCAGGAGCGTGTGCTCCCGCGGCTTCCCGCGACACGCCTGGCGCGTTTCGGCTGGCAGCCGGCCAGCCTCTTCAGGCGGGTGTGTCAGCCGGCGCGCCGCCAGGCCGCGTTCCCAGGCAGGTGCTTGGTCAGGTGTTCCCGGGCGGTGGCGAACTCGTCCCCGATGAAGCCCAGGCGCAGGAGCCAGCAGCGGAAGGTGTACTTGGGGTTGTCGGTTTCCGGCCGTCGGGCGGAGGCCGCGCTTGATTTCAAAGCCTGGTGGGAAATCGCCATGGCCAGCTGGATGAAGCTCTTGATCTCGCCGGCGTGGAGGCTTGCGTTGAAGGCCCGGAATTCGATGGTCCCCTTTTGGAAAACGCTGTGCAGGTTCAATAGGTGGTAGCGGCTCATGTCGTAGTGCTGGCAAGCATGGTTTCGCCATTCGGCGGTGTTGTACCAAAGCTGGGCGAAGGCGGCGTCCGTGGTCGGCTTGGCTCGATTCAGCCGCTCGAGGAAATCCGGCTCGACCGGCAGGCACCATCGGGCCCGGCGTTCCGGGGAAATCCCCAGGGCCTGGGTCAGCAGGTCTTCCTTGGCGTTGACCAGGTTGACCAGGTTGCGAAGGGTGCGCGGGGTGTGCTGGCCGCGGCCAATGTGCACATGGACCCCGCAGCTGGTGTGCGCCTTTGCGCCGGCTGCGCGAAGTTTCCTGACCAGCTCCTGGACCGTTTCAATGTCCTCCCACCGGCAGATCGGGCTGACCATCTCGGTGCGCTCGGCTTGCGGGCCCTCGATGCTGTTGTCCGAAACGATTTTCCAGTCGCGGCCTTGGGTGTCGGGTGCCAGCCGGGTGTCATAGGTACCGCCGATGTACTGGACCCGGGTGCCAAAGTGGTCGGCCAGGACCTGGGCGGCGTGTTCGCGGGTAATGCTGTTCATCTCGACCTCGATGCCAAAGGTCTGGGTTTTCATGGGTGGACCTCCTTTCAGGCTTCTCGCGACCGCCGCGCAGGCGGTTTCGGCCGGGTGCCACCCGGCGCTCGTCAGGCGAGGTCGGCGGCTTGAAGCGCTACCCGGGCGGCTGTGTCCAAGGCCATGTGTGCCCCGATGACCGCCTGGAAGGTCCGGTTGAAAAGGCCGCCCGGCCCTGCGCCGTAGGGCTCGGGGTCGAAGGAGTCCAGGAGGGCCTCGGCGCGGGCGGCGACCTCGCGGGCGGCTTGGGCGGCGCGAGCGGCCTCAGCCTTGGTTTCCCGGAAGGGGATCTCGGCGGCGCGGCGGGCAGCCTTTCGGGCGGTGACCCCGGCGGCGCGGACCTCGGTGGTTAGGGCAGCGGCGGCTGCGCAAAACGCGGCGGCGGCTTTTTCGGCGGTGGTAGTTTTCATGGTGGTCCTTTCGCCCGGCGGCTTTTCCCGCCCGCGGCCCCGGGGTGTGCCCGGCGCAACCATAAATCACTCCGCGCGGCGGGGTTATCAACAACGAAACCCTTATCTTTTCCTTATGTTTTTCTTATCTTTTTGCGTCTTTTTCGTCACAAGTTGAAGCCGGGAAAAGGCTTCCTTATAACACGCGCGTAGGACCCCGGGCAGGCGGAACCCCGACCGAATATCCCTGGGCGGGCTCACCCCCGGCCGGCGGACCCCGGGCGGCGAACCCCTGGGCGGAAGGTCCCCGGGCGGATGGACCCCGGGCGCGGCGGACCCCAGGTGGACGGACCCCCGGTGGGTGGCCCCGGGACGCGGCGGACCCCCGGCGGGTACACCCTCGGACGTCAGACCCCTGGCGGGCCCCCGGTGGCCTGACCTCCCGGTCGGTGCCAGATCCCCAAGGGTAGGGGGGATCAGATCTCTGGGAACCATTTTTTTGAGACCGCAGCCCCGAGCCGTGTGAATTTTCGCGAAATTGAGGGGGTGGGGGGTTCAGGCCAAAAAAGCAAAAAAACCGCTCAATTTGGGCAGCTGTTACGAAATTACGACTGATTATGAGGAGGTTTCGATGGTTGTACGTTTTGATTGTGAAACATGTGGGACATCCCATAAGAGATCATATGCGCAAGGCAAAGTACCTTCACATTTTTTCTGCTCCGGTCCCTGCCAGAATGCATGGCAGAAAACCAGAGAGGATATAGTCGCAAAGAATAAAGACCCTGAGTTCCGAAAAAAGGTAAGTGAAGGCTTGAAACGTAGGAAAAAACTGCTTGGAGATGATTATCATTCGCCCTTAACGAAACGGAAAATTGGTGATGCGACTATCAAGCATTGGAATGAGTATTCTGAAGAAAAAAAACAGGAATTGATTAAGCTTCTCTATGATAATGCTCAACAATCGCGCGTACCAGGAAAAATCTACAATCGTGATTGGTATTTACTGAGTCAAAGGCACATCCGAAACAACAAGTGTACTTATTGTGGGAAGACAGGATTTCTTCACATGCACCACATCAAACCAACGCGTCAGGGTGGAACCCATGATGAATCCAACCTTTGTGTCCTATGCGCCGGATGCCACAAACGAATCGAGACGATGACCATTCACCTGTCTCGCCTTTTCGATAACCTTGAGATGGCTGTGGAATTAAGTCATAAAATCATTGCCGCGGGCATCTCTGAATATCCCAGTATCAGGAAGATCATTGCTGATTTTACAAAATATATAACAAATTCTGAAGGAGAAACGAATGCAAAACTCGCGATCTAGTAATGCTTCAGCTGTCGATAGAATGCAGAACAGCCCATTGATTTTTGTTCGCCTTGACGAACTTAAGCCTTATGAGAAGAATCCGCGCAAGCATCCCAAAGCCCTGATAGATGGATTGAAATCCAATATTACTGAGTTCGGTTTTACCAATCCAATCCTCATAACACCGGACAAGACGATCCTTGCGGGGCACGCACGTTACAAGGCAGCTAGTGAGATGGGTCTTGAAGAAATCCCAGCTCGTATTTTTGATGGTGACACCGTGAGAGCTGCTGCACTCGTTATTGCTGATAACCGACTTGCTGAACTGTCCGAATGGGATGACGATGTGCTGGCTGACTTGATCACAATGATACAAGCTACTGACTTTGATATTGGTTTTACCGGTTTTGATGCGGCTTCCATTGATGAACTATTCTCAAAAATCCATGACAAAGAAGTGCAGGATGACGAGTGCACCATTGATCCGGATGCCTTGCCGCCCTTCGTTCAACCTGGCGATGTTTGGACGCTTGGTAGACATCGAATGGTATGCGGTGATTCAACAAATGAGGCAGAAGTTGCGCTGCTCATGGATGGCCTCAAGGCCAACCTTGTCGTAACTGACCCTCCATTTAATGTAGCGTACAAAAGCGCAGATGGGCAGACTATCCAGAATGACGATATGCCTGACAAGAAGTTCTACGAGTTCCTGCTGGCTGCGTTTCGCAATATGGCTGCACATATGGCTGAGGGTGGTTCCGTGTACATCTTTCACGCGGACACTGAAGGGTTGAATTTTCGCTCTGCTTTCAGGGAAGCCGGTTTTCATATATCCGGTGTATGTATCTGGGTTAAGAATTCGCTTGTACTGGGTCGCTCGCCCTACCAATGGCAGCATGAGCCTGTGCTATTTGGCTGGATGCCCAACGGCAAGCACAGGTGGTTTGCTGACCGCAAGCAGACAACCATCTGGAACTTCGACAGACCTAAGCACAGCACACTTCATCCGACCATGAAACCTATACCGTTGCTGGCTTACCCCATCAAAAATAGTTCGGCACCAAATGGAGTGGTACTAGACCTATTTGGAGGCTCTGGCTCAACACTCATCGCCTGTGAACAGACGGATCGAATTTGCCGGATGATGGAATTGGATCCAAAGTACGCCACCGTTATTGTTCAGCGCTGGGCAGATAACATTGGTTCTACTGCTGATATCCATGTGTTGCGCGCTGGTGTGGAGATGAGCTTTGAGGAAGCAACGGCCAAAGAGTAGAGCATTGAAATTGAAAAGAGGGGAGGTGTGCCAGTTGGCGACCCGCGGCAGAAAACCCAAACCCACAGCGATGAAGCTTCTGGAAGGTAACCCGGGCAAACGTCCACTCAACGATAAAGAGCCTGTTCCCCCCAAGGGAAACATCAAGTGCCCTGATTGGTTGCTGCCAGAAGCCAAAAAAGAATGGAAGCGGCTGGCACCCTCCCTGGAAGCCCTGGGGGTACTGACAATGATCGACCTGACAGCCTTTGAAGGGTACTGCCAGGCGTATGCCAGATGGAAGGAAGCTGAGATGTTCATCACGCAGCACGGCTCCATCTTCAAGACACCCAGTGGATATGTCCAGCAAGTGCCGCAGGTGAGCATAGCCCAGCAGAACCTGAAGATCATGCAGTCCATCTGCTCTGAGTTCGGTTTAACACCCGCCACCCGTGCCCGTATCATTGCAGCCGGCGGTGGGAAGGACGATGTGTTCTCGGACGACCCCATGGAAAAGCTGCTGAAGGGCGGGTGGAACGGTGGCCTATGATGAACAGAAAGCAGCAAGGGTCACTGGTTTCATTGAGTGTCTGAAGCATACTAAAGGGGAGTTTCATGGGAAGCCCTTTCATTTGTTGCCCTGGCAGAAAAAGATCATCCAGGATGTGTTCGGTACTGTCCGGGAAGAAGATCCGTCGATGAGGCAATTCACTACAGCTTATATAGAAATTCCGAAAAAACAAGGAAAATCAGAGTTGGGCGCTGCTATCGCGCTGAACATGCTCGTCAACGATGACGAATGGAAGGCGGAGGTGTACTCCTGTGCTTCTGACCGCCAGCAAGCTGCTATCGTGTTTGATGTGGCGGTCGATATGGTGAAGCAATCCCCAGCGCTGCTCAAGCGTATCAAGATCATTCCCTCCATGAAGCGCATGGTCTACCAGCCCACGGGCAGCATCTATCAGGTCCTGTCCAGCGAAGTGGCGACCAAGCATGGCCTGAACGTGTCTGCCTGCATCTTTGATGAGCTGCATACCCAGCCTACCCGAGCGCTATATGATGTCATGACCCAGGGATCCGGCGATGCAAGGAAGCAGCCCTTGTGGTTCTTGCTGACAACCGCTGGGACGGATCGCAATTCTATCTGCTGGGAGGTACACCAAAAGGCCCAGGATATTCTGGAAGGCCGAAAAGCTGACCAGCGGTTCTACCCGGTTATCTTTGGCTTGCCGGATGACGCCGACTGGACCAGCGAAGAAAACTGGTACAAGGCGAACCCCTCCATCGGTCACACCATCACCATTGACAAGGTGCGGGATGCCTTTCACAAAGCACAGGAGACCCCGGCGGATGAGAATATGTTCCGGCAACTGCGCCTGAATCAATGGGTGAAGCAGTCCATCCGCTGGATGCCCATGGACAAGTGGGATGAATGCGGCGGAGTGGTCAATCCCTATGAGATGGAAGGCCGGGTCTGTTATGCAGGCCTGGATCTATCCTCCACCAGTGACCTGACAACCTTTGTGCTGGTGTTCCCGCCAGATGATGAGAGCGAGCCATACACAGTGCTCCCCTTCTTCTGGCTGCCTGAGGAAACACTGCCTTTGCGCGTACGGCGCGATCATGTCATGTACGACCAGTGGGAGCGTCAGGGATACATCCTGACAACTGAAGGCAATGTGGTGCATTACGGCTTCATTGAAAAGTTCATCTGCGATCTGGGCGAACGCTACAACATCCGGGAGATTGCCTATGACCGCTGGAACGCAACCATGATGGTCCAGCAGTTGGAAGATGATGGTTTCGTGATGGTGCCCTTCGGACAGGGTTTCAAGGATATGAGCCCTCCTACGAAAGAACTGATGCGCATCGTGCTGGAGCGCAACCTTAACCACGGGGGTCACCTCGTGCTGCGATGGAACATGGACAACGCCTTCGTGCGGACAGACCCGGCTGGCAACCTAAAGATTGACAAAGAAAAGTCCACCGAGAAGGTGGACGGAGCGGTTGCCTTGGTAATGGCCCTTGACCGGGCGATGAAGAACCAGGGCGGTTCTGGATCCGTGTACGATGAGCGCGGCCTTCTATACATATAGGGAGGAGAAATGCCAAGAAAACCCAAACGCCCCTGCCGCCATTTGGGATGTCCCAACCTCTCCGATGACGTGTATTGTGTGGCACACCGAGCGCTGTATGCGCGGGAAAATGCCACCTCCCGTGGTTATGACGCCAAATGGCGGGTGGCCAGGAAGCTATATCTGCGCAGATATCCTCTTTGCCTGGAGTGCCAGCGCAATGGAAAACTTGTACCGGCTACTGTTGTGGACCATATCCTCCCCCATCGTGGAGACGAGGACCTCTTCTGGGATGAAAGTAATTGGCAGCCCCTTTGCAAGAGCTGCCATGACCGAAAGACAGGATCTGGGCTTTAGCTTCGCATTACTTATCAAATATGCTATAATGCTGTATGTAAAGCAAAAGAAAAAGAAAAAGGAGCGGTCGACATGAAAATGTTATTGCTCGGAGTCAATGAGACAGTCGATATCGTTGATATTGATGAAGACTGGCAGTCTATATGTCAAGCTATTGACACTAGCGTTGGCGAGTACGCACCCATAATCCAAACAGATTTCTTGACTGCGGATCCACAATTAAAGGACTTCAAGTTGATCGCTGACGGTGATGCGCTTCTCAAGAAGGATAAGACCTGCAATGCATTGGCCAGTTATTTGTATGGTGTGACCACACATGGGAATCCCGTCAAAGGACCAGCCATGCTTGTCCGCGTGAGCAACAAAAAGTATTCCGGACAAATAGTTGCATACGACCACATGTTTGATAAGAAGCTCCAGAAACTATTGATAAATATGCTGGATATACTCGATCGCGCAGGATACGTGGAAGACGTTCATCGCCTGTTCGATGACTATGTCCTTTAGGTATTGGCAACTTATTAACATAGTAGCTAATCAATTAGCACCTCCGAGTTAGGTGCTAATTCTATTTATGGAGGTAGCAATATTAACTTACTAAGCTTTTTCAGATCTCGTGATAAACCTTCAAACGCTGTTAGTATGGCACCTAATATCTTCTTCGGTGCAAGTGGTGCCGGCAAAACTGTCAGTGTGCAGTCTGCCATTCAGGTTTCCGCTGTGTATGCCTGTGTGCGTGTGATCGCGGAAACCATCGCGAGCCTTCCGCTGCATGTCTACAAGACAACGGATACAGACAGCGCCAAGGCCACAGATCATGGGCTCTACCGCATCCTGCATGACGAACCGAACCGGGAAATGACCTCCTTTATCCTGCGGGAAACGATGCTGACGCATCTGCTCCTGTGGGGCAATTCATACTGCCAAATCATCCGTACCGGCCGCAATCAGATTGATAGCCTATATCCCCTGCTTCCTGACCATATGGAAGTCGATCGGGACAGCAAAGGTAAACTTACTTACACCTACACAACCAGTGAAGGCAAGATCTACAGCCTGGCGTCTGAAGAGGTGCTGCACATCCCAGGGCTTGGATTTGATGGCGTGGTGGGCTATAGCCCTATTGCGCTGGAGAAGAATGCCATCGGACTAGGGCTTGCCGCGGAAGAGTATGGCAGCAAGTTCTTCTCTAACGGCGCGCGCCCCTCTGGCATCCTGACCCATCCCAACACGGTCAAGAATCCAAAAGTACTGCGTGAGAGCTGGAATGCCGCGTACGGCGGATCCTCTAACAGCGGACGAGTGGCTATTTTGGAAGAGGGTATGAAGTTTGAAACCATCTCCATGCCCAACAACGAAGCGCAGTTCCTGGAGACCCGGAAGTTCCAGGTGTCCGAGATCTGCCGCATTTTCCGTGTACCGCCGCATCTGGTGGGTGACCTGGAGCACGCGACCTTTTCCAACATCGAGCACCAGTCCATTTCCTTTGCGGTCCATACCATCCGGCCATGGCTCGTGCGCATCGAGCAAGCCATTAATCGCTCCCTCTTCTCAGAAAAGGAGAAAGGCCGCTTTTATGCCCAGTTCAACATCGACGGGCTGATGCGAGGCGCGTACAAGGAGCGTATGGAGGGCTATGCCATTGCAAGGCAAAACGGATGGATGAGCGCAAACGACATCCGGGAGCTCGAGAACATGAACCCCCTGACCGATGACCAAGGCGGCAATGCTTACCTCGTCAACGGCAACATGATCCCCATCAATTTGGCCCGAAAGGAGGAACCAACGAATGGCAAACAAGTTCTGGAACTGGGTTCAGAATGACAACAGCAGTGAACGTACACTTTTCCTTGAGGGCGTGATAGCGGAAGAGTCCTGGTTTGAAGATGATGTGACCCCTGCCGCCTTCAAAGCAGAGCTATGTGCAGGCAGCGGCCCAATCATGCTGCACATCAACAGCCCCGGCGGTGACTGTATCGCAGCCTCGCAGATCTATACGATGCTCATGGACTACCCGCATGATG
>CAZPBJ010000083.1:0-9077 GCA_964584685.1 uncultured Christensenella sp. | reverse complement strand
TCTTCATCGTCCCCAATTACGGGCGCAACTACAACACCGAAGAATACGGCATGAACTATGTCAACGGCCCCGCCTTCTTCGTGCAGAAAAAGGTGCTCGCCTGGGACAAGTACCCTGTAATAAAGACCATGGACGAGTATTTTGACCTCGTCGAGCGGTATGTGGCCGCCAACCCCACCAACGACAAGGGCCAGAAGAACGACGGCTTCCTCATCCTGTGCGAGGACTGGCGCGCGTTCTGCCTGTTCAACCCGGTGCAGCACCTGATGGGCCGCCCCAACGACGGCGATGTGATCATTGACATCGACAACAACTACAAGACCGAAGCATACGTCATTCAGGACTATGCCAAGCACTACTACAAAAAGCTCAACGAGATGTTCCACAAGGGGCTGATTCCCCAGGATACCTTCGTCATGAACTATGACCAATACCTTGCCAAGCTCTCCAGCGGTACGGTGGTGGGCATGTTCGACCAGGCCTGGGACTTCAACAACGCTACCGACGCGCTCAAGGCCGCCGAGATGTGGGACAGCACCTACCAGGGCCTGCCCATCATCTATACGCCCGAGCAAGCCGGCAAGGAAGTGACCGAACATTACCTCAACGGCAACGTCATCAATGTCAACCGCGGCTTTGGCATCAGCGTCAACGCCAAGAATCCCGAGCGCCTGGTGCAGTTCATGGAAAAAATGCTCAGCGATGAATGGCAGAAGATCGTATGGTGGGGCTATGAAGGTGAAGACTACTACATCGAGAACGGCCGTTTCCTGCGCACCTGGGACCAAATCCAGAACGCGGCCAACATGGTGTGGCGCAACTCAAACAGTTCCTATACCCTGACCAACTCGATGCCCAAGAAACAAGGCCAGATGGACGACGGGAACAAATGGGATCCCCTGGTACAGCCGGAGTGCTATTTCCTGCAGATGAACGATTATGACAAGGCATTCCTTGATGCCTACGGCATGAAGCGTCCCCTGGACTTCTTCAATGATCCGATTCAGCTTGCCCCATACGGCGAGGCGTGGCAAATCGACGTGACTGTGGATCAGGCCGCCAACGACGCCAAGGCTGCCTTCCAGGACCTTCAGCGCAAACTGCTGCCGCAGCTCATTATGGCTGACCAGACCGAGTTTGACGCTAAATGGGTTGAGTTCGTGGCTGCCGTTGAAGCAGTCCCGATCAGTGACTTTGTTGATTTCATGCAGGAATCCGTCCTTAAACTCGTAGAGAAGAACAAGTAAGCTGCCAGGCCAAGACGGCGGGGGGAAATCCCCCCCGCCGTTGTTTTTCCCGCCCCGGATTTGCCCAAGGGCTGGGACAAGACTTCTGTTTTTATTATTTATCTAAGCGAGGTGAACCCTGTGCGAAACGCGAAAGCGAGCGCCGTCACTGCGTATGCGGGCGGGTCTCCGGTCAGGCGAGGCTCTCTTTGGAAAACACTGTGGCAGCAACGGCAGCTCGCCTTGATGAGCGTGCCGATGTTCCTTTATGTTTGCCTGTTCAACTATTTCCCGCTCTGGGGCTGGATCACCGCGTTCATGAATTACAAGCCGGCACTCCCGCTGTTTGCCAATGAGTGGGTTGGTCTCGAAAATTTCCGCTGGCTTTTTTCCAAGCCCGAATTCATCGGCGCCATCCGCAACACGTTCGCGATGGCCGGGATCAACCTGGTGTTCGGATTTACCTTCCCGATTCTGCTTGCGCTGTTCCTGCGCGAGATACGAGGCATGCGGTTCAAGCGCACCGTGCAGACCGTTACCTACCTGCCGCACTTCCTCAGCTGGGTCATCGTGGTGGGCATCGCGCAGATCATGCTGTCCAGCACCGGCGCGGTCAATCAGCTGCTGCTTTCGCTGGGCATCGTCGAGCGGCCTATTTTCTTCCTCGGTGAAGGACGCTACTTCTGGTGGCTGGTCGGGTTCATTAATGTATGGAAGGAGTGCGGCTGGAATTCGATCATCTACCTGGCCGCCATGACCGCCATCGACCCCGGCTTGTATGAGGCGGCCGAAATGGACGGCGCAGGCAGATTCAGGAAGATGCTGCATATCTCGCTGCCCGGTATCCGCAGCACGTTCATGGTGCTGCTGATCATGAACATCGGCTACCTGATGGAAGCGGGTTTTGAAATCCAGTACCTGATGGGGCAAAACGTCGTCATGGACTGGTCGCAAACCATCGACATCTTCGCGCTCAAGTACGGTATCACCAAAGGCCAGTACAGCCGCGGTATTGCCGCGGGAATATTCAAGAGCGGTGTAGCCATCGCCCTGATGGTCAGCGCGAACTTCACTGCCAAGCACCTGGGCGAAGACACACTGCTGTAAGGAGGATGCATCAATGACCGACAATGCCATTGCGCGCAGGAGAAGGAAAGGCTTGCGCAATCGTTCCGTGTTCCCCCTTGTCAACGCTGCCGGCATGCTGCTGCTGATGTTCATCACGCTGTATCCTGTGCTCAACACGGTCGCCATTTCGCTTAACGACGGCACCGACGCGATTCGCGGGGGGATTGGGCTGCTGCCCCGCGTTTTCAGCCTCAAGAGCTATGAGACGATCTTTACCGACGAGATTATATTCAACGCGTTTTTCATTACCGTCGCGAGGACTGCCATCCAGATGCTGCTCAACGTCGTACTTACCTCGATGCTGGCCTTCGCCCTGAGCAGACGCGAGTATGTGCTGCGCAAATTCATCACGACGGCAATGGTCATCACCATGTACGTGAACGCCGGCCTGATCCCCAACTATCTGCTCATTCAGCGTACATTGGGTCTGGGGAAGAGCTTTTTGGTGTATATCATCCCTACAATGTTCTCCTGTTTCAACATGATCGTCATGCGCACATACATCCTGGGATTGCCCGAAGAGCTGGTCGAGTCAGGCCGTATCGACGGGGCAGGGGATTTTTACATATTCTGGCGTATCATCTTCCCGTTGATGCTGCCGGTTGCTGCGACAATCGCGCTGTTCGTCGCGGTGGGGGCATGGAACAGCTGGTTTGACACACACCTGTACAACGCAGGCAAGGTGCGCCTGCATACCCTGCAGTACCTGCTCAAGATGAAGCTGGCCACCACCACCAACAGCGCCAATGCGGCCATGACGACGGCGGACGCTGCGTCCAGCACCACGCTGACAACACCAGTTACCATCCGCGCGGCGATAACCGTGGTTTCGGCGGCGCCGATCATGGCCATCTATCCGTTTTTGCAGCGTTATTTTGTAGTAGGCTTGAGCGTAGGCAGCGTAAAAGGCTAATAAGGAGAAAAATGGCGACAGACACCTTCAGGCACCGCAAAGCCTCTGCTGTGATCACCTTCCATCGTCCCGACGGCACGCCGATTTCAAACACAGCGGTTAGGGCAAAACAAGTCAGGCATGAATTCCTCTTCGGCTTTGGGGCTTTTGACGCGATTGACGCCGCGTCCGGCCTGCTGACTCCCGAAAACCAGGCCTTTGTTGAAGACCGTCTTCACAAAATGCTGGACATTTTCAATTATGGCACTTTACCCTTTTATTGGGGCCGGTTTGAAAGTCAGGAGGGCAAACCGGAGACTTCGGCCGTGAAAGCCGGCGCGCAGTGGCTCAAGGAGCGCGGAGTCAAGCTGAAGGGCCATCCGCTGTGCTGGCATACGGTGTGCGCGCCCTGGCTGCTGAAGTACAGCAATGAGGAAATCCTCAAAAAACAGCTGGCGCGCATCCGACGCGAGGTGGGGGATTTCAAAGGCCTGATCGACACCTGGGATGTCATCAACGAAGTGGTCATTATGCCGGTGTTTGACAAGTATGACAATGCGGTCACGCGCATCGCCCGGGATCTGGGCCGGACGGGCATCGTGAAAAGCGTCTTTGATGAAGCCCGCAGCGCCAATACCGGCGCAGTGCTTATCCTCAACGACTTTAATACCTCAAGGGCTTACGAAACCCTGATCGGGCAATGCCTGGATGCAGGTCTCCCCATTGATGTCATCGGCATCCAATCCCATCAGCATCAGGGATACTGGGGCAGCGAAAAGCTCCTGGACGTGCTGGAGCGCTTCTCCCGCTTTTGTTTACCGCTGCACTTCACGGAAAATACCCTGATTTCCGGAGACCTGATGCCCCGGCACATTGAGGATCTCAACGACTGGCAGGTAAGCAGCTGGCCCAGTACACCGCAGGGTGAAGAGCGGCAGATGCGTGAGGCGGAAGAGATGTATGCCATTCTCTTCTCATCCCCAAAGGTGGAAGCCGTCACAGTATGGGACGCGGCGGACGGCAAGTGGCTCAACGCACCCTCGGGACTGCTGCGCCGGGACAACTCTGTGAAACCTGCCTATTCAAGGCTGAGCGAGCTGATCAATCAGGAATGGCTGACAGACCTAGTGCTGATGACGGATGAAAACGGGGCGGCGGCTTTGGAGGGCTTCCGCGGTGAATATGAACTGTCATTGGAGGGCAGGAGGACCGGGGTCACGCTGACAAAGGACGCCAAAGCGCTGGATATCGTACTATAGATAGAATCCGGGACAAAAACACGGCGAAAACTTCACAGCGAAAAATTCACGAAAAAACGCTTGCATATTCTTGATTCTCGGCATATACTGGTTTCAGAAAACGATTTAGTAGACATCTTTCCGCGGAGGAGGTTGAGCTATGGTCACTATCAGGGAATTGTCGGCGCGCTGCGGGCTGTCTATTTCCGCGGTTTCCAAAGCGCTCAACAACTACTCCGATATCAGCGCAAAGACCCGGGAGCATGTTCAGCGAACGGCGGGGGAGATGGGTTATGTTCCCAATGCCATGGCCAGAGCGCTGAAGACAAACCGCAGTTTCAACATCGGCGTCCTGCTGGATGATGAATATCATCATGGGCTGCTTCATCACTTTTTTGTACCTGTGCTGGAAAGCTTTAAAACCGGCGCTGAGGGCCGGGGTTACGATCTGACGCTGATGAACCATAATGTCGGCAGCAGGAAGATCAGCTACCTTGAGCACTACCGCTACCGCAACCTGGATGGCGTTTTCATTGCCTGCATGGATTTTGAAGATCCTGAATTGCTGGAGCTTGCATCCGCCGACATCCCATTGGTCACCATTGACCATCCCTTTGAAGGGCGGGCGGTTGTCTATTCCGACAACCTCAATGGCATCATCATGGCTGTCAGGCATGCCGCGCAGGCCGGCCATAATAAGATCGCCTACATTGCCGGCGGCCCATCGGATGTGACTGCCAAACGCATCCGGGGATATCGCAGCGCGATGGAAGGGCTTGGGCTGACTATCCCGGCCGGATATCTGGCGCAAAGCCGGTACAGGGATATCCCATTGACACACAAGGTGACCGCTGATCTGCTTGGGATGAGCGAGCCGCCAACGTGCATATTGATGCCCGATGACTACGCCGCTTTGGGCGGCATGGCGGCCATTCGTGAAGCCGGGCTGTCGATCCCCCGTGATATATCCGTCATTGGGTACGATGGGATGGAGATCCTCAAGTATTGGCAGCCGCGGCTGACGACAATCAAACAGGATACAGACGCCCTTGGCAGGCATGCCGCCGACCTGCTGCTTGAGCAGATAGAGAAATCCGGCCAAACCCGTGAAGACAAAAGCCTTACCGTCCCGGCAGCCTTTATTGAGGGTGAGAGCGTTGCCGCGCCTCGCCCGGCCGCCTTGAACACCGACCCCTATTCCGTCTTGCCGCCTGCCGCATTCGCCCGCGGATGAACGGAATTCGGTATAATAAAGGAGGAGATCAACCATGAAGAAACTCGTAGCCCTGTGCCTGTCCCTCATCCTCGTGCTGTCCGCGGCAAGCTTTGCCGTCGCGGAACCGGCCAAGACTGTGCTGAATGTCTGGTCATTCACCAATGAAGTGCCCAACATGATCAAGCGCTACCTGGAATTGAACCCCGATTTCGCGGCGAAGTACGAAATCAAGGAAACCATCATCGCGACGACCGACGGCGCCTATCAGCCGGCCCTTGACCAGGCACTGATGGGCACCACAGACGTGCCTGACATTTACACCGCTGAGGCTGCTTTTATCCTCAAGTACACCCAGGGTGACGCAAAGGACTTCGCGGCGCCCTACAAGGATCTTGGCATCGATGTTGAAGCCGCCCTCAAGGCCGCTGAGATCGCGCAGTACACCGTTGACATCGGAACCAACCCCAATGGCGACCTCGTTGGCCTGGGCTACCAGGCGACAGGCGGCGCGTTCATCTATCGCCGCTCCATCGCAAAGGACGTATTTGGCACTGACGACCCCGCTGAGATTGGCGCCAAAGTCGGCCCCGGCTGGGACAAATTCTACGAAGCCGCCGCTGCGCTCAAGGCGAAGGGCTACGGCATCGTATCGGGCGACGGCGATATCTGGCATGCTGTTGAAAACAGCTCCGACGCCGGCTGGATCGTTGACGGCAAGCTCAACCTTGACCCCAAGCGTGAAGCCTTCCTCGACCTGTCCATGAGCCTGAAGACGAACGACTATTACAACGACACGCAGGACTGGACCGACGCCTGGTTTGCCGACATGAAGGGCGAGGGCCCCAAGGGCATCTTCGGCTTCTTCGGCCCCGCATGGCTGATCAACTACGTCATGGCCGGCAACTCCGGCGGCACCAAGCCCGGCGAAGGTACCTACGGCGACTGGGCTGTCTGCCAACCTCCTGTCGGTTTCTTCTGGGGCGGCACATGGGTGCTTGCCAACGCGGCATCCCAGAACAAGGAAGCCGTCGGCCAGATCATCAACTGGATCACCCTTGACACCGCGGAAACCGGCTTGCAGTACATGTGGGCAAACGGCACGCTCAACGGCGAAGGCGGCACCAAGGACTCCGTCGCTTCCGGCGTCGTAATGGGCAAATCCAACGGCACCCTGGAATTCCTGGGCGGTCAGAACATGTTTGATGTGTTCATTCCCTCCAACCAGTTCGCAAACGGCAAGAACCTCACCCAGTATGACGAGACCATCAACCGTTTCTGGCGTGACCAGGTCAGGCTGTACACCAGCGGACAAACCAGCCGCGAAGACGCGGTCAAGGCCTTCAAGCAGAATGTCGCGGACAACCTGGATGTGGTTGTCGAATAGTCTGTGATCCATCGCTGCGGGGATGGGGAAAGGCCCCATTCCCGCGGCGTTTTAAGCAAGCAAAGGAGGGGTGAGCGGTGAAGCGGCGCAAAAGTCTCAGCTACGCGAAATACGGGTACATCTTCAGCATTCCCTTTATTTTGGCGTTCCTTATTTTTTCGCTGTATCCGACCGTCTATACGGCGCTGCTGGGTTTTACCGACATGAAAGGCCTGACGACTACCAGCTGGAAACTGCTGGCTGAGCCATTCAAGAACTTCAACCTCATTATCAACAATGAATCCTTCCGCGTGTCGCTGCAGAACACGGTCAAGATCTGGCTGATGAATTTCACGCCGCAAATCCTTCTGGCCCTTTTACTGACAGCCTGGTTCACCTCCAACCACAACAAGATCAAAGGTCAGGGCGCCTTCAAGGTCATCTTTTATATGCCCAACATCATCACCGCGGCGACAGTGGCCATTCTGTTCAATGTTTTGTTCGGCTACCCGATGGGGCCAGTGAACGACTTGATGGTAAAGACCGGGATCCTCTCCGCGCCGTATTATTATTTGTCAGACAAATCGGCATCCCAGCTGATCATCGCTTTCATCCAGTTCTGGATGTGGTATGGCTATACGATGATCATCCTGGTATCCGGCGTGCTGGGCATCAACCCGGAGATTTTTGAGGCCGCTGACATAGACGGCGCGAACGACATCCAGACTTTCTTCTTCATCACCATCCCCAATTTACGGACCATCCTGCTGTTCATGCTCATCACCAGCATGATTGGCGGGCTGAACATGTTTGACATTCCGCGCCTGTTCAACCTTGGGCAGCCCGGCAACGCCACGCTGACCACCAGCCTGTTCATCTACAACCAAGCGTTCAGCGGCAGCTACCTGTTCAATCGCGCCGCCGCCGCCAGCATGATCATGTTCGTCATCATCGCGGTCATGTCGATCTTTGTTTTCTTCCTTATGCGCGACAAGAAGGAAGCCCAAATCAGGAAAGAGATCCGGCATTTGTCCCGGCAGCTGAAGCGTGGGGAGATTCGCGCGAGGGAGGGCTCAAAATGACAAAGCATATGACGGCCGGACGAACCGTTTTTCGCGTGTTCATCTATATTTTTTGCATCGCACTGGCGATCCTGAGCATATTCCCCTTCGTCATCATGCTGGTGAACTCAACCCGCAGCACATTTGAGATCCAGCAACACGGCATTTCCCTGCTGCCTTCGGGATTTCTGCTGAATAATCTGAAGATCCTGACGGGGAAGACCTTTGACCCCATCAAAGGCTTTGTGAACTCGGTGATCATTTCCTCCGGCGCAACTGCCTGCGCCATCTACTTCTCAACCCTCACTGCCTATGCCTTGGTTGCCTATTCCTGGAAGCTGCGCCAAGCATTCTTCACCATGATCCTGTCAGTCATGATGATTCCGGCGCAGGTGACCAGCATCGGCTTTTACAAGTTCATGTACCAAATCGGCATGACCAACAACCTGCTTACCTTGATCCTGCCGGCCATCGCCGCCCCGGCGACGGTGTTTTTCATGCGGCAGTACATGCTGTTCTCCCTGCCGCTGGAGCTGGTTGATTCCGCGAGGATAGATGGTTCCGGTGAATTCCGCACTTTCAATGGGATCGTCCTGCCCCTCATGAAACCGGCAATGGCCACGCAGGCGATATTCACCTTTGTCGCCAGCTGGAACAACCTGTTCCTGCCTCTGATCCTGCTGACGAACAATGACAAGTACACACTGCCCATCATGGTCAGCCTGCTGCGGGGCGACATCTACAGGACGGAATACGGCGCGGTTTACCTGGGGCTGACACTGACGGTGCTGCCGCTGTTCATCATTTATTTCCTGCTGGCCAAGTACATCATTGCCGGCGTCGCCCTGGGCGGCGTGAAGGGATAGCATTCGGCCCATCGCGTTATCCCAGGCAAATAAAGGGGCTGTAACAAAACAGTCATTCAACAAGCAAGAATCCCGTTCATCTGAAGT
>CAZPBJ010000082.1:0-9844 GCA_964584685.1 uncultured Christensenella sp. | reverse complement strand
TTGGCGTGGGTTCAGGGGTAGGAGTAGGTTCGGGTGTAGGTGTAGGCGTGGGTTCGGGTGTGGGTGTAGGCGTGGGTTCAGGTGTAGGCGTGGGTTCGGGTGTGGGTGTTGGCGTGGGTTCAGGGGTAGGAGTAGGTTCGGGCGTAGGTGTTGGCGTGGGTTCAGGGGTAGGAGTAGGTTCGGGTGTAGGTGTAGGCGTGGGTTCAGGGGTAGGTGTAGGTGAAGGCGTTGGTGTGGGAGTAGGCGTTGGTGTGGGTGTTGGCGTTGGGGTAGGCACAGGCGTTGGTGTCGGTGTTTGTCCAGGCACAGGGGTCGGTGTTGGCGCAGATGTGGGTGAAGGGGTAGGTACCGGTGTAGGTACCGGTGAAGGTGTAGGTGTAGGCGTAGGCGCAATTGTTGGTGTGGGAACCGCTGTAGGTGCAGCTGTGGGAACCTGGGTTGGCGCAGCGGGCGCCTGGTAAGTGAAAGTAACGGAAGCGGGTGCAATATTGCCGTTCGCGTCGATTGTCACCGGCACGCTGCGCGCGCTGATGAGTTTGTATCCGGCAGGCATGTAGTCATCATTGGCTGAGATGGTATGCGTGCCCTGGGGCAGCGTGGTGTCCGCGGTCAGCAGGATGAAGCCGTTTGTGTCCTTATAGGCGACCGGCACCTTGGCGCTGACCGGCTTTCTGTATGTGAAAGTGACCTTGGCGGGCGTGGCCTTGCCTGCGGCATCGACCGTTACGCTGACTTGTCTTGAGCCGATGAGGGTATAGCCGGGCACCAGGCCGTCGTTGGCGTAGAAAACATTGGCCCCAGTTTTGGCAGGGAGGTAATCGGCGTAGATGACCGCATTGTTCTGATCCACGTATTCAACAGGAACTGACACCGTCACAGTTGCGGCGCCATAGGTGAACGTGACGGAGGCGGGTACGGCCACGCCATTGGCTGTAACGCTGACATACTGCGTTCTGGCGCTGCGCAGGGTGTAGCCGCCGGGCACCAGGCTGTCATTGGCGGTGATGGGATAGGTGCCCTGGCTCAGGGACTTGGCTTCATTGGCGATCAGGGCGCCGCTTGTGTTGCGGTAGTAGACAGGCAGCCACGCGCTGACGGGTGCTGCGGGCACCTGGTAGGTATAGACGATGGAAGCAGGGCTGGCGATGCCCGCGGCGCTGACGGTGACCCGCACCGTCTGCTGGCTTCGCAGCAGGTACCCTGGGGGAACCTTGGCGGGGTTGGGCTGCACATCCGTGGTGCCCAGGGGAAGGACGCGCGCGTCGGTGTTGAACTGCCTGCCGGCGGTGTCATAGTAATAGATGGGCAGCTGCACCGAAATGACAGGCTGGGCCGTTGGGACATCCACCGGCGCACGCACCACGTTGCGGTCATTGTACAGCCTGTTGAGCGTGTTTTGACCGGCGATGCCGTCCACGCTGAGGTTGTTGTAGTATTGGAAGCGTTCGACTGCCCGCCTTGTCTGGTTTCCAAAGATGCCGTCAACGGCGCCGGTCAGGTAGCCAAGCTCCACAAGGCGCTGCTGCATTGTCCTGACCAGTTCCCCCCGGTCACCCACATAGAGTGTCACAAGCTTGACAGGCGCGGCGGTGGGGATCATGGTGGGCGCAGCGATAGGCAGGGGCGTAAAGGTTACGATGGGCGCAGGCGTGATGAACTCGGTGGGCATGGGGGTCAAGGCAGGCGCCTGCGATGCTGACGTGGCCAGCAGCACGGACATATAGACCAAAAGGGTGCGCAGCAGATCCATCTCATTCAACTCCTTCTTGGGGCATTGTCTTCAGGCATACAACGAAGGGAGGGAGCCCTTTCATGCAGCCCGGTAAAATAGCGCCTTACAGGGTGATGAACTTGTCAAATTCGGGCAGTATCCCGATACCGTCGGGGTAATGCGCGGCAAACTGGGGCACCGCGTGGCTGGGGAAGCTGTTTCCCTCGATCAGCCTGGGACCCTTTGGCGTCAGGGCGACATCCCAGGCCACATAGCGAAGCTGGGGAACGGTCAGCATGGCCTCTTCGCACATGGCTTTGGCTTCATCAAAAAAAGGCAGCTGAAAACCCACGATCGGGGTGTTTGTCATGGGATGGTGCGTAAAGACATGGCCTTGCTTATCGGCGGCGACTGTCAGAAGCCTGCCGCAGGCCAGGTCCACGCGCGCGGCCATGCCGCCGCAGTCAACATTGTCCATCACCCTGCCATTGCCGATGCGCAAAAAGGCATAGACAATCCCCTGCTTTTTATCGCCGAGTATCGTCGCGATGCGCACCGTATTGACCGAGGTGGGGCATAGGGCAGCCATCAGCGGGTGCTGAACCACGCAGTCCTCGGCGATGCTTGGGCCGAGGGTCTTGACTTGTCCGTAAAAAGCGTCCAAATCCTGCCACTGCGCCTTCAGGTGCTTGCTGACGCCCACACCGCTTGAACCTTCTATGGGCTTGATAAAGACAGCCTGCTTGTCCCGCAGGAAAGCGGCGAGCTGTTCTTTGGTCGTTTCGGCGTTGAGACGCATCCAGTCACGGTCCACCCATTTGGCAAAGCGGGTATTGAACTCCGCCTTGTCATCAAAGGCATGCCAGTATTGCTTGTCGTTCAGCCGCCGCACGATGGCGTTGTTGATGCCGCGGGTGATGACTGTTTTTCTTTGTTCCGCATTCAGGCGGTACATTTCCGCGATCATGTAGTCCATGTAACCCGCGTTGTATCGCAGGGTGCAGGCCAGCAGGTCAGCCGTCAGCCAGGCGCGGGATTTGCCCGACCGCTGCCTGAGGATGGCAAGCGTGGCCCACATTTTCCTGTAATCCAGCTTATTGACGCGGCTGATGATGTAGCTGATCCTGCTCATGGTTTAGACATTGAAGCGGAACAGCGTCACATCGCCGTCCTGCATCACATATTCCTTGCCCTCGCTCCTGACCATGCCTTTTTCCTTGCACGCGGCCATGGAACCCAGGCTGATGAGTGTCTCAAAGGGCACGATTTCGGCGCGGATGAAGCCCTTTTCAAAGTCCGTATGTATCTTGCCGGCGGCCTGGGGAGCCTTGGTGCCTTTGGCGATGGTCCAGGCCCGGCACTCATCCTCGCCGCTGGTGAGGAAAGAGATGAGCCCAAGCAGGCGGTAGCAGCTCTTCACCAGACGGTCAAGGCCTGATTGCCCGATGCCCAGTTCCGAGATGAAGGCATCGTGCTCTTCGGGTTCCATGCCGGCGATTTCCTGTTCGATTTCGGCGGAGATCAGCAGGGTCTCGGCGCCTTCCTTGCGGGCGATTTCCGTCACAGCCCCGACAAAGGGGATGTCACCGGGCTGCTTGCCCAGGTCGCTTTCGGCGATATTAAGGGCGTAGATGACAGGCTTGGTCGTCAACAGGAACCACTGCGCCAGGATCTCCTTCTCTTCATGCGTCGCCTGCAGGGAACGCGCGGGCAGCCCCTTTTCGAGATGCTGCAGCACACGGTCGGCCAGTTCGGCTTCCTGCGTGTATTTCTTCTCGCCGGTCTTGATCAGCTTGCGCGCCTTGTCGCCGCGGCGCTGCACGGTGTCCATGTCGGCAAAGATCAATTCCAGGTTGACGGTTTCGATATCGCGCGCCGGATCGATGCTGCCTTCCACGTGGATGATGTTGTCATCCACAAAGCAGCGCACGACGTGCACGATGGCATCCACCTCGCGGATATGGGAAAGGAATTTGTTGCCCAGGCCTTCACCCTTGCTGGCCCCGCGCACAAGGCCTGCGATATCCACAAATTCAATGGCCGCGTGGGTGGTCTTCTTGGGGTGGTACAAGGCGCTCAGCTTGTCAACGCGCTCATCGGGCACCGGCACCACGCCTGTATTGGGTTCGATGGTGCAAAAGGGATAGTTTGCGGCCATCGCCCCGGCGTTGGTGATCGCGTTGAACAAAGTGCTCTTGCCCACATTCGGCAGACCGACTACCCCAAGCTTCATACTGCTTTCTCCTTCATTTCCGGGGTATCAGCGCCGGGCAGCTTCAGCCCCTGCGGGCAGCAGCTTAAGCGCTTCGTCATAGGCAGCCTTCAGCTGGGGATCAGCCATGTCGCCCAGCTGGAAGAAGGTCTGCATCAGTTCGTCGGGCAGCGTGATTTCAATATCAGGGGTGATGCCCTCTTTATGCACTTTGTTGCCTTTGGGCGTGAAATACTGCGCGGTGGTGAACTGGAAGCCCGACACGCCGTCGCTGAGCTCCACCACGCTTTGGATGATGCCCTTGCCAAAGGTCTTGGTGCCCACCAGGGTGGCGCGCGCGTAATCCTTCATCGCGCCGGAGAAGATCTCGGTGGTTGACGCGGAGTTTTGGTTGACCATAATGACCAGGGGAATATCTTCCCTGCCGTCCTTGACATAGGTCTCTTCCCGGTTGCCCGCGCGGTCTTCTGTGTAGAACAGCAGATTCTTGTCCAGGAATAGGTCGGCCAGCTTTACGCCGTCATCCACCCAGCCGCCGCCGTTGTCCCTCAGGTCGATGATCAGCGTTTCCATTCCCTGTTCCTTGAGGGCGTCATAGCCGTTTTTGAAATCCGCGTAACTCTCGCCGGCGAACTCATACAGCGCGATATAGCCTATCCGCCCGTCAAGCATCATGGATTCCACGCGGTTGACAATGATTTCGGCCTTGATGATATCAAAGGGAAGGATCTCACCCTCGCGCAGCACCTCGACATGCACCTTTTCACCGGGAACGCCGCGCATCAGCTTGACGGCGTCCTGCATGGTGGCCGTTGTTACCTCCAGATCCTCCACCCTATAAAAAACATCGCCCTTGCGCAGGCCGGCAGCCTCCGCTGGAGTGCCCTGGAAGACACGGATGATGGTGACGGCGGGAGAATCATAGCTGCCCAGCATCTGCACGCCGATGCCCGCGTATTTGCCTTCATCCTCTTCCCACATGTCTTTCCAGGCTTCCTGCGGATAGTAGAAGGTATAGGCATCGCCCGTACCCGACAGCAGCCCCTGAACCGCGCCATCCAGCAGTTTCTGGTTGTCCGGTTCCTCATAATAGTAGGCGTCGAGGTATTGCTTGACTTCGTCAACCAGCTCATACTGCTTGAGGCGGTCATATTCTTCCCTGCTGATGGTGACGGTGTCGTTTGGACCTGTCCTGCTGGCCTGCGCTGACACCAGCAGCGCGCTTGCCAACAAGATGGCTGCCAGGAAGAGGGCGGTTTTTCTAATCATGTGTTTACCTTTCGCTGATCACTCGGATCACTTTTGCCTGGTTTTTTGCATTTGCGCAATTCGTAGAACAGTTTGAAAATGAAGGCGTCCTCAAAACGGCGCAAATCCAGCCCTGCCGCGCGCTGGACCTTGTCCAGGCGATAGACCAGGGTGTTGCGGTGGATGTAGAGCTGGCGCGCGGTGTCCGAGAGGTTCAGGTCTTTTTGCAGGAACATGTCAATGGTATCCAGCATTTCGGGCGTATACAGGTGGGTGCTGCGCTTGTTGAAAAGCAGGCTGTGGTAATACTGCGCCGTATCGGGCAGCAGTTCCGTCAGCAGGCGGGGCAGCAGCATTTGACTGAAAACGCACACGTTTTCCTGAGGGGTAAACAATGCGCCCAGTGCCAGCGCGCGCAGCGCCTGGGCGCAGCTGCGTTCCAGCTTGTCCGCGCCTGAGGCTGTTTCCCCGATGCCGCAGGAGAGGACCAGGGCCGTTTCCTCGCGTGTGGTCTCCTGCAGCGCGCGGGCGAACTCAACGATCTCGCCCTGGCTCAAGTGATCATCCGGCGATTTGACCAGCGCGGCCTGCGCGCGGTCAAGGGGGATCAATACGTCCTTGGGCGACATCGGTACCAGGCTTTGCAGCAGGCTGAAGGCATCTGAATCTTTGGTGGGCTGCAGCCTGAGCACCATGACCTGCCTGGGCAGCACCGGGTCAATGCCATGCCGGCTGAGGATGTCGTCAAGCTCAGCCGGGGCGAGTTCCTCCGTCAAAAGCCTGCGCCAGGAAGCCTGCAGTTCTTCCGCGGGGGATTTCGCGCTGAGCAGGCTTTCCAGGCCAAAGGCCGCCAGATGCAGGATATCCCGCGCCTGGGGGGTATGGGCGGTCAGCAGGTAGAGCTCGTCCCTGTACTGCAGCCGCAATACAAGATATCGGCCGTGTTCCCGTGTTTCACCCTGCGTCATTTCAGGCGGCAGGTAATAGGCTGTTGGGCCGGACGGCACTAGGCTGTGGCCTTTGGCGTCCAGGAGATACAGTTCCTGGCTCAGCTTGGCGAAGAGGGGCTCGATGCCTTGAAACATGGTTTCGTCCACGACGGGCTCCTCTCTGCGCTGGTGTCGCCTTGATTTTGACTTCTCGCATTATACCACGCCGCAGCCGGCTTTAAAAGCGTGAAATGCTTGCGTAAAGCGGCCCGCGGGTGGTATCATATATATTAGTGTTTTATGCTCACGCATAATCACATTCCCCTATTCTTGAGGAGGTAACCCATGGAGTACACCGCAGAAAAGCTGTCCGGCAACAAGGTTAAGCTCAGTTTCAGCGTACCGGCTGAGAAGTTTGATGAAGCAATGCAGAAGGCCTACCTGAAGACACGGGGGCGCGTCAACGTCCCCGGCTTCCGCAAGGGAAAGGCCCCGCGCAAGTTGATAGAGTCCATGTATGGGCCAAGCGTGTTTTATGATGACGCATTTGATATTGTTTTTCCCGATATTTACAGGGAAGCTGTCGAAAAGGAAGACCTGCATCCCGTTGACAAGCCCGAACTTGACCTGCAGCAGATCGGCCCGGGTCAGGAGCTTAAGTTCACGGCGGAAGTGTTTGTTATTCCCGATGTAACGCTGGGCGACTACAAGGCCCTCAGCGCGGTGCGGCATCTGCATCCCGTCCCGCAGGAACAGATCGATGAACGCATGGCCCAAGACATTGAGAAGGCGACCACTGAAATGGACGTGACCGATCGCCCCGCGCAGATGGGCGACGTCGCCAACATCGACTACCTGGGCACTGTGGACGGCGTCCCCTTTGAGGGCGGCAAGGGTGAAGGGCATCATCTGGAGATCGGCTCGAAATCCTTCATCCCCGGCTTTGAAGAGCAGGTCGTGGGCATGAACGTCGGCGAGGAGAAAAGCCTGAATGTCACTTTCCCCGCGGATTACCATGCGGCTGACCTGGCGGGCAAGGAAGCGGTTTTCCATGTCAAACTCAATGGCTTGACGGCTAAGCTGAAGCCTGAGCTGGATGACGAATTCGCGGCAGATGTGTCAAGCTATACGACTTTCAGCGAGTACCGGGAGGCTATTGTCAAGGAATTGACCCAGGCCCGCGATGAACATGCCGAGACCCACCTGGAGAACAACCTGATTCAGCAGGCGGTCGACCAGGCTGACTGCGATATCCCGCAAGCCATGATCGAGGACGAAATCGATGTCCAGATACGCAACATGAAGCTGCGCATGTCCTACCAGGGCCTGCGTTATGAGGATTACCTCAAGTACACCGGCATGGACGAAGCGCAGGTGCGCGATATGATGAAAGCCGACGCGGGCAACAGCGTCAAGAGCCAGCTGGTGCTTGACGCCATTGCCAAGGCAGAGAAGCTTGAGCCCAGCGACGCCGAAGTCGAAACCCAAATCGAGCGCCATGCCAGGGAAATGGGGCGTGATATGGCCGAATACAAGCCCACCCTGACCGAGCGCCAATTGAGCTATTACAAGGACCTCGCCGCTACCCAGAAGGTGGTGGCCCTGCTGAAAGAGAACGCCGCCATCACCTTGCATGAAGGCGACGAGCATGAAGACGAAGCACTGGACGCCCGTGAAGTGCTGGAGCAGGTGGCCGAGGCGCTGCCAGAAGGTGACGATACGGCTGCGGCGGATGAAACGGCAGAGCCTGAAAGCAAGGCAAAAGGCCGGGCACGGAAGAAATAAGGAGACAGGATGAACAATTACTTGATACCCTATGTGGTGGAACGCAGCGGCAACGGCGAGCGGTCCTTTGATATTTACTCCCGCCTGCTCAAAGACAGGATCGTCTTTTTGTCCGGCGAGATCGATGACGGCACGGCCAACACCGTGGTGGCCCAGCTCCTCTTTTTGGAGATGGACAACCCCAACGCCGACATCAGCCTTTACATCAACAGCCCGGGCGGCTCTGTGACTGCCGGCATGGCCATCTATGACACCATGCAGTATATCAAATCCCCGGTACGCACCGTCTGCATCGGCATGGCGGCGTCCATGGGCGCCTTCCTTCTGATGGCGGGCGAGAAGGGCAAGCGCATGGCGCTGCCCAACGCCGAGGTCATGATCCACCAGCCCTCGGGCGGCGCCCAGGGGCAGGCATCAGATGTCACCATCCGCGCCGAGTGGCTGCTCAAGACCAAGCACAAGATGAACCGCATGATGGCCCAAATGACAGGGCAGCCCCTTGAGAAGGTCACGGCCGACTCCGAGCGCGATTTTTTCATGGAAGCGCAGGAAGCCCTCAACTATGGCATTATCGACGAGATCTTCAAGCCCAGACCCAAGGATGAGGTGACCAATGGCTAAGGAACCCGCGGAGCCGCGCAAGCTTCACACATGCAGCTTCTGCGGCAAACAGCAGCATGAGGTCGAGCGCCTGATCGCAGGCCCCGGCGCGTACATCTGCAATGAGTGTGTGCACTTGTGCGCGGAGATACTCGATGATCTGCCCGAAGAGAGCAAGAGTCCCGGACAGGAAAAGCTGCTCAAGCCCGATGAGATCAAAAAGACGCTGGACGCGTATGTCATTGGCCAGGAACTTGCCAAACGCGCCCTGTGCGTAGCGGTTTACAACCATTACAAGCGTATTCGTTCCAACGCCAAGAAAAATGACGTGGAGCTGCAAAAGTCGAACATCCTGTTGACCGGCCCCACGGGCACCGGCAAGACTTACCTGGCCCAGTCCCTGGCCCGCATCCTCAACGTGCCTTTTGCCATTGCCGACGCCACTTCGCTCACCGAGGCCGGTTATGTGGGCGAGGATGTCGAGAACATCCTGCTGCGCCTCATCCATGCGGCCGACGGCGATATCAAGGCGGCCCAGCGGGGCATTATCTATATTGACGAGATCGACAAGATCGCCAGGAAATCGGAGAACGTTTCCATCACCCGAGATGTGTCGGGCGAGGGCGTGCAGCAGGCGCTGCTGAAGATCCTTGAAGGCACGCAGGCCAATGTGCCGCCCCAGGGCGGGCGCAAGCACCCCCAGCAGGAGACGCTGCGCATCGATACCACCGATATCCTCTTCATCGTCGGAGGCGCCTTTGACGGCCTGGAGGCCATTATCAACAGCCGTCTTGGCGGCCGCAACATGGGCTTTGGCGCACAGCTTGAGGAGAAGAGCGAGAAGCAGTCGACCAGGGTGCTGGCCCAGATGCAGCCTGAGGACCTGATCAGGTACGGCCTGATCCCCGAGCTGGTGGGTCGGCTGCCCGTCATGCTGACGCTTGAGGCCCTGGATGAAGCGGCGATGATCCGCATCCTGACAGAGCCAAGGAACGCGCTTGTCAAGCAGTACCAGCGGCTGTTTGAGCTGGACAGGGTGGCGCTGAACTTTCAGGATGACGCCCTGAAGGCCATCGCCAGGCAGGCCATCGCCCGCAAGACAGGCGCGCGCGGCCTTCGCGCCATCATCGAAAAGGCGCTGCTGGACACAATGTTTGAGCTGCCCAGCATCAGCGAAGTCAGGCGCTGCATCGTGACCCGCGAGGTCATCGAAGAGGGCGCCAAGCCGGAACTGATCAAGGAAGTGGCGGCTTTGCCGCAAAAGACAAGGCGGCAGCCCGTGCCTGACAGACTGGCGGGAGATGCTTCCTGAAGGCATCCGTACATACTACGGTGAGGGCCCCTGCACACAGGGTATAA
>CAZPBJ010000081.1:0-9954 GCA_964584685.1 uncultured Christensenella sp. | reverse complement strand
TTTTTATTTATCCTGGGGCGAAAGTAGGATTGGTTCGTTAGCGCGCTACATTCGCATTGTAGAGGTCAGGAGTTCGAATCTCCTTAGCTCCACCAAAGTCTAAAGAAACCCGAAAGCTTACTGATTTTGACAGCATTCGGGCTTTTTATTGAGTATTTTTATATGTTTCTTAGCCTTTTAGTGCTCCCAGGATTTCTGCACATATCCTTGGCTGTACACTATTCAACTTTTTACCCTCGCGCTGATGTAGTATATTAATATGCACCACCAGCACATTAATTCATACATCTCAGAAAATTCGTAGATAAATTTGTAGAATAAAGCAGTTGACAAATGAAAAAAACTGGATTACCATGAAAACATATATAAACCTGTTTTGCAAAACTATTTTAGATGCATTTTCTTTTTTCAGGAGGTGATAGATTGAGTACCGTTTCTGAGCATAATGTAAAAAATAAACTTGAAGTTGTGGGAATCTCAAAATCCTTTCCCGGGGTCAGAGCGCTGGATAACATCAGTTTTCGCGTAAGACCGGGAACGACTCACGTATTGTGTGGTGAAAATGGAGCAGGAAAATCAACGCTGATGAAGATTATCAACGGCATTTATTCGCCGGATGCCGGTCAGATCTTCATTGACGGGAAACCAGTATCGATACAAGATCCAATTCACGCACGCAGCCTTGGCATTTCCATGATTTTTCAAGAGTTGAATTATGTTCCGGAAATGTCAGTAGCTGAAAATATATTCCTGGGAAGATGGCCGCTAAAACGTTTCGGGCAAGTCGACCATCGGGCCATGCGCACGCAAGCTGCCGCCCTGCTTAAGGCGGAAGGGCTGTCATACGACCCGGACCAAAAACTCAAGTCACTTTCAATTTCCGATATTCAAATGCTTGAGATCATTAAGGCGGTTTCGAACAATTCCGATATCATTATCATGGATGAGCCTACATCTGCCATTACTCAAAAGGAAATCACGGCGCTGTTCAAGAAGATCGCGCAAATGAAGGCGCGCGGCGCGTGTATTATCTACATTTCACATAAGCTTGAAGAGGTGTTTAGAATTGCCGATGACATAACTGTCATGCGCGACGGCGCAATCGTGGGATCAAAGCCGGCGTCTGAATTGGATATCAATGACGTCATTACGATGATGGTCGGCCGTCAAATGGACAGTAAGTATCCTTATATCGACACCCCAAAGGGCGCGGCCTTGCTGGAAGTGGAAGAGCTCTGTTCGGAGCGTTTTGAGGACATTACTTTCAATATTAAGGAAGGCGAAGTTGTCGGGTTCGCCGGCCTCATGGGGGCTGGCCGAACCGAGGTCATACGGGCTGTCTTTGGCCTGGATCCTTATCAAAAGGGTTCGATCCTCTTGGAAGGAAAGCCGCTTCCACATCACAATGTGGCAAATACAATCAGCCGGGGAATGGTGATGCTCAGCGAGGATCGGAGACGTTACGGCTTGATTGGTATCCGGTCCGTACTGGAGAATGTTTCCCTTGCGTCACTAAAAAGATTCATTTACAAGGGCTATCTGCATACCTTGCCGGAAAGGCAGGCAGTAACAGCTGCCTGTGAAAGCATGCAGGTGAAGACACCAAGTTTGGAAACAACCGTGGAGGCCTTATCCGGCGGTAATCAGCAGAAGGTTGTTTTGGCAAAGTGGATAGTGCGTGATCCGCGCGTTTTTCTTTTGGACGAGCCTACGCGCGGCATAGATGTCGGCGCGAAATATGAGATTTACCGCTTAATGATGAGCCTTGCTGCAAAAGGGAAAGGTATCCTGATCGTATCCTCTGAGCTTCCGGAATTAATGGGAATGTGCGACCGGATTTATGTCATGTGCCATGGGAGAATTACCGGTGAGTCTGCCAGGGCTGACTTTGACGCTGAAACTATCATGGCAATGGCAACCGGCATCAGCAGGGCTAAAACAGCTTAGTGAAGCAAAGCTTGGAATTTCTGCAGAGTGAGGATGCAAAAGCATGAAGAGAAATACATCAAGGTCCTTGAAGCAAATGATAATCGGTAAAAGCAACATTCTGCTGGTGCTCATTGTACTGTTTGCTATATGTGTTTTCCTTAACAACAACTTTCTGACCTGGGGAAACTTAACAAACGTATCACGTCAGATATCCGTCACAACAATCCTCGCGTTTGGTGAAACAATCCTTATCATTTGCGGATTACTGGATCTCTCCAGCGGATCTGTCATGGCTTTCGCGGGGACTTTATCCGTCATAGCATATAAAACAATGGTCGCTGCAGCCTTGCCTAATCTTTTAAGTATGGCTGCTGCAATAGCGGTGAGCATTGGGGTCGCTATGTTCTGTAATTTTCTGAATGGCGTGATGGTCACAACGTTCAAAACTCCGGCGTTTATAGCGACACTGGCAATGCAGACAATGGCGCGCGGCGCTGCCTTGATGATGACAGCCGGGCAAAACGTATACCAGATTGGCGATTACATCATCCCCGGGCAGGGTTCTCTCTGGATTGTCCCGATTCCCATAATCGTCATGCTCGTATTCTTTGCCTATACGAGTTATTTGCTGACAAACACCAAAATGGGCCGCTCACTATATGCGATCGGCGGTAATGAAGAGGCGGCGGTTGCATCAGGAATAGCCGTCAGGAACATAAAAATGAAAGCCTACTTAATAAATGGCGCGCTGGTTGGCATCGCTGCCGTTTTATACATGTCCCGTGTGAATGCAGGGCTTCCCAACGGTTCACAAGGAGCGGAGTTTGATGCGCTTACCACAACCATTATCGGCGGCACCAGCTTTTCAGGAGGCATTGGAACTGCCGGCGGAACAATTATCGGTGCGTTCATTGTTGGCTTTCTCAACAATATCATGAATCTGACAAAAGTTAATTCATACTTCCAACAAATCATGCGTGGTCTCATCATTGCCTTGGCAGTGATCTATGATATCTATGCGAAGTCACGCCGTACAAAGCAGAAATTGGGCAGTATTGAAGCCAAAGCTTAGGTTACAGCCACGAAAGTGGGTAACAATATTATTGTAGGAGGTGCCCCATGAAAAAAACCCTGTCTGTCCTAATGGTCCTGGCGCTGCTTCTTACCCTATCCTTCTCGACCGCCGTTGCCGAAACTGCCAAAACCTACCGTATCGCCTACATCGCACGTGCCCAGGCAGATTCATTTGCCGCATGGCTTGCCAATGCGGTGAAGGATGAAGCGGGTAAATACCCGGACATAACCCTGGACATTTTCGATGGTCAGGCGAAAGATGAAATCGAAAATTCCATGATTGAAAACGCTATCACCAACAAGTATGACGCGATCATCATTCAGCCTAACAACGGTGAAGCTCAGCGCCCATATGCTGAGAAAGTGGTCGCGGCAGGAATCATCTGCATTACGACCAACGCGCGCATAGCCGGTGTTGTCGGTGCGTCATCCGTGGACGCCAATCCATATGAGCAAGCGGCAGTGAATGCCCGCTACGCCTTGGAGCATGTCCCTCAAGGCGCAAAGGCTGTCATCCTTCGCGGGCCTGCGGGAAACTTCCATGCTGACGAGCGTCTTGTTGCCTGGCAGAAGGAATTCTTTGACAAGCGTCCCGACGTAACAGTTGTTGGTGACGATTACGCAAACTGGAATAAAGACGAGGCAATGGCAAAGATGGAGGACTGGGTAACATCCAACGATACCATCGGTCTGATCGCTGCCATGAACGACAACATGTGTGCGGGCGCGCTTGAGGTCATCAAGGGCAACGCTGCTTATGCCGATACACTGTCTTTTGGTGTTGACGGTACCGCTGAAGCATGTCTTTTGATTCAGGAAGGCCGCATGACCGCAACCTGCCTTCAGAACGCATACGAGCTTGCCGGACTGTTGCTGTCAACCTCACACAAGCTGCTTACCGGAGAAGCCACCCAAATTGACACTGATGTAGGGAATCCTTTGTACACAAAAGAAAATGTGGCGGAACTCTTTGAGATCCACAGGAAAGCCGGAGCCCTGAAGTAAGTTATTTGGCCCACCGGCGCAAAAACGCCGGTGGGCACATCATAAGGAGAGAAACAACAATGCAAAACACTGCTGCTGTGCTCACTCAGTTGAACACCATTGAAATGCGGCCTGTTCCAATGCCGGTGCTCAAACCCGGGGAAGTCATGATCAAGCTCGCTGTGGTAGGTATTTGCGGGTCTGACATCCATTACGATACCCATGGGAGAATCGGGAATTTTATTGTGGATTTTCCATTCATCCTGGGACACGAAGCCAGTGGAACAGTGGTCGAGACCGCGAGCGATGTATGCAATCTAAAAGTTGGCGACCGCGTATGCATTGAGCCAGGCGTCCCCTGTGGGAAGTGTTCGTTCTGCATGACCGGTCATTACAACCTTTGCCCGGATGTAGTATTCCTCGCCACGCCTCCTTATGATGGCTGCCTGATGAACTATATTGCCTACCCGGCAAGGTGGACATACAGACTGCCTGATAGCATGAGCTTTGAAGAAGGCGCGTTGGTAGAGCCCCTGGCCATCGGAATCAATGCCGCAAAGACCGGGAAAGTCGGCCTTGGCAATACAGTCCTTGTGTATGGGGCGGGGTGCATAGGCTTGGTGTCTGCCATGGCAGCCAAGGCATACGGCGCGACAAGGGTGATAGTGGTTGACCTGATTGAAAAACGTCTTGAGGTAGCAAGAAAGTATGGCGCAATCACCTTGAATTCGGAGAAGGATGATGTACAAAAAGAAATCAACATCCTGACTGAAGGGAGAGGTGTTGATGTAGTGCTCGACTGCGTCGGGCTCTCCCAGACCATCAGGGGATCAGTAATAAACGCGAGAGCCGGCGGCAGAATCGTTGTTGTAGGCATGGCGGCCGATGAGATCAATGGCGTTCCTCTTGGCCCCATCAGTTCAAAGGAACTTGTCCTCACGTCCATATTCCGGTACGCAAACCTGTTTCCCGCAACAATCGAGGCAATCGCCGGCGGCACAATCGATGTGAAACAGATTGTCTCCAACCGCTATCCTTTTGCGCAAACAGCTCGGGCATATATGGAAACCGTGGAGAACATACGAAACACTGTCAAGAGCATCATCGTCTTTGGCGGCTAGGCCGTCAGCACGGATTGTCAGAAGGTGCCTGACGCCCCAAACAGTATTGTTTTTGATGAAAAAATTCTTTCAAGCCAGGAGGCCTGAATGCAGAGAAAACGCGTAGTTACCAGTGAGGTGCGGACAATCAACCGTAACCTCATTTTTCAGACCTTGTATGAGCATCCGGATCAAACCAAGGCTGGCCTCAGCCATATGCTCAACATCAGTCTGCCAACGATCAATCAGAATCTGTCTGAACTCGCCGCGGAGAATCTTGTGATAAGCAATGAGTCTCAAAAATCAACAGGCGGCCGCAAAGCGCTTGCATTCAGGGTCAATGGCAGCGCCCACTATGCGTTTGGTTTGGATATTACAGCCAATCATATAGCGACGGTAATCCTCGACCTCTGCGGAAATATTCTGTATTGCATGCGTATACGCAAAGTCTTTGAACCTAATCAAACTTACTGCAGTTTCATTGCTGATCATATCACATCATTGCTGAAAGACTTGATGATCCCCGCCGAAAAAGTTCTTGGCGTTGGGCTTGCTGTACCGGCAATCGTATCAAAAGACACGCGCAGTTTGACTTATGCATCCCTGCTCCATTTTACAAACGGCCGGCTAAAGGATTTCGAAGAGGCGATCCCTTTTCCTTGCCGCTTCGTGAATGATGCCACAGCTGGAGGAATTGCGGAAGCCTGGTATAATCCAACCATTAAAAAGGGAAAGGCAGAGCAAACGATCGCTTATCTCTCACTCAACAATAGTGTCGGAGGCGCCTTTCTGATTGGCGGCAGCATTTATGAGGGACAAAACCAGAGGGCAAGTGAATTCGGACATATCACGCTTCATCCCGGCGGCCGCAAATGCTATTGCGGTCAAATAGGCTGCGTGGATGCTTATCTGGGCGCCAAATTATTGTCTGACTTGACAGACGGAAACCTTCCTGCCTTCTTTGAAGGCATGGAAATGGGAACAAAGGCCCTTGTACATGCATTCGACCATTATGTGGATGACTTGATTCTTACGATCAACACGCTGAGGATGATCTATGATTGCCCGGTCATCTGCGGAGGTTATGTGGGCGGCTACTTAACGCCTTATTTGCCTCGCATCAGGCAGGCACTCGTAAAAGTAAATACCTTTGAAGCAGATGGTTCTTATCTTTTCGAGTGTGCCTATAAGTATGAGGCAACAGCCGTTGGTTCGGCGCTGACCTACCTTGATGAGTTCATTAAGGCTACTTAGTTATTCCAAGTGTGACCCAAGATGCATAGAATGCGGGAAGACGGCCGCCTATACGCACCTGATGCCGGTCTTCATTTTTATACTTCAGCGACTGTTTTACAGTAGAAGGTAGTGATGTGACACCCGATCTCAAAAAAGCAAATGAAGCAGTAACATCCTTCACAAACTCAGGGAAGATACCGGGCGCCGTCATGCAGATAGGGCATGGCGGTTCCGTTGACTTCATCCGGGCCTATGGATACGCGGAGATTACTCCGCAGCGACGGCTGATGACGGAGAATACGCTTTTTGACCTGGCTTCCCTCACTAAAGTGACCGCCGTGTGGCCGGGCATCATACGTCTTCTGGATGAGCGCAAAATCAAGCTTGAAACCAAGCTGTGCTGCATGCTGGATATCGGCAGACTGCCTGCTGCAACAGGCGCAGTAACGCTGCACCAGCTCCTGACGCATACGGCGGGGTTTGTTCCGTTCATGGATACAGTGGGTGAAACGCGCGAAGAAAGGATCCTTTCGCTGCTGACACATCAGCTTATGTATGAGCCGGGCACGCAATGCGTATACAGCGATTTGAGTTTTATCTGCCTTGGTGAGATTATCGCCCGATATTCCGGTGTTTCGCTTGACGAAGCATCCAAACAGGTCTTCGCATCACTGGGCATGCATGACACCGGGTATCTGCCCGACAGGTCCATGCCCTTTGCATCAACAGAAGTTATGGGCGGCGTGACGACCTGCGGAACAGTGCATGATGAACGGGCGCAGCAGCTCGGCGGCGTTGCCGGACATGCCGGTGTCTTTTCAACGGCACGGGATTTAGGGATATACTGCGCGTCGATCCTCTCTGTTCCCAGACACCCGCTGTTCAATACGCAATGGGTTGACCAATCATATATCAGGCAAACGCCGCTTTCAGGGATCCGAGGGCTTGGGTGGCTCATTTACGCGGACAATGAACGCGGCCGTCTCATCGGGCATACCGGCTTCACAGGTACCGGTCTGTTCTTCTGTCCCGAGACTGCCGCCTATTGTGTCCTGCTGACGAACCGTGTCCATCCAAGCCGTGAGAACCAATCCATCGCAGATCTTCGGCACGAAGTTGCCTTGGCTGTCTTCGGGCAGGAACTGTAGATATTGAGCGGGCCATTATTATCAGGTATACTGCATCCGGCAGCAAACAATATGCGTATTATCCGGGAATGGAGCCGGAAGCTGTGAGGGGCGGCGGCAGGCGATGAGGCTGTTCATTGCGATCGAGTTCACTGATGCCATCAAGGCCGAGCTTGAAAAGAGCGCCGCCTTGCTCCGCTGCGCCTGCACCGGCGGAACGTTCACACAGCGGGAAAACTTTCACATCACACTCGCGTTCCTTGGCGAAATCGCGCCTGCTGACGTTCTGGACATCATCGATGCCATGGACAGCTGCGTTTCCCGGCCGATTCCCATCACAATCGGGCGGCTTGGCCTCTTCAGGCGGGTTGATGGCGATATTCTCTGGCGTGCCGTCCGGGCAAAGGACAGCCTTGCGCGGCTGCAAAGGGACCTGACGGGAGCACTGACGGCAAAGAGGTTTGTATTAGAAGAGGAAAACGGGTTCAGGCCGCATCTGACACTGGCGAGGCAGGCGGCTTTGAAGGAAGGCGTGACGCTGCCGGCATTATCGGAGAAACTTCCGGATATTGGGCACACTGCCGCGTCCATCACACTGATGCAGTCGCAGCACATCGGCGGAAAGCTCACCTATACACCGATTTATCGAACTTCCCCTACCAGTGAAAAGGAGATTGTGCAGATGCCGCAGACGCAGATCTGGCAGAAACCGGTATTCTTCCGCCGCAACCGCGTGTTCCGCGTATATCGGGGCGGTAAGCTTTTCCATGATTTCATGGACGATTTGCCCGAGGACGGCTTCTATCCGGAGGAATGGATCGCGTCCGCTGTGCGCGCCATCAACCCCGGGCACAGTGATCCGCTTGAGGGAATCTCCATTCTCGAGGATGGGGAAATCCCCTTTACCCATCTGCTTGAGAAATATCCGCGGGAGTGCCTTGGCGGCCGGCGCGATTTGGGCGTGCTGATCAAATTCCTCGACAGCGCCATCCGTCTGCCGATGCAGGTGCATCCAACCCGTGAGAACGCGCAGCGCCTGTTCAACAGCCGCTACGGCAAGACCGAGGCCTGGTTGATCCTCTCGACGCGTCCGGACGCCTGCCTGTACTTCGGATTTTCCCGCAGGATCAGCCGCGGGGAGTTCGAGCGCGCGGTGGACCGGTCCGAGACAGACAGTGATGGCATGACCGAGTTTGTCAACCGCGTTGGGGTCAAACCCGGCGACGTATTCCTCGTTCCCGCAGGCGTCATCCACGCGATCGGCGCGGGCTGCATGCTGCTTGAGGCGCAGGAGCCGACCGACTTTACCATACAGCCTGAGCGTCTGTGCGGCGAATACCGCCTCAGTGACGAAGAAATGTACCTGGGCCTGAAGCGCGGGGAAGCGCTTGAATGCTTCGACTTTGATCTCTATGGGGAAAAAGTCGTCCGGATGGGCAAAAAGCAACCCAAGACCCTGCGCAATGAGGGCAGCGTCATTGAAGAACTGCTCATCGGGCCGGAGGACACGCCGTGCTTTACAATGGACCGAACCACCCTGCTTGATGGAGCGAAGACCATCCTTGATAAAGGCGCGGCCGTGTATATCGTAGTCGATGGCGAAGGGAGCGTAAGCAGCGGCGGCTATCAGCGCGCGGTCAAGCGCGGAGACTATTTCTTCCTGCCATACGCGGCAGCCGGCAGCTGCAGCGCCCAGGGCAGCATGCAGCTTATCTGCTGCAAAGGCGGAGAATAAGCCGATATGATCATGGGAATACGACCCCGAGCACGCGCAGCCTGTTCTCCACCTTGATGTAGTCGCCATCAAACAGGTGGGCAGCCATCCCGGCATCTATCGCTCCGTCAACGTTTTCAGCCATATCATCCACGAACAGGCATTCCCGGGGCAGCAGGCCATAGCGCTCGCACAGGCGTTCATAGATGCGCCGGTCGGGCTTGCAGATTTTTTCGTGCGCGGACACCATCGCGCCATGAAGCCGCTGGTAAAAATCCCGCCATTCAAGCGCCTTTGGGAAGCGTGTTCCGGCATTTGACAGCAGGAAGAGCCTCAGGCCGGCATCGCGTGCCCTGAGGGTAAAAGCATCCGCTCCGGGGACTGGCGCCATCCAGCCGGGCCACTGCTCGTGGAGCACCTTGAGCTTATCGTGAAGGCGCATCGGCGTGCGCGAAAGCGACTTAAGAAGCAATTCTCCTTCGTCAATCTGCCCCGCGTCGTGCAGATGCCAATCAGGCGAATCGAACATAGCGCCGCACAATATTTCCGCGTCCTTGGGGTTCCCTGCCGCCCGAAGGGCAAATGCCCGAGGCTCCCAGGTGAGCAGCACGTTGCCCATATCCAGAATCAGGTTCCGTAACGCCATCGCTCAGAGTCTCCCCCATGTTAATCGCAGACTGCCGGCAGAAGCGGCACGCGTCCTCCTGAAGCCTGCAGGCATTACTATACACCAAACCTAAAATCCCGCAAAAATATATCTATTTGGGCGGCGTGATACCAAGTGCCATAT
>CAZPBJ010000080.1:0-9997 GCA_964584685.1 uncultured Christensenella sp. | reverse complement strand
TATATAGGAATTTGGGCATGGGGTTTGTTGCAGGGGCCGTGCAAATAACTGCAAAAAACCTCCGATAACCCGGCGGTGGAGAGTGCAGAGTGCAGAGTGCTGAGTGCTGCGTTAGGAACGGATGGGAAATATAGGCCGCTGCTTGGCTGCGTGTCTCAATTTCTCAGGCAATCCAGCGGAACGACATAGACGCCGTCTTTCCTCCTGTAGGCGTATCCGGTGCCGCAGACGACGGCCAGAAACGAAGGGGCTTTCATCTTGTCGGTGTCAATCTTGTCTTTCAGTTTCAGCAGGTTTGCGGCTGCTTCTTCAATCCATGCCGTACCAAGCTTCACTTCAACAGCTCCCCATCGTCCGCCCGGCAAATGGACAACAGCGTCTGCCTCCAATCCGCTGCGGTCCCTGTAATGGTATACCTTGCCATCCAGGCTTTGGGCATAAATCCTCAAGTCGCGAACGACCAGCGACTCAAACAGCAGGCCGTAAGTTTCCAGATCATTCATCAGGTCATCCGTTCCTGCGTCAAGGAAGTATGCGGCGATCGCAGGGTCGACAAAATGCCGTGTGGGGCTGACAGCGACGGCCGTTTTTGAGCGCAGCCGGGGGCTCCAGGCCGGCAGGTCTTCAATGACAAAGATTTTTTCAAGCGCGGTGATGTAATCAGACGCTGTATTGCGGCTGAGCGGTCCGAAGTGCCCGCTTACGTCATTCATGATGGTGCTGAGCGTGGCCGGGCTTGCTATATGCCGTGAATACGACTTGAGCACTGCCGACACTTTTTCGGGATCGCGGCGGACGCCGTCGGGCGATGAGACCTCGGTTTCCAAAGTGCTTCTGCAGTATCCCGCAACCTGCCGCCTGGCTGCCGCGTAAGGCTTGCTGACCGTTGCGGGCCAGCCGCCCCTGACAATCTGTTCTGCCAAATCCGGTATGCTGTGTTCTGATTTGGCTGAAATATCTTCACCGTCAAACAGGGCGCGCAGGCGAACCAGGCCGTTTGAATAGCCGGACTCAAACAAACTCATCGTGCGCATCCTCAGGTGTGTGATGCGCCCCGTGCCGGTATGGGCAAGCTTCCTTTGATCCACACCGGAAGATCCCGTGAGGATAAAAAGGCCTTCCGCCGACCTTCGGTCAACTTCAAAGCGGACGGCATCCCATAATTGGAGGGCGTCCTGCCACTCATCAATCAGCCGGGGATTCTCACCTTCCAGCAGTCGTGACGGCGCCAGGGCCGCCATATTCATGTATTGCTGCCGGTTATCGGGATCCTGCATATACAGATGGCTCTTTGCCAGCTGCATTCCGGTGGTTGTTTTGCCGCACCACTTTGGGCCCGTGATATATACGGCGCCAAATGCCTCAAGCTCATTCGCCAAGACCTGATCGACAAGCCGGTTCATGTATTTGTCCATAAGCACCTCCAACACACAGTATAGAGGCAACCGTGCAAGTTTGCAAGCTATTACCGTGCAAGTTTGCAATGTTTTACAGTGCAGGTTTGCAAGTTTTTACCGTGCAAGTTTGCAGGCTGCCGCCGCGCGGAATTTGGGTCAATGCCGCGAAGTGATAGGAATGCTTGATCGGTTTTGATTGAAAGATACCGGAGAAAGGTATAGGATAGCGCACATTCACAGGGAAGGAGCGAAAGGTTGAAACTGGCGAAAAAGCTGCTGCGGGTCTCCGCGGCGATGTTTCTGTACGGGCTGGGTGTCTATCTTTCCATTCAGGCGAATATCGGCCTTGCGCCCTGGGAGGCGTTCAATTCCGGCTGTTCCGCGGCGCTGGGCATATCCTTCGGGGATTTCATCACGCTTTCGGGGCTTGTGATCCTGGTCATTGATGTGCTGCTGAAGGAGAAGATCGGCGTCGGGACGGTGATCAACATCCTGCTGATCGGCAAGGTCGTGGACCTTCTCCAATTGGTCCGGCTCATGCCCAGGGCACAGAACTTTTTTGCCGGCATCGCGGTCCTGCTGGCCGGCCAGGTCTTCATCAGCTTTGCCACCTACCTGTACATCAGCGCCGGCCTTGGCAGCGGCCCGCGGGATTCCCTGATGGTGGCGCTTGGCAAAAGGCTCCCCAAGGTTCCCATCGGCATTGTCCGCGGGCTCCTTGAAGGCAGCGTTCTTCTCATCGGCTGGAGCCTGGGCGCGAAAGTCGGGCCCGGCACCGTCATCGCCGTGGCGGGCATCAGCGTGATCCTGCAGTTTACCTTTAGGGTCATGCGCTTTGAGGTGCGGGAAGTAAGGCACGAGAGCATCGCCGACACCCTGCTCTCCCTGCGCAAACCCCGGCCCGAAACACAGGCCTTATAACGCAAGGAGGCGAGCCAAGTGAATAAAGAACAAATTGAAAACAAGATCCTGGCCGGACGGAATTTCATGCGTTTCAATCCGGATGAGGAAGAGATCCTGACGGACCAGATGCTGAAAAAGCCCCAGCCGCCCCTGGTGAAAGCGCCCATGGGTGGCGAGTTCATCTCCCTTCCCGCGGATTTTGAAAGCCTGTCCTTGAACAACAACATCCTTCAGGTGCTTGCGCAGCGCAAAAGCAGCCGGGTCTATACCCGGGAACCCGTCACGCTGCCGGCATTGTCCTTTCTCCTGTGGGCGCAGCAGGGCGTCAGGGGCCTGCGGGGCAAGAAGTACGCCACCCTGCGCACCGTCGCCTGCGGCGGAGCGCGCCATGAGTTTGAGTGCTATGTCGCGGCGCTCAACGTGGCAGGCCTGAAGCCGGGGCTTTACCACTACCTGCCCATGGCGCACGCGATAGAGCTGCTGGGGGAACCTGAGCGGCTTGCGGAAACTGTCGGCAGCGTCCTTGCCCAGCAGGACTGGTGCGGGAAGGCCGGCGCCGTGTTTTTCTACAGCGTGGTGCCCTGCCGGGCGGAATGGCGCTACAGCGCCGACGCGCATAGGGTCATACTCATCGATGCGGGCCATATCACCCAGAACCTCTACATCGCCTGCTCCGCGTTTCATCTGGGCGCCTGCGCCATCGCGGCGCTGGATACCGATGCCTGCGACGTCCTGTTCGGCCTGGACGGGCAGGAGGAATTCATTTTCTATGCCGCGACGGCGGGGAGCATATCCGCGCGCGACAAGGAGAAGGAAGACGAGTTCTATGCGTTTTTAAAGGAGGAGTGACGAGTGACGAGTGACGAGTGACGAGTGCTGAGTGACGAGTGCTGAGTGCTGAGTGCTGAGTGCTGAGCGGGGAGTGACGAGTGCTGAGTGCTGAGTGCTGAGTGCTGCGTAGGGAGTGGCGGGGGCTGCGTAGGGAGTGGCGGGGGCTGAGTGCTGAGTGGGGAGTGCTGAGTGCTGAGTGGCGGGGGCTGTACAGCGATAACTGCAGCTTGATATTACTTGGATGTATGAAAGGGCGCGCGCAGCGGAAAGCACTGTGACGCGCGCTTTGCATTTCTTGTGTATTTGCACTTGTGAAGCCGCGGGATTTCTATATACTTCCACTATTCCGGGAGCGGCCGGCATAGCCTATGACAGCGTGACGAGGGTGGGTATATTGAATGATGAAAGATCACCGTTATGGAATTGATGGACAGGGCCAATCGGGGGAGCTGTACCGGTGAAGGATTTTTTGTCAATTGAAGATGTTTCCATGCGTTTCAAGGGCCTGCTGGCCATCAGCCATTTCAGCGCGAAGCTTGAAAAGGGCGGGATCTACGGCCTGATAGGCACAAACGGCGCCGGGAAGACCACGCTGATCAATATCCTGTCGGGCCAGCAGCAGCCGTCGCAGGGTCATGTATACCTGGAAGGCAGCAGAATCAGCGGCATCCGCCCCGACCTGGTGGCGCGGCTGGGCGTGGGCAGGACGTACCAGACGCAGCGCCTCTTTGGAAAGATGAGCTGCCTTGAAAACGTGACCATCGGCGCCCAGATCGGCAAGGGCTACAACCTGGTTCAGGCTTTGGTGAATTCCCCGGGCTACCGGCGCAGGGAGCGCGGCATCAAGGATACCGCCATGGAAATGCTGGAGGTGGCGGGCATCGCGGCCCGCGCGGACGACAGGGCGGATTCACTGCCCTACGGCGAACAGCGGCTGCTGGAGATTGCCCGGACCCTGGCGGCAAAGCCCAGGCTACTGCTGCTGGACGAGCCGGCTGCGGGGATGAACCCGCGCGAAAGCGCGAACCTTGTCAATACGATCCGCCGCATCCGCGAACGCTATGGGCTGACCATCCTGCTCATCGAGCATGACATGAAAGTGGTCATGGGGCTGTGCGAATACATCTATGTCATGGCCTTTGGCGAGACGATCTGCCGGGGCACGCCCGAACAGGTGCGCGGGGATGCCAGGGTGATCGAGGCATACCTGGGAAAGGCAGCGGCCCGTGCTTGAGATAAGGGACATCAGCGTATCCTACGGCAGCATCCGAGCGATCCGCGGCGTATCGCTGTTTATCGGCGAGGGGGAGACCGTCGCGCTCATCGGCGCAAACGGCGCCGGCAAGACCACCATCCTCCAAACCATATCCGGCCTGCTCCGCCCAACGCAGGGGGATATCCTGCTTGGCGGTGTTTCCATCGCAGGGAAACCCGCCGACCGGATCGCGGCGATGGGGCTGAGCCATGTGCCTGAGGGGCGCCAGGTTTTCGCCGGCATGACCGTCTATGAAAACCTGCGTCTGGGCGCGTACTTTGTCACGGACAAGAAGGAACTGGCGGACAGGATGGAAGCGGTATTCGCCTTGTTTCCTGTGATCGCCCGGCGGCAAAGGCAGCTTGCCGGCACCCTGTCGGGCGGGGAGCAGCAGATGCTGGCCATCGGCCGGGGGCTGATGGGCAAGCCAAGGGTGATGCTGCTGGACGAGCCCTCGCTGGGGCTGTCGCCGGTCATGACAGAGCAGGTGTTCGGCGTCCTGGCGGACCTTCGCAGGCAGGCGGTCACGATGCTGCTGGTCGAGCAAAACGCCTATGAGGCGCTTGAGATCTCCGACCGGACCTATATCCTGGAAAACGGTCTGGTCACCATGTCCGGGGACAGCAGGGCGCTCATTGACGATCCCCAAGTCAAAGAAGCTTATCTGGGGAGGTAGGGCATGGAACTGTCGTATGTCATCACGCAGCTGGTCAACGGCCTGAAACTGGGCAGCATTTACGCGATCGTCGCTACCGGCTACTCCATCGTGTACAGCATCCTGCGCCTGATCAACTTCGCCCATGGCGACATCATGTGCGTGGGCGTGTATACCGCGTACATGATGCTGACGATCATGGCGGCGCCTCTGCCGGTGGCCATAGTGGGCGCCATGCTCACGTCGCTCGTCCTGGGCGTCATCGTTGAACGCGTCGCCTACCGCCCGCTGCGTTCCTCGGGGGAGGAGGCGGTCATGATGACGTCCATCGCCGTATCCATGTTCATCCAGAACCTGATGACCATGCTGTTTTCCGCCCAGAGCCGGGCGTTCAAGCTGCCCGATTACCTGACCGGGCTTTACCGCGTCGGCACCGTGACACTTTCCGCCATGAACATCCTGACATTTATCCTGACGGCGGTCCTGCTCCTGGGGCTCAACCTGATCATCAAAAGGACGCGGATGGGCATGTCCATGCGCGCCTGCACCGACAACCCACGGGCGGCCAGGCTGATGGGCATCAATATCAACAGGGTCGTTACCTTTTCCTTCGCGGTGGGGTCCGCGCTGGCCGCCATCGCCGGTATCATGCTGGCAGGCGAGTACAAGACGATCAACCCGCTGATGGGCTTTGTGCCGGGCGTGAAATCCTTTGTGGCGGCGGTGCTGGGCGGCATCGGCAGCCTGTCGGGCGCGGTGATCGGCGGGCTGGTGCTGGGCGTGGCGGAGATGCTGTTCGCGGGGCTGCTGGAGCCGCAGCTGGCCGTTTACCGGGACGCGCTGGTGTTTGTCATCCTGATCCTCATCCTTCTGGCCAGGCCCAACGGCCTGCTGGGCACGGCCTCGGGCAGGAGGAGCTGAGCGATGTTGATCGTGCGCAACAAGGCATTCCGGTTCTGGGCGTTTATCGCCCTTCCCGCGGCGCTGGTCGTGACAGCCAACCTGACGCTCAGCGGCTATTACGTCAGGCTTGTCAACCTGGTGGGCATCAATATCATCCTTGCCTCCAGCCTGAGCCTGTGCAACGGCTTTACGGGCATCTTCTCCCTGGGGCACGCGGGATTCATGGGGATCGGGGCGTATGTATCGGCGCTGCTGACCATACCCGCCGTCAAAAAGGCGGTGCTCCTGCGGAACATGTCGTCCTTCCTTCAGCGCATCGAGATCCCGTTTCCCGCCGCGCTGCTGATGGGCGGCATTGTCGCCACGATTTTCGCCCTGCTTATCGGCTTTCCCGTCCTGCGCTTCAAGGGACACTATCTGTCAGTGGCCACGCTTGGCCTTATCGTGATCATCCGCTCGCTGCTGCAGAACAACCAGGATATCACCAACGGCGCCAAGGGCCTGACGGGGATCCCCAGCCTGTCGGACACATGGACGATCTACGGCACGATGATCCTGATGATGTATATCCTGCACCGCATCCTGCACTCAGCCTATGGGCGCGGCATGGCCGCGATACGCGACGACATCGTGGCAGCCGAGTCCCTGGGGGTGGGCCTGGCGCGCCACAGGCTGCTTGCCTTTTGCGTCAGCGCGTTCATGGCCGCGGTCGCGGGCGGGCTCTGGGCGCATCTGATCAAGGTGATATCGCCGTCGTTCTTCTATTACGACAAGACGTTCACGATTGTCGAGACGTCCATCATCGGCGGCATGTATTCCCTCAGCGGCTCTGTGATCGGCGCGCTGATCATGACCTTCGTGCCGGAATACCTGTCAAGCCTGGAATCGGGGATAACGGTGCTGGGCATCCAAATCCCGTCGCTGTACGGCGCGGCGCAGCTGATACTGTCCGCGCTGATGATCGTCATCATCATCTTTCGCCGCAAGGGGATCATGGGCTACAGCGACATCATCGTAGACAGTTGGTTTGACCCCGGGGTGTACAAAGGCGCCCTGGACCCCGGCGAATACAGGGCGCTGGGAAAGGCGATCCGCTCCCTGGGCAGGCGCGAAAAGCCCGGGGACAGCAAATGAACATTTCGCGGCAATACCGCGTGATGGAATAAAAACAGGAGGGACTACCCATGAAACCAAAGGCACTGTTTACCACCCTGATCGTCCTGACGCTGCTGCTGGGCATGACCGGACCGGCCTTGGCGCAGGATACGATCAAGATCGGCGCGATCTACAACGTCACGGGCGGCCAGGCGTCGCTGGACCAGCCTTCCCTCAACGGATTCCTGCTTGCCGCAGAAGAGATCAACGCGGCAGGCGGAATCAAGGGCGTACCTGCCCAAGTGATTGCCCTGGACGGCAAGACCGAGCAGGACGCTGTATCCAACGCTGTCACAAAAATGATCGATATCGACAAGGTGCTGGTTGTGGCGGGACTCTCCGACTCCAACTACGCCCTGGTGGCGGGCATGATCGCCCAGGAAGCGGGGATCCCGTTTGTGACTTCCGGCGCGACGCTGCCCACGCTGCCCGACCTGGTGGGCGACCTAAGCTTCCTGGCGCCCTTTGGCGACAATGTACAGGCCTACGCCTGCGCCGACTACCTCTTCAAGGACCTTGGCCTCACGACCTGTTATTTGCTGACCGACATGTCCATGGAATTTACCACCACGCTCGCCTCCTTCTTCAAGGAGCGGTTTGAGGCGCTTGGCGGAACCTTCGTCCTGGAAGACATCTACATGAACAAGGATCCCGATTTCTCCGCCCAGATCGACCGTTTCATCGCCAACGGCAGCCAGGCGCAGGCCATCTTCATCTCGGGCGTGCCGGATGACGCGGGCGTCATCGTCAAGCAGTTCAGGGACAAAGGCGTCACGCAGCCCATTATCTCCGGCGACGGCTTTGACACGCCGCTGCTGATGGAAGTGGCCGGCGCGGCCGCCGAGGGCGTGCTGGTCGCCACCCATACCTCGCTCAAGAACACCAGCGAAAAAGTGCAGGGCTTCGTCAAAGCCTATACGGCCAAGTACGGCGTGGCCCCCGAGAACGCCTTCGCGGCGCTGGGCTATGATACCATGTACCTTCTGGCGGACGCCATCGGCCGTGCCGCCTCGCTCTCGGGCGCCGATATCGCCGCGGCAATCGGCGCGACGGCCGGCCTCAAGGGCGTTACCGGCACCGTCACCTACAAGGACGGCAGCCATGTGCCCATGAAGTCGGTCACCATCAACACCGTCAAGGACGGCGAGTTCGCCTTTGTCAAGGAGATCTCATTCGAGTAATCCCGGCAGACACAGGGTGACGCCGGGGGAGACAGGCTCACCCGGCGCCGCCCGATCAATATGGCAAGGAGATAGACAGCGATGCATGAAGCCCTGAATATGACAGCGCACCAATACAAGGCCGGCGGCTATGACAAGGCGATCCTGGCGCTGGGTTCCTGCGAAGCCCACGGCAGGCACCTCCCCCTGGGCACCGATACGCATGTCAGCTATATGCTCAGCTGCAAGATAGCCGACCGGGTGAGGGGCACACTGGTCCTGCCCCCCGTGGCAGTCGGCGTCAGCGAGCATTACGCGGGATTCCCGTTCACATTGTACCTGAAGGCGGACACCATGGTGCGCGTCATCAGCGACATCCTGCGCACCACCATACTAAACGGCATCAATCATATCTTTATCTTCAACGGCCACGACGGCAACATCGCCCCGATCGAAATCGCGGCAAGGGAAATCAGGATGGCATTTCCCCAGGCCCGCATCGTCGCCCTGAACGACTGGTGGATCGCCGCGGGCAAGCTCCTTCCCGCCGATACCTTTGAAGTGTGGGACGGGCTGGGCCACGCGGGGGAAGGGGAGTCATCCATCGCGCTGAGCCTGTTCGGGCAGTGGTGTGAGATGGACCAGGCTGCCGGCGTCGTGCCGGACAATCTGCCGCCCCACATGGACGTCAAGTGGGATTTCTCCGAGCTTACCGACACCGCGGCCACCGGAGACCCGACCAAGGGCACGAAAGAAAAAGGCGAAAAGATGGCAGCTGTCCTGGTGGACCTGGTCGCGGACACGCTTAAGAAACTGGACGCCTGCGGATGGGACTACAGGTCCTCGGTATATACAGAATAAGGCCATAAACTGTCTTGCGAAAACGCTGCACAAGGAGATCTCTTAACTGACGGCAGCAGAAGTCTCCAGCATTGACCGAAGCGCGTCCTGCAGTACTTGGGAGCAGTTGATCTTCCGCCGTTCAACCATCGCGGCCATCCAGGCGGGAATAGAAACGTTCTTTCGTACCGCACGTGTATCTGTTGCCATGCGGTAAGCGAGTGTATCAACAGGCAGCAGCATGACGAGTTCGTTTTCTTTTACTTTTACCTCTTGAATGGCTGTAGCCCTGGGAAGTGGGATATTCTCGTCCTCAAAGGCAAGCAGGCATGCGCTCAGCGCGTCCTGAGCCATATTGAATGCGTCTTCAATGCTGCGGCCGCTCGTGACGCAGGTGGGCAAGTCCGGTACAGTAACCAGATATGCGCCGTCCTGCTGCGGTGTCAGGATGATGGGGTATGTCCTCCTCATAAATTTCCTCCATTTTCATGTCTATCCCCATATATGGGGGATACGGGATACCTACTTGTCCTCTTTTCCCCGAATCCCTGCCTGTTTCAGGATGGTCTGCGCCTAATAATCGGGTATCTCGTTATGCCGCTTTACGGGTATCGGACGGGTTTCCCCATCCTTCCAGTATAATACAAATATACACAAATTTGCGCAAACGTCAAGTAATATGTGTAAAAGTGTGTAAATAATTAATACAGGGTAAGCTATTCTTGTTACAATAATGTTATACCCGGTATATAAAAGGCCCCGCCTGCAACAGCGGAGCCTTTTGAATATTGTTGTTGTGTTTACTTCGCGTTCTTGGCGGCTTTCTCAAGCGCGGCGAGGTAATCGCCCACGCTGACGGTCACGGAAGTCTTCAGGTCTTCGACGGCGGGCACTTTGG